>NZ_SRXX01000013.1:113958-117302 GCF_004804315.1 Flagellimonas onchidii
TAGGGTTTAGGGTTTAGGGTTTAGGGTTTAGGGTTTAGGGTTTAGGGTTTAGGGTTTAGGGTTTAGGGTTTAGGGTTTAGGGTTTAGGGTTTAGGGTTTAGGGTTTAGGGTTTAGGGTTTAGGGTTTAGGGAAAGTACATATTGCCATTAAAATAGCCAACTGATAACTGATAACTGATAACTGATAACTGATAACTGATAACAAAACTATACCGACGCTGCATTGTTCAGATACCTCCTAAAAGGGAGCATTTCGAGATAAACTTCTTTTATTTTTTCTTTGAAATCAGATTGAAAAACTTCTTCCCTCTTTAGCTGACACTCCACGGCGAAAGTCTTGTTCCTGAGTAAACCGATATGGAGATGGGTATTGGTGAATCCTTTTGGGGCATTGGTCAGCTTCTCATCTTCATAAAGTCCACCAAAATATTTTTTAAATGAAGGCTTATTCAATATTTCCTGTAATTCTTCACCATTATAATCAATACCATCGCGGATACTCTTTAAAGTCTTTGCTTCTGGACGCCAAAACCCTCCAGCCAATAAACATTGCTTCAAACCTACCTCAATATAAAAATCTGCTGATTTAGGAGCCTTATCCAAACCCGCACCAAAATGGTCCTTGTAAATCGGTTTATGAGGATGAAACATCAAATTGTTATTGATTCTATTGATACCATTCTTACCGGGTGTGGGATAGTAATCCTCATGCAACCCGGCCATGGTCAAGTCTAAATCATCCAACCATAGAACAAAGTCGTTTCGCAAGGCTCGATACCACTTGCGGTTGGCATCCATCCACTCTTTATTATTGTTTTGTTGAAGTTGGGCAAGAAAATCAAAAAGGTCTTGAAAGTTCATACATCGAAAGTAAGAAATACAAAATTAGAAATACGAAGTATTGGTCTCCCATTACCAAGCTTTAAAAGATTCCTTGATTTTTAACTTTCTACTTCGTATTTCGTTCCTCGTACTTCAAAACCGGTTATCACCCATTACAATATCACCCAGCCCCCCTAAAAGACTACCCTCACCTTTATCTTTACCACCTCTGGGAACGGCTGCCAAAACCCGGCCTGCCAATCGACTAAAAGGTAATGATTGTACATAAACAGTTCCTGGTCCGCGGAGTGTTGCAAAAAAGAGTCCTTCTCCTCCAAATACGGTGTTCTTGATACCTCCTACAAATTCAATATTGTAATCCACAGTCTGTGAAAATCCTACGATACAACCGGTATCCACTTTTAACACTTCGCCAGGAGCCAGTTCTTTTTTAGCCATAGTTCCTCCTGCATGCACAAAGGCCATTCCATCACCTTCCAGTTTTTGCATAATAAACCCTTCTCCACCGAACAACCCACGTCCTAACCGTTTTGAAAATTCAATTCCCACAGAAACACCTTTGGCAGCACACAGGAAAGCGTCTTTCTGACAAATAAATTTCCCTCCTTTTTCTGAAAGGTCTATGGGCAGAATCTTTCCTGGATAAGGGGAAGCAAAGCTTACCTGTTTTTTTCCCTGTCCTACATTAAGGAAAGCAGTCATAAACAGGCTTTCTCCGGTAAGTAAGCGTTTACCGGCAGAGAACAGTTTTCCCAACACCCCTGAATCTTGATTGGAGCCGTCGCCAAAAATGGTGTCCATTTTTATGTCAGTTTCCATCATCATAAAGCTTCCTGCTTCTGCCACAACTGCCTCTTGAGGGTCGAGTTCAATTTCAACGTATTGCATTTCTTCCCCATAAATTTGATAGTCTATTTCGTGATTTGTGTTCATATAAGTTTCTCTTACTTTATTATTTTCAATAACCATTTCCTTTTCATATTGGTATACCTAAAATATAAATTGTTACACTTCATGCTCAATCGTTTCAGAAGTATAAAAACCACTATGTATGTGTCCTCAAAACATCATCATTTAATCTTCAGACAATGCTTTATAGGGCATTAGGACAGTAAAAAATACATTTCAACGTCAATTTGTAAGTAATAGAATGTTAATTTTAGATATTTGCCTCTATGCGAAAAAGATACAAGGATATTTTGTTTTGGGTCTTTACCGTTCTTATGGTAGGAATATTCCTTTACGGGATATATTACTTGATTGATAACAATCCGTTTTAATTTTAATTTTCTATGATTGACAAGGAAACCATTTTAGAGTTTCTGAAATCCTCCTTTACGGATGAATACAGAGTTACATTAGATGAAAGATTTGTCTTTTTGGACAAAGATGGTATTCCTATACCTGGTTCTCCATCTTTTGTAGCGGATGTAGTGGTTTCCAGTTCCGACGAGAAATTAATCGAAGTGGTTTTCATTGATAGAAAGCCGAAAAGAATGGAATTGGAACTATTTAGCCAAATGGTGTTATCATCAGGTTATCGGCCTAAGAATGTTTTTATCTATTGTGTTGATTCCAAAGGGGAAGGGTATAAGTTTCTGGATGCCTCTATTGAACGTTGGGGAAGGAATGGGAGTTTAAATGAAAACATCTTCAGGTACGTGGTTGCTGCAAATGGAGTGTCCGCAACTTTCCAGATTATCGACCGATAAATACCATATTTAAAGTCATTGACCTAAATACAGTTTTTGAAAAAGAGGACAACAAAGGAGAAAAGCCAAAAAGGACTATTTCACCAGACCAATATTTTAATATGGTCGAAGCTAGATTGAAGAAGTATGACAAGGATACGTTCTTGAGCAGCTTCTACAACAAGGAAATCAAATTAAAAGATGGCAACAGCTATAAGGTTGTCCTTGAAAAGGTTTAGATAGCTCCATATCTTACTTAATACTTGACCCTGTACTTTTTTGTATGAGGTTTCTCTTCTCGTTAAGTTGATATGGGGAAGACGTAATGAAAATATCACAAACCATTGTTTACAATTTTAAACAAAGAATTGTAGTGTCAATAAAATTGATGCGTATATTTGAACATCAAACAATACAAATAATTAGTAGGTTGTTTGATAAAAGAAAAAGAGAGTCAACGAACCTTATTTGCGTTATCATTTGTAGATAATTACACATCGCTCTACAGAAGTTATTACTACTACCAATAGTAAATAGCATAAGGTTTGACCCTCTTCAGGAAAATCCAAACGTCCTTTTCAGGATGTTTTTTGTTACTGTAAATTTAAAAAGAATAGGCTTAATACTGGTGTTTATTTATTAACATTCAGCATGTTAAACATTTTTTCAAATAGCTTATACTAAATTGTAATAGTTAAGACTTAATCTGACAATCTTAATAAATTAGTTTAACCCTTAAATTAGATTTGTCAGATGAGTACAGAAGAAAAGATCATCAAACCAAAGTTAGGATTATTAGAACTTGCCAAA
>NZ_SRXX01000014.1 GCF_004804315.1 Flagellimonas onchidii
TGCAGACTTTTGAGGATTCCATACTTTTAGCAAAAGAAAAGCTCATCGAATACAATGAGCTTAAAGGTTCTTTTCAAGTGTCAGATTAACCACAACTGTCAGGTTAAGTAGTGGCTAGTACACTTTAGGTTCCCTTTTTAATTATGCAAAATGTTGAACGATTTACTCTTTTTTCTTGGTTGTTCCGGTTTTCTTCATTTGCTCACCTATCATGTTGCTAGCGGTAAATGAGGCAACCATATTATTCAGCATATCGCTTCCAGCTTGTGGTGAGTTGGGGAGCAAAATTAAATTTGTATTGGTTTCTTCTCCGATTGATTGTAAAGTATCATAATGCTGGGTAACAACAATCAAAGCAGAAGCTTCTTGCGAATTGATGCCAACCTTGTTCAATACTTCAACGGATTCTTCCAACCCTCTTGCAATTTCGCGTCGCTGATCGGCAATACCTTGTCCTTGCAATCTTTTACTTTCTGCTTCTGCTTTTGCTTTTTCAACAATTAAAATTCTTGCGGCATCACCTTCAAACTGTGCAGCAATTTTTTCTCGTTCAGAAGCATTGATTCGGTTCATGGCTTCTTTTACTTGTGCATCTGGATCAATATCAGTTACCAGGGTTTTAATAATGTCATATCCATATTCCAACATAGCGTCTTGTAGTTCACTTTTTACCGCAATGGCAATATCATCCTTTTTTACAAATACGTCATCCAGTTTCATTTTTGGAACCTCGGCACGAACCACATCAAATACATAAGAGGTAATTTGGTCGTGCGGATACTCCAATTTGTAGAAAGCTTCATAAACTTTTTCTCTGATAACCACATACTGAACAGAAACCTTGAGTTTTACAAAAACATCGTCTAAAGTTTTGGTTTCAACAATAACATCCAATTGTTGGATTTTAAGACTCAATCTACCTGCAATTCTTTGAACTATAGGAATCTTAAATTGAATACCTGAATTTCTAACACTGGTAAACTTTCCAAATGTCTCAATTACAATTGCGGTTTGCTGTTTTACGATAAAAACAAAAGAGAAAAATAATAATCCAGCAATAATTAAGGCTGGAATCCAAAAGTAACCCATAGCGATTTGATTTATGATTAGTGGAATAAGGTACAAAACACCTTTTAATGATATGTATATAATTTGACGGATTTGTTACACAACCTTAATTGGAAAGCGAAGTAATGGCAGTTTCGATACGAGCCAGGGATTCTTTTTTTCCAATAAGCTCCAAAATATCGAACAAATGTGGCCCTTTCATATCTCCAACAATAATCAATCGTAGGGGACCCATAACTTTTCCAAAGGAAAGCTCTTGTTCGGTAATCCAGTTTTTGACTTGTTGTTCAACACGAGCAGAAGAGAAATCATCACAATTGTCAAAAATAGAGGCAACACTTTGCATTAGTGCTGGCGTACCTTCTTTCCATTGCTTTCTCACCATTTTCTCATTAAAGGAAGAAGGTGCTTCAAAAAAATAACTGGATAACCCCCAAAAGTCGGAAACAAAATTTGCACGTTCCTTAATTAGGGAAACCACTTTTTCAATAAGAGTTTTATCCAGTTGAGAATTATCAGGGCCTAATTTTGTGGCAAACTGTTTTTGGAATAATTCGGCTAGTTCGACATCATTGGTTTTTTGCAAATATTGATGGTTATACCATTTTGTTTTCTCTGGATCGAATCGTGCTCCTGATTTGTTGACGCGATCTAGGCTGAAAGCTTCAACTAGGTCATTAAGATTAAAAATCTCCTGTTCTGTTCCGGGATTCCAGCCCAATAAGGCTAAAAAGTTGACCACTGCTTCTGGAAAATAACCTGCTTCCCTGTAACCTTGGGATTCGTTCCATGACAACGGAAAAACGGGAAAACCTCCTTTTTCACCATCTCGTTTACTTAATTTTCCTTTTCCAACCGGTTTCATGATTAGAGGTAAATGAGCAAATTGTGGAGCGTTCCAACCAAAGGCGTTGTAGAGTAATTGGTGAAGCGCCAAAGAGGGCAACCATTCTTCACCACGAATCACATGGGATATTTGCATTAGGTGGTCATCAACGATGTTGGCAAGGTGGTAAGTTGGCATTCCATCACTCTTGAATAGAATTTTATCGTCCAAGATATTGGTGTCAATTTTGATTTCACCACGAATAAGATCATTAAGGATTAAAGTCTCATCTTGTGGCGATTTAAAACGAATCACGAAATCTTGACCGGCGTCTATTTTGTCCTTTACCTCATCTTCAGAAAGAGTAAGCGAATTGTTCAATTTTAGTCTGTTATGCCAGTTGTATATGAACGTTTTTCCTTTGGCTTCATGATCTTTTCTGTGAAAATCAAGTTTTTCAGGAGTATCAAAAGCATAATAGGCATGGCCCTTGTCAATTAGCTCTAGCGCATAATTTTTATATAAATGTTTTCGCTCACTTTGTCTGTATGGCCCAACTGAACCTTCTTTCCCAGGCCCTTCATCAAATGGGATGCCACACCAGTTTAATGCTTCAATAATATACTCCTCAGCTCCCTCTACGTACCTATTTTGATCGGTATCCTCAATACGGAGCACAAAATCTCCGTTATGTTTTTTAGCGAATAGGTAGTTAAAAAGTGCTGTGCGCACACCACCTATGTGTAATGGACCTGTTGGACTTGGTGCAAAACGCACCCTTATTTTTTGATTCATGGGTCAATTTTGAACCGCAAAGATAGTATTTGACAATACAGCAGAAAATAGTTGACAATGGCTGTTTTAACAAAAAGTTTTAAGGAGTATACTGGGCTTTCGGGTATATTGGTTATAAATATTACAATTTGCAAGGCTATAACGAGATTTTAAAGAAACTTAACGAGTTTACTACCAGGTATTACTTGAAACAATTGATTCAGGGGAGTTTGCTTTTTTTATCACTTGGGCTGCTCTTTCTATTCACTGTCATGTTTTTGGAGTACATGTTATGGTTAAACCAAGACTGGAGGTTTATATTGTTCTTTGCGTTCATTGCGGTTGAGCTATTGTTGTTGTTCAGGTTTGTTCTTGTGCCCATGTTTTACCTGTTTAAGATTAAGAAGGGGCTTAGTAATAAGGAAGCTGCCAGCCTAATAGGTGTTCATTTTCCAAGTATAGATGACAAACTATATAACCTTTTAGAACTTGGCCAGGTTGGTGAAAGTTCTGAATTATTATTGGCAAGTATTGAACAAAAAAGTAGGAACCTAAATGATTTTGCTTTTGTAAAGGCGGTAAAATTAAAGGAAAGCTGGAGCTACCTTAAGTATCTACTGGTACCGGTCGGCATAGTTGTACTTGTTTGGATTTCAGGAAACATTGCTTCTTTTTTTGGATCATATAATAGAGTGGTTAATTATGATTTGGCTTACGAGCAACCTGCACCTTTTGAATTTCGTGTTTTGAATGAAAAATTGGAAGTCTTGGATAATGAGAAGCTTGTTATTGAAGTAGAGACTGTTGGTGATGTGAGACCGGAAAACATTTTTATAGTTATAGATGGAGAAGAACTATTGCTTCAGAAAAGGGGTGGAGTTTTTACTCATTCAATTGAGGCACCGGTTGGGGAAAATTCTTTTTTTCTAACAGCAAATGGATGGGATTCCAGAGTATACTTGATTAGGAGCTTTAGCACACCGTCTCTGGAGGATTTTAGACTGAATTTAACCTATCCGAATTATACTTTGCGTTCGCCCGAAGAAATCATTGGTACGGGTAACGCTGTTGTTCCTGAGGGAACCGAAATTACTTGGAAAGTTATTGGTAGGCATGTTGATGAAATAGTTATGGATATGTCTGATACAGTTGTCACTTTTAAAAAAAATGAAGATTACTTCAATAATAATATGAAAGTGTACAATAGCTTATCATATGAATTAAAAAGCTCTAACTCTAATGTGAGGGATTTCGAAGTTTTAGGATATCAGGTGGAGGTTATTAAAGATGCGTACCCTTTGGTTGAGGTTGAGCAGATTTTGGACTCAATAAACCCTAATCAGACTTTTTTTGTTGGACAGGCCTCGGATGATTATAAGGTAAATGAAATTAGGGCGGTTTGTTTTCCTTCGGATGATGCACAGGATGTTCAAAGAATTGTGTTGGAGTCACCGAAAAATAACGTACATCAGTTTTATTATACATTTCCATCTGGATTTAAACTAAAAGAAGGTAAAAGTTATAGTTTGTTTTTTGAAGTAGTTGATAATGATGAGATTAGAGGAGGAAAGGTAAAGAAAAGTAAAGTGTTCAAAACTGCTTTACTGGATGATAATCAACTGAAAAACAAAGAGTTAGATTTTCAAAACAGTGCTTTAAAGAATTGGGATAGATCGTTGAGCAAATATAAGGAGCAAAGTGAGAGATTATCTGAGATTAACCAGAAGCAAAAAAATGAAGCTAATTTAAATTTTGAAGAGCAAAACGAGATAAAGGATTTTCTGAAGAAACAAGAACTACAGGAGCAATTAATGCAAAAGTTTAGTAAACAGCTTAATAAAAGCCTTGATAAAGATGGGTTATCGGATGAAAGGAAGAAGATGCTTAAGGAAAGGTTGGAACGTCAAGAATTGGAGGCAAAGAAAAACGAGAAACTCCTGGAAGAATTAAACAAACTATCTGATAAAATTGATAAGGACGAATTAAAGAAAAAGCTTGAAGAGATTGAGAAGAACCAACGCAACGCGACTAGAAATCTAGAACAGATTTTGGAATTGACCAAGCGATACTATGTTACCGAAAAGATGACTCATTTAGCGGAAGAGTTGGATAAGCTTTCCGAGAAACAAAGACAATTGTCGGAAATGGAATTGGGGGATAAACTTGACGAAAAGTTACAGGAAGAACTTAGTAAAGAATTCGACAATTTATCTGGCGAGATTGATAGCTTGAGAAAAGATAATAAAGCGCTCAAAAAACCGCTCGATTTTGATATAACTCCTGGAGAACAGAGGGCTGTTAAACAAGATCAAAGGGATGCAGAAGAGGAGATAAACAAGCATCAGGGTAATCAGGAATCATCGGATGGTGAAGAGAAAGAACGAGCAGGAAATCGTATCTCACAAAAACAAAAGGCAGCAGCTCAAAAAATGAAGGAGATGAGCAATTCTTTGTCAGAAACCTCAATGAGTGGTGGGGGATCATCGGTCACAGAAGATGCCGAAATGTTGCGACAGATTTTGGATAACTTGGTTACGTTTTCTTTCAAACAAGAAGGATTGTTTGAGAATGTTGAAAATTCGGATATAGAGATTTCTCAGTTTTCAAAAATGGTAAAGGATCAGAAAGAATTAAGGGGCCTATTTGAACATGTTGATGACAGTCTTTTTTCCTTGTCGTTGCGCAGAGCTGAGTTATCTGAATTTGTAAATGAACAAATAACCGAGGTGTATTATAATATTGATAAAGCACTCGAGAGTATTGCGGATAATCAGGTTTTTCGAGGAGCCTCACATCAACAGTATATTATAAATGCCACAAATGCGTTGGCGGATTTTTTGGCCAACATACTTGATAATATGCAAGAAAGCATGAGCAGTGGAAAGGGAAACGGGCAGGGAAAAGGAGGCTTTCAACTTCCTGATATTATCCAAGGACAAAAGGGAATACAGGAGGGAATGAATAATGCTGGTAAGAGTGGAGAGGGTAAAGAAGGTAAGAAAGGAAACGGGGAAGAAGGCGGTAATGCCATGGGAAACAAGCAACAAGGAGATGGCCAGGGTGAAGGAAATAGGGGTCAAAAAGGGGAGTCTTTAGGTCAAAGTGGCCAGGGTGGTTTGAACGGGCCCGACGGAGAGGAGATGGGATTAAATGAGATTTACGAGATATATAAGGAACAACAATTTTTGAGGAAACAGTTAGAGGAGCAGTTGAAAGATATGATAAATGAGGGGGAAAGAAATTTGGCTGAAAAGTTGGTTAGGCAAATTGAAGATTTTGAAAACGATTTGTTACAGAATGGAATTACTCAGAGAACAATTAATAAGGTCAATACAATTCAACATCAGTTAATGAAGCTTGAAAATGCTTCTTTAAAACAGGGAAAAGAAAGTAAAAGGGAGAGTAATACAAATGACAATAAATTTCAAAACCCTGTTATCACCAAACCTGAAATCCTTGAGTATCACAATAACAATGTTGAAATATTAAATAGACAAGCGTTACCTTTGCGGCAGGATTACGACAAAAAGGTCAAGGTTTATTTTAAGAATGATTGATTTTCATTTTGAGTCAGAACTAAAGCTGAAAGACTTAGCGAAATTCTCCGATTGGATAAGTAGGATTATTGAATCTGAAGGCTTTCAATTGGGACAAATTGATTATATCTTTTGTACTGATGATTATTTGCTAAATGTTAATCAGCAGTACTTAAATCACGACACTTTTACTGATATTATCACGTTTGACTATTCTAGTGGAAGAACACTTTCTGGAGATATATTTATTTCCTCCGACAGGGTTTCTGAGAATGCTAGAACGTATGGCGTTACTTTCGAAAATGAGCTTTTACGGGTTATGAGTCATGGAGTATTGCACCTGATGGGTTACGCAGATAAGACGGAAGATGAGCAAAGTGTGATGCGAACAAAAGAAGAGGAAAAGATAAAATTGTTCCACGTGGAACCATAGGTATGTTTGAAAAAGAATATGATGTTATAGTTGTTGGTGGTGGTCATGCCGGTGCTGAAGCTACAGCCGCTGCTGCAAATATGGGTTCCAGAACACTGTTGGTTACTATGAATCTTCAGAATATTGGCCAGATGTCTTGTAATCCGGCAATGGGTGGAATAGCAAAGGGACAAATAGTAAGAGAGATTGATGCACTTGGAGGTTATAGCGGAATAATAACTGATAAATCTGCGATTCAGTTTAAAATGCTTAATAAATCTAAGGGCCCCGCCATGTGGAGTCCTAGAGCGCAGAATGATAGGATGCGTTTTGCTGAGGAATGGAGATTGGCTTTGGAAAGTACACCAAACGCTGATTTTTACCAAGAGATGGTTTCTGGGTTGTTGGTTGAAAACAACAAAGTTGTTGGGGTAAGAACCTCATTGGGTGTTGATATTCGGGCTAAGGCAGTTGTTCTTACAAATGGAACTTTTTTGAATGGCTTAATTCATATTGGAGAAAAACAATTTGGAGGGGGCAGAGCTGGAGAAAAAGCTGCAACGGGAATTACAGAGCAGTTAGTAGACTTTGGTTTTGATAGTGGAAGGATGAAGACAGGAACCCCCCCCTAGAGTTGATGGAAGATCGCTTGATTATGGTAAAATGATTCCACAACCTGGAGATGTTTATCCAGAGAAATTTTCGTATTTGAACACCCCGATTTTGAAAGAACAGAGGGACTGTCATATGACACATACCAGTGCTTTGGTTCATGATTTATTGAGAGAAGGGTTTGATCGCTCTCCAATGTTTAATGGACGAATAAAAAGCCTTGGCCCAAGATATTGTCCGTCCATTGAAGATAAGATCAATAGATTTGCGGAAAAAGACGCACATCAAATTTTTGTTGAACCCGAAGGATGGCACACTGTTGAGGTTTATGTGAACGGATTTTCAACTTCTCTTCCTGAGGATGTTCAGTATAGAGCACTAAAGTCTGTCAAGGGATTTGAGAATGTAAAGTTTTTTAGACCTGGATACGCTATAGAATATGATTATTTTCCACCCACTCAGTTGAGGCATACTCTAGAAACAAAGTTGGTAAATAACTTGTATTTTGCTGGTCAAATTAACGGAACTACAGGTTATGAGGAGGCTGCTTCTCAAGGGCTAATGGCGGGAATAAATGCTCATTTGAAGATTAACGAAAAAGAACCTTTTATCTTAAAGAGGGACGAGGCGTACATTGGTGTTTTGATAGATGATTTGATTACTAAGGGCACGGAAGAGCCTTATCGAATGTTTACTTCAAGGGCAGAATATAGAACGTTGCTTCGACAGGATAATGCGGATTTAAGACTTACGCCAAAAAGTTTCGAACTTGGATTGGCTACGGAAGAACGAATGGGGAGAATGAAAGAGAAACAAGACAAGTCTCAAAGGTTTGTGGAATTTTTCAAGAAAACCAGTTTTGTGCCGGATGAAATCAACCCAATATTAGAGGAAGTTTCTTCCGCGGTCGTCAAACAATCAGACAAACTTTTTAAAGTGTTCTCAAGACCGAAAGTTACAATGGATCACATGTTGAGCTTGAACTCTGTTTCGGATTTTGTTAAAGAGAACCAGTTAAATTCGGAGGTCTTGGAGCAGGCAGAAATCCAAGTCAAATATTCGGGATATATTGAGAAGGAAAAAAATAATGCAGATAAGCTTCATAGACTTGAAAATGTCAAGATTCCCGAAAGCTTTGACTATTCTAAACTTAAATCACTCTCTTATGAGGCAAGGGAGAAGTTAGAGGCAATTAGACCCGTTACTATTTCTCAAGCGTCTCGCATCAGCGGGGTATCTCCATCGGACATAAGCGTATTATTGGTTTTTTTGGGGCGATAGGTATATTTTGTTCCACGTGGAACATGGGAGTGGTTAATCATACTTAAAAGTCATGGCTTGGTTTTTGATTGACTTAATCAGTCAAACCAAAAAGCAATGAATCGAAGATTACTTCTGGGAGTTTCTTTAGTTTTTTTAACCTCTTGTATTCCATTAAGAATAGCTCCGATCATTAAAGATTATAAAATAACTAAAGGCAAAAGATTTAAAAGAGGCTTGCCTAAAAAGTCCATGTTCATTTTTGAAGACCCTAAAGATGAAAATGAATTTTACAATTACATCAACACTAAATTTCAACTAGAAGACTATTACGTGGATGTTGAAGTTCCTTTTATGGTAAATGGCCAAAAGTTTTATTTTTCTTTTTACGAAGTAGAGATTCCCACAAAGACGATTAACTTGATTCCTTTAATGATTGATGGTATTTTAAGTCAAACTACAGAAATGGACCCCATGTTGGAGGAAGTTCATACATCACGTATTGGAAATTGGTATGTAGCTATTGAGATATTTAGTGATAATCAAAAGGATTGTTTACAGGAAGATTCAATTTTTAGACCTCAGCTTTTAGCGTATCTTACACAACTGAAAAACGAATACTTGAACACTGTCAACTACAATGAAGTTGTTTTTAAAAACTAGGGACTACTCCGTTTCCGGGGAAGACTTCGAGTTACTTTACGATGATAATATGGATATGCTGGTTACGAAACCACAACCAGAGAATCTTTCAGTGTACTATAACAGCGAGGTGTATATTTCGCATACGGATTCTCGGGCTACGTTTACTGATAGGCTATATCAATGGGTGAAGCATTTTAGTCTTAAAAAAAAGATTCAACTAGTTGATAATCAGAATGTTAACGGTAATGTTTTGTTGGATTATGGAGCTGGAACCGGTGATTTTCTACTAAAAGCCAAGTCTAAGGATTATATTGTTTCTGGAATAGAACCTAACCAAAAGGCTAGAGCCAATGCGGCAATGAAAGGCTTACAGCTGGTGAAAGACATCAGTACATTGGACAAGAAGTCCTATGATGTTATAACATTATGGCACGTATTGGAACATCTGCCTAATCTAGAGAAGAAAGTTGAAGAGATTTGCAATCTGCTAGATGCAAATGGTATATTGGTAGTGGCTGTTCCAAATTATAGATCGTTTGATGCAACCTATTACGGAAAATATTGGGCGGCTTACGATGTGCCTAGACACTTGTGGCACTTTTCAAAAAAGTCAATTATTCGACTTTTTGAAAAGCATGACATGGAAGTACTTTCTATAAAGCCAATGATATTTGATGCATTTTATGTTTCATTACTTTCTGAAAAATACAAGCAAAACAAATTGTATCTGGTCAATGCTTTTTTTATAGGACTTTGGTCAAACGTTAAAGCATACTTTTCCAAAGAGTACTCATCCCACATATATATTATAAAAAAGAGAAATTAGACATTTTCAGAGCCTTGAAGCGCCCTTTTTCTTAACCATACTAAATAGGGCCGAAGGTCTAAGAAATGCTCTTAAAAATGGTTTAAAAAATTCTTTAGAATAATTAAACTTTATTTGAATTGCCAACTTCAATAAACATTATCTATTTTACAAACAGCCTTGGTTTTTAAGATTAACAATGGGATAATCATAGTCATTAAAAAAGCTTTCCTATTTTTGCGCATCATTAAATCGGAGAAATGAAAAAAGGAATTGTATTACTAGTTGCATTAGTCACCGTTGCATGTCAACAAAACAAAATTGGATATGTAGACAACGTAAAACTAATGGACGGCTATCAAGAAAAAATTGATATAGAAGCAAAGTTCAAGACTAAGGTTGATGCTTTGACAAAAAAAAGAGATAGTATTTCGCAGGCGTTTCAGTTGGAACTCCAAGGGTTTCAGGCAAAGGCACAGAAAATGTCCCAGAAAAGCGCACAAGAAGAATATACTTTGTTGCAGCAAAAAGGACAGTTTGTAGGTCAACAACTGCAGCAAGAAGAACAGCAATTACAACAGAACAGCCAAACCGAAATGGACTCATTGGTTAGCAAGGTTAAAAAAGAGATAAAGGCGTATGGAAAAGCCAATGGTTTTACCTATATCCTAGGTGGTGGCGATGGAGGAGCGGTCCTCTATGGTCAGGATGCACACAACCTTACGGATGCCGTTCTGAAAATATTGAACGACAACTATAAGAAGTAAATAGCGACACGAAGTAAGCTGAAAGGCCCATCCTTAAAGGACGGGCCTTTTTTTTTGCATCCATTTTTCCTAATAAATTGTAAAAGTCGATTAAGGTTTCTTTCGGATTTTGTAGTTTCATTTAAACTTCCCCAGAACAATTATATATGCCAATTTGCTTTTAAAAGAATGAAAAACCTGTCTTTGATAGCTTTTTTGCTATGGAGTATTTGTAGCTTTTCCCAAAGCTCTAGCGACACTACCTCAGTTTTCAATACACCGGAAAAGATTTATCTGCAGCTCGATTCCAACGAATACATTTCGAATCAAACCATTTGGTTTAAGGCTATTGTTACAGATTCTAGGGATCATACCCCTTCAACACTCAGTGGGGTTCTTTATGTCGATTTGATAAATGATGATAATCAAATCATAGAGCATAAACTTGTAAAATTGAATGTTGGGCTTGGCCATGGCAACATTGATTTACAAAATGGATATCAGGGTCGTTTTTTAATAAGAGCCTATACACAATGGAACCAGAATTTTGGCGATGATTTTATATTTCAAGAATATATTACAGTACATGGGTTAGAAGAAAGAGATAAGAATCTCTTTGAAGAACTGGTGATTGTACAGAATGAAGAAGGGGAAAAAGTTTTATCTGGCAATTTAAATTTTGATGATGAAAACCATGAAGGTTCAGATAAACTTAATGCCTATCTGGATTGGGGAGCAGATGGAAAGGAGGTAATTGCAGAAAAAAATGGAATAACTACGTATTTTTTAAAGTCAGAAATTCCAAAGAAAAGCTCATGGGTTAAAGTTTCCTTAGCGGATCAAAATGGATTGAACCATTCCAAGACTTTTGTAATAGAAGATACCTCTTTGGATGTTCAATTTTTCCCTGAAAGTGGGAAAATGATACAAGCATTACAAAATAAAATAGGGTTCAAAGCTATGGGATTTGATGGTAGGGGACGAAAAATCCAAGGTACCGTCTATAACAGCAGGGGAAAAGTGATAACGGATTTTCAAAGTAACGCATTGGGCATGGGTTTTTTTCATTTGACCCCAAGTCGCGATGAAACCTATTACGCCAAAGTAAGGCCAATTGAAGAAGAAAAAACGAAGGTAAAAACATATTCATTGCCCAAGGTCCACAACCATGGAACCTTACTTTCTGTTTATAAGGTAAAGGATAAAGTAAGATTTCGGATAGCTTCGAACCAACAAAAAGATGGTATTACGATTAACGCTAGCTGTAGAGGAACGGATTATTATAGGATTGAAGGATTACTACAAAATGGAAGATTGACCTCTGAAATTCCCGCAGAAGATCTTCCTGACGGAATTGTGGTTTTTACATTAATGGATGAGCAGGATAGATCAATCGCTGAACGCCTTTTTTATAACGAGTCAGGAAAAGAGCAATTAGAAATAAAGCTTGAAACGGTTAAAACTTCTTATTCAAAAAGAGAAAAGACCTCTTTGGATATTCAGGTCTTAAAGCCCAGAAAAGATACGATAATGGCAAGCTTGTCCACAAAAGTTGTCCACAAAAATCAATGGCGGAGGGGAGTGGATGGTGATATCCGGTCGTATTTTCTTTTAGAGTCGGAGATAAGGGGGAACATAGAAAACCCAGGACGTTATTTTGACAAAAGCAACCCTGATCGCCTAAAAGATATTGATGTGTTATTGCTGACCCAGGGTTGGCGCAACTACAAACACCCAAGTGAAAGACGAGACGACATCTTTTATTGGCCACAGGAAGGCCTAGTAATAAGGGGAAAGGCAATCCATAACTCTTTCAAACATAAAAAAGAAAATATTGATTTAACCTTAGCTATGTTTGGAAAAGAAACATCAATATATTCAGCGACCAGTGACAGTTTAGGAAACTTTAAATTTTTGTTGGATGACACCTACGGTAAAAATATGCGTGTAATGCTTCATGCCAATAGCGACAGAGCAAAGAAAAAACCAAAAATATCCCTTAATGCTTGTCCTAAACCTAAGACGAAGTTTAAAAGCGATCCATTTGCTTATAAAGTGGACACCATTACTAAGGCTCTTTTAAAGAATGAGCAGAATCGAAAAAGAATGGAAATTGTTCTGGACTCACTTTACGGAGTTACCCAATTGGAAGAGGTTATTGTTGAAGATTATAAATTGACCCCCAAACGGAAAAAGATTTATGATAAATATGGGATGCCAGATGTGTTGATTTCAGGTGACTCTCTGTTGAAAAAGGAGAAAAAGTGGTCTTATGGTTTATACAGCATTCTTATGTTCAACTATGGTAGCGAAGTTCAAATCGAGCAATTTCCAGATGGTTTTATGCTTGCTCATGTAGCAGGTGGCCCCACTTTATTGATGGTAGATGGTCGGCTAATTCAAAAAGAAGAATATACATATGTGCCCCATATGCCTCCTGCAATTGTAGAAAGTCTGGAGATAATCAAATTTGCAAAGAGGTTTAAACATAGTTATTTTGAGATTTTCCCAGAGACTCCAATTATGGAGCTACCTTCCACAGGTCATATTATCTCGGTTAACACAAAGGGCAATGTGGGCCTTTATGCCAGGGATAAACCAACACCAGGAACCTTAAATACTATGTTAGAGGTATTTTCTCCTATAAAGGAATTTTATGTGCCAAAATATGACAAACCAATACCAGCGGATGAACAAAAGCCCGATTTGAGATCTTTAGTACATTGGGACCCATTACTATATGCAAATGACAACGGAAAAGCATCAACAAGTTTCTATAATGGTGACATTCCAGGGGAGTATGTTATTGTTGTCGAAGCCATTTCCAATCTGGGTCACTTGGGGTATGCCGAAACCACATTCTATGTCGAGGAATAAAAACCAAAATAATTGTCACTAAAGAAAAGGGCGTTCACTCTTCAAAATGCTTGACGCCTACTGATGCATATAATGTTTCTGGCCTAAAAATATTGCCATCCTTTATGGTGAGAACCACACGTCGAATGTCACTAATGTTCTCCACTGGATTTCCATCAACTAAAATTAGATCAGCGAGCTTTCCACTTTCAATGGAACCCAATTCATGCTCCATATTTGTGTTTTTAGCGGAGGACAATGTGGCAAGTTGCAATACTTCGTTTGCCGGAATACCGGCCAGAACGTAATTTTCTAACTCTTTATGCAGTGCAAAACCGGGGATGGCATCCGTTCCAGGGAGAATGGTCACATTATTAACATGAAGCTCGTAAACCATGTCTAAAAGTTTCTGAAAAGAATCTTTGTATTGCTGCTCCTTTCCTTCGGGAATTGGCAGACCACTGGAATAAAGATAGCGTCGACTTATTTGGATAGGTAGTCTATCGGCAACTACTTCGTATTGAGGGTCGACTTCGCCAGGCTTGGCAATGAACATACCTTCGAAAATGGAAACGGTTGGATCAATTTCGATTTCCCTTTCTTTCAAAAGCCTTATCAAAGCCTTAAATTCCTCGCTTTGTAAATCCAGTTCATGGGTATATTCTGCAACCGCAGAAAACCTAAGAGGCGTTCTAGTGTCAATGGTATCTGGCAAGAAGTTTAGCGCAACCATGTTTATATGCTGTATTTCATCAAAGCCATCCTTTATGGCATTTTCCGCAAGCATATAGGCGGGAATATGTCCACTTACCTTCATACCAAGCTCATGGGCTTTTTGTGCGAGTGGTTTTACCCAAGAAGGAGCGATTGAACTATATAATTTTATTTGTTGATACCCATCTTTTTTGTAATCCTCAATAGCCTTTAGTCCTTCTTTCACATTTGAGATGGTCAATCCAGGCCCTGCAAAAGGACCTTTTTGGTCTATAAAACCCGCCAAGGTCACCACTCTAGGCCCAATATTGGTGTTACTGTCAAATTCCTTTTTCATTTTGATAAGCTCTCTTGAATTTGCCATATCTCGAACCGAAGTTACCCCACCCGCTAAATGAAGAATTCCGTCTTCACGCTGTACATGACAATGATTATCAAAAAGGCCAGGAAGTAAAGTTTTGTTGGAGCCATCGATGATGGTCATCCCTTCGGGAATAGTAGGATTATCAAAAGAAACGGATTCTATTCTATTTCCCTTGATCAATACCGTACTATTTGGCAATATCTTTCCGGTGTTGGAGTCGAACATGTTTACATTTTTGACGGCCACACCATTTTTAGGAATCTCTGTCAGTTCTTTGGCGAGTTTCTTAAAGAAGGCATCTTCCTTTTTTTTCTGAAGTTCGGAAAGCTCTTCCAAAAGGTTGGTATTTTCTTCTTCAATCATAGTAAGCCATGATGAAATCGATGCAAAAATCCGGTTATCGTCATCTAACCATACATAGGAAGGCACAAATTCAAGCCCTGAAATTTCAACAATTTTCAAAGGGATGTCGTTGACCATTACCTCCTCAATATGGGTCAACGCCACTTTTCCCATGGGTAACAGATCAAGGGAGTGGTCGGGCTTTTCCAATAGCTTTCTGATTAACAATTCCGTATCGCCCAATGTGCCATTGACGCTCGCATAAAACAATTCTTTGTCAAAAGCTTTTTCTCCTTTTTCGGTTGTGCTTTCCCATTTGGCTTTCCCATCCGTGGCTGAAAACACCTCAGAAATGGTATCCTTTAGGTAGTTTACACCTGAAATTTCAAGCGACGAGATAACCCCATTTTCATTTAGTTTGATTTTCTCTTCAATTTCGGGTCCCCTACCTCTATCGTTATAAGAATAAGAGTAAATATATGTACCATCTTTTGCCTGGGAGCTAGAAAGTTTTCCTGCGATAGTTCCTTGAATGTAAACACCGTACTCTTTAGCGCTATAAAGTTGTTTTTCTTTTGAAGAGTTACAGGAAATCAAAAAGAGAAACAGCATACAATAAACTGAGCTTTTCATGGAGATTATTTTGGATTTAAACAACGAATCTTGCCAAAACTACTATGTGGAGGTTGATGGGCTTTGGATATTATAAAACTACAATATTTAAGTCTTTCCCAAAACTATAACAACCTAAGTCCTTCCCAGTTTCCGTTTTCAAGGTACTTTGCATTATTAATAATACAGTCCATTTTGTAGAATTGTAGCAATAGCTTTTTTTTCATGCAATAACACTTTTTTGTATTCCATGTCGTCCAGATTACTAATTACACCTTCGAAGTTTAGGGTATAACCAGCTAGTATTTCTCCAAAAATCAATTTTACCCTTTCCAGATGAAAATCTGAGGAAATTATGGTGAATGAAAAATCAGTTTCGAGTTTTGATAATATCGATTTGGTTTTAACCGCATCGTCTACCGTATTTTTTGAAAGGGCAAATTCCAAAAAAGCACTTTCCGGCATCCCTTTTCGCATCAAATATGTTTTTGCATAATGGGCATGAGGATGTTCTGCAGTATTAAAATTTGGACCCCACCCGCCAGTACAAATCACAAAATCTTTTTCGCTAAACAAATTCAGACAATGATTAAGTCGACTTTTCGCTATAGGTCCCAACTCCCCTGAAACGGAGTTTGGAGAACCTAGAACAACAAGTATTTTCTTCATTTATTACTGCAGCAAATAAATCAGAAAAACAGTCGGAATAAAATAGACAACAATGGTCTTTGCACCCTCATAATCTTTGGCAACCCTTTGCCCTAACAGCAAAAACAACAAGGTGACAGCAGAAAGCAGTGCACCACATAAGGCCATATTGCTTTTGCCAGACACAAGAAATTGAAAAGCACCCACAGCACATAGAATACCAGAGACCATTTCCATTAATAAAACAATAGCCAATAGTAGAGGCACTAATCCGCTAAAAATACTTTTCGAAAAATGCTCTTTGAGCCAACCAAGGTTGCCGCTCCAGTCCATGATTTTATCAATACCACTTTGCAATAAGGTAATGGTCAAAAAAAGAAGAATAAGAATTTGGGCCGCGTTTGCTGTAATGTGTTCCATTGTTAGTTCGTTTTAAGCTGCTTTGGCATGCAAAAGCCTTGTGAGCTTTATTGAGAGATCGGTGAATATGATTTTGGAATTGCCATTGCGCTCCACGTGAAAAATGGCCTTTTCCAATTCCTCAACAATTTGCTCAATATTATTTTCATGTACAAAAGGAGCAAATTTTGACAGGTCAAATTTTTCCACATGTATTTTTAGATAAACCAATTCATCGACATTATAATTCAACAAGAGCGCTTGTCGTATAGCCCTAAGGCAGTAATTCAAAAACTGTTTTTGAACTTCTCTGCCTGTTTTGGCTACTTCATCACTCCAAAGAATCAGTTCTTGTATGGCTGCTTTGTTTCCCTTAGCCTTAAAGGCGCTGCGAACCCATTGTACAAACCAACGCTCGAAAACAAGATCTTCCGAATCTTTGTTCATAAGGTCCAAAGCCTTGTTGAAATTACCATTGGCTTCATGTGCGATGGAATTGGCCTCCGACTCTTGGAGTCCATTCTTAATTAAAGCTTCTGCAATGGCACTTTCTGCAAGTGGCGGAAAATGTAAAATCTGGCAACGAGACCGAATGGTATTTATAATTTGCTCCTCATCTTCGGCCACCAAGAGCAAAACTGTTTTTGCGGGAGGCTCCTCAATCAGTTTCAATAATTTGTTTGAAGCCGCAATGTTCATTTTCTCGGCCATCCAGATGACCAAAATTTTGTAACCACCTTCATAAGATTTCAGAGAAAGCTTTTTAACCACATCCTGAGCCTCATCAACCCCAATTTGTCCTTGTTTCTTTTCAATTCCGATATGCCTGTACCAATCGAATAGGTTTCCATAGGGTTGTTCCTTGACAAACAATCGCCAATCCTCTAAAAAATTATCGCTGACCGCATGGGATTTTATTTTATCGGAATTGGAGACAGGAAAGGCAAAATGCAAATCAGGGTGGGAGAGCGAATTGCATTTGACGTTGCAGATCTCGTTTTCCCCATGATTCTCACCATTTGTGTTTTTGCAAAGCAAATATTGTGCATAGGCAATGGCCATAGGAAGGGTTCCAGTACCCTCGTTTCCTATGAATAATTGGGCATGGGCAACACGGCCAGATTCAGCAGTGGACACCAAATGGCTCTTAATGTGCTCTAGGCCTAAAACATCTTTAAAAAGCATATTTCAAAGATACATTTTTTAGGTTCTGGTACTGGCAAAGCTTTTTTTGTTGAAACTTGAAAAATATGATGCAGCCAACTAATCTAAAAAGCAGGAAAGTTTTACATTTGATCTCTCCATAAAATCAAACAGATGAAGACCATAGAAGATTTTAATTTTGAAAATAAAAAAGCCCTGATCCGTGTTGATTTCAATGTGCCATTGGATGGGGAGTTCAATGTTACTGATACTAGCAGAATAGAAGCAGCAACACCCACCATACTAAAAGTTTTGGAAGATGGGGGTAGTGCAGTTTTAATGAGTCATTTAGGAAGACCCAAAGGTCAGGTGAATCCCGATATGTCTTTGTCCCATATTTGTGAAAAGGTTTCGGAGATTGTTGGTGTTCAGGTAAAATTTGTGGACGAATGTGTGGGCGATAAAGTTGAACAGGCCGTAGCCGAACTTCAAAGTGGAGAGGTGCTATTGTTGGAAAACCTAAGGTTTCACGCAGAAGAGGAAAAAGGAGATGAAGCTTTTGCCGAATTACTTTCCAAAAATGGAGATGTTTATGTGAACGATGCCTTTGGTACGGCACACAGGGCGCATGCATCAACAACCATTGTGGCAAAGTTTTTCCCAGACAACAAGTGCTTCGGCTATTTGTTGGCCAAAGAGATCAAGGCCATTGAAAAGGTTATGCAAACAGGTGAAAAACCGGTGACCGCAATTTTGGGAGGGGCCAAAGTTTCTTCAAAGATTACCATCATCGAAAATATTCTGGACAAGGTGGATAATTTGATTATCGGTGGTGGAATGACCTACACCTTCATCAAGGCACAAGGAGGTCAGGTCGGGGACTCCATCTGTGAAGATGATAAAATGGAACTTGCGCTGGATATTTTAAAGCAAGCCGAAGCAAAAGGGGTAAAAATCCACATTCCTGTTGACGTGTTAGCGGCGGATGATTTTGACAACAACGCCAACACACAGTTTGTTGATGTCAACAAGATTCCAGATGGATGGCAGGGGCTTGATGCTGGCCCACAGTCTTTGGAAAACTTCAAAAAAGTGATTTCTGAATCCAGAACCATTCTTTGGAATGGCCCAGTGGGGGTTTTTGAAATGGAAAATTTCGCCAAGGGAACTATCGCCATAGGAAACTATATTGATGAAGCCACTCAAAATGGTGCTTTCTCCCTTGTGGGCGGAGGGGATTCCGTTGCAGCGGTAAAGCAGTTCGGTTTTCAGGATAAGGTCAGCTATGTTTCTACCGGAGGGGGTGCAATGCTCGAGAGCCTGGAGGGAAGAACGCTTCCAGGAATCGCGGCAATATTGGGCTAATCCCCACGTTATGAAGTAATAGGCAAGGCGCTATTTTAAGAGATGTTTTAGACTGAAAACTTTAATATTTCGGAAAAAAACACCATTTTCGTTTGCCCCAAAACCAAACCTTGTCCAAAATGAACCAAAAATTTCAAATCGCCATTGTGGCGAGCACGCTCTTTTCAGCCTCGTTCCTCTTTGCCCAAGAGACCGATTCTACGGTTGTACATAAGCAAATACCCGAAAAGGTTTTGACTGGGAATATAGATAAAGACTCCCTTTCTCCCCAACCGGTTTTGGAACTTAAAATAAACCCTGAACAACTAGATGGGAAACAGCAGGTCATTAAAGCTGACAAAGACAATAAATTTCATCTTAGGGATCTTAAGGAAGCCAGAAACTATGACAGTCTTTGGTTAAAGGAACTACATTCAAGCGCGCAATTGTTCAGTGAAATGCTGTTGGAAGTTCAGAACCCTTCGGCCGAAGAATTGAACGTTGTGGATTTACCTACCGATACACTCAAGGCGAGGTTGGCCCTGATGAATGAAAAAACTCCTTTCAATATTTCGTACAACCCATCTTTGGAAAGTGTGATCAAATCGTTTTTGGTGCGGAAAAAAGATTTGATGCAACGAATGATTACAGCCAGCCAATTCTATTTTCCGCTTTTTGAACAAGAGTTGGACAATAATGATATTCCGCTCGAAATAAAGTATTTGGCAATTATAGAATCTGCCTTGAATCCCCGTGCAAGATCTCGCGTAGGTGCAAAGGGACTGTGGCAGTTTATGTATGGCACCGGAAAAATGTACGGTCTGGATGTGAGCAGCTATGTAGATGAAAGACATGACCCCATCTTGGCCACCAAGGCCGCATGCAAGTACTTAGCCAAACTTCATGATATTTTTAACGATTGGGATTTGGCCCTGGCTGCATACAACTCTGGCCCAGGAAATGTGAACAAGGCCATTCGCCGTTCAGGAGGCTACACCAACTATTGGAACATCAGAAGAAACCTTCCACGTGAAACTGCCGGATACCTTCCGGCATTTTTGGCGACCATGTATATTTTTGAATATGCTGATGCACATGGGTTACAGTATAAAAAAGCGGAAAGACCGTATTTTGAAACCGATACAGTACATGTAAAAAACCTTATCACATTCGACCAAATATCCAAACTGGTGGACATCAGCACCGAAGAATTGGAAATGCTGAACCCCGCCTATAAATTGAACATCATTCCAAAGGTAAAGGGAAAGCAATATGCCCTGAGACTACCAGTTACCAAAATAGGCAAGTTTGTAAACAATGAAGAGGCGATTTATGCGTATGCAAAAAAAGAACTGGATTCCCTTGAAAAACCATTGCCCAAGTTCATAGACACCAAAAACCAGATTCGCTACAAGGTACGTAGTGGAGATTATCTTGGCAAGATTGCGGAACGGTACGGTGTTGGGGTAAGCCAAATCAAAAGATGGAATGGGCTTCGGAGCAATAACTTAAGAATTGGACAACGGCTTACCATTTTCCCAAGAAAGCCATATATTCCAAAACAAGCCACTAAAAAAAGCAGCTCGAAATCAGCTTCGGGAACTGTGGCAGGTGGTGCAAAGGTCCATACTGTACAAGAAGGGGACTCACTTTGGACAATATCTAGAAAATATCCAGGAGTTTCCATCGAAAATTTACGAGAATGGAACGGTCTTAGCAGCAACAATTTAAAACCAGGCACAAAATTAAAATTGTGCGATTGTTCTTCGTAAATTTAACTTGGTATGAAAAAATTAGGAACACTATGTTGCGCCATCGGAATGTTGGCGCTGTTATCTTGTAAGGATTCTGGACCAAAAAAACGATTTCTTCCCCCTTCTACCGGAGGCATTAATTCACTAATGGTAGTGATTGACACCGATTTGTGGAAAGGCAGTGTAGGAGACAAGATAAGGGAGAATTTTGCAAAACCGGCGCCGGGGCTTACACCTCAGCAATCCATTTTCACCATTACCCAAATTCCGCCACAGGTTTTTAAAGGTGCCACGGCCTACTCAAGGTCTGTACTTTTTGTGGAAGAGGACACATTGTCTCGAGCGTATATTAAAACAAATGTATATGCCAAACCACAAAAAGTGGCTGTGATCAAGGGAGAAACCTATAACGACTTTGCAAGGAAGATTGATTCCATTTCCGGAATGGCGATTGCCGCATTCAAAAAAGTTGAGATGGAAGAAGCACAGAAGCGGTTTTTGCGTTCGCTAACCAAGGAAAAAGCTTTTGAGGAAGAATTCGGCATCAAGCTAAAAATCCCGTCGCTGTACAAACTTGGAAAACACGAGAAGAACTTTGTTTGGATGGATATTCAAATCCCGAAAGGCACCATGAACATATTGGCTTATGAAATGCCGTGGGACAGCTTTACTGCTGACTCTACCTTTGTGGAAGATATTGTTAAGATGCGCGATTCCATTGGGAAAAAATATATTCCCGGCCCCTATGAAGGCACTTATATGATGACCGAAAAAGCATTCGCTCCATATGTGTATCCTGCACAGATAGGCGGAAAAAAAGCTGCTGAGGTACGTGGAATTTGGGAAATCAATGGATACCCCATGGCAGGGCCGTTCTTGACTTATATCATAAATGATAAAGAGAACAACAGAAAATTGGTGTTGGAAGGATTTGTCTTTGCCCCTTCCGAAGAAAAGCGCGACTACATTTTCGAACTTGAGGCTATACTAAAGACTTTAAGTTTCGAAATAACGTCTTAGCCATAAAACAAGCATACAAAAAAGCCCAGTGATATCTCCCCAGATGTTGCTGGGCTTTTCTGTTCTTTAAATGCTTGTGGGATATTGTTAATCAAATGCGAATCCGGTCGCAATTCTGTAAACAAATGCGTAAAGCACAATAAAGAACATTACAAAACTGAACCAAGCAAAGATTTTAAAGTATTTTTCAATTATAAAATGGCCTAGGTTTCTAAACCCTTCCAAATAAATTTCCTTAACAAGTAGTAGTTTTTTCATAAGTCAGATTTTATAAGATTTAAAGACATAGCAAAGATTTGATTAAGTCCATTGGATTGAAAAACAACCAGATAAAAGGATGAAAAAAAGTGTTAAAATTCTTTTGGACGGGTCAACTTCCCTCTAGTGGAAAGGTTTCATCGATAAAGTGCAAGCTAGTGAAAACGGAACATCGAACAGAACGATCGATAAAATGCACAACCAGAGGTTTGGCAGACAAGAATTCCAAGCAGCTAACTAAAAACCTATCCATAGTCCGAAGTGTAATAGTTAAGACTTACCTTTTCAGCCTCCACACCTAGTCCGTAGCCTTCCACTCTTCACTTGTAGTCAGAAGCCTTTCGACTTTCGTAGCCAAGTCACTTTGGCGAAGAAGGCTGGCGAAGGATCTATCCAACCACCAACTAATCCACTTCCAACTTCCGACTTCCAACTTCCGACCTCTGATTTCCGACGACTGTCAACTGTCAACCATTCCCAAAACACCCCCATCCGTCAACCCAAACGGGGCATCCGTCAATTGGCGCCCTGTAACAGAGGGCATATTCTCCACATTTGTACCAATTAATAACCATAAAACGCAATTTCTATGAGAAATGTAAAAGTATGGATGCTGTCCCTTTTACTTATCGGGGCCGTATCCTGTAGCAAAAAAGAAGACCCTGTTCCACCAACTCCAGAGGAGAACAGCGCACCAGTGATCGACCAGAACACGCTGTCGTTCAACACCCAGGAGGACATTTCGGACACCGATGTGATTGGAACCTTGAAAGCCACCGATGCGGACGGCGATGACCTTACCTTCAGCATGGTCGCCAACAGCGAAGACCTTTTCAAGGTCACCAAGACCAGCGAGGGCGGTGCGATAAGCCTTGCGGCCGGCAAGAGCTTCGACATCCAGGAAGACTCCAAGTCCTATGAGATCACCATCGGGGTGAGCGACAAAGAGAACCCCACGGTCAATGCCAAGGTGACCATCAATGTGGGCAATGTGAACAACCCTCCGGAGATAGCCGCGGACCAAGTGTTCGAGGTGGACGAGAATGTCGTCGGCCCGTTGGATATAGACCCAGGAGTGGTGGCTACCGATGCCGATGGCGATACACTCATGTTTGAGATTGTGACCAGCGAGACGGACGAAGCCGATGGCCTTTTCACCATTTCGCCTAAGGAAGGAGTACTGAGCCTTGCCGATGGCAAAACGTTAGATTTTGAGGACACCTCGTCTTATACACTGACCGTTAGCGTTAGCGATGGCACCAACGCCACGGAGGCAGAGATCACCATAAATGTGATTGATGACGGCCTGTTGTCCGACAGCCCCGACTCCTTTATCACCAAATGGACCACCGAGGAAGCGAACTTTGAAATTGAACTGAACAGAGGTTTCTTTACCGGGGAGTTTGTATTTGACTTTACCGTGGATTGGGGGGATGGCACCGTAGAGGAAAACGTCACCGACGGCAATGCCAAGCATACCTACACCGAGCCCGGCACCTATACCGTGGCCATCCAGGGGCAGTTTCCGGTATTAAGCCACGAAGAGGCCGTTAAATTGACCGGTTTGGAGCAATGGGGCAATATTGAATGGGAGTATCTGGAAGCAGCATTTTTAAATGTCACTAATTTGGAGTACAATGCAACGGACAGCCCTGATTTGACCAAGGTGACCAGCCTTGCCGGAATGTTCTCCAACACCGATGTCAATTTTGCGAAAGGGGACATCAGCCAATGGAACGTGAGCACCATTACAGATATGTCCAGTATGTTCAGAAATACTGAATCTTTTAACCAGGATATCAGTGGTTGGGACGTGTCCAGCGTGACCAATATGTACACCATGTTTGGGCAGAACACATCCTTTAACCAGGATATCGGTAATTGGGATGTATCAAATGTGACAGATATGTCAGAGATGTTCAGAGAGGCCACTGCATTTAACCAGGACATCAGTGGTTGGAACGTGTCCAATGTGACCGATATGGGCGGTATGTTCAAAAATGCAGAATCCTTTAACCAACCACTAACTTGGGGAGATAAGACCTCTATGGTAATCGTCATGGTCTCAATGTTTGATGGGGCTACAGCTTTTAACCAAGATATCAGTGGTTGGGAGGTGTCCAGTGTCATCGCTATGAGCTTCATGTTCACTGATGCCACGTCTTTTGACCAAAACTTGGGTACTTGGGACATTAGCAGTGTTACAACTATGACCGATATGTTCGATAATTCTGGAATGTCCCCTGAAAACTATTCGGATACCTTGACAGGGTGGAACAATTTACAGCAAGTTCCCCAGGGGATTACTTTAGGAGCTGAAAACGTTAATTTTTGCGCATCACAATTAATGTTTGCGGTCAAAGACAGCCTGGCCAATAACCACGGTTGGACAATCAACGATGGCGGAAGTGTAGCTTGCCAATAGGCACAATAGCGAAAACATTTCTTGTTTAATTTAAATTAACTATATGCCACCGCATGCTTTTAAAGTTGTGCGGTGGTTTTTTATATAAAACTGTCATTCCCATGAAAATGGGAATCCACATGAAGGCTAAGATTCCTCACATACGTTTGGAATGACATCACCGGTTTTTTGTCATTTCGAAGAAGTGTAACGACTGAGAAATCTCTCTTGTTGGTTCTACGTCATCCCACATTTGATGCAGAAAAAGCTCCTTTCCCTTATGTCATCCTGAGCCTGTCGAAGGGAGGGAAAGGTGTCCCGCACTACGGGACGGAAAGGGTCAAACCACCTTCACTTCGACAAGCTCAGTGTGACATTGCTCAGGGAATCGGGGAAGGAACAAAATATGCCAATTGGTGAAATTCGTGTCAAACAACAAAAGCCCGTCATCATTTTGAAAGAGCATAAGGATTGAAAAATATGTTTTATGGGATTCCTCACATTCATTCGGAATGATTGTCGATTTTTCATCATTTCGAAAAGTGGAACGACTGAGAAATCCAATACTGTCCCGTTTTATTGAATCAGTGAAAATTCGTGTTAAAAAAAGATTCTTGCCTTTGTAGGGATGATAAAAGCCAGTTTTATAAAAGAAAGAAAAATACTACACAACATAAAATTGTGGTTTCACAACAGCTTAACTAAAAAAGCTGTGCAACTCATCGAAATAAAAGGGTTTTTTATCGATATTTTTTGGTTCAATAATAGATTTGTAGTCCAAATCCTACTTAATACGATTTATGGATTGCAACAAACCGACACCAGCAAAAACATTTCTTCCTTCTGTTTTATTAATCCTTTTCGGCATTTTTTTTGCGTTTGGTCAATCCAAATCCCACAAAGATTTTATTCAATCGCAATACAACCAGCAGAAAATTTCTCAATTGGTTTCCAAAATGGAAATGGAATATCAATCCAAACAAACTAAAATCAATGAAGTATTAAAATCCAAGAACTGGAAGCATTTCCAAAAACAACAAGACGGTACCGTGGTCGCCTTGAAAGATATCGGAACCGACGGAACACCTCTTTTTTATACCACACTTAATGATCCTTCCAAACAGGTTTCAAGGGCCAATACTTTGTATTCAAACGGGCTTTTAGATTTGGGCATGGATGGAAGCGGATTGCAAATCGGGGTTTGGGACGCAGGAAGCGCACTTACCACCCATCAAGAATTTGATCGCAGGGCCATAAGCGTAGACAATGCAGACGAGGTTAGCTTGCACGCCACCCGCGTAACCGGAAACCTCATCTCTTCTGGTATAAAGCCCAATGCAAAAGGAGTAGCCTATGCCGCAGAGGTATTGTCCCACGATTGGACAAGGGACAAAATTGAAGTAGCCGAGGCAGCAGCAAACGGACTCTTGGTAAGCAATCATTCCTATGGCATAAAAACCGATAGGGTTCCTGATTGGTATTTTGGTTCCTATATCAGAGTTTCCCAAGACTGGGACGAAATTATGTTCAATGCACCTTATTATTTAATGGTTGCAGCTGTAGGCAACGCACAACGGTCACATGACAATGCTTCTCCAAGTTTTGGACAAACTGCTGATGGATTTGACCTATTACTTGGATTTACAACCTCTAAAAATGGACTTGCCGTTGCAGCGGCCAACACAAAAATTGGAAACTATGGGGATCTCAAAGAAGCCACAGTTGCAAGTTATAGCAGTTTAGGCCCCATAGATGATGGTAGAATAAAACCCGACTTAGCCGGTGACGGCACCTCTATATTTTCGACCAGTTCAAATAGTAATTCCAGCTACGATACCTCTATGGGAACTTCCATGGCAACCCCTGGGGTAACAGGATCATTATTATTATTGCAGCAATATCATGAGGAATTATACAACTCCTATATGAAGGCAGCCACCTTAAAAGGACTTGCCCTTCATACTGCAGATGATGTGGGTCCTAAAGGACCGGATTATAAAATGGGATGGGGAGTGATGAACGCAAAAGCCGCTGCGGAGCTTTTACAGAACAAAGATTACTCCAGCCTGATACATGAGGAAAGTCTTTCAGAAGGAGAAACCTATGAACTCAAAGTTACCGCAAATGGTATAGAGGATTTGATGGTTTCTATTAGCTGGACGGATCCAGAAGGAGAATTTATCAACAGGGGAAATCTGAACGACCCCACTCCGGCACTTATCAATGACCTTGATGTCAGGGTAACCCAAAACGGAAAGACGTTTTCTCCATGGAAATTGAATCCCGCCAAGGCAACAGATACCGCCGTCACGGGAGATAATCTTGTAGATCCTTTTGAGCGTATTGAAATTGACAATGCGAGGGGAGAGTACTTGATAACCATTACGCACAAGGGCACTTTGAAAAACGGCTTTCAGGATTTTTCCTTAATTGTTTCAGGAGCCCAGGTTTCAAGTTGTAAAGCGGAGAGCCCCTCCGGATTTGGATTACTTTCAACAGAAGAAGATTCGGCAACCATTTCTTGGGAAGAGAACTTAGATACGCTTTTTGAAATTCAATACAAAGCCGTAAATGAAGATACATGGAAAAGCGAATTGCTTTGGGAAAACAATATAATCCTTCCTGATTTGCAAGTGGGTACAACGTATCAAGTAAAGGTTCGTTCCATTTGTACGGAGAATATTGTATCCGATTTTTCGGATGGGATTCAATTTGTATTCAAGGGAACCGATACTGAAATTTTCGATTACGAAACCTTTTCCCATAATGAAGGATTGGAGATTTCGGTCTATCCAAATCCTACAACGGATTGGTTAACCCTGGATGCAAAGTTGTCTCCCGATGCTGCATACTCTGTTGTTACAACTTCAGGAAATACCATTAAAAATGGTAAGGCCCATTCATCCATAGATGTTTCCGGTTTGGCTTCAGGGTTATATGTTTTGGTTGTGCAAGACCATTCTGGAATAAAAAGCACCAAGTTTTACAAGAATTAATATGGAGCAGTTCTATCTAAAAATTGTATCTCATACTTCAAAAACCTCCAAATTTCTTTGGAAGGTCATTTCGGTTATACTTTTTTGATGTCATCATTATTGAGCAGTTCCTCGTTTCGCAATTTTAAAAACACTTGGGCAGTAGTGACCACATCCAATTCGCAATAGGTGACGATTCTGTCCAAATCATTGTCTTTATAGAAAACATCCTTTACCATACTCCCATCCATATCCTCCTTTGGAGAAGGAATCCCCAATACATGGGATAACAACTTTAAAGAGGTATAATGCTTGTAATCTCCAAATTTCCATAATTCCATGGTATCCAAATGGGGAACCTCCCATGGTTTCTTGCCAAATAAATCCAATTTATAAGGCAGGTTAATACCATTGATAATCATTCTGCGAGCAATGTATGGAAAGTCAAACTCTTTACCATTATGGGCGCACAACAGGTGTTTTGCAAGGCTGAAATGCTCTTGAAGTAATTGTTTGAACGCTGTTAGCAGTTCTTTTTCCTCTCCTGAAAAGGAAGTGACCCTAAAATTTCTAGTATCTCCTTTAAAAGTAAAATAGCCGACAGAAATACAGATTACTTTGCCAAATTCGGCCCAAATTCCGGCACGTTCGTAAAACTCCTCAGCGGTGATTTCATCTTTACGCTGATATTGGGATTTTTGCTCCCAAAGTAATTGGGCAGTTTCATCAAGTTGGTCGAAATCGGGTTTTTGGGGTACGGTCTCAATATCCAAAAAAAGGATATTCTCCAGGTTAAGTTTGTAAAGCATGATCTAAAATTAAAAGAGAGTGGTCTGCTTAACAGGACTCTCATGTTCCAAAAGCCATTTCTTTCGGTGTAATCCGCCGGCATAACCAACAAGGTCGCCGTTACTTCCGATTACGCGATGACATGGCACTACTATCCAAAGGGGGTTTTTACCATTGGCCGAGGCAACTGCACGAATGGCTTTGGGATCTCCCAATTTTTTGGAAAGCTCAAGATACGAAACTGTTTTTCCATATGGAATTTCTTGTAGTAATTTCCATACATTTTTTTGAAAATCAGTCCCGGATGGATTTAATTTTAAATCGAAATATTGCCGCTTTCCTTCAAAATATTCTTGAAATTGGCTTACCGCCTCCACTAAAACTTCTGGAGTTATACCGTTAGGTTTATTCCCATCCAAAACCTTAATAGAAGCCAATCCTTTTTCATCGCCTTCAAACTTTGCCAACCCAATAGAGGTTTGTAGATAAGCAACTTCCACTATTTTATTTCATCTTCAGCTTCAATAATTCCTAATCGTCTAGCTCTACTCTCCCAATTCTTTCTAGCAAGTACTTGGAGATCTTCGACGTTGTCACTTTCATCCATGATTTCCAATCCAAGCAAGGTTTCGATTACATCTTCCATGGTCACCAACCCACTTACTGATCCATATTCATCAACAACCAATGAAACGTGCTCTCTCATTTCCACAAATTTTTCAAAAAGCTCTGGTATCGGTTTGTTGCGATTGGTAATCAAAATCTCCCTTTTCAATGTGGAAAGATTCGCTTTTCCTTTTTTGTTGATAATCGCTTCCAACAATTCATCTTTTAAGAAAAAGCCAGTAATGTTATCCATACGGTCCTTATATAGCGGAATCCTTGAGAACCTGAACGGCCTATTTGTATCGAAAAATTCTTGGATAGTGGTATCTTCCGAAGCAATTTTCATAACCGTTCTGGGTGTCATCACGTCCTTGGCAAGGATTTCGTCAAATTTTAGAAGGTTTTTGATCACCTTGGATTCAGATTCTTGAAAAACACCTTCCTCGTGCGCAATGTCGGTCATAGCGGTAAAATCCTCTCGGCTCAGAACGCTTCCATGATGCCCTTTTTTTCCAATCAATTTGGTGAAAAGTTGCAACAACCATAACAATCCAGTCCATTTCAGGAAAAAAACCATCAACTTTAGGGCTTTTGCGGTGAAATTGGCCAATTGTTTCCAATAGGTGGCGCCAATGGTTTTTGGAATAATCTCTGAAGCGACCAATATTAAAATGGTCATTATTGTGGAAACCACACCCACCATCAAATCTTCTGTAAACTCAAGACCAAAAATTGTTCGTGTGTTAGAGCCATAAAGGTTAACGTAAGCCACTTTTGCCTGCACTCCGACCAAAATAGCCCCAACAGTATGCGCGATAGTGTTCAAGGTAAGGATGGCAATCAACGGTTTGTCTACATCTTTTTTTAACCCCTCAAGCTCCGCAGCATATTCCTTGCCTTCTTGCTTCTTGACATTAATGAACGTTGGGGTAATGCTCAACAAAACTGCTTCTAGAATTGAGCATAGGAAAGAAAAAAAGATGGAAATAAACGCGTAAAAAAGGAGTAAACCCATGGATATAATAAAGTTATACTAAAGTAATGAATAGGAATCAATTTTGTGCCGAATCGTTTTGCATAGCCTCATAAAAAACCTGTTGCAATGCCGTTCGAATGTTCAATTGATATAGTTTTCTATGTTCCCTAGAAGGGTAGACCCTGTTGGAAAGAAAAATAAATACCAATTGGTATTCTGGGTCTGCCCATGCAAAAGTACCAGTAAATCCAGAATGTCCAAAGCTCTTTGGGCTTGTCAACGGAGCTGGATAAGCGTCTTTTAACTGCAAGGTATCGTTGCCTATCAAAGGTTTATCAAAGCCCAATCCCCTGCGATTTTCATTTTCGGGATATTGAATTGTGGTGAACTCCTTTACCGTTTCTTCGGAGACAATCTGCTCGCCTTTAACTTTTCCATAGTTTTGATAGAAAAGCATAATTTTTGCCATATCATCAGCTGTGGCAAACAGGCCTGCATTTCCAGAAACTCCGCCTCGCAAAGAAGCATTTTCATCATGAACCCAACCCTGCACCACTGTCTTTCTGAAAACGGTGTCCAATTCTGCTGGTACAATTTTGTTTGAATAACCTTTTTTCGAGGGATTAAACCCTAACGTACGCGCGCCCATGGGTTTGTAAAAGGTTTCCGTTATATAGGTTTCATAATCTGTACCCGTTAGTTGTGCTATGAGTTCAGGAAAAACGAGAAAGGTAAGCCCAGAGTACCTATATTTTTTCTCTTCGGAAACTTCTGAACGATTTATCAAACGATGCATTTTTTTCAAAAAATTGTTTTTTACATAAATACCATCATAAACCTTAGTTTGAAACTTCTTGTTCGGCTTGTTTCGAATAAATCTTTTTTTGACTTTTCCATTTTTCATTACCCTTTCCAAAAAGATGATATAGGGAACCAAACCTGCCTGATGGCTCAAAATTTGCCTAAGGGTAAGGTCTTTCTTGTCTTTTCTTTTGGCCCAAGGTTTCCAGTAATTACTAAAAGGAGTATCCAAATCCAGCTTCTTTTCATCCACTAGCTTCATTAGGGCCGGTAAAGGGCCGGTGATTTTCGTTACAGAGGCAAGGTCGTAAATATCATTCAACCCAACTGGTTGAACACTATCGTACGTATGGTATCCATATGCCTTATGAAAAATCACCTTGTGGTCCTTCGCCACCAGGACCTGCGCTCCAGGAAAAGCATGTTCTTTTATGCCTAAGGTCATTATAGAATCTACCTTGTGGTCAATATAGGCTTCATTCATCCCTACTTGGGAAGGACTAGTATATTCTAGTTCACTTTGCCCAAAACCCTGATGCACACACGCATAAAAACAAAGCAGGAGTTGTATATATTTTTTCATTTCATTTCAATAAGTCCTAAAGTTAATCCAAAACCTGAATAAAGCACTTACTGAGTCCTTCTTTTTGTATGGCTTAGATTGCTTCAAACAATTTCCCTGGCAATGGCCTAATTACACCCTTCATTTCCATACCTAAAAGTGTTGAAGAAGTTTTGGGAATAGCCAATTTACATTCCAAAGCAACGGTGTCCAGTAGTTGTTTACCGTTCATCTGTAGGTACGAATAGATTGACTGTTCTGTTTTGTCCAATTCCACAAACAGTTCTTTTTGTACTGGTGTACTCGCTTTATTTTGATTCAACTCCCATCCTAAAAGATAGATTAATTCGGCTGCTGAAGTGAGCATCTGCGCCTTTTGTCTTTTGATTAGGTCATTGCATCCTTTGCTGAACTTATCGGTTGACCTTCCTGGCACGGCAAAGACATCTCGGTTATAGCTATGTGCCAAATCTGCAGTGACCAAGCTGCCCCCCTTTTCCGCTGATTCAATTACAATTGTGGCCTCGCTGATTCCAGCAATAATTCGGTTTCGTCTCAAAAAATTCTCCCGGTCTGGATTGCTTGTGCTCCAGAATTCTGTGATAAAACCTCCATTTTTAACAACCTTTGAAACATACTTTTTATGTGCCTTGGGATATATCTGATTGAGTCCGTGTGCCAAACAGCCAACAGTCTGTAATCCGTTTTCCATGGCCAATTTTTGGATGGTTATATCGACACCGTATGCAAATCCACTTACAATAACTGGATCCAAGGGGGCAATCTCCTCGATAAAGGCCTCACAAAATGATGTGCCATAGCTGGTGATGTTTCGGGTGCCAACAACGCTGATAATTTTTCTTTCCTGAAGGTTTATGTTGCCCTCATGAAAGATAATTATTGGAGCATCAATACAATGTTTCAAGTATCGTGGATAATCATCATCTTCAAAATAAGAAAGTGATATACTGTTTTCCTGAATATAATCGAATTCTGCTTCCGCTGTTCTTTTGTAGCAAGTATCATGCAATCCTTTTAAGGTCATTTGACCTATCCCATCGATTTTTAAAAGATGTTGCTTTTTGTCCTCAAAAACTGCACTTGGACTTCCACAGTGGGCAATCAATTTTTTGGCGGTAATATCACCAATATTTGGAATGTTTTGCAGCCGTAGTGCCGCAATAATTTCAGGTTCAGTCATTTCGATTTGGGATAACAGTTGTTCACAAAATACAGAAATTCAAATGTTAATAAAAAGTTATCCAGCATATTTCGTTCTCTTGCTTTTTTTACAATATTTGTGGCAATGCGAATCGAGTCATACATAGAAAAATTATTGTTCGATTACAATTGTGTGGTCGTTCCCGGATTTGGGGCTTTTTTGGCTCATGGCAAATCAGCAGAACTCGATACCGTCAACAACACATTGATTCCGCCCACTAAGTCCATTTCTTTTAACGCGCAGCTTACCAAAAACGATGGTTTGTTGGTTTCACATATTGCCAAAGAAAAGCATCTTGGTTATGAAGCGCTTTTGGAAGAAGTGGAGAGCGTTGCCAGATTATGGAAAGAAAGATTGGACCAAGGTGAAAACATTGAGCTTTTTGGTATTGGAAAACTGTGGTTGAACCATGAGCGAAAAATTCAGTTTCGACCTGAGAACAAAACCAACTTTTTAACCTCCTCTTTTGGACTTTCCGCATTTACTGCCACTCCTATTCAACGTGAAACATTGAAGGAAGAAGTTGAGGAACTTGAAGAAAAAATTCCATTCATCATTACTCCTGAAAAACGGGAACAATCTTCTTTTAGGCCTTGGTTAAAGTATGCTGCTGTGATTTTGTTAGCAGTTTCTTTGGGTTCAACCTCGTATCGTGCCTATGATGAATTGCAACAGAAACAGGTTACAGTACAGCAAGATGCGCAGCAAGAAGTTTCTCGTTTAATCCAAGAGGCTACCTTTTTTGAAAGTGCTCCGTTGGAATTGCCTGCTATAAACCTTAATGTGAGCAAAAGAAAACTTGGCAAACACCACATCATAGCAGGTGCCTTTAGAATTGAGCAAAATGCCGAAAAGAAAGTGGCTCAGTTAAAAGACAAAGGCTATAATGCATTTTATTTGGGAACCAACAGGTTTGGTCTACATCAAGTTGCATACGATAGCTTTGAAAACCCCAAAGAGGCACTTCAATTTTTAAGAAAGGTCAAACGAACCGAATCTGCTGACGCATGGATGCTTTCTGAGAAATAATCCTTCCTTCTTTTAAACCTATCATCGCTTCAATATCTTTGCGCAAAATTTAAAGTTTATGCGCGCGAAAACTCCAAGTGAATCACGTACCGTAATGACCGATATGGTATTGCCAAGTGAAACCAATCCCTTAAACAATCTTTTCGGGGGAGAACTGTTGGCTCGAATGGATAGAGCGGCCAGTATTGCGGCCAGAAGGCATAGCCGAAGAATTACCGTTACTGCTTCGGTCAACCATGTGGCCTTTAACCGATCCGTTCCTTTGGGGAGTGTGGTTACCGTGGAAGCTTCTATCTCAAGAGCTTTTAGAACTTCTATGGAAATCTTTATTGACGTTTGGATGGAAGATCGTTTTACAGGCGAGCGCACAAAGGCCAATGAAGCCATTTATACCTTTGTTGCTGTTGACGAGACCGGAACACCTACAGAAGTACCTCCTTTGCAGCCCGAAACTGATTTGGAAAAGGAACGATTTGCTGCAGCGCTTAGAAGAAAGCAATTAAGTTTGGTTTTGGCGGGCAAGATGGAACCAAATAAAGCAACCGAACTCAAGGCTTTATTTACCTCATAAAACTGTACAGTAATTGTATACCCTAAAGCTGGTAAATCCAATCCTCGGGATTTAGACGATTGGAGTCTTGATAAAGATAAAACTTAAGTTTTGTAGTGCCATCAAACCGATTGGTATTTATATCGCCAATCACCTCTTTAGCAATTACTTTATCTCCTTTTTTTACATAGAGTTTGGAAAGATTATAGTAGGTGCTTATGTAATTACCATGCTTAATCTGTACACCTCTGCTCCCACCAGGAACACTTAATATGGCTATTACTTCGCCTTCAAAAATGGCTCTTGCCTGACTTCCTTCATCAGTAGCAATAGTGACTCCATTGTTCCTATGCTTTATGCCTGGATAGAGTTTATCTGCATAAACGCCATACCCTTGACTTTTAATCCCTTTTTCCACTGGCCAAATCAGCTTTCCTTTATTCGCCGAAAAATTGCTGGCGACCAACCTAGCTTCTGGAGTCAAAACAAATTTAGTGCTGCTTCCCTTTTTTCCTGCTTTTTTATTGGTGCTCGCAATAGCACTTTTAATAAGACGTTCAATTTCCCGATCAATTTTGCGCGCTTCTCTCCGTTTTTGGGTTATAGCCTGAGTGTATTTTGATTCATTCTGTCTAATACTTGTCAACAAATCTTTCTGCACCTTAATTTCTTGGGAAAGCTCATTTTTTACCCGCTTGTTTTCTGCCAACAACCTTTCTTTCGATTTTCTTTGAGCCACCAAATCTTTGTTCAATTCACTAAGTTCTTGTGTTTTTTTGGTAATATCCTCTCCCTGTTTTTTTCGGTGCTTTGCGTATTGCTCCATGTACTGAAGTCGCTTAAAAGCTTGGTAGAAGTTCTCCGCGGATAGGAGGAACATCAATCTGTTATTCTGGGTTTTATTTTGATATGATTTTTGAATCAGTCTGGCATAATCTTCCTTTAAAAGTTTCAAATCCTCACGAAGCTTACTTATGCTTCGGATATTGACATTGATCTGTCTATTGAGCAAATTGGATTGTTGGTTTGTTACCCTGATCAACTCTTGTCTAACATTGATTTTTTGGTCCAATGCCTCCATCTGATCCAACACATTTCCTTTTTCTTTTTTTTCTGCAAAAAGAAGGCGGTTTATTTCCTTTATTTCTTTCTGAAGCCGTGCACGCTTGGCTTCCAAGGCCTTTTGCTCACTTGTCTGTGCAAATAATGAGTTCCCTAAAAGAAGTACAAGAATAAGTAAGTATGTGTAAGATGAATTCTTAAACGGCATATTACTTTAATATAATTTCATCAAACCCTTTCGGAATTTTATACGGAAAATTAAGTGTTCTGTTCAATTCCAAATTTTTAAAACTCAATCCGATTGTAGTCTCTTTCATATTTTCGATGGCCACCACATTTACCTCATCTGGAAGCGCTTTTCCTGAAATATCCTGATAAGTATATTTTGCGGCAACCATGCGATTCTCATCTGGTTGGGCGATTTCTTGAGCGGATATTTTAAAATTCCTTGGTTCAATTTGAAATAAAATCTTGAACAACTCCCGTTGCTTTTTTGGTTTTAACTGATATGTACTTTGATTGATTTCTGATGCATACCTTCCTTTTCTCAAATCGAAAACAGCCTCTCCCAAAAGCAGATTCTGTAGCTTTTCAAAGTCAAGCTCAGTTCCCAAAAGGTTACTCAAATAACTGAAATCACCATCGAAGTATTCATTTTGCAGCTTGTTGTAAAAAGACACTTTTTCCGGTGTTATATGCGCTTTTACCACTCCAAAAGGTGCACTGATCCAGATAACTTTATCTTTCTCCATACGAAGGCTTACGTTGACACCCTGATCCTTATCGCCGTTTCTATAATCAATCTTCACCCTACCGCTCAATGTCTTAAAATCAGTTTGATTAGCATAGTGGTTTTCAATGATTCGTTTTGTGGAAAGTTTGTTGTCTACATCTCCCCCTGTGATTGACTTTGTCGACTTACAGGATCCAAAAACCATGAGCATCAAAAGCAAGAAAGTTGGTTTTGCCACTCTATAAAAATTCTGTTTTTTCATTATAAACCTGGTTTTACTTTACCCAAATATTCCTGCGCTTTCAAGGTATTTCCAATTGCGGTATAGGCTTTTGATAGTTCCTTGTAAATTTTGTTAGCCAATACATCTTCATCCAACAAATAATCCAAAGCACTTTCCAAAACTTCAATTGCTTTCGTTGATTTTGAAGTTCGATTCAATGCCGTTCCATATGCAAAATAGAAATAGGGCTGCAACGGATAAAGGTCCAATGCTTCCTTTGCTGTGATTTCCATTTGTTGATAGTTACTTTCTGATAATAGGGTATCTATCTTACTTTTATATTTGGTTATTGGGTCTTCATTATTGGAAGGTTCCGTAGGCGCGGAAACAGATTTTTTGCTCGTTTGTTGCAATGAATCATTGATTTTGTTTGTCAAGTCAGAAGCAAACTCAGAATTTTCTATTTCCTTCAACACGCTAAGGGCGTTTTGGTACTTTTTCTTTTTAAAATAAACCACTGCGAGGTTCTCTCGAAGTTTATTTTCTTGATATGGGATTCTTTGTTTAACCACATCAAAAGGAACTCCTTCTTTTTCCAGAATGTTTACTAAACTCTCTAAATACCAAAAATCCGTTGGTTCCGAAATTAAGGCTTCAATGGCATATTCTTGCGCTTGTACGTATTGTTTATCCAAAAAATAGGCTTTGGCCAGCTCATAATCCACAACACTGTTCATTGGGTCCAAATTTTTGCACTTCAAGAACAGCTCAACCGCACGGTCGTAGTTTTGTATCCCCTTTTGTTTTAGCGCTTCAAAAAAGTTTTCTTGAAACTCATCGGTATATTCTTCCAAAAAGACCTCAGCACTTTGTTCTTCCTCTTGGGTGTAAGCCCAAAAGAAACATATAAAAACAAACAAACATGTAATTACAAATCTCTTCATATAAATACTGTTTTCTCCTTTGGAGAAAAAAGGGCAATTATTCCAACACGGAATAATCCCCAATGCTAATAGCTTCAAAGTTGCCATCAAAAACCACGTGGTTCCCTATCATGGCATTGTCCAAATTGGCGTTAGAAATTTTACTCTTACTTTGTATCAAGCTATTTTTTACCGTTGAGTTTTCCAATACTGTATTGTCTCCTATTGACACGTATGGACCGACGGTGGTGTTTTTCAATATTACATTTTCTCCTATGAAGCATGGTTCAACAATATTGGCATTCTCCGTTTTTATAGAATTTGCAATCAAGTCCTCACCGTCTTTTTCTAAAAAGTCGAGCATACGCTGATTGGTTTCCACAGTTACGTTCTTATTTCCGCAATCCATCCATTCATCAACTTTTCCTGGAACAAACTTCATGCCTTTGTCCATCATGCGTTTAATGCCATCATTTATCTGATACTCCCCACCATTTATGATATCATTATCCAGAACATATTGCAACTCGTTCTTAAGAACACCGACATCTTTAAAATAGTAGATTCCGATTACCGCCAAATCTGAAACAAATTCCTTAGGTTTTTCTACCAATTCAACGATTTCATTTTGATCGTTTAGATTCACCACACCAAACGCTTCTGGCCTATCGACTTGCTTTACCCAAATAACACTATCAGCTGATTTGTCCAAATCAAAATCAGCGCGAATAAGGGTATCAGCATAGGCAATAACCGCTGGACCACTCAAAGAATCTTTGGCACTCATTATGGCATGTCCTGTACCCAAAGGCTCATCTTGTCTGTAAATGGAGCCTTTGGCTCCCAAACCTTCTGCCAATTGTATAAGACTGTTGACAACATCATCTCCAAAAAAAGCAGGGTCTCCCAAAATAAAGGCTACCTCTTCAATTTGTTCTCCCAAAACCTTTGCTATGTCACTCACCAATCTGTGAACAATTGGCTTTCCAGCAACTGGAATCAAAGGCTTAGGAATTGTCAATGTATGTGGTCTTAAACGGGAACCTCTTCCCGCCATAGGTACTATAATTTTCATAAGTTTTTTAGTATAACGTATTTGGTGTTTAGTTTTATTGCACTCCAGTGCTACCGAAACCACCAGCCCCCCTGTCGGTATCTGAAAGAACTTCGGCCTTAACCCATTCCGCACGTTCATGTTTGGCGATAACCATTTGGGCAACACGCTCTCCATTTTCAATTATAAAATCTTCTGAAGATAGGTTAACCAAAATGACCCCAACTTCTCCTCTATAATCGGCATCCACTGTTCCAGGGGCATTTAAGACAGTAATTCCTTTTTTAGCGGCCAAGCCACTTCTCGGTCTTACTTGAGCCTCATAACCAATGGGCAGTTCCATAAAAAGTCCTGTGGGCACTATGGTTCTTTCCAATGATTTTAAAGTAATGGGTTCATCAATATTTGCCCTTAAGTCCATTCCTGCGGAAGCCGCAGTTTCATAATGGGGCAATGGATGTTTTGACTTGTTTATTATCTTAATTTTCACGTCTTAGAAATATGGCTTTTAATTTATCTCCTTCCATTTTATATACTAACCCCAAAAATAAGAAAAGTAGTATGCTACCGGCTATTAAATTTCTGTGAAATACGTAGAAGGAAAGCGCTGAAAACAAGACCGAAGTGGACATATAGAAGATAATCTTGCGCATATTATAAGGTACTGGATAGTATTTTCTTCCAAAATAGTAAGAGAGAAGCATCATGCTTCCATATGCGGCTAGAGTAGCCAACGCAGAAGCCGTATATCCAATTTTAGGGATAAGTCCGATGTTGATGACCAATGTTATCAAAGCGCCTATAGAAGAAATATAGGCTCCATATTTGGTTTGATCAGTGACTTTGTACCAAACCGACAGATTATGATATATCCCTAGACAAAAACTGCCCAACAGAATGATTGGGACAACATCGAGTCCTTCCCAATAGATTTCCTTTTTTAAAAATAGTTTTCCCAACACCTCAACAAAGACCACAACTCCAAGCAAGATTATACTCCCTAGGATTACAAAGTAATTGGTAATTTGAGCATACGTTTTTTGAGGTTTTTCAGTTTTGGAATGACTAAAGAAAAAAGGTTCAACTCCCATTCGAAACGCTGTTCCAAACAAAGTCATAAAAAGGGCTAGTTTATAACAAGCACCATAAATCCCCGATGCTATTTCCCCCTCTTCACCAGGTAGCATCTCTGTCAATAGAATTTTATCAAAAACTTCATTAATAGTAAAGGCTACCCCCGCCACCATAATGGGGCCAGCATATTTAAGCATCTGTTTCCAGATTCCAAAATCGAAATTGTAAGTGACCTTAAAATATGTGGGCAGCAACAACAATAAGGTGATTCCACTAGCAATAATATTGGAAATCAAAACGTAATGGATTTCCCAGTTTTCTTTGTAAATGCCCGAATAAAATCCCTCACTGTTTTCCTGTGCCATTTTGGGAAGAAGAAACAAAAAGAATATGTTCAATGAAAAGTTTATGACGACATTGGCACTTTTTAAAACGGCATATTTCATTGGTTTTTCCTGCGCCCTAAGCAATGCAAATGGAATAATGACCAATGCATCCAAAACCAAGATATAAGTGGTGTATTTTAAGTAATCCACATTAATATTGGTTATGTTGGCCAGCGTGTCTTTGATTGATAGTGCAAATACCAAAAACAACAGTGAGGACCCTAATAATGAAATCAATGATGTTGATATTATCTTTCTCTTGTCTTCTCCTTTATGAAAAAATCGGAAAAAGGCGGTCTCCATCCCATAGGCCAAAAACACATTGAAAATGGCAATCCACGCATAAATATTAGTGTATTGCCCATATTCCGCTGCGCTTTCTAGTATTGCCGTATATAATGGCAACAAAAGAAAAGATAACACCCGTGGCAAAACCGTGGCCAAACCATAGATGAAAGTCTGTTTAAAAAGCCGTTTAAGAGGGTTCAATGGAGACTCTTGTTATATAATCATCAATAAGGTTCGCACAAGTTACGGAAAACCCTTTAGTTGCATCATTTCCATAACAATTTGTACCTTTTCAACATTAAAAAAATTCAATCAATGAATATCTTTTCAAAACCATTTTTTACCATCCTTTTTACGATTGCCCTAATCTCATGTGCTGAAAAGCGTAAAGAGCACAAAACTGTTTCAATTGAAAAGCCCAATATTATTTTTATAATGTCTGATGATCATGCCTATCAAGCTATCAGTGCTTATAATGATCATTTGATTCAAACCCCAAACATTGACCGAATCGGGAAAGAAGGAATTGTATTCACCAATGCGTGTGTAACCAATTCCATTTGTGCACCATCGCGAGCGACTATTTTAACAGGAAAGCACACCCATATCAATGGCAAAGTTGATAATTTGATGCCTTTCGATACTACACAGGTAACCTTTCCCCAGTTGTTTCAAAAAGCGGGGTACGAAACCGCCATGTTCGGTAAACTACATTTTGGAAATAACCCAAAAGGCGTTGATGATTTTATGATTCTTCCTGGTCAAGGGCAGTATATCAACCCAGACTTCATTACACAAAACGGTGACACTACTATAACTGGCTATGCAACGGATATCATTACAGATGTTACCTTGAACTGGCTTGATAAAAAGCGAAATCCAGAGAAGCCTTTTATGTTGATGTATTTGCACAAAGCACCTCACCGTCCCTGGTGGCCAACACCTGAAAAATTCGAGGAATTTTATGGAAAAGAGTTCCCTTTGCCTGAGTCTCTCTTTGATGATTACAGCAATAGGGGGTCAGCTGCAAAGACGGCAGAAATGAATTTACTGACCCATATGAAGTATTCCTATGACACCAAAGTATGGCCAGAAACCATCGCCAAAATGGGAGGCGTAACACCCAAAGTACCCGATTTGGTAAACGCATTCAATAATATGTACAGCCGTGCCACTAACGAACAAAAAGCGCAATACAAACCATTTTTGGATGCCATAAGCAAAGATTTTGAGGAAAACTGGCCGTCGATGACTTCTGAGGAGAAAATGATTTGGAAATACCAGCGCTATATGCAAGATTATTTAGCTTGTATTTCCTCAGTGGATGACAACATAGGCCGATTATTAGCATATATGGATGAAAATAGCCTTTCTGAAAATACAATGGTTGTCTACACTTCGGATCAAGGGTTTTATTTAGGGGAGCATGGCTGGTTTGACAAGCGTTTTATTTACGATGAATCTTTTAAGACTCCCTTGTTGATTCGTTGGCCTAATAAGATAAAGCCTGGTATCACCAGCGAAGAAATGGTTCAAAATCTGGATTTTGCGCAAACCTTTTTAGAAGCAGCCCAAATTGAAACTCCGGATGACATGCAAGGTGAGAGTCTAATGCCCCTTTTGACCTCGAACGAGAATGATTGGTCTAGAGATGCTGTGTACTATCATTATTATGAATACCCAGCGGAACACCAAGTAATGAGGCATTATGGTATTGTGACTGTTGATTATAAACTGGCCCATTTCTATTATGATGTTGATGAATGGGAGCTCTACGACCGTAAAAAAGACCCTCAGGAAATGAATAATGTTTATAATGACCCCGCCTATGCCGACGTGGTCAAAGAGCTTCATAAAAAACTAGAGGAACTACGTGTACAATATAAAGATTCGGACGAACTCAACCAGCATTATATTGACTTGCACAAGGCAAGGACCGCGACCGCACACTGATTGAATCAATTTGAAGACTTGATTTCATATTGCCCATGGGTCAACTCCCATAAATGGTACAGCGAATCCAACTGCTTTAACACTCCCGGGTTTTCGACGGCTACATTCTTGGTCTCTGCTGGGTCATTGGCAAGATTGTACAACTCCCATGGAGCATCTTTTCCTTCAGCAACAATTTTCCAATCTGCCTTACGCAAGGCTTTACCATCGGACCATTTCCAATATAGTGGCTTCTCCCTTTTAATGGTCAGTCCTAAAAAAGTAGGAGAAAAACTCACTCCTTCAAAGGGTTCAACTGTTTGTCCATTGTGTTTTTCCGGATAGGATGCCCCACCAACTTCCATCAAAGTAGGTAATACATCTATGAAATGTCCAACAGATTCATTTACCGTATTTGGATTCTTTATTCCCTTTGGCCAAGAAATAATCAAGGGGGTTCCAATGCCTCCCTGATAGCTATAATTTTTATAAAATTTGAAAGGGGTATTGCTCACATTTGCCCAATTTTCCCCCAACGATTCCCAATGACCGACGGTTCCAATTTTACCATTTCCTGATATGTTGACCACCTCACTCGAAGCACCATTATCTGACATAAAAAGGATTACAGTGTTTTCCAGCTTGTTCAGTTCCTTCAGTTTTTGGATAATTCTTCCAATATTTTGGTCCATTCTATCAATCATGGCGGCATAGACCGCCATACGTAAATCTTCTTTGTCCTGTTCTTCGGGAGAAAGTGAATCCCATGGGTCAAAGACTGCATCGGAAATTCCAAAAGCATCATCTAAAAGCCCCTTTTCTTTTTGTTTTCTAATTCTCTGCTTACGAATCGTTTCATAACCTACCTTGTACTTTCCGCGATACTTTGCAATATCTTCCGGCCACGCCATTAAAGGGTCGTGGGGAGCTGTATAGGCTAGGTAAAGAAAAAACGGAGAGGCTTCGTTTTTATACATTTCCATCCAATCCAAGGCATGGTCCGTAAAAGCATCTGTTGTATAAAACTCTTTCTTTGGAGTGAACGGGCGATGCATGACAGAATCAATATACCATGTTCTATCAGGTTTTTTTTGTGCTGGTATTGGCTCTCCTTCTCTTTGCTCTCCTGGATTGAAGTGATTGGAAGCCCCATCCACTAGTCCAAAATATCTGTCGAATCCTCTGGATAAAGGGTTTTCAATACCGTGGTGCTTACCGGACCATAATGTTCTATAGCCGGCAGTTTTTAATACCTCGCCTAAGGTTATAGCATTTTTAATAGGATTGGTGTGGGTGTTTGCAAATCCGACTTGATGAGCATATAAGCCAGTGAGCAATGCTGCCCTTGATGGAAAACATTTTGACGTATTACTGAATTGGGTATATCTTATTCCGTTTTTGGCCAATTGATCTAAGCTGGGAGTCAAAATTTCCCCGCCATAGGCCCCTATGTCTGACCAACCTAAATCATCTGCCAAAATCAATACAATGTTGGGTTGCCCGTTTTCATCATGAGAAACCGAGTTTAGACAAGAACCCAATAAAATAGAGAGTAATAGCAAAACGCAAATAACGAAACAATTAAAATTCCCCATTGATAAGAATTCAATTACACTCCCATTGTTCCCTAAAAATCCGAACAAAAAATAAACGGTGCAACTCTAACTTTAAGAATTGCACCGTTTTATATTAAAAGACCTTGCTTAATCTAATTGTTAAGTGCTTCCGCACCTCCAACAATCTCCAGGATTTCATTAGTAATAGCTGCTTGTCTTGCTTTATTATATGTCAGTTTTAACTGATCTCTAAGCTCAGTAGCATTATCAGTTGCTTTGTGCATTGCTGTCATACGTGCTCCGTGCTCACTGGCAAAGGAATCACGAATCGCCTTGTACAATTGTGTCTTCAATGACTTTGGAATCAACTGCTCTACGATTTCGGGTTTAGACGGCTCAAAAATGTAATCAGCTGCACCTGAAGTATCCCCTTCAACAGGAACTAAAGGTAAAAATTGCTCTGTCATTACAATTTGTGTAGCAGCATTCTTGAATTTATTATAGACCAATTCAATTCTATCATAATTCCCTTCCGTAAAGTGGTCCATCAAATCTTGGGCAATTACGGCCACATTTTCAAAGGTCAAGTCATCATAAACTTCGCTATGGTTGGCAACAACATTGTTCTTTTTTCCAATGATGTCATTTCCCTTCTTTCCAATCGCAATAAAATCCACCTGCTTACCTGCATAGGTTTGATCCAATAAAGCGTTGGATTGTTTTATAATGTTGGAATTAAAGGCGCCGCATAATCCACGGTTGGAAGTAATGGCTACAATCAAAACCTTGTTTACCGCTCTGTTATCGGCAAACTTGCTTCCGGCATCACCATCTAAACTTGCGCTAAGACTTTGCAATAACTCGGTAAGTTTGTTTGCATAAGGACGCATCGCTGTAATGGCATCCTGGGCCTTTTTCAACTTTGCAGCAGATACCATTTTCATGGCACTGGTAATCTGCATCGTTGAAGATACCGAGGCTATCCTGTTTCGTATTTCCTTTAGATTTGCCATTTATCTATTGGGCTTAAGCTCTATATTTTCCTGAAAGATCCTTACAAACTGCTGTCAAGGTTTCTGTAACCTCATCGGTCAACTTACCAGCTTTCAAAGTATCTAATACACCTCTGTGCTTGGCATTCAAGAATTCGATAAAATCAGTTTCAAATTCTTTTACCTTCTCAACAGGAACATCCTTCAACAAGTTTTTGGAACCAGCGAAAATGATGGCTATCTGATCTTCAACGGTAAATGGGTCATTCTGCGCCTGCTTCAAGATTTCCACGTTTCTACGTCCTTTTTCGATAACGTTCAACGTAGCGGCATCCAAATCGGAACCGAACTTAGCAAATGCTTCCAATTCACGGAACTGCGCTTGATCCAGTTTTAATGTACCTGCTACTTTCCTCATGGACTTTACCTGGGCGGAACCACCTACACGAGATACGGAGATACCCACGTTAATCGCAGGACGTACACCTTGGTTGAACAAATCTTGCTCCAAGAATATCTGTCCGTCAGTAATCGAAATTACGTTGGTTGGGATATATGCAGAAACGTCACCTGCCTGTGTTTCGATAATTGGAAGAGCGGTTAAAGAACCTCCTCCTTTTACCATTGGCTTCAATGCATCTGGTAAATCGTTCATGTTTTTTGCGATATCGTCATCAGCAATAACCTTAGCTGCACGCTCCAATAATCTTGAGTGCAAGTAGAAAACGTCACCAGGATATGCTTCACGTCCTGGAGGTCTTCTTAAAAGAAGTGATACCTCACGATATGCAACCGCCTGTTTTGATAAATCATCATAGATAATCAAGGCTGGACGACCTGTATCCCTAAAGTATTCTCCAATCGCTGCACCAGCAAAAGGAGCATATACCTGCATAGGAGCAGGGTCAGATGCATTAGCTGCTACAATGGTCGTATAGGCCAAAGCTCCTTTTTCTTCCAAAGTCTTTGCTATGGCAGCAACGGTAGATGCTTTTTGTCCTACAGCTACATATATACAGTACACTGGTTCACCAGCATCGAAAAATTCTTTTTGGTTCAAGATGGTATCGATACAAACGGTAGTCTTACCCGTTTGACGGTCACCGATAACCAACTCACGCTGACCTCTACCGATTGGAATCATAGCGTCAATTGCCTTAACTCCAGTCTGCAAAGGCTCGTTTACCGGCTGACGGTAGATAACCCCAGGTGCTTTACGCTCCAATGGCATTTCGTAAGTGTCCCCAGCAATAGGTCCTTTTCCATCAATTGGATTACCAAGGGTATCAACCACACGGCCAACAATTCCTTCACCAACATTGATAGATGCGATACGTTGCGTTCTTTTTACGGTCGCGCCTTCCATAACTTCTTTGGATGGGCCCAACAATACAACACCAACATTATCTTCTTCCAAGTTCAAAACAATACCTTCCATACCGCCATCGAACTCCACAAGCTCACCATATTGAGCGTTGGAAAGTCCGTACACACGGGCAATACCATCACCCACTTGCAATACGGTACCTACTTCATCCAAGGAAGCGGTAGCTTCAAAACCTGCTAATTGTTCTTTCAAAATTGCTGATACCTCAGCGGCTTTTACTCCTGCCATTTTTATAGACTATTTGTAAATTCTCTTTTTAATCCGTTCAATTTGTTGGCAACACTTGCATCATATTGCAAATCGCCAACGCGAAGTACAAATCCTCCTATGATGCTTTCATCAATCTTATTTTCAATGGTAACCTTGTTGCCAGTAATTTTAGTTACCTCTCCCAAAATCTTTTTCTCTAAATCAGCTGTCAAAGGAACCGCAGTAGTCACGTAGGCTACATCTTCACCTTTTAACTGCTCATGTAGAATGATATATTTTAAGGCCACCTCTTGCAGCAACGCAATTCGTTTGTTATCGGTCAAAGTTCCGATTAGGCCTTTTGTGATTTCACTGGACCCCTTAAAAATCTTTTGCAAGGAACTTTTCTTTACCTCCCCTTTTACCACAGGGCTTTCCAAAAGATTCTGGAGCTCCGTGTTTTCAGAAATGGTGGCTGAAATCTCCCGCATATCCTTTTCAACGGCATCTGCCGCTTTCTTTTCGATAGCGAAATCCAAGGTTGCTTTTGCGTAGCGTATGGCTGCCCTACTCTCGTTCATCTTCCTAGTTCAATTTGATATCACCCAACATATCCTGAACCAACTTTTGTTGTTTCTTTTTATCGGACAATTCTTCTTTGATTACTTTTTCCGCAATATCGATGGAAAGATTGGCTACCTGCTCTTTGATATCGGCAACGGCTGCTTTCTTTTCGCTTTCGATAGTAGCTTGGGCCTGCTTAATCATCTTATCTCCCTCAGATTTAGCCTGCTCTTTTGCTTCGGAAATGATACCTTCTTTCAATTCTCTTGCTTCTTTGAGCATAGCGTCTCTTTCAGCTCTTGCTTCTTTCAGGATACGTTCGTTGTCCGCCTGAAGATTTTGCATTTCTTTTTTGGCATCCTCAGCAGACTGCAATGCACTTTTTATAGACTCCTCTCTTTCACTTACGGCACCTAAAATAGGTTTCCACGCAAACTTTCTTAAAATCCCCAAAAGGATTAAAAATGTAATTGCTGTCCAAAAGACCAATCCAAACCCTGGGCTTACTAAATCCATTTCTTAGTGTTTTTAACTAATTCAAATTTTGTCTTAACTATTATAAGCAATAGATAAGGAAGCAACCAACCGTTGCTTCCTTATCAAAATCATTTAGGCTGCAGGAGCTGCTTGCAATAGAGCAACAACCACACCGAATAACGCTACCGCTTCAACGAAAGCAGCAAGAATTAGCGCAGAAGACTGAATCTTTCCGTGCATTTCTGGCTGACGAGCCATTGCTTCCATAGCTCTTCCTCCGATGTTACCAATACCAACACCGGCTCCGATAGCCGCTAAACCAGCACCAATAGCTGCGATTCCATAAATAGTCATACTACAAAATTTAAATTAATGATGTTCTTCTTCTGTTGCCATTCCAAAATAAAGGGCAGACAATATTGTAAAAATATATGCTTGTATAGCTGTCACAACAATTTCAATAACTGTAATAAACAATGAGAACAAAACAGAAATTGGTGCTACCGCTATCGTTTCAAAAATGAAAATCAATGACATTAAGGCCAAGATGATAATGTGACCTGCTGTTATATTGGCAAAAAGACGAATCATAAGAGAAATCGGCTTTGTAAAAATGCCTATCAATTCTATTGGCATTAAAAATATTTTCATTGGCACTGGCACACCGGGCATCCAGAAAATATGTTTCCAGTAATTTTTATTGCCACTAAATATTGTAATAATAAAAGTGAAAACAGCCAACGTAAGTGTAAATGCGATATTACCGCTTAGGTTAGCTCCGTTTAGGATTGGTATAAGTCCAAAAACATTATTAATCCAAATAAAAAAGAAAATAGTCAACAAATAAGGCATATACCTTTTATACTTATGCTCACCTATCATTGGCTTTGCGATATCGTCCCTAACAAAAACAATTAAAGGCTCAATAAATCCGGCGATACCTGTAGGCACATTATTTTCTGATTTTTTATACACCCTGGCAGCTGAAGTAAATATTATAATAAGCACCAATACAGAAACCCACATCATCAATACATTTCTAGTAATTGAAATGTTTAATGGTTTTGAGGCATTTACAGGATGGTGTTTGTCATCAAATTCTATTGAAGCCGCACCTTCATTTAACTTGTATATTTTCTCGTGGAACTTGACAAATTTTTCGCCATTTTTCTCCACGACCACTTTACCGCTATCATCATGATGAAACTTACTTGACATGAATGATGTCAGGCCATTATCCGTCCATAAAATTATGGGCAAAGAAATTGAAATAGGTTTGCCGTTGAAGTCGATAACATGAAATTCATGAGCATCTTTTACGTGATGCATGATCATTTTATTGGGGTCAAATTTTTTATCTGATTCTGTGTCATCTTTATAGTTGGCAAAACCAGCAATAGGCAGTGCAAGTAAAAGTCCTAAAAAAACTGCGCCAAAAGTACTTATTCGCATTCGTTCGTCAGATTAAAAAATACCCTTCTAAAAATTCGGTGCAAATGTACATCACATTATATTAACTGACAAACAATAATAACACCGATTATTTATGGGCTAAAAATTGATTAATACTGTAAACTTCAAATGCTAAAAAAACGAAATAAGGAATAAAAAAATTAGTGACGTCTCCAATCTTATTTGGAGCCTCGGAAAGGAACAATGGCAAAAGAAATAGAACAACCAAAAACATCTTTAACACCATCAATAAAATAAACGCATTAAAGACTTGAGTTTGCCCATTTGAAAATCGAAAATTAATAATAGAATAGACTATTAATACTGATATTGTGTGAAAGACATAGACATTCCACAAGGGTATGATAAGTTCCTCTTCAGAAAACAGGGCATTCAATAAATATGCATGTAGCAAATAAAGAATTACAGCTCCAACAACTAATTGCACTATAAAAAGCAATTGACGCTTTTTAAAAGAATCTGCCATGGTATTCAACGATTAGACATCTTTATAATTTGCTTAATCACAAAATATATAGAAATTAAAACCGCAAATAAAGAACAAATAACAGTATAAACAGAGTGTTCGTTAGGAAACTTTTCGTCTAAAAAAACACCTAAATAAGTTCCCCCTCCAATAATTGCAATCATTTGGAAGGCAATTCCCGAAAATCTTGCATAGGAATTTAAGGGTTTTTTCTTCTTAGGAGACTTTTGCTGGCTCATTTGCTTTGGCAGACTGCAGCTTAGATGTGCTTGAAGCAGCTTCGACTACTCCTTTGCCCATGGTACAGGCTGCGTTAAATGTAGCACCTGGCTCAACAGCTAATTTAGAAACGCTTACCGTACCTTCGATGATGGCAGATGCCTTTAGCGAAAGCAAGTCCTTAACAGCCAATTCACCGTTGAACTTTCCTTCAATATCCGCATTTACGCATTCTACTTTTCCATTGATGTAGCCATCTTTACCGATAACTATCTTGCCTGAGGTTTTCACGTTACCTTCTAATTTCCCATCAATTCTGAAATCTGCTTCGGAAGTGATGTTTCCTTTTATTTTGGTGTTCTTTTCAATTCTATTGGGCTGTCCTCCAAATTCTGTCATAGGTCGAGGTTTTTTGTTATCTGAAAACATTGTGTTCTAGGGTTTTGGGGTTGAAATATGTTCTTTGTATGATTCTAAATTCTTGTGGACCTGAATGATTTTGTAATTGTTGGATAAAACTACAAAATTCTCATCGTTGATTCGGTAGTCCTTATTCTTTTTTATAAGCTCTGCATAGCCTAGGGCAAAATCCTTAGATCTAAAACCGTGAACCACGACAAATTGATCTTCCAAATTGTATATGTCTTTGGAAACAACGTTTTTGTAGTTCAAATCCTTAATCGATTCTTCCAATCGTTTTTTAAGTTTCAAAGCTTTTTCGTTATCTCGTATTTTGAATGGAAATACTACTTTCCAATTCCCTTTTGATGCATCATCCAAAAAGACTTTGGATTCCAATTTAGGTAACTGATTGGCCACAATTTGTTCGGCTTTTTTGCCTTCGACGTTATTCGGATAGGTCAATGCCACATAATTGAGAGCTTCTTTAAAGGCTTCGAACCCTTGTAGACGTCCTATTGCATTTGCCTTCAACATTTCAAATTTTGGAACAATCGGGTCTCCGGTAAATTTATTGATAAACTCCTGGGACAGGGTTATTACTTGAAGGTACTGTTGCTTTTCATATAATTTATAAAGAGCAGCATATTGAGCATCTGGACTATCGGCATTACCTTCCAAAACCACTTGTGGATTGAGCAATATCTCGGCATAACGGGTGTTAGGATGATTAGTGATAATATCCTGCTTCATATTGTCGGCCAAAGGGCTTCCTGTTTCCTCATAAATTTTGAAAAGATTGTATTTGGATGGAAGTATCAGCCTTTCTTCTGGTTCAAGGTCTAAGACCCGTTCCAACTTTGCAGCGGCCAGCAGGTTATCCTTGAATTTTTCCTTATAAATCAGTCCTAACTGATAATTAGCAAAGTTCCTTTCGCCTCTAAGACTGTCAATAACGGTAAAGTCAGTAGGTACTTGTTCCAAATAAAAATCTACGGAGTATTTCTGATCTTCAGATATGTCGGTATTGGATTGGACTCCAGCTGCAACATCCTGTCCTGTAGCTTCGGATGGCAGTAACCTTGCTTTATTGCTCCAGCGCCAATCATCCTCCAGTGCACGATTGCCCCAACGGGTCCTAAACTCATTTTTGCCATAGCCCAAGCTGGTAATATTATAGAAATAGAACTTCCCTCTATTTTCTTTTCCTCCTTTGGTTTCGGCAAAGGCCGCAAACCCAGCCGTTGTTCTTTCCAATTCTTTTTGGGTCGCTTCCTCTTCCTTGCGTTTGAGTTCGGCAATGAAATCCTCAAAATAAGCTTTGCGTTCTGCTTCCGGCATTTCATATAAGGTGATCACACTATCGGTATGCTGTACAATGTCCTCATATTTAATTACATCCTCGAGGTTGTCCAACTTCTTTTTTATGCTCCTGTGCTTTTTGGTGTTTACCACAAGGTTGGTCAACGTACTATCATAATAAGCTCCAGCTGTTTTGTACTCATCCATGTCAAAATAATAATCGGCCAGACTTTGATAGTTCAACGCATTTAATTTGCGCTCTGTTTTATTGGTGGACAAGGATTTATTGTAATAAGCTATGCCAAGGCTGTCGGACTCATTGGCCATATGGTATTGGGCAATCTCCCGATAGATTTTATCAAGGAAGGGTCGATTTTCGCGATTTTCTTCCAAGTCGGTCAAGTACTCCAACAGTTCCTCTCGATTTGCATCGGTAACCTCAGTGTTCTGAATTTTTTTGAGATGTGCATTGATCATATAAACCCGTGGCGATTTTCTGTTCAACGCAATCACCTTGTCAAAAGCATAATTAGCACTATCCTTATGTCTTAGTTGGTTGTATAGCTGCCCAATGATGAATAGGTATCTTCCTCTTTCAGCATTCTTTTTGGTATAAGCTTGGGCTATCTTTAATTTTTGTATCGCCGTATCCCTGACTTTTAAATCAATATAACACTGGGCCAATACCGCATTGGCATCTGCATATTCCTGATCTTTTAGGCTTTCATATTTGAAAAGTCTTTTTAGATTTTTGATGGCCAACTCTGGATTATCCAAGCGCATGTTGGTCTTTTCACGCCAGATAGTGGCTTCATTTAATTTATCACTCTCAACATATTTTCGAAGCACATAATTGAAGGATTCTAAAGCTGGAATATAGCGTTGGTCGAAGTATCGTGCCTTTCCCAATAACAAAAATGCCTCATCAGTCTGAGGGTTGCGTTCCTCATCCTTAATGTCCATACTATGTTTTTGAATGGCTTTTGTGGCCTTCTCCTCCGCAATTATAAAGTTGGGGTTATTGTCCTCCGAATCTAGTTTGATTTCCTCTGTAACCTCGAGGCGTTCTACGGGAAGGATTTCCCAAAAATCATCTCGGTAGTTTGAATTAAGTTCCTCTCTTCCTTGCTCAAAGGCAATATTGCCATTGTACAACACATTGTACTTGGTCTTTAGGGCATGCCAATTACGATTTATAAAGGCATCCTTTTTTGTGGAACAGGAGTTAAAAAAGACTCCCGCCAATAGAGAGATTATAAAAACTTGATGTTGAAGCTTCAAAATTATAGGTAATCGTGTTTTACCTTAACTGAAAAACGCTCAGTTTATTATAAGGCTCATCGGTAAAATGCAATTATTTTATCTTATCAGTTAAACATGCGACTAAACAACATCTGTTCAAGATAATTTCGTTTAGATATTATTTGGCTATCACGCTCTGGTTCGTTGGATGATTCGTTCATTTTGTCTTGAAACAAAACGAACCAAAAATTCAAGAAGATTTCAAGGAAATTTTTGTGTTAAAATCACAAAACCACTGGTAAATTCATTCGCTCCATGCTCCTTTTTGCTATGCAAAACGCACTTCCGCTCGATTTACAGTTATTTCTGGGAAATCTTCACCTCAAAATTCCATTAATCCAATCATCTAAAACTACACATTACCAAGCTGTGGGACGTTCAAAATTGACCCTACTACGATTGTATTTTGATTTGTACGCTACAGGAGATATTCCTGCATATTTTTTAAAAACGGTGCGAAAGGCTTTTTGATCGGCATAGCCTACTTGGTACATGACCTCGTTGACATTTTGCTCCGTGGATTCCAAGCTTCGTTTGGCCGCTTCAATCTTAACGCGTTGAATATATTCCAGAGGAGTGTTTTGAGTAGCCTTCTTAAATCTGCGGACAAAGTTTCGACTACTTATCGCATACTTTTTGGCCAATTTTTCCACCGAAATTTTATCCTTTACATTGCTTTCAATATATTTTTGAGCCTCCTTGATTGCCGAGTCGTCATGATCTTTCTGGCCTTGAAAAATGGCAAACTGGTTTTGATCCACACGATCCATATCTATCTCAAAAAACTTGGAAAGATAAATTGCTGCTGCCCTACCGCAATATTTTTCAATAAGGTGAAGCATAAGGTTTAGAAAAGAAAATGCCCCTCCACTGGAATAGATGCCATCTTCGTCTGTGACAATTTTATTCGAAACCAAATGCACTTTGGGAAACATTTTTTTGAAAAGCTCCATCCCTGCCCAATGTGTGGCACATTGTTTTCCATCTATCAGTCCAGTCTGCGCAAGGACAAAGGCTCCCATACACATACTTGCTACTTCAGCATTATGAACGTTTCTTTGATGCAATATCCAAGGAATAAAATCTTTGTTCTGTTCCAAATCGTCATCCAACTTATCCGGTCTAAGGGCTGGTATAAGGATTAAATCAGTTTTTTCTATATCTCCAATGGTACTTTTACAATGAATACTGAATAAGCCATCGTACAAGGGATAGTCATTTTCCAATCCAACCAAATGGATATCAAAAAAATCATCTTCTCTCGCTCCTGTTTGTTTCAAAAACTGGTTTGCTGCCATCAATATCTTAAATGGCCCCACTACATTGCTCAAAATGGCATTGCCTTTTGGCACCAAAATACTTACATGTTTCATAATCAACACATTTAAAGTTATAAATGTAATGGTAATACTTGGCACATTCAACCCTTAAAAGTGTCTTATTTCCCCTTATTCTGACCTTAACCTCTTTTGTAGCTTTGGGATATGGAGTTAGAAAAATTTATGGAAATCCGAGAACAGTTTTGCTTAAAGTACCCTGAGGTAACCGAAGGTAAAATGATGAGTTCTCCAGCTATTCATTACAACAAAAAGGTATTTGCTTTCTTCTCCAGAAAACAGAAAATGGTGTTCAGGTTCGGGAAAGACTATCCCTTGGACAAGCTTACCGTTGAGGTGTCCGAATTCAACCCGTTCAAAAAGAAAAAGCCTTTGGCCGGATGGTTCGAGGTTGACTATAAATACCATGACAATTGGGAAAACCTGGCCCATTTAGCACTCAAAACCATTCAAACATTATAAGCTATGATCCATGTTTTTGTACCTTATAAGGTGAGGCCGGATTCTATTGAAACGGTAAAAGAAATTGTAGGGAAATTTATTTCAAAAATTGAAAAAAATGAACCTGGGACTTTGTTTTACAAATCATTTCAGCAACAGGATGATCCAACCTATTTTACCCATGTGATGACCTTTACGGATTCGGAAGCAGAAATGCTTCATAAAAAGAGCACGTACTGTCGGGAATTTACGGATGTCTTATATCCCTTATGTGAAATTATGCCCAAACCGATTACCCAAAATGAAATCAACTAAAATGCAGGTCATATGATTAGCAAAACCTACACTTCTTTTTTCAAAGAATTAGCCAAGAACAACAATAAGGAATGGTTCCACGCCAATAAAAAGCGATATGAAAATGATGTCAAAGAACCTTTTCTTGGTCTTCTAGAAGCCTTATTGAGCAATCTTACTAATTGGGATCACCGTATTCTTGCCGACCCAAAAAAAGCTATGTTCCGAATTAATAGGGACGTTCGTTTTTCCAAAGACAAAACCCCATACCATAACATTTTAAAGGCGGGGTTTTCACCTAATGGAAAAAAATCCATCCTTCCGGGATATTATTTAGGCATTGATGCCACTAGTATCCATGTTGGGGGCGGTCTTTTTATGCTACGCCCCCCTGAGCTTTCAAAGCTGAGAAACCATATTGCGGCCAGCGCTTCCGAATTAATCAAAATCACAACCGATTCAGCATTTGTTCAAAATTTTGGGCAGTTAAGTGGAGAAAAAGCAAAACGATTGGATAAAAGTTTGCTTCCGACGGCAGAAAAAACAGATTTGATCTATAACAAACAATTTTACGCCATGGCCGAATTTCCACTAGAGCCATTTTACGATTCAGAAAATTTGGAAGAGGAGATCTTGAACCATTTTAAGGCCATCAAACCTTTGAACACCTATTTGAACCAAGCGTTCGAATGACAACAAGTTTATTTATTAATCATAAAAACAAGTACAAAATGACAACACAAGAAGTCGCAAACAAATTAGTAAGTCTTTGCCGGGAAGGAAAACACCTAGAAGCGTATAATCTATACGCCGATGACGCTACTAGCGTAGAAATGACAGGAGTACCCAATGAGGTCACAACAGGGCGCGATAATATTTTAAAAGGTTATGAGTATTGGGCCAGTTCCATTGAAGAAGCCCATGGAGGAACCGTGGGAGACCCGATTGTTGTGGGCAATCACTTTGTAGTACCCATGACAAGTGATGTCACTTTTAAAGAAGGTGGAAGAGTTAATATGGAAGAGTTTTGCATGTACCAAGTGGAAAACGGAAAAATAAAAAAGGCACAATTTTTTTATGATCCATCCGTATTTGGCGCATAACCTTAGATATTAAATCAATTAAGGCGATGTGTTCCATCGCCTTTTTTATTCTCCAAAAAAGGTTTCAAGCTCTTTCAGGGTTTCCGCAGAGGTCTGGATATCCTTTACAATTTCACCTTTATTCAAAACCACGATACGTTCACAAACTTCCGTCACATGCATCAAGTCATGGCTTGATATTAAAACGGTGACATCCTGCTTAGCGGCCAAATCCTTGATAATGGCTTTTAACCGAATCTGGGTTGTTGGGTCAAGATTAGCAAAAGGTTCATCCAGAATGACCACTTCCGGATTACCTATAAATGAGGCAACAATACCTGCTTTTTTCTGATTTCCTTTGGAAAGGTCTCGGAGGTATTTCTTCTGTCCAAGGATTTCACCATGGAAAAAATCTTCAAAAGAGGATAGCAGTTTGTCAACATCTGCCCTATTTGCACCCCGTAAGTCCCCTATGAAGTAAAAATATTCTTCTGGAGTAAGGTAACCGATCAAAAAGGTTTCATCGATGAAGGCCGATGTAAAAGGTTTCCATGCCTCGCTCTGGTCTACTTGCACCTCATTGTTGATGATCTTGCCTGAAGTGGGTTGAATTAGATCCAACAATAAGCTAAAAAAAGTAGTTTTCCCTGCTCCATTGTTTCCAACCAATCCAAAACTTTGTCCTTTCGGGATTTCCAAGGCTTCGACATTCAATACCAGTTGTGAGCCATATTTTTTGGTTAGATTTTGAGTTGTAATCATATAGTTTTTATTTTCAAATTATTGCGTCACTCTGAATTCATTTCAGGGTCTCACAATTAATCGATTGAGATTCTGAAACAAGTTCAGAATGACGCATATCTTATAATTTATCAATGTTTTAAGTGCTCTCTCATACTTCGACTACGCTCAGTAATCGGGAACAATATTTTTAACTATTCTTTTCTTTAAATCCGGCTATCATCCCATATTTTTTTCTTCGATATTGCTCGGTTATTGTATTCAACAATTTGTTCTTTAGAGCGAATCCAATGATTCCTAAAAGAGAGAGGGCCAACACTGCAGCTTCTAAAGAAATCAGGTAATAAAATGCTGAAAAAATTAAAATGGGCAATCCCAAAACTGGAATTATTACTAGAAATTGGATTGCGCTGGAACCCTGCATGTTCCCAACCGGACTTTTCTCAAGATCAATTCGTTTTTTATTATAGGAACCAAAGTATAGGATCATCGGAATATTGACCCCTAAATTGTAAAGGGCACTTCCAAAGTTTATGGCCAATTTATCCCATCCAAAGTATACATAAGGAATGGTAAGTAAAAACATGGTAATCACACTTACGGAAATTAAGCTTGCTTTTGACTCCAAATATTTACGAAGTGGGATGTTTTGCGACATCATCATACTATAATAACTACTATCCCAAGCTGGAATGAATTGTCCAAAGTTGGTAACGAAAATACCGGTCATAAAAATCCCCAAAAATGCAAACATGGGCACCATGGTGGCGTAAATGTCTTGCAGGTAAAAAATGAGTCCATAGAATACAAACAACAAGGAAATAAAGACTTGCACTTTTGTTCTTTTATTCCGCCAGATCATCTTAAGGTCCAGCTGTAAAAAGGTGCCCATATCTCCAAAACGTCTTGTCCAAGCCAATTCTGAAGTCTTGGCCACTTTTGTTTTGATGTGTAACGAGGCATCCAAAAACAACTTATTCTTCAAATACCTAAAGTTAATCCAGTAGGTTATGATTGCCAACAAAATGGGAACAGCCACGGCTATGGGATATTGGTAAAGCCCATGAAAAATGGGTCCAAAGAAATCTTTTACAGCAATAACCTGAAAGTAATCAAGCCCATAGAGAACCGCAATTATTCCGCCTATAACAATCAAGGCTTTATCACTTTTGTTAACAATAAAATTTACATAGTTGATGCATAATACAATGAACAATATTGAAACCAGCCAGAACACTACATTTAAGGAGGGATATCCCTTGATCATTAAAACAATAGCAAAAGGAACAAAGAAACACAGGGCCAAAATGTTGTACCCCGAGAAACCGGAACGTCCCAAAATATAATGTGAAATGCTACTTTTTTTAATGGGCATGGACAACAGGGGTTTAACGTCCATTACAGGTAATTTTTGCATGAAATACCTAAAAAAGAGTTCGATTAACACCCAATACACTAGGTACTTGCTCAATATCCACATGGGGTTCTCGTGAGGAAACACATCCCGCAAAATAAAATATAGACCAGCTCCCATGCTTAACAAGGAAACAAGCATCCAAATCCCAAAGAAAATCATGATAATTTTTAGCGCTAGGCTCTTCCCAAAGGAAGAAGATCTGAAAAAGGCTTTCCACTGAAGGTCTATAAATCGCTTGAACATCGGTTGGTATTTAGTTCGAAGTATTAGTATTTGGTTATGCTGATTTGTTACAAATTCAGCTACTTAACTCTAGTCAAGACTGTTTTAATAAGTTGATTGATATTTTTCTTATTGAAAGACTTCTTATCAACTTGCCCTCTTCCATTTTAAGTAGAATTGTTTGTATTTTTTTGAATGCTGGATAATCATTAAGGTTTGTGCAATAAGAATAGGTGCCAAAGTCGTGTACAGAAAAACATAAACCCAAGGAGATGGTCTTTCCCACCAATACAACATAATATTGGGTATATTCATCAACATTAAGGATGAAGTTGTCAATAAGTTCAAATAAAGACTGTGCCGGCTACCTTTAAAACAAAAAAGAAAAGGTATTGCCATCTGAATTGCAGGAATTATAAACAAGGACAAAAAAATTATCTTTTTAATAAAATCAACATTGGTAGCGTGTTGAATCGATTGAAATAAAGAAAACCCAACAATCCCATAAATCAACCAAAACAAAGGGTTCTTAAATACCATCAGTAAATTTGTAAACAATGATTTTCTGAAACCTCGGTTCAGTTCCTTTTGCTTTTCCATAATCAATTTTTTGTACCCAGAATTATCTGCGTAAATAGATTCATTAAAAATCCATTCCGTACGATTCTTATTCAATTTTTTGGAACGCATCTTATTGCCAAAAGCTTGGTGTATCTCTTTAAGAGCATCGTCAAATGTTTGACCTTGTTGTATTCGGTCTTCAATTTCGGTAGCCACATGGTCCAATAGTTCAATTCGAACATCCCAAAACTTTACTTTGTTCTTAATCAAGTAATCTTCAATAAAATTGATTTGTTGTCTGGAGAGTTTCATAGTTTTCTATTAATTTTTAAAACCTTGGCATGACCCATGAATAGCCCAATAAAATTGAAAGAAAAACACAAGAGAAAAATATGGATGAACAAAAAGGTCGCAATAAATTGGTCATTTTGATAAATCCAATACAGCTTTGTAAAAACAGGGTTAAAAACAAGTAGCCAGATTCCATAATAACCCATGGTATACCTAAATAGGCTAGCCGAAATTGTTTTTACACCTTGACGGTTCATGCCAAAATATGCTACCAGCATACTTACCAAAATAAAAAGGTATATCACTCCAACTAGGGGTAAGAACGACGCTTGATCAAAACTTAGGGCTTTCAAAAAAAGGTATGCAACTGTAAAAACAGCTAAGCTTGTAAACAATGTTTTCAAATATATTCTTTTAATGCTTCGGATGTATGAAACCAACACTATTTTTGGGCCTTTAATCCGGTCTCCGAGCCACCAACTTTGAAAAGGGCCTAGTTCCTCTTTCCACTTGATTTGTTCCTCATCAAAGGCATCGACAAACTTCATGTTTTTGGTACTCATGGCATTTTCTATGGAAAGCGTCATGTGGTCCAAGACCTCATACTTTATGTCAAACTGAAACAAGCCCTTTGATTCTAGATAACGGGCAATAAGATCAACCTGTTCGTGCGAAAGTTTCATTGAATGTTCCATTTAGGGTTTACCAATTGTTGCATATTGCGGATAAACTCTTCCAGTTCAGCCAAGCGGTTTACCGTTTCTTTTTCACCCTGTTCCGTTAGTTTATAGTATTTGCGAAGGCGATTGTCCACTTTGGCCACTTCAACGTCCAATAGACCTTCAGCTTCTAATTTGTGCAGAGCAGGGTACAGGGCGCCCTCGGTGATCTTCAGTTCCCCTTTGGTCAATTCCTTTACCTTTTGGGTAATCTCATAACCATACATTTTACCCTGTTCATCCAACAGTTTTAAAATAATGGTGCTTAAACTTCCTTTATACAATTTGGAATTTGCCATGGTCAAATATACATAAATTTCTTATGCATAAAAATCTTAGGTATTAATTTTGGCAAATGCAATCCGTAGCTTTGCAAAAAAATTGAATTTCCATGAGTGACTTTCATTCACTAAAAATCGCTGCCGTAGATGCACTAACGCCAAACGCAGTTGCCTTGACTTTCGAAATCCCAGATGGCCTTAAAGACACTTTTACCTTTACCGCTGGCCAATATATTACCCTAAAACATATGGTAAACGGAGAAGAAGTTCGCAGAGCTTATTCCATTTCGTCAGCGCCATCTTCAGGAAAGATTACTGTGGGAATTAAAAAAGTACCAAACGGCACCTTTTCGGTTTATGCCAATGAAAGTTTGAAATCGGGTGATGAAATTGAGGTCATGCATCCTGAAGGACGTTTTGTTTTTGAACAAAATACTGCAGTTAAAAACATAGTTGCCTTTGCTGCGGGAAGTGGAATCACACCGATAATGAGTATTGCCCAAACCGTTTTGGAAGGTCATCCAGACAATACTTTCGTTTTGGTTTTTGGTAATCAATCTCCTCAAGAAACCATGTACCTAAAGGCTATTCAAGAGCTTCAAGATAAATATACCAATAGGTTTTTTGTTAAATATGTCTATAGTCGTTCTCAAGAGGAAAATTCCCTGTTTGGTCGAATTGAAACTTCTACGGTCAATTTTATAGTGAAAAACAAGTTCAAGGAAACCACATTTGATGCTTTTTACCTCTGTGGGCCTGAAGCTATGATCAATACTGTTTCGGATACGCTAAAAAACAATGGGGTTGCCGAAGACAAAATATTATTCGAGCTATTCACCTCATCCGATACTGAAGATACCGTTGCGGAAAATTTGGATGGAAAAACCAACATAGAGGTGACCGTCGATGATGAAAGCTTTTCTTTTACCATGGATAAAAAAGCCCTGGTTTTAGATGCAGTTTTGAAAGAAAAAATTGATGCGCCTTATTCATGTCAAGGTGGTGTGTGCAGCAGCTGTATTGCACGAATTACTGAAGGCAAAGCCGAAATGGTAAAAAATCAAATTTTGACTGATGGCGAAGTGGCAGAAGGATTGATCTTGACTTGCCAGGCCCATCCGCTCACCCCCACCTTGAAAGTAGACTATGATGATGTGTAGTGGGTTTTAGGCATGAGGCTTCATACTTCTGATTCTGCAGTCTGACCATTGACATTTAAAAAAAAGAAATACCACGAACATTCAGGTCAGGTCATTCCTTTGAAAAAAGGAATCTTACACTTTAATGGATCCCGTGTCAAGCACAGGATGACAGCCTGTACAAAATAAAAACACCGTAAACCTAAGCCTACGGTGCCTTTTCTAAAATATTATGATTCTAATTAGGGTTGTGGGCAATCCACGCCACCAGCGTCGGTGATAATCCAGCCATGATCATTGGTCAATGTGTCTATGGCATCCATTATATCAACATCATCACTACAGAAATTGATGTTTTGTGCCGACAATGTAACGCCCTGCTGTATGTCAGGTGTCTGCTCCGCCCAACCTATTAAAGTAGCAGTATAGTTTTCAGCAGACATTTTAGAATTGGTAAACATTTCAAGCATGTTTGTTACGTTCTGTATGTTCCAACCGCCAATATCACCATTGAAGGATGAATTGCTGAACATTGTTCGCATATCAGTGACATTTCCTGTTTTCCAAACACTTAAATCCCTATTGAAATTGGCCGCTGATTGAAACATACTTTCCATAGCAGTTACATTTTCTGTGTTCCAGTTTTCTATATTCCCATTAAAGGCATCTGTAAGGGCAAACACATTGGGCATCTGTGTGATACTCGTAGTATCCCAATTACTGAGGTCTGGATTGGTAACGGCATCGGCATTTTCGAACATGGCGTTCATATTTTGCACCTGTGAAAGATCTGGAACATCCTTGGCATTGTACATCATGTTTTTGCATTCATAGAACGCACTGTTCATACTCTGCCATTCAATGGAGCCCCACTGCTCAAGGCTCAAAAGTTTTTCTTTTGTTGAGGAAAGAAACATAAGCACAGCCGGGAAATCACCATAAATGGCTACTGTGTGAACACCAGAAGTTTCGTAAAAATGGGAAACACCAATTTCTCCAAAGCCGCTTATTTGCTCTATGTTACCATCGCCCCAATCCACCGTAAAATCATAAGTGTAATTAGGATTCATGCCAATTGTAATTTGCTCATTGTCCATAGTGGTCTCCCAAGTGGTCACAAATGAGTTTGGGTCTTCTGCCAGGGAATCAACAATGTTATTAACGGTTATGGCCACGACCACCTGAGCCATGTTGTTGTCGCCGTCGGTGGCCTGTACTGTGATGTGGTGCACGGGCTCCTCGCCGTTAAAGGCCTCAAAGTCGAGTGCTTTGCCCTGGGCCAGGGTAATATCTGCCCGGTGGCGGGATCTATGGCAAAGAGGTCGTTGGCGTTCGCCCCAATGCTGTATTCAATGGTATCTCCCTCGGGGTCGGTGGCGGAGACCGGTTCTCCTATGTTTTCGCCAGCGGTCAGGTCCTCGCTTACAGTAAAGGCATAGGCCTCATCTTCGAATACCGGGAACTCGTCCCCATCGGCAAGGGTGATACTTACCTGAATATTCGTGGTAAGCTCGTCTGCATCGGATACCTGTACGGTATAATATGGTACACGGGCTCTTCCTCACCAAAAGCTTCAAAATCAAGGCTCTTGCCCTCGGCCAGACTGATCTGCCCATTTACAGGGTCTATGACGAACAGGTCGTTGGTATTCTCCGACATGGTGTAGGTAAGTTCATCGTCCTCAGGGTCGGTGGCGATCACGGCACCTATGGGCTGGGCCGGAGCAATGCCCTCATCAGCACCGAACTGGAAGGACTCCAATTCGAATACAGGAGGCTCATTGACATCGGTCACGCTAAGGGTAAAGGTGGCCTGGCAGATGTTTTAGTGTCGCTCACGCTCACATTAAGGGAGTATTCTTTTGTGCTCTCGTAATCCAATTGCTGGTCTTCGGCCAAGGTCAAAATACCTTGCTCGGATATGGCGAAAGGGTTTTCACCAGTTAGAGTGAACTTAAGGTTGTCGCCATCATCATCAGTGGCGGTTATCTTCGTAATTTCATCTCCTGAGACAATGTCCTCGGCCATGCTGATGGACTCAACCTCGATTACGGGGGCGGTGTTTTCCTCTTCTGGTGTCGGTTTGGCGGAGTCGTCCTTGCTGCAGGCCCAAAAGAGAATAGCGATTATAGCAAGAAGTAATCCCAAATGTGTGATCTTTTTCATGTCGAAATGGTAATTGTTTATAATCCACCAAAGTAGGGTAATGATCAATGGTTTTGGCCTGCCAATTGACGGATGGCCCTTCGCCAAGGCTTCGGGCTATTGGTGAAGGGTCTAAAGTATTGTGTTGGTCTTCTTCGACAGAATTGCTTGGACATGACGGCCGAAGCTTCGAGCCATGGATAAAACGTAGAAGTTGGAAGTTTGGTTCTGCATCTGTAATTGTCATTCCACACGGATGCTGAGCGTAGTCGAAGCATGCCCATACTGTTAAGATTCCTGCGTTGTGCCACCGCTAAAGCTTCAGCGACACGTGGTTGAGGAATGACCGACCAAGTGGATTCCGTGTCAAGCAAGGGATGACATACTGGATTGATCGTAAAACATATTATGACTTCATTTGGGCTTCACTTAATGGCACACTTAGCATCATTAAGGGAGAATAGTGCTTAGAATGGCTCAGCAAAGCCATTTAATAAACCGACCAAGGGGTCGGAATGTAAAAAATGAACCAATTTATATACAAGTTGAACGTAAGTTCGGTCTAAGGCGCATAAAGTGAATCGAGTCATAAAACAAAAAAGCCCCGAATCGGGGACTTTTATTTTAATGTTTTTATCACATACTGACGATAATGAACTCAGATCGCCGGTTTTCTTGATGTTTTGTTCTGGAACATCGCACGCCGTTACCACAATCGTTCAGTAGGCGTTCTTCTCCATACCCAATGGCACTTTCAATGCGAGAAGGATCAATGCCTCTGGAGATAATATACTCTTCGGTAGATTTTGCCCTTCTATCGGACAAGTATTTGTTGTATGCCCTTTTACCTATGGCATCGGTATGGGATTCAATTTTTATGACCATTTCGGGGTATTCTTTCATAATGGCAACAAGTTTATCCAATTCGCCAGCGGCCTGCGATGTAATATTGAAGCGGTCAAAACCAAAATAAATGTTTTCGGTATCTATCTTTTTGACCTCTTTTTCTTCAATAATAATTTCCTTTAGCTTCTTTAAAGATTGCGAAATGCTAACGGTAACATTGTTTTTGGTGGCTACTTCGGCTTCATTTTCAAAATATCCTTTCTTCACCGTTTTCACCGTATAGTTGGTCAAAGGATTAAGGTTTTTGAAAATATAAGTGCCTTCGGGGCCAGTTTTGGCTTCTGCAACAATAACCTTGTCCTTGTTGAACAGCGCTACAGTGGCATCGGCTAGGGCGACACCCGTTGAATCATCCTCAACCATTCCTGAAATGACATTCAAATTCTCCAAAAATTTAAAGGAGTATATGTCATCATCTCCTTTTCCGCCTTTTCTGTTGGATGCAAAGTATCCCTTCTCCCCTTTTTTATCTATGATGTATGAAAAATCGTCCCTGTTACTGTTTATGGGTTCTCCCATATTCACCGCAACTCCGAAAACATCTCCAGCGTAGTCAGCTTGATAGATATCCAGCCCGCCAATACCCATATTCCTATCCGAAGAAAAGTAAAGGGAATTTTCGGTGATGTATGGAAACATTTCCTTTTTACGGGTGTTCACGGTTCTACCTAAATTTTTGGGTGTAGAGAACTTTCCATTTTCAAGAATGTCCACCACATAAATATCGGTACCCCCATAGCCGCCTGGTCTATCCGACACAAAGTACATTTTTGTGCCATCTGGACTGATGGATGGGTGCCCATTGGAATGGTTTTCACTATTAAAAGGAAGCTCTACAGCCTCTGTCCATTCGCCATCAACAAATTTTGAACGGTAAATTTTAAGGTGATTGACACCGTTTTTACCTCGCTTCAATTTTTTGCCATAATTGTTACGGGTAAAATAGATGGTCTTTTGATCTGGAGAAAAAGCAACGGACGCTTCGTGATATTTGGTGTTGATTTTTTTAGAGAATTTTTTGGTACTGGTCAAATCTTCTCCCTTATCATCGCCTTGGGCGACATATAGATCAAGGAAAGGTTGATTATTCCAACGATAACGTCTTGTGGTCAAGAATGAGGAGTCGAGGGCAGAGGCATATACAATCTCCGAATCGTTATGGAACATGGGCGAAAAATCAGAGTATTTTGAATTGATCGCCAGATTTTTGATTTTGATTTGTGCGGGGTTTTTAAAGGTCATTGGGGTCATGTCCGAGTCCTCCATTCCAGCATCGCTTTTTTGACGAAACATCTTAGTGAGTTTGGCAGCTCGTCGGTAACGTCCCGTTCCCTTTAAAGCGTGTGTGTATTTGAAAAACCTATCCTCGGAGATTTCATCGGTGAACCTTTCATACAGTTCATGGTACCATTTGTATGATTTTTCAAGGTTGCCGCTAAAATAATGCGAGTCCCCAGCCTTGGATAGAAGTTTAAAAGTATGTTCCTCATTACTTTTTTCCAGAACAATATCGTAGACACGGGCGGCTTCGGCAAACCACATTTTGTCGTAATATTCGTCTGCCATCCGGATAAGTTTTGCGGAAACGCCTTTTTTCTTGACAAACCTGATAAGGTCTTTGTTGCTCATTCCATTTAGCTGTCGAATGAATGGAGTTGCGGAAGGCAAAGCACTGTTATTGGAAGTAACCTCATTGCCGTACAAGTCATTGTCCTCAAACTGTAGCAGGGACAGTTCTTGGGCCTTAAGCCCAAACGTACAAAGAAGAGTCAGTGTTAAAATGAGGTTTCTCATAATGTTTCCATCAGCACTGGCCAACGGCCTAGTGATAGACAAATACACCGAACATTATATAATAACGCCAGTATCAAACGCTAAAATAGAATATGCCAATAGCGTTTATAACTTTTTGTTGTGAATTGGGGGGATTACGGCGTGTTAACCGTCAAAAATGTGGTTTTTCGTCGACAAACCCTTTGTGTATGGGGTATTAGTTACGTAAGAAAAAACCTAATAATGTATAATGGGATTAGGAATCAGACTCCTTTCCGCTCTCCAATTTTTCATCCTCTTTAGAGGCATCTTTAAATTCTTTGATACCGCTGCCCAAGCCTCTCATAAGCTCAGGGATTTTTTTACCTCCGAACAACAAAAGCACTATCACAACGATAAGCGCAATCTGCCAAGGTCCTACTATACCAAGAAAAAAAGTTTGAGCAATCATAACATCTACACCTTAAAATGAAACGTAAAATTACTAAAAAGAACGGGAAACTCCCCAAACCATCTATTAAAATTCGAGTTTTTGAAGGAAGTTACGACCTTTAATGCCCAAGCATTTTAAAAAGCTTAACAAAAAAAATTAAAATCAAGGAGTATCTTTGTCCATTATGGCCCGGGATAAAAAGAAAAGAAAAGAGATAAAACGGAAGCTACTTCATAAGTATCGATTGGTGATACTGAATGAGAGTACCTTCGAGGAAAAAATATCCTTTAAACTCAGTAGACTCAATGTTTTTGTTACCGGAACTCTTTTTATCATTGTGCTCATTGGGTTAACCACGCTCATAATTGCCTTTACTCCCTTAAGGGAGTATATACCTGGTTATTCCTCGACCAGACTTAAAAGGCAGGCAACCGAATTGACCTACAAAACAGATTCTTTAGTCACCGTTCTTAATTATACCAATAGGTATTTAGATAATGTTCGACTGGTTTTACGTGGTGATATAGAAAATAACGAGGTAAATCGCGATTCCCTTTTTGAAAAATATAAGCTAGACCCTTCAACCGTTGATTTGACCCCAATTCGAGAAGATTTGTTGTTGCGGGAAGAAGTTGAACTGGAAGACAAGTACAATTTGTTCGAACGCGATATAGAAAATGTGGGCACATTATTATTTTCGCCAGTGAGCGGTACACTATCGCAAGGATATGACCCAGAAAACAAACATTACGCGGTTGATGTCGTGGCTCCAAAGGATACTCCTGTTAAATCTATTGCAGATGGAACTGTACTTTTTTCAGAATGGACAGCCGAGACGGGATATGTCATCATTGTTGAGCATCAAGACAACAATCTTACATCGGTATATAAGCATAATGGCTCCTTGAGTAAATCCCAGGGTGATTTGGTAAAGGCAGGAGAAATTATTGCTTCCATTGGAAACACAGGTGAACTTACTACCGGGCCACATTTACATTTTGAACTTTGGAGAAAGGGAAAACCGGTAAACCCTTTGAATTATATTGATTTCAAATAAATGTCCTTAAAAGCGTTTGCGGCAAAGCTGTTTGCCAAACACATTATTAAAAAGACAGCTAAATGGGCAAACGACCCAGTCAATACCCAAAAAAAGGTATTTCAACAACTTATTTCAACGGCCAAACAGACCCAGTTTGGAAAAGATTACAATTTCGAATCCATAGACAATCATAAGGAGTTCACTAAAAAAGTACCCGTTCGTGACTACGAGGAGCTCAAACACTATGTGGAAGAGATTATTAATGGAAAAAACAATGTTCTTTGGCCAGAAAAGCCCGTTTATTTTGCAAAAACCTCGGGCACTACTTCTGGAGCCAAGTATATTCCTATTACCAAGGAATCTATCAAGTACCAAGTAGAGGCCTCACGTAATGCCATTTTATCCTACATCTATGAAACAGGCAATGCTAATTTTGTGGATGGAAAGATGATATTTTTACAGGGAAGCCCCATTTTAGAGGAAAAGGGAGGCATCAAATTAGGAAGACTATCCGGTATTTCGGCACATTATGTTCCAAATTACCTTCAAAAAAACAGGCTTCCGAGTTGGGAGACGAACTGCATCGAAGACTGGGAAACCAAAGTAGATAAGGTCATTGAGGAAACGGAAGACCAGAATATGACGGTAATAGCCGGAATACCTTCTTGGGTTCAGATGTATTTTGAAAAACTAACTGCCAAGTCGGGCAAAAAGGTCGGAGAGCTTTTTAAGAACTTTCAGCTTTTCATTTATGGAGGCGTAAATTATGAACCTTATCGCGCCAAATTTGAAGGATTAATCGGCAGAAAGGTAGATAGTATTGAACTTTTTCCTGCCAGCGAAGGGTTTTTTGCCTATCAAGATTCCCAAACGCAAGAAGGGATGCTTTTGCTTTTGAATTCAGGAATTTTTTACGAATTCATCAGGGCAGATGCGTTTTTTGATGAAAACCCCGAAAGACTTACCATTTCAGAAGTGGAAAAGGGAGTGGATTACGCATTGATTATCTCAACAAATGCAGGACTTTGGGCCTATAATATTGGTGATACCGTTCGGTTTGTTTCATTGAATCCTTATCGTGTGGTTGTTTCAGGAAGAATTAAGCACTTCATTTCCGCTTTTGGTGAGCACGTCATTGCAAAAGAGGTAGAAGAAGCCATAAAAATAGCTATTGAGCAAACCGATGCGTTAGTTAATGAGTTTACCGTTGCGCCCCAAACTTCACCTAATAACGGAGAGCTACCTTACCATGAATGGTTCATCGAATTTGAAAAGCCTCCATCTGACATCGCAAAGTTTTCCAATCTTATGGATAAAAGCATGCAAAAACAGAACAGCTACTATCTTGATCTAATTGATGGGAACATATTACAACCCCTCAAGGTTACCAAAATTTGTGTTGGGGGATTTCAGGATTACATGAAGACCATTGGCAAATTAGGAGGCCAAAACAAAGTTCAGCGCCTATCCAATGATCGAAGAGTAGCGGATGCTCTTACACCATTTCAACTTTAGTTGATAAACTACTGTTCTAATTTCGTAGGAATTCATGTATTTTTGCCAGAACAATTTATGGCAACCAAGGTAAAACAAACTACTAGAGCCCAAGAATCCACAAATGCAATCGAGCGCATATACATTACTATGCGTCACCTCCTTAATAGAGGGTTCTATAAACCTTCCGGTGTCTCGGGGAATGCTTTACGGAGTGCCCTGTTATTGCTCAGGCCTGAGATTTATGGGTCCATTGCCGAGGAAAAGGTAGAATTAAACGGGCTAATATATGTTCTTGAAAGATTGCCAAAAGGCATTGAAGAATGCAGATTTATAAACCTTACCTCGGATGAAGGTTTTTCCAAGTCCCACTTAAAAGCTATCATCCCGCCAAAGAGAAGAAGAAATTGCTATCGTATTGACGAGGAACAAATGAACATCGAAATTACTCGTGGCAGGAGTGATATTTATGATATTCTGACCCATCTTACCTTTTTGTTCATAGAATCGGGAAAAATCAGCAAGCGTGTTTTGGTTGAGGACGGTACGGCCACTATCCGCGATTGGGATAAATTGACGGATTTTGTCAATGCAGAAGAAAAGAACGATGCTGAGAGGGAAATCGCTATGATTCATGCAGCCAACATTTTGGGCAGAACCTTTGATGAGGTGGTAGAACTTCACAATGCATTAAAGACCTCTCCTGAACCGGATCGCTTCTTAAACGTTATCTATTGGTTGGGAAAATTGGCCATCGAGGAAGAAACCACCGGTAACAAACGAACAATTACCTTTAGTCCATTGCTACGTGAGCGATTAGGCCACCACATCCACGGTGAACGGTGGGCTGCAATGATCAAACAAACACTGATTAAGAATAAACTGCTCCATAGGCCCATTCATATCATAAGTGCCAACATGCACAGTGTAATGAATTCCCTATTTGCCAAAAAAGCGCTGTTCAAAGAGTTTCCTGACACCAAATCTCTGGATATTTATGAAGCCCTAAGCTCTTCCGGAAACAAGGATTTGAGAAAGAAAGTGATGGACATTGGGGAAAAAAATGGCATGATTTTCATTGACGATGCTTCTGGTGCGAACATAGATGTACAAATCTTTGATTCGGCGAGATTTGGAAAGGATACCTGCTGCTATTCTCTTTCAAAGGACATTCCCGAGGAAGAAAAACCTGTTATCTTCGTAATGGATTATGCTTTTGGAGAGCAAGCATACGAAACTATTGATGAGTTGTTGAAGCCAATAGAAGAAAAAGGTCAAAAAAAATATTTGAATGTTGATTCAATATCCATAATGGGGAAAGCTGGTATTTTAGAAGGGGGCAAGGGAGACTTAATGATTCCGTCAGCTCATATTTTTGAAGGAACAGCAGACAATTACCCATTTAATAACGAACTCTGTGCCACAGATTTTGAAGGACATGGGCTAAAAGTATTGGAAGGGACAATGGTAACAGTTTTAGGCACATCTCTGCAAAACAAGGACATTCTTCGATTTTTCCATGAATCCACATGGAATGTCATAGGGTTGGAGATGGAAGGAGTACATTATCAAAAAGCTATTCAATCCGCATCCAAGGTAAGAAAGAGTATCAAAAAAGATGTAAAGGTTAGATATGCATATTACGCCTCGGACAATCCACTGGAAACTGGGAGTACATTGGCCTCGGGAGGTTTAGGAACAACCGGTGTAAAACCCACATACTTAATCACAGATAGAATTTTAAAACAAATATTCAACGAGCAACATGGCTGAGCTACCATCAAACCAAAACACATCGGACGAAATTGATTTGGGACAATTATTTCAAATCATAGGAAGAGGCTTTCAAAAATTTTTCAATTTTATTGGAAGTATTTTCAAAGGGTTGTTCCACCTTTTGATATTGTTATTACTTTTTATCCAGAAACATTTTGTAATTCTCACCATTGCTGTTGTTGTGGGAGGTGTAAGTGGCTACTTTCTGGACAACTATCTACCCGAAAGATACATTTCTAAAATGGTGGTTGAGCCTAATTTTAATAGTGTTCAACAGTTATACAATAACATTGATTTTTATAATGATTTAGCAAGGGCACAAGACTCTGTTACCCTGGCAACTGCCTTGGATATTACCAGCAAGGAAGCTGCGAGTATCAAAAAAATATTTGTAGATTCATATTCCGATGAAAACCAGAAAATAAAACTGTTCGACAATTTTATAAAGGAGCTTGACACCACAACGATTAAAACCATCGATTTTGAGAACTATCTTAAAAACTTCAATTCACTGGATGCAAGATTTCATCAAATATCAATAATAAGCACCGATAACCGTGTGGCCAAAAAAGCACAGCCAGCAATTATCAGTTCAATCTCGATTAATGACTATTTTAAGCGTCAAAAGGAAATAAATGAGGAGAATATTGCGCTTCAAGATTCTATTTATATGCAACAATTAGTGGAGATCGATTCCCTTCAAAGCCTTTACAAACGAGTTCTGGAAAAAGAAGCAGAAAAGCCTATGCAGGGGACCAAAATCAATTTGGCTGAGAATGGAGAATCCCAAAATAAAGAACTAGCATTGGTCCAAGAAAGAGAGGTTATCAAAGAAAAGTTGGTAGAGCTTAATGAGGAACGCGCGAACACATCTAAAATTTTAAATGTAATTAGCGACTTTCCAAATAGAGGAGTTGAGCAAAAAGGAGTTTGGAAAAGTTATAAGTTTTTATTGCCTCTTGTGTTTTTAGGACTGACGATAGGAATATTGGGCTTATTTGGCCTTGGCAAATATTTAAAAAGCTATAGAAAATAATTTTTGATAAACTAATTGAAAAATAAAGTGCGGCCTCAATGAAAAAAAAACGCAATCTAATAGTTTTTGGCACTCGTCCTGAAGCTATTAAAATGGCTCCTTTGGTTAAGGAGTTCCAAAAATTTCCTGAAAAATTTGAAACGAAGGTTTGCATTACAGCTCAACATCGAGAAATGCTAGATCAGGTACTATCATTTTTTGAAATAATGCCTGATTATGATTTGGACCTTATGAAACCCAATCAAAATTTATATTCACTTACCGCAGAAATTATAAAAGGGCTTAAGCCTGTTCTTGAGGATTTTAAACCAGATTACGTTTATGTTCATGGAGACACAACAACGACAATGGCGACTAGTCTTGCCGCTTTTTATGCTAGAGCCAAAGTTTGTCATGTTGAGGCAGGGTTGAGAACATTTAACATGCAATCACCATTTCCTGAAGAAATGAACAGGAGTGTAACAGGTGTCATTTCCGACATTCATTTTTCTCCGACCAAGACATCAATGAACAATTTACTTCTTGAAAATAAAAAGGAAGCATCGATAACAGTTACAGGAAATACGGTAATCGATGCTTTGAGATTTAGCGTCGATAAGGTGAACTCCCCTTCTTTCACAGACGAAGAAATCGAGCAGCTGGAAACATTATTGGAGGTTGATAAGAAACTAGTTCTGGTTACAGGACATAGGAGGGAAAATCATGGGCAAGGTTTTATCAATATATGTGAAGCACTAAAACATTTGGCAGAAGAACATTCTGACATTCAAATAATATACCCTGTACACTTGAATCCCAACGTTCAAAAACCTGTATACGACATTTTAAATGGTGTAGAAAGCATTAAATTAATCGCCCCTTTATCGTATCCGGCATTTGTTTGGCTTATGAACAAATCCTATATGATAATTACCGACAGCGGAGGAGTTCAAGAAGAAGCACCTAGTTTAGGAAAACCCGTTTTGGTAATGAGGAATACTACCGAGCGCCCTGAAGCAGTTGATGCGGGAACAGTATTGCTGGTAGGTACGGATAAGGAAAGAATTATAACCCAAGCCACAAAGTTGCTTAACGAAAGCAACTCATATTTAAAAATGAGCAAGCTTCATAACCCCTATGGTGATGGAAAAGCTTGTGAAAGAATTGTAGACTATATCTCAAAAATTTAATAATGAACAATAACCCAGAAGTTGTCATGATGGGCCTTGGCTATATTGGCCTGCCTACAGCTGCGTTGATTGCACAAAACAAAGTTCCTGTACATGGTGTGGATATTAACCCTGATGTTGTAAATACAATAAACGCTGGAAAAATACATATAGTTGAGCCGGATTTGGATAGAGCAGTGGAAGGTGCTGTAAAAGAAGGTTTTTTAAAAGCAGATACTACTCCAAAAGAGGCGGACACATACCTCATCGTTGTGCCAACACCGTTTAAAGACAAAAATGAGCCGGATATTTCTTTCGTCAAAGCGGCTACAGAATCTATAATTCCTTTATTGAAAGAAGGAGATCTCTATATTATAGAATCTACCTCTCCAATTGGAACTACAGAAAAAATGATGGGGCTTATCTTTGAGAAGCGACCAGAATTAAAAGATAAACTCTACATAGCCTATTGTCCCGAAAGAGTATTGCCCGGTAATGTCATGTATGAGTTGGTATACAACGATCGCGTTATTGGTGGGGTTGATGAAGTTTCAACCAATAAGGCCGTAGAGTTTTACTCTAGGTTTATCCAGGGCGAATTGCACAAGACCAATGCCAGAACTGCAGAGATGTGCAAACTAGTTGAAAACTCTTCTAGAGACGTACAAATAGCATTTGCCAATGAATTATCTTTAATCTGTGATAAAGCAGATATAAATGTCTGGGAATTGATATCATTGGCCAACAAACATCCTCGTGTTAATATTTTGCAACCAGGTTGCGGTGTCGGCGGACATTGTATTGCAGTGGACCCTTATTTTATAGTGGCAGATTATCCTATGGAGTCCAAAATTATTGGAACGGCAAGGGAAATCAATAATTATAAATCATTTTGGTGTGCGGAAAAGGTAAGGTCTTCTAAAATGGAGTTTGAACTAAAACACGGAAGAAAACCCAGCATAGCCCTAATGGGACTCGCATTTAAACCAAACATAGATGATTTACGGGAATCTCCTGCAAAATATATTGTACAAAAGGTGCTTCAAAATGCAAACGATGAAGAGTACTATATCGTAGAACCTAACATTGAAGACCATAAAGTTTTTAAGCTTACCAACTATAAAGAAGCTGCAGAGAAAGCGGATATACTTGTCTATCTTGTGGCACATGATGAGTTTAAAACCATAAAGAGTGACAAAAAAGTTGTTCTGGACTTCTGTGGAGTAATGAAATGAATTACCCAGACTGACAAAAAATAGTGAAAGTAAAAGGGTTCATTGGAATAATTTTTTTGGTGCTTTTATCTGGATGTAAGTGCGGGACCAATGAAAATTCAGCATTTATAAAAGCACTTCCTGTGCAAGAGAATGTTTCGGAAAAACTCAATTATATATTCACTTACGGATTTTCTTTTACGGATAACTTTAGGGTTGAAAAAATTGGTGTTGAAAAAATAGGCCAGAACCAGTTTAGAATCTTTTACTTTTTTTGCGAAACTCAATATTTAGAAGAGGTAGAGTCTTTGAACATAGCATTTCGGGTATATCCTGAAAAACCTATGGAATTTGAAAAAAGAATTGATCAAGAAAGCAAGGCAAGAACAATCGCGTCAAATTGTTCATTGAGTAGAATGGCAGAGAATGTAGTGGTGATTAGCGATGTGTTTTCGCTAAGTCCAAAAGCTCTAAAAGAAACAAAGATCTATCTGTACAATCCTGAAGTTGGGGTAGTTGGCAGAACAATGACAATTCTTGATTTGAATTTTGAGTTCTAACCAACTAGCAGATTGATAATGAATATAAAACAAGATTAAAACCAATGTTACAGGCGATTATTAAAAAAGGAAAAGTAATTGCGGAAGAGGTGCCTTCCCCAATATTATCTAACGGTGAAATTTTAATTGCTGTGTCTTACAGCTGTATTTCTGCAGGCACGGAGTTAAAAAGCGTTGGAAATAGCGGTGAAAACCTATTGGTAAGAGCCATGAAACAACCTGAAAACCTTAGAAAGGTAATCGACTTGGCAAAAGCCCAAGGCATTTCCAGGGCGTTTTCGAAGGTTCAGCAAAAGGTTAAATATGGCACTCCTACGGGATATTCCAACGCAGGTATTGTAATTGCGGTAGGCGAAGGGGTTACTAATTTTCAGGTTGGAGATAAGGTTGCAGCCGCTGGTGCAGGCATAGCCAACCATGCGGAGTATGTTGTGGTGCCACAAAATTTGGCTATGAGGGTGCCTGAAAACCTCGATTTAAGTCTCGCATCGACCGTTACTTTGGGAGGTATAGCGATGCAAGGGGTACGCCGCGCTGATTTAAGAATGGGAGAATATGGAGTGGTGGTAGGAGCTGGAATTTTAGGCCTACTTACCGTTCAATTTTTGAAAAACTCAGGTGTTCGATCAATTGTAAGTGATATCAATGAAGATCGATTAAAAATAGCGAAAGAACTAGGTGCCGATCTGGTAGTCAATCCGGCAAAGGAAGATTTGGTGAAGAAAATAACCGATTTCACAGGAGGATATGGCGCTGATGGCGTGATCTTCACTGCAGCTACAGCAAGTAGTGAACCACTGTCAGACGCATTTAAAGCGTGCAAGAAGAAAGGTCGCGTAATCCTGGTTGGTGTTTCGGGAATGGAAATCAAAAGAGCGGATATTTATCAAAAAGAATTGGATTTCAAAATATCGACCTCCTACGGTCCGGGAAGGTATGATCGTCAGTATGAAGATTTAGGGCATGACTATCCCTATGCGTATGTGAGATGGACCGAGAATAGAAACATGACAGAGTATCTCAAACAGCTTGGTGAGGGCAAAGTAAAGCTCGATTTGTTGATCAATAAAGTTTTCCCAATAGATAAAGTTGAGGAAGCATATGCCTCTCTTCAAGGCCCTGAGAAACCCATTATGGTGCTGTTGAGCTATGAGGTAAATAAGGAGGAAGTACAGCCTTCTAAGGTAATGGTAAACAGTCAATATGCTCGCAACAAAGACGTTTTGAATGTAGCTTTGGTCGGTGCTGGAAGTTTTGCCACTGCCATGCATTTACCAAATATGGAAAAGATGAAGGACAAGTATGCCCTTTATGCTGTAGTGAATAGAACGGGACATAAGGGGAAGTCCGTAGCCACCCATTTTAATGCGAAATATACCACATCAAATATTAATGATGTTTTGACAGATGATGAAGTAGATTTGGTATTCATTACAACCCAGCATAAAGATCATGCAGACCTGGTTCTAAAATCATTAAAGGCGGGAAAACACGTATTTGTTGAGAAACCGTTGGCAACAAATCAGGAGGACCTTGACAAAATCATTGCTTTTTATGATGATGCGTCCGTAACTAAAAAACCTTTTTTGTTGACAGGGTTCAATCGAAGGTTCAGCAAATATGCCAAAGAAATAAATGAACATACCAAAAATCGTATCAACCCATTGTTTATAAGCTACCGTATCAATGCTGGCTTTAAAGACGCTACAGATGCCATACATGATCACGGTGGAAGGGTTGTGGGCGAAGTATGCCATTTTATAGATTTAATTTCCTATTTGACGGGATCTTCAATCGTTTCAGTAAATGTAGAGAAATTAAGTCCTTCAAATAATCAAATTCGCAAAGACGATAATGTGTCCATCATATTGAAGTATAAAGATGGGTCTGTTGGGAATCTTCAGTATTTTGCAGTTGGCAATAAAAGCTATCAAAAAGAAAGCCTAGAGGTACATTTTGATGGCAAAACCATCATTATGGATGATTTTATGAAATTGACGAGCTTCGGAGTGAAAACAAAAGAGCTTATTGCGAAAACATCTGAAAAAGGACAGTACGAAGAATTGCTGTATATGTACGAAGCAATTACCAATGGCAAATGGTCCATTGAGCTGAAAGACATGATTCAGACAACTCAGGCTACCTTTTTAATACAGAACGGCTAATAAAATTTAAGTTACGTGACTATTAAAACCATTTTGTCCAAACCAATTCCGGTTATTTGGTTCAGGCTCGTACAGCTCCTCCGTTTAAAGGCTTATCATAAAACCAACTTTTGGGATAAAATAGCAATTAGTATTTCCAATAAGTTAAATACCTCTGACCCTGTCTGGAAACAAAGGAGTCTCTTATTTACTCCTGATTTCTCCGGCTATGAAAAAATTGATTTAGAAACGATAAAAGAACACATTAGAAATAGTTCTGAAACTATCTTAAAAGGGAATATCCCAATTTTTGATAGTACCCATAAATTGGGCAAACCATTTGACTGGCACTCCGATTGGCGAGTAAATTATAAATGGGAAAACAGATACTTTAAAGAGTACAGCTTTTACGAAAAAGAGAAATCCCTGGAGTATGATGTGAAATTCCCTTGGGAACTTTCTCGATTGAGTTTTTTGATTCCTGTTGCCAGGCACTATCTTATAGACCATAAAACTAAGAATCTTGAGTACCTTTATCAAACCCTTATAGATTGGAAACAAAATAATCCTTTAGCATACTCAGTGAATTGGTACCCGATGGAGGTATCAATACGCATTATTAACCTGATACAATTACGGGAGTTGTTGCTTCTCAAGGAAGAAGCCGATAACATAATTAATCTGTTAAATGAAATTTTAATATTACACGGTGTTTTCTTGTGGAGAAATATTGAGTACACCGATGTTCGAGGCAACCATTACACTGCCAACCTTACAGCTTTGCTTCTTTTGGGCACAATATTCAAAGGGTTTTACAAGGAAGCTAAAAAATGGCAAAACTATGCTTTGAATAAGGTAGAAAGTGAATTTCACCTTCAGTTTGTAGAAGACGGTGTTAATTTTGAAAAATCGACTCCTTACCACCGACTGGTATTGGAACTCTACTTAATTTGTTTTTTGAGCATGCAGCGTTTAGGAATTACGATTCAATCCGCCACCAATGAACTATTAAGGCATGCGTGTCTTTTTACAAAAGATTATATGAAACCAAATTCCTTATCCCCTATTATTGGGGATAATGATAGTGCTTCAATATTTCAAAATGATGGTTTAGCTTTAAATAATCATGAGAACCTTCTACAATTGGCCAGCCTTTTTTTCAACGAGAAAAAAATAAATAGTACTTCAAAGATTTGTCCCTCCGCGATTGAAATATTTGGTTTGGGGAAAGTTAAAAACATTTCAGATAATCCATTAAAAGGGCTACAATTTTCCTGTTATGATAAAGGAGGATATACCATTGCAAAAGACCAAAACAATTTTTTTATGGTTGATGTTGGTGAAGTTGGCATGAATGGAAGAGGTGGGCATGGCCATAATGATTTGTATAGTTTTGAATTAATGATCGACGGACAAGACCTCATTGTAGATCCAGGATGTTATACCTATACAGGAGATTTGCGACTTAAAAATGAAATGAAGTCCTCCAACTATCATAATATATTAACTATCGATAACGAAGAGATTGCCCCCTTGCTAGGAGATTGGGGTATAGCAGATATGGCAAAGCCATATGATGTTGTGATCAATCAAAATCAAGGGGAAATCCATATCTCTGGTAAACACGATGGATATAAAAGACTTGAAGATTCAATAGAATATCAAAGGATTTTTTCCTTGGATGAAGACAGTTTCCGACTTTCTTGTTCCGATATTGTTAAATGTAAATCAGGACATAAGGTTACGAGACATCTTCATTTTGCAGAAAATGTAGAATTGAAAGTACAAGAAAACTGTGTCGTAGCAAGCATTGGGAAAAGTAGTTTCTCGATTACTTTTGACGGATATTCAACAGCAGAAGAGGAACACTATTGGTTAAGCCATAATTATGGGCACAAAGTGGCTTCAAAAAAAATTGTTTTCCAAACGGAAATTATAGAGACCAGTAAACTTCATTTTACCATTCAAAAACAAAGCCTAGATGAATAAACTTAGCCGGGATCTATTTTTCAGCACAGGCTTTTCCGTTTTGAATGTTCTGCTTAATTTCTGGCTCATAAAAGAAGCGGAGTATCTTCTAACAGCTGCATCATTGAGCGTTTTCATGCTCTTCAGGAGAGTTGGTCCTACATTTACCAACTTGAGTCAACTGGGCACCTCGCAAGCACTTATTCGGTATGCCAGTATCTACTTAAATGATAAAGCAAGAATCAAAACATATTTCTTTGTTTCCTTTGTTGGGTGGTTTTCAAGTACCTTGTTGTTGACGTTCATTTATGTGTTATTTGGAAGGGAGTTGGAGTTAATGATATATGACAGCCAAGGAGACAAAGAGGATTATATCTTTTATACTCTTTGGTACATATCCATTTTGCACTTGAGTTACCTTGTACAACCTTATTTTCTTACCCAGCGTAAAGTAATCGTATACAACTTAATCAATATGCTCAATGCCAGCTTAATAATGATTATTGTGTTCTTTTTTCTGGGAGTATCCCCAGATTTGATGGCCTTTTTTCATTATTCATTGTTTTCGATGAGCTTATTGCAAATTGGCTTGATGCTATTTATTATAGTAAAACTTAGAATATACCGAGTACCTTCTTTCAAGATGGTAAAGGGTTATGGAAAAGAATTTTACCACTACGGTATTCCAAGGTCAATAATAACATTCTCTGACATGCTATTATTGACAATTGGGTCATTAATGGTTGTAAGTGGCCAGGATAAAATAGCCTCATTTCTAATTGCTTTGACTTTAGCTAGAGTAGTTATGATTGTTCTACAGCCAGTTTCTAAGTTATCTTCGGTGGTCATAGGTAATAATAACACTAAAGAAAAAGAAAAAAGAGCCATTAATATAATGACAGGTGCCATACTTTATTCCACTACCTTATTAGTCATCATACTGTATAATTGGATAGACATTGTATTGGAGTATTGGCTTTCCAATAAGGAAATAATAAGGGATGTGAAAAGTGTGTTCAAGGTTTTAGCCGTTGGATTAATTCCCTATTCGGTCTTCCAGGGGCTAAAAGGTATTGTTGAGGTTAAGTTTTTCAAGCCTTATAATCTGTATACTCTTGTGATAGCTATTCTTATTCATGTTCTCTTTTTCTACATTTTTAAAGAATTTAACCTATCAATATTACATTCATTGTCCTTCTCCCTAGTGTTTTCTTTTATCATAATGGGTGGGTTGACGATGGTTTGGTGCAGAAAATACTTTGTAAGACCCAAATATTTTAGATTTGATGTGCTATTGCTCATGGGAGGATCATTGTTCATGGCAAATTATTATATGGAGTTAGCCTACAGCGGTATATTTGTTGGTATTTTGAGTTGTGTCATGACGGTAGCAATCTATATAGTGGCGCTGTATTGGTTCAATATAGATTTCATAAAAGATACAATGCAAATTTTTTCTAAAAAGAAAAATTGAGCCTAACAGTAGAGCTATGAAAATTTTATTTTTTATTTCCCATCAACCCAACCCAAGGTTTGTAAAACAAATTAATTTTTTGGCCAAAAACAATCAGGTTTCATTGGCTTACTTTCAACGAAGAACTTTGGCTGATTTAGACAGCTCGATTAACTCTGGTGTGATACGGACTAATTTTGGTGACATTCCCAATGCATCTAGTCCGGTGAAACGTGTTTTAACCTATTTGAGGACAATTAAAAAAATCAAAAAAAGTGTGAGCTCCAATCAGTATGAGGTGGTTTTGTTGAACAACCTTGATGTACTGCTTTTATATTTTTTTTCAAGTTTTAAACTTTTTGGAAAGAAAAACGCCTCAAAAGTCGCAATCGAGATTTCCGATTTGAGGGAGTATGTTTTTGGAAATGGTTTTATGGCGAAGCGATTGCGTGCTGTGGAAAGATGGCTTTATGGTAGGTATATTGATAAATTGATAGTAACCTCTGAAAGATATTATACCTTTCATTTCGAGAATTTTTTTAAAAAAGATGTTTTCGTTCTAGAGAACAAGTTGCTTTCCAAAGAGATAAAAAAAACTGATTCTTGGAGAAAAGAAAAGTCTTCTAAAACTATAATTGGAATTGTAGGGCTTTTACTTCGTAAAGACGAATATATTAAGCTTTTTGAGACTTATAAAGCCCACACGGACATTGAAATTCACATATACGGCAAAGGTCAATATCAAAAAGTAGTTGAGGATTATGCCGACAAATATGAAAACATCAAGTATTTTGGGCCGTATAATGCATTTACAGATACCCAAAGAATTTATGCGTCAATTGATATTATATATCTTATTTACGACACTCATCAGGTTTCTTTGAACAATCGTTTGGCACTGCCAAACAAACTTTATGAATGTATGTACTATAAGGTTCCTTTGCTATGTAGCAAGGATACCTATTTAGAAGAAAAAGTAAAAGAATATGGAGTGGGAACAGCCATAGATTATAAAGTTGAGGGTGAAATAGAAGCGGGAATTGCTTTTTTAATGAATAATCTAGATTCAATAAAAGCACATTTTAAAACTTTGGACAAAAACCTTTATCTAGGAGATGAAGATTATATTGCACTTGAATCTTTTTTAAAGGCATGAGTAGTTTTAAGGATTGGATTAAGCTCAAAACATGGGGTATTGATGTAGTTTTTTTGCTTCTTTTGGGAATTGCTTCAAGTTTTATTTTTGATAGACTAAACGCAATCCTGGTGTTTTTTCTTTTCTTTTTGCATTTTTTTTTGGTGCTTAAAGGAGAGAAGATAAAGTTTGAGACAACCCCATATTTTTGGGGTCTAATCTTGTTTTTTTCACTTAACGTTTTCGGGTTGATTTATACTGAAAACCTGTCGAGAGGGTTCGATATAATAGGAAGGCAGATTAGTTTTTTACTTTTCCCCCTTTTTTACATAACATACAAAGTAAGGAACATTTCCTTATTGTTAAAAATCTATTGTGCTGCAATCTTTGCGTTGATCATCCTGTTTGAAGTTGATATAATCTATCGCTTTTTCTTTAACAGTAATACCTTCCCATTGACCTTGGATTTATTTTTGTCATATAGATTTACCGGGGTAAAACTCACAGAATTATTGCCTATCCACAATAGTTATTTTGCAATGTATATTATGTTTTCGAACGTAATAATTTTTCATTTTATAACTAAAACAAAAAACTCTTTTACAGCAATAGGGTTGTTTTTGTTGATTTGGCTGCAGTCATTTTTTATTCTTCAGATGGTAGCCAAAACTGCAATTGTCTTGAACGCATTGATCGTTGCCATTTCCATCATATATGTTTTAACTAAGCATAAAGGACATAAGATGTTGCTGATCACAAGTTTTTCGGCAATCATAATGCTTTCGTTCACCTATGCCTATTTGGACTATCCGATAAGAAGAATTAGCGATAGGTTTGTTGAATTAAGCGAGGGAGAAATGGCGAAAAGGGAAACTAGGATAAAGCTATGGAACTCTGCTATGCCAATTGTGAAGGACAACTACATTCTTGGTGTAGGGACAGGTGATGTTGAAGACCTATTACATGATGCCTACCAACGAAGTAATATTTCTTCAACAAGCAACATACATAATCAATATTTGGATTATTCCTTAAGATTTGGGGTGGTAGGTCTCCTATTTTTTCTGTCTATTTTGGGGGGCGCTTTGGTCCATGCTGTTAAAACAGGTAGTTATTTATATTTTTGTTTTACCATCATAATAATGGGCTGTGCTTTGACTGAGAATATTTTTAGCAGGCAATGGGGAATTATTTTTTATGCCTTTTTTAATTATCTTTTATTTGTATTTGCAAAGGAACATTAGATGATAGCAACATACATTCTATTGGTTGTTCTGCTTACCCATATAGCTCTATTTAAAAAAATAATTTTCAAGTGGAACATCTTTGGCGTTTTTTTTATTGCAACGATTATTTTCGCTGTAATTGGGGTACTGGCATTTCCTTTTTTTAAACCTTATTTTTTTAGGGCATTTATTTCGTTCAAGCTAGAGCTGATATCCGATTCAGATATAATTCAAACGCAAATTATTCTTGTTTGCGGATTATTATTGGTGCTATACGCATATATGTTTAGCTTGAATCTGCTATATGGAAAAGTGAAATGCATCAATCATCTTAATTTTAAGGAAAATATTTCTGACAACCTTAGTAATATCAATTATTACTTTATTAGCATACTCATTGTTCTATTTGTTTTTACATACTTATTTATTAATCGGGATGTGGTGATAACTGGAATTGCCCAAGGAATGCTAGGAAGAGAACCTGAAGCCCTGTTAGCATCCCGAAGGGGGATTACTTCCAATTATCTATATACAATTATCGTATATAATATGCTGCCTTTTGTGACAATAGTTTCTTTATATAAATCTATAAGAAAAAATACTTTGTATTCACGAGTATCGTTTTTAATCCTATTTTCAATATCGTTCTTTTTGATTTTAATGTTGTTTCAAAAAAGACCTTTGATAATTTTTATGTTATCATTACTTCTAGCGGGGCATGTTTTTAGGGGAAAATTGGTTGCAAAAAAAAGAAAAAGAAAAGTTCTTTCAAAAAGGCAAAAAAAGAGAAAATACATTATTTACTTCGGGTTTCTTTTCTCACTTCTTTTGATTCTTTATTATTCTGCAACCACTTATCAATTTCAAAACCTTTTTGAAGCCATATTGAAATTGTCTGAAATTGTTTTGACACGGGTTTTCGGAAGACTTTCCATACCCGCTTTCATGTATGTTCATTATTTTCCAGAAGTTGGAGAGCATTACGGCCTCACAAATATTGGTATGTTGAGTAATGTTTTTGGATTTGAACACTTTGAGGATACCAAAACGCTTTACACATACTTTTCCAAGAGCGACAAAGACGGTTCGCTTGCAATTAATAGTATAGTAGATTTTTATGGCGGTTTTGGTTATGCAGGTCTGTTTGTTGGAAATGTCATGTTAGGTTTTCTTCTGGCGGTATTGGATAGAATCCTTAACAAATTGGAAAAGAACAACATTAATATAGTTTTCACGGTATTTTGCTTTGTGTTTGCCTACTACTTATCTCAGGCAAGCCTTCCTAGGGCCTTAATGGGATATGGTTTTGTTTTCTTCATTTTTATGTGGCTTATCCTGCAAAGGGGATTTAAAATTAAATTAAGGAGGTTTGCTTGACTCTTAGCCTGTAAAGCTTTCGGTTTTGTGTCGAAAATTTATTCTTGATAAAATAGAAACTGCATGGTTAACGGTACGATAAATTTGATAAATTTGCTAAATAATACAGCTCCATAAAAAGAATGAATATTGAGAGAAAAAATAAAATGAAGGAGCTCCTGTGGAAGCTTCTTTTTTTTGCGGTAGTAATCATTCTTTTTTTTTCATTTAAGCTCTCCTTGGACAATAAAGAAGAATCTCTGCTCCTGTACAATGGGAGTTATAACACTTTTTTCAAAGAAATGCCAGAGGAGTACTTAGAATTGATTTCCCAAGCTCCCATAGACAGCGTTTTGGATGAGAATGAAATCAGGGCCCAAAAAAATAGGGTGCTGAAATATGATATCTACCTTTTAGACAAGGAATATGCGCGTGAATTGGTGGCGATCAAGGAAATATCAAAAAATGACACTACCCAATTAAGAACCATAAGTTTTAATGTATATCCCGAGAACAAGGGGCTTATTAAGGATGGAAAAGACTTTTTTAGGCTAGCAAAAAGACCTGTTAATTATAGTCATGAAGGTGTCAGCTATCGTATTGCGAAACAAGTGTTACCGAATATTGTTATATCTAAAATCGAGCCATATTCAAGATATTGGAAAACAACGGTAGATTCGATTGACAACAGTACCTTTAGTCCTATCCAGCCCAACACTGGATTCAAAATGTTTCAACAAGATTCTTTATTGTTGGGATTGAACGTTGAAACCTCAGTTTACGGTTTTTTGTTGAGCAAACAATTAGAAGCTAATGGGATAGGGTTTTTATCTCAAAGTAAAGAAATTCGAAGACAGGACTTCTTAAATCCTCAATCTAAATTGAATCAAACACTGCAAGATCAGAAATTGCAATTGATCAAGGTGTCCGACGAAGTTTCGTTTTGGGAAAAGATTGCCAACAAAAAAGAATTGGGAAAGACTACTCTTTTTAACTTGGACTCGGCTGAGGTGAATAAGAAAATGGCATCTTATTTTGCCGGGGATTTGAAGTTTTCTGACTTGTTTGATGTTGAAAAACTCGCTTTTTACTACTCCTTAATTAATTTATACTCTGATGGCGAAGATAATGAACTCTTTTTATCATATAATAGGGATTCTAAACTTATAGAACCCTTTTTTATTAACAAAAAACTGGGAACCCTTAATCGTTATGTGAAAGATTTAAAACTCACTGAAAGAAGTTTTTTAGAGGAATATTTCAAGACATCCACCAAACTGTCAACGCTAGATTCTTTAGAGGAGCTTATAGAAACCTATAAAGATGAGATTAGGAATATATTGGTAATTAACCATTCTTTTTCGCTAGGTGAGATTTTTGAAAGGGATTTGTTTTACCACAACAAGTTGATCATTGAAAAATCTTTAAAACCCTCCACAACAGCAAAGATTTCGCTTATTCAAAAAAGTGATACTAAAATTGAGGTGGAAATTAAAAATCTCTCTAATTTTCCCATAGAAATCATAGAGCTGTCCCATAAAGAAAATAGGCATATAACAGCACCTCAAGAGAAAGAGCTAATTCAACCAAATACGAAGGAAATTGTTGTTTTTGATTTACCTGATAGCTTTAATAATCTGTTTGTGCACAAAAAAAAGAAGAGTGTAGGATTTATTTTTGAAAAGGATATTTTTGACTTGAGAGTGGGATACAAATTGTTGGGAGATGAAGATGCTCAATACGGTAAAATAGTTCCCTTTAAGGATTTTGATGATTTAGCCTTCGAGAATCAGGATTTATTCCGCAACGAATGGGATAGTGACATACCTTACTTGTTTTTTAATAAAGATTCCAAAGTTATATCTTTTGCCCAGGATTCGGTTGTAATCGATAAACCGTTGCTTATCCCGGAAGGATATGTCCTCGAAGCAAATGAAGGGCTACATATTGATATTGTAGATGGGGGGAAAATAATTTCGAAATCGGCATTGAACTTGATTGGATCAAAAAAAGCACCAATCAAAATCTATTCTTCTGATAAAAAGGGACAAGGGCTACTTATTTTAAATGCCAAGAAAGTATCTGAGCTAAAATATGTGCTATTCCAAGATTTGACAAATGTTTCTCATGGCCTATGGCAGGTTTCTGGAGCTTTGACGTTTTATGAAAGCCGTGTGAACATGGATTATGTAACCATGTCTGGCAATAGATGTGAGGATGGGATCAATATTGTACGGTCAAAGTTTAATATGACAAACACAACCTTTCTGAATACGCAATCTGATGCCTTTGATGGAGACTTTGTTACCGGAAAACTATCCAACTGTACTTTTCGGAATTTAGGCAACGATGCGGTTGATGTTTCGGGCTCTACCTTGAATCTTGCAAATTTAAAAATAGTGCATGCAGGTGATAAAGCTATCAGTGCGGGAGAGGACAGTAAGGTGGAAGTGAAGCAAACAAGCATTTATGATAGTGAAATTGCAATTGCAGGAAAGGATTTGTCCATAATTCATGCTGAGGATTTAGTCATAAAAAATTGTAAACTTGCATTTACAGCGTTTAAAAAGAAACCTGAATTTGGACCTTCAAATATTATAGCAAATCAAGTTTTGTTGGAAGGTGTTCAAACCGAACACCTTATAGAAAATAAGTCCTCCCTTGTACTCAATGGCACAGTAAGCTCCACCATAAATCATGTGAAAGACAAAATGTATGGAGTGGAGTTCGGAGTAGATAGCAAGGATACAAGAGTTATAGAACAGTAAGAATATAATGCAAGATTACCTAGATAGCAGATTGGAAGTTAAGAACAATCTGAGATATGAAAGAAAGTTTATTGTCCCCACCAATGTTCCTTTAAAAGAGTTAGTTGTGGTGACCAAAAATAATTCTGCCTTTTTCAAAGAGGTCTTTTATGAAAGACAGGTCAACAACATTTATTTGGATACGGAGGACTATAAGTTTTATTTCGATAATGTAGATGGTGTTGCAAATCGTCAAAAGGTCAGGATCAGGTGGTACGGGGATTCGCTAGGCAAGATAGAAAAACCTAAATTGGAAATAAAATTAAAAACGGGTTTGGTAGGCGATAAATGGACATTTAATCTTACGCCATTCCGTTTGGACAACAATTTTGATTTACGGACATTAAGGAAAATTCTTTCAGATTCCAAATTGCCGAGTTCTATTTTGGAGCTTACAAAAGGTCTAAAGCCAACATTGGTTAATTCTTATTCCAGAAGATATTTTTTGTCAGCAGATATGAACTATAGGATAACATTGGATTATTCTATTAAATATCGTGATGTAGCCAATAATATCAATAATTTTACCAAATCTTTGCAAAAGGATACCAACAATGTGGTTGAGCTAAAATATAGCTTAAAAGATGAAAAAAAAGCATATTCTATTTCTTCACAATTCCCTTTTCGTTTAAGTAAAAATTCTAAATATGTTAATGGGGTAAACAATTTTAAATCATTCCCAGAATAATAATCCTAGTACTTATGAATGAACTAAATAATCTTTTATCACAGTTTGGAACAGATAATATATCAATTCTTGACTTCCTAATAAATCTTATGCTGACACTACTTTCAGCGTATTTGTTAAGTCTCATCTATGCTAGATTTGGGGCATCGTTGTCTAACAGAAATAAGCTTGCACAAACCATTATCTTATTGAGTCTGACGACTATGATTATCATAACAATTGTAAAGTCTTCCTTGGCGCTTTCTCTGGGGCTGGTTGGTGCTTTGTCCATTGTTCGTTTTAGAACGGCGGTCAAAGAACCTGAAGAACTGGCTTATTTCTTTATAGCTATATCCATTGGTCTTGGTTTTGGAGCGGATCAAAAAGAGGTCACACTAATCGGAATTGTATTTGTTTTTCTTTTTATAATACTTACAAGAAAAATGAACAGGGACAATAGCTCTCAACAAAACTTAATACTTACTTTGACAAATGCCAAAGCTAAAATTGACGAAACGATTATCTTAAATACACTTAAGGAGTATTGTTCTGAAATTAACCTTAAGAGGATAGACGAATCTGGTGAGATATCTGAGCTTGCATTAAATGTTCAATATAACAGTATCGAAGATTTAGTGAAATCGAAAGATGCATTGTCAAAATTGGGCAATATAGATTTCAGTTTCATTGAAAGACATTAATGTATTAAGGTTGTGAGGGTCAAAAACAATAAAAATTCATTTTTTCGGATTACTGCTGTAGGAATAATAGCTGTTGGTTTATTGTTATCCATTAAATCAAGTCCGAAAAAAATTGATGTAAAAGCTCCCGTTTTCGTCCCCAAAACAACCCTAATGTCTTTTCGGCTGATGCTAAAGGAAAAGCATTTTAAAAAAATAAAAGAAAAGCGCGACAGAGCTTTAACCGTGGGAGTGTTGCAAACGGAAGACACAGATTTTGTTCCTATAAACTTAAATTATAACAATAAGGATTATAAAGCGGAAGCACGATTGAAAGGAGATTGGACGGATCACTTAGAAGGTGACAAATGGAGTTTTAGGATTAAATTAAAAGATGACCAGACCATCATGGGGATGCGTAAATTTTCTATACATCACCCGGAAACAAGAGGATATCTTAATGAATGGTTGTACCATAAGGCCATGAAGGATGAAGGAATTATGGGTCTACGTTATGGTTTTGTTGAAGGAGTTCTTCAGGTGAGCATGAAAGACCTGGATACCATCCTAAACAAAGAAATCGGGATTTATGCAATTGAGGAAACCTTTGACAAACGTTTGATTGAAAGTAACAAGCACAAAGTAGGAATAATATTGAAGCTTACTGAGGAGGATATGTGGAGAGAAAATGCCAAAATACACGAATTGGCAAATCTTACAGGGACCACGGCAGTCGGAAAGTACAACCCTAAATACGGCAAAAGCGATGATATGACCGTCACTGCATATTCATTGCAGACGATATTCAAGGATGATGCCTTAAAAAAGCAGTTTACTTTGGCTAAAAACCTATTAAACAAATACAAAACAGGACAATTGTCAACGTCTATGGCGTTTGATGTGGAAAAGGTTGCCAAATATACCGCACTGGCCAATTTGTTTGGTAGTGTCCATGGGCTTATAGCTCATAACCTCCGCTTTTACTACAACCCAATTACTTCATTAATCGAACCGGTTTCTTTTGATGGCAATTCTGGGAAGCCACTCAAAAACTTTAGGAATTATTGGAAATCAAAAGGAGATACTCAATACAGAGACGCATTGATTGCCGTTTTGGAAAAAGTTAGCCAACAAGATTACTTGGAAGAATTGTCAAAAAAATATAAGAATGAAATGGATAGCATGTCGATAGAACTAAAAAAAGAATTCAAGAATAAGCCAATTCTTTCTTTAGATATACTAAAGCAGAATCAGGAAATACTGAAAAATACTTTATTGGCTCTAAAACAAGAGCGAACGCACATGGAAAAAGAGCTTTTAAACTAAATCTTTAGAGCTATGAGTCAGAATTATTTTTTGCTTTTCGTCCTTTTTATTTATGGTTGTTTTGAAACGCAAATTGAGGACGCTCAATATTCTTTTTTTGTTGCGGGCCATATTTATGGGGCTCACGGTGAAGGAAAAAATAATATAGGAGTACATCCTCCCTTCAAAGACAAGTTGGATTTGATTAGAGACAATGAATCAATTCAGTTTGGGGTTTTTACTGGAGATTTGGTAGAAGATGGGAAAGATGAAAACGAATGGGATGAGTTAGATATGGACATCTCTTATATTGGTAAAAAAATCTATTTTGCCCCTGGAAATCATGACGTAGGGAACTCCACAAAAAAAGCAATCTACCAAAGAAGATATGGGAAGACATATTATAGTTTTATACATAAAAGCGATTTATTTATAACACTTGACCCGAACATGGACAAGTGGAACATCTCGGGAAATCAATTAAAGTGGCTAAGAGAATTAGTGGCCTCAAAAAGTGGGGAAGTGGATAATATTTTTGTTTTTTTTCATCAAGTTTTATGGTGGAAAAATGACAATATATTTAAAAACTTTGAATTAAACTCCGTGTCAGGAAGAGATGAAGAAATTAATTTTTGGGACGATATTTACAGTCTTTTTGAAAACACCAACAAACCCACTTTTATGTTTGCAGGAGATACCGGTGACAGTGATGTAGGCTATATGTACCATAAGGAAGGTAATATAGTGTTGATAGCAAGTGGAATGGGGGGTGGAAAAGAAGATAATTTTATAATTGTAAATGTTAATAAAGACAAGTCTGTTGATTTTGATTTAATTGCATTGAACGGAAGTGATTTGAATGGTCTAGGCAGGCTGGAAGACTATGTTTTGCCATAACTTACTAATTCTGGGAACGCGCGCACAATCTTTTATTCAAATCATAATCGTCAATAATACCATAACCTGTTTTGGCGAGAAGATTTCAAAGTAATGAATGCGGTTGAAAAATGATTTGGTCCGACATTATACAAATGCCCATATTTGATAATATAATATGAGAAATAGCTCTAAAACTCTGCTTCTTTTCAATTTTTTTGTATGTCTTTTTTGGAGTTGCAAGGGTAAAGTAGACTATTATAAAATACCAGCATTTCGCAGCCAAAAAACCGTTAACGCCATAGTAGAGATTTCTTCAGGGACAAGCACCAAATTTGAATATGACCACTTCTCAAAAAAGTTTGTGATAGATCAAGAAAACGGTGTTGATAGAATAATTGAATTTTTGCCGTACCCCGCCAACTACGGATTTGTGCCATCAACAGTTTCAGGCAAGGAAATAGGTGGAGATGGAGATGCTTTAGATATACTCATTATTTCCAAACAGCTTAAAAAAGGAACCGTTGTTGAGGTAATACCTATAGCAATGTTAAAACTTATTGATGAAGGTGAAATTGACCACAAAATTGTTGCCATACCATACCAAAAAGAATATAGGACAATAAACGCCGCATCATACATCGAATTATTAAACGACTACCCATCGGCAATACAAATAATAGAGCTTTGGTTTTTGAATTATAACAAAAAAGATAATGCAAGAATCGAAGGATGGGGAAATGAGTATGATGCAATCAGAGAGATAAAGAAATCTCTAAAAGAATAGCTGGACATATTAACTTGACATGAAACAAATAATACAAGACCTTAAGAACGGTGAGACCATTTTAGAAGAAGTCCCTGTGCCAACTCCAAAATCGGGAAGTGTGCTAATAAAAACCACAAAATCATTGGTTTCACTTGGCACTGAAAGAATGTTGGTCGAATTTGGAAAGGCCAATTTTATATCTAAGGCACGCCAACAACCAGATAAGGTGAAAATGGTCCTGGACAAGGTCAAGACTGATGGATTGAAGCCAACAATGGAGGCTGTTTTCAACAAACTCAATCAACCTCTGCCCCTTGGTTATTGCAATGTAGGCGAAGTGACTGCAATTGGTAAAGGAGTTACTGAGTTCAAAGTGGGAGATCGTGTGGCTTCAAATGGAAATCACGCCGAATACGTAAATGTCCCAAAAAATTTGGTGGCCAAAATTCCAGATAATGTAACTGATGAAGAGGCGGCGTTTACTGTAATTGGTTCTATAGGACTACAGGGTATACGTCTTTTGGACCCTACTTTTGGAGAGACCATTGTAGTAGTAGGTCTTGGGCTGATTGGCTTGGTCACAGCAGAACTATTGTTGGCCAATGGATGTAACGTAATAGGGTTTGATTTTGATCCTGAAAAAGTTCGTATAGCTAATGAAAAAGGGGTTATCGCTATAAACCCTTCTGAAGGAACGGATCAGGTAAAATTTATTGAGAGCTATACAAATGATGTCGGCGCAGATGGCGTGATTATTACCGCTTCCAACAAAAGCAATGAGATTATTTCGCAATCTGCGAGAATGTGCCGAAAGCGAGGAAGAGTGGTTTTGGTTGGAGTAATTGGGTTAGATATAAGTAGAGCAGATTTTTATGAAAAAGAAATTTCGTTTCAAGTATCTTGTTCATATGGCCCTGGAAGATATGATGAAGAATACGAGCAAAAAGGAAACGACTATCCAATAGGATATGTTCGTTGGACAGAAAAGCGAAATTTTGAAGCTATCTTAAATGCAATTTCCAAGGGCACTTTGAAAGTAAAACCTTTGATTACCGAGCGGGTGTCTCTTAAGGAATTTCAAAAGATTTATGGAGATATGAGTAACTCCAGATCCATAGCTTCAATTTTGGAATATGACAAAACCAAAGAACCCACCTGTACTGTAGCGATTACAAATAAATCTTTCGAAGGGAAAAAAGGCGTTATTGGTATTATTGGAGCTGGAAACTTTACAAGTTCAACAGTATTGCCCAATCTTAAAAAAATAGATGCCCAAGTAAAGTATATCGCAAGTTCTGGAGGGTTATCCTCAACTATTATGGCAAAACGCCATTCTATTGCGAACTCAACCTCAAACTACAAGGATATTTTAAAAGATGAAGAGGTTGATTTGATTTTTATTACAACAAAGCATAACACGCATGCATCCATGGTCTTGGAAGCCATTCGGGCACAAAAAAGCGTTTTTGTCGAAAAACCATTGGCCTTGTCCGAAGACGAACTGGAAGCTATTATTGCTGAATATAAAAACCATAATGTCAACATAAGTGTAGGTTTTAACAGACGGTTCGCTCCTTTGGCAAAAAACATGAAGAAGTTTTTGGGGAATGATAATACTCCGATAAATATTGTGGCTACCATGAACGCAGGTTTTATTCCTGCTGACGTCTGGGTACATGATATGGAGGTAGGAGGAGGCCGAATTATCGGTGAAGCATGTCACTATATTGATTTATGTACCTATTTAACTGGCAGTCGAGTCAAAGCAGTTTGTATGAATGCTATGGGGAAGTATCCAAAGGAGAATTCAGATAATGCTAGTATATTACTTCGATATGAAAACGGCTCAAATGCAGTAATCAATTACTTTGCGAACGGAAGCAAAGCCTATTCGAAAGAACGCGTTGAGGTCTATTCGCAAGAACGCACCTTGATTATGGACAATTGGAGAAAACTTAAGTCTTACGGGTTTAAAAATGGGAAAAATTCTTCCTCGAAGCAGGATAAAGGACACTTCAATCAGTTTCAAGAGCTAATAAAGCAGCAGCAAAAAGGGGAAAAGGCAATTATTCCTTTTGACGAAATAGTTAATACAACTAGAGCCTCATTCGCTGCTATTGAATCTTTGAAACAAGGCAAATGGGTGGGAGTAAATTAATATTGCTATTCCATACGCTCAAGTTTTTACGGTTTAAACAGGTTTACTATCGGCTGATATATTTCTTTAGGAATAAATTTTTCAAAAGAAAATATGATGCCGTTATCCCAAAAGAGCTTTCAATATTGGCTTGGGAAGGTGGGATTATCAACCCTTTATCTTATCATAGAAAAGATAATTTTCAGTTTTTAAACCTGTCCAAACACTTCGAAGAGACCGTTGATTGGAATTTTGGCAATTATGGAAAGCTTTGGACTTATAACCTTAACTATTTTGATTTCTTACATCAATACCAAATAAGTGTAGAAGAGGGGTTGGCATTAATCAAAAATTATGTTGCACAGGACGACACCTTAAAGGACGGACTCGAACCTTATCCTATTTCACTTAGAGGAATTAATTGGATTAAGTTTTTGTCTAAGAATGGAATTGTAAACACAAAAGTAAATACAAAATTATATCATCATTACCTTAGGTTAAAGGATAACTTGGAATATCACCTACTTGGGAATCATTTATTGGAAAATGGGTATTCCATGTTGTTTGGAGCATATTATTTTAAAAATGAAGAATTTTATGATATTGCCTATAAAATATTGAAAGAAGAATTGCATGAGCAGGTATTAGATGATGGTGCCCATTATGAACTTTCACCCATGTATCATCAAATATTGCTTCATCGACTATTGGATTGTATCAATTTAATTAATCAAAACCCATGGAAAAACGATGACTTAAATTCGTTTATGAATAGGAAAGCAAATAAAATGCTCGGCTGGTTGGAAGCGGTTACCTACGATAATGGAAATATCCCCATGGTAAATGATTGTGCCTATGATATTGCTCCCAGTTCAAAACAATTGTTTGACTATGCTGATTATTTGAAGATTTCTTTCAATAAGGTAGATTTAAGGGCATCAGGATACAGAAAGCACATAACAAAAGATTACGAATTGTTCGTTGATGTTGGAAATGTTGGGCCGGACTACCAGCTGGGACATGCACATTCTGACACTTTAAGTTTTGAGTTGTATGTTAACAGGAAACCGGTACTTGTAGACACGGGAACGTCTACTTATGAAAAAAATGCTATTCGCCAAGCTGAACGAGGAACCGCTGCACACAATACTGTTAAGATTGATGAATATGAACAATCAGAAATATGGGGAGGATTTAGAGTGGCAAGAAGAGCAAAAGTTCGTATAACAGAGGAAACGGAAAGCCAGGTAACGGCAGGTCATACGGGGTACAAAAAATTAGGATTAACACATTTAAGAAAATTTGAAGCTCAACATGAAAATATTGTGGTCCATGACTGGATAAACAGTACTCGTAGTGATTTGCCTAGGCAACATGCTTTTTTTCATTTTCACCCTGACATAGACGAATTAGTTATTTCCGGAAATAAGGTTGTTTTACCAAGCAAAAGAATTGAATTTTTGTTTTCAGGAACAATTCTGACAATTGAAAAGACTTATTATCAATATGCGATTGGCTTCAATAAGACGTTAAGAGCAGAGAAAATTATGGTAAATTTCAGTAAAGAGTTGAGGACTCAAATCAACATCTTAAGTGAAAAATGATTTTTTAATAGTTAAATGCAAAGGAATAAATGAAAATACTTTATCTAAGCTATTATTTTCATCCCGATATTACCGCCGCGGCTTTTAGAAGCTCTGACTTTGTTGAGTTTTTGGAGCACCAAAAAATTGAACATAGGGTCATAACGACCTTTCCCCATAAATCAGATGAATCGATTGGAACGGATGATAAGCCTACTTATCCATTAAAAAGGATAAGATTGAAAGAGATGAATAACAATAAGTTTCTTTCCTATGTGCTTCATTATCTTTCTTTTATTCCAAAAGCATTTCAAATAGCTTTAAAATGGAGGTTGAGGGGATGGAGGCCGTCAATTGTGTTTATATCTTCACCGCCTATTTTTATTGGTCTGCTAGGCCTTATGTTAAAGTGGATATTTCGATGCAAGCTAGTTTTGGAAGTTAGGGATATCTGGCCAGAAAGTGCGGTAGCGGCAGGTCAGCTGAATCCTAAAGGCCGGCCATATAAAATAGCCAGATTTTTTGAGAAAACCCTTTATAGAAAAAGTAATGGCATTGTATGTGTTGGAAAATATATGAAAAACTATATTGCAAAATATACTGACAAGGAAATATGTATAGCATATAATGGCTATAAAGAGATCCCTTCAACAAAAAGAATAATAGAGAGTGCGGGGGGTGCCGAACGTGAAAATCAACAAGTTTCTAAGAAAATAAGATTGGCATATGCAGGAAATTTTGGTTTAGTTCAAGGATTGGAATGCTTAATAGAGGCTTTTGCAGAATTAATACAGGTTGATACTCGGTATAAATGGGAACTGCATTTTTTTGGAACAGGAGTTCTTGAAAATAAACTGAGAAATCAAGTGACCGTGCATAAGATTGATGAACATATTGTATTCAGGGGGGCATTTCCAAAACAAGTGCTCAATGAAAAATTGGAAGAAATGGATGTTTTATTTTTGGGATTGATTAAATCAGAAGCACTCGAAAATACTATTCCATCAAAGCTTTTCGATTATTTGTCTTTTGGTAAGCCTATATTAGCGGCGTTGTCAGGGGAAGGAAAGGAGATTTTGGCTTTGAACCGCTCTAATATTGTAGTTGATGAGTGTACGAGTACTGCAATTTTTCATGGCCTTGTAAAAATGGAAGAAAATTTTCCCAAAAGAATTGTATTTGGTAAGGAAAACAAAGAAATATTAAACCAAGGCTTTACTAGAGAAAAGAATAATGCTAAAATAATATCATATCTCAGTAGAATCTTATCGGACAAATAGGAAATCCTCAATTGATTTAATTTACGCTTTTCTAGGAATGAATGCATTGAGAAAAGCACATTTTCGATTTGAAAACCTATTTTTGAAATTGAAACCCTGAAATTGTGGCGAAGCGGTCTGTTTTAAATTCAATCGAGAGAAAGTTCATATTGGTGGTTGGCGATTTGGTTGTCGTCTTAGCAGCCATTAATGTTTTTGTAAATCATGGTATAGACAAGGAATTTGTATCTCTCGATTTGAAAACATGGATGTTTGTAATTGGAGTATGCACTTACCTTATGCTTGCTTACATTTTGGACTTTTACAACCTTGAGAAAATCGCGAAAAGGGGTTATGCAATTGGGCAATCCTTATACATATCGTCACTATTTGTTTTTGTTGTTTTTATTTCTGCTGTAATTTTTTTTGATGCAAGTTTTTGGAGGATACCATTGCTTATTTTTTTGGCACTATCTCCAATACAAATAGCATTATGGAGATTATTGTTTAGCAATGTTTTTAGAATAATTCCTACCGTTAGAAAAGTGTTTTATGTGTATGATTCAAATAGCGAACATAGTCTTCGGGAAAATGTCGAATACATAAACGGAGAAAACACAAATACTTTTTATAAAGTGAAGCTTACTCACGCTATGGATAGTGAAAGCATGTCTGTTGGAAAAAAAACAGTTTATGATGCGTTAGAAAAAATAGACACATGGATATTGAATGTTAAAGACTATAATCAAATCCCCAGAAGACTCGAAAATTTACTTTTGGAGTCAATTTTGAAAGGTAAAGAAGTGTTATCTTATACATCCTTTTACGAAAACATTTATGAAGCGATGCCTATTCGGTCTCATTATCATAGCTTTTATGAGCTTCTACAACTCAAAAACAAAAAAATAAGATACCTGCAAGTTGTATTTAGCTTTATGGTGAACTTTGTTCTTTCTTTTTTTATTGGAATTATCTTCTTTCTTGTATGTCCTATAGTTTGGTTTTTTAACTTGTTTTTAAACAGGGGGCCGCTCTTTTATACACAACTTAGAGTCGGACAATATGGAAAAGAATTTAAGATTTATAAGTTTAGGTCAATGGTGGTGGATGCTGAAAAAGCCGGAGCTAAAATGGCCTCTAAAAATGATACCCGGGTAACACCATTTGGGAAGGTGTTAAGAACTTTTAGAATCGATGAACTTCCTCAAATCCTATCCGTAATTCAAGGAAACATGACATTTATTGGGCCTAGGCCGGAACGTAAGGTTTTTGTCGAGCAATTGGATGATATGCTACCATTTTATAGTATTCGTCATTTGTATAAACCAGGGATTACCGGATGGGCTCAGGTCAAATATAAATATGGTGAAGATTTGCAGGATTCAATTAAAAAACTTGAATATGACCTTTACTATATAAAGAACAAATCTATAACATTGGATTTGCGGATTATTTTTAAAACAATAACAACAGTACTTTTTTCTAGAGGAGTGTAATTTGAAAAAAACACTAATAACAGGAGCAGCAGGTTTTCTTGGATCGCACCTTTGTGATAGGTTTATTGCAGAAGGCCATTATGTTATCGGAATGGACAACCTCATAACAGGCGACCTTAAGAACATTGAGCATCTATTCCCATTGGAACGTTTTGAATTTCATCACCACGATGTGTCTACTTTTGTTCACTTGGGAGGGGATTTGGACTATATCCTTCATTTTGCTTCCCCAGCAAGTCCAATCGACTATTTGAAGATTCCTATTGAGACCTTAAAGGTAGGTTCTTTAGGGACCCTTAATCTATTAGGGCTGGCCAAGGATAAAAATGCACGCATTTTGGTAGCTTCCACTTCAGAAGTATATGGAGATCCACTGGTTCACCCCCAAAACGAAGACTATTATGGGAACGTGAGTCCGATAGGTCCTAGAGGAGTGTATGATGAAGCCAAACGCTTTATGGAATCCATCACCATGGCTTATCATAGGCACCATGGACTCGATACTCGGATTGTTCGGATTTTTAACACATATGGTTCTCGAATGCGCTTAAATGATGGACGAGTGGTTCCGGCTTTCATGGGACAGGCACTCCGCGGAGAGGATTTAACGGTTTTTGGAGACGGTTCCCAAACACGTTCATTTACCTATATAGATGATCAAGTAGAGGGAATTTATCGCCTGTTGATGAGTGATTACGTAGAACCCATCAACATTGGGAATCCAGACGAGACCACCATACTGGAATTTGCAGAGGAAATCATCAAACTTACAGGAACGAATCAGAAAATTGTATTCAAACCGCTTCCAGTGGATGATCCCTTGCAGCGACAACCGGATATTTCAAGAGCAAAGGAGATTCTGGATTGGGAACCGAAAGTACATCGCTTCGAAGGTTTGAAAAAGGTGTACGAATACTTCAAATTATTATCTCCAGAGGAATTGCATCAAAAGGAACATCGTGATTTCTCACATTTAAATGGCAAATAAGTACGGATATCTGGCTTTTGATATCCGAATTGAATTATTTTTGCCAAAATTTTGATTCATGAACATTCTTGTAGTTGGTTCTGGCGGTCGTGAACATGCTATTGCCCATAAAGTTTCGCAAAGTCCAAACGTCAATAAATTAGTGGTGGCCCCTGGCAATGCAGGTACAGCAGAAGTGGCTACCAATGTTGAGGTTGGGGTAAATGATTTTGATGGTATAAAAGCGTTGGTGCTGAAGGAGCAAATCAACTTGGTCGTTGTTGGTCCAGAAGATCCATTGGTAAATGGGATTCATGATTTTTTCTTGAACGATGGTCAGCTTAAGAATGTTCCCGTTATCGGACCACAAAAAGCTGCTGCTGAATTAGAGGGGAGTAAGGAGTTTGCCAAGGAGTTCATGATGCGTCACAATATCCCGACAGCGGCTTACCAAAGTTTTACCTCGGACAATTTGGAAGAAGGCTATGCCTTTTTGGAAACACTAAAGCCTCCTTACGTTTTAAAAGCCGATGGCCTTGCGGCTGGCAAAGGGGTGTTGATTCTTCAAGATTTGGATGTAGCCAAGGCAGAACTCAAGGCTATGCTTTTGGACTCTAAATTTGGACAGGCAAGTGCTACCGTTGTTATAGAGGAGTTTTTAGATGGAATTGAATTGAGTTGTTTTGTGCTTACAGATGGTTCCAACTACAAGATCTTGCCAACTGCAAAGGACTATAAACGTATTGGAGAAGGAGACACAGGACTCAACACGGGAGGAATGGGGGCGATTTCCCCAGTTCCTTTCGCAGATAGCGCTTTTATGGGCAAGATAGAAGAGCGAATCGTCAAACCTACGGTGGAAGGGCTTAAAAAAGATAATTTGCCTTATGTCGGCTTCATTTTCATTGGATTGATAAAAGTAGGAGACAATCCAAAGGTCATTGAGTACAATGTCCGAATGGGTGACCCTGAAACAGAAGTGGTCATACCTCGTTTGCAATCCGATTTGGTGAATGTTCTTGTGGCCATGTCTAAAGGGAAGTTGAATGAAATCGATTTAGAAATTGATGAAAGAGCTGCGACCACGGTAATGGCGGTATCGGGCGGTTATCCAGAAGCCTATGAGAAAGGAAAGGAGATAACGGGAGTTGACACCATTGAAGATTCACTTGTTTTTCATGCAGGGACCAAAGAAAATAATGGAAAAGTGGTAACCAATGGAGGACGTGTAATTACGGTCACCTCCTTCGGAGACAACTTCAAGGAAGCATTGCAAAAGTCCTATCAAAATATAGAAAAACTACATTTTGAAGGAATATATTACCGAAAAGACCTTGGGTTTGACCTATAGGTAAGAGTGCGAGCTGATGCTCTTATCTTCTTCGTTGTTATCGTTGAAGATTTGCAGTTGCTTCATCCAGTAAACCATGGCTATAAAACCGATGATGGTGAAAATCCAATTTACCGTATTGGAACCCCACCAGTTTCCCATAAACCTGAAGAAATCATAAGGGGAGAACAAGTAGTTTACAAATAAGTCTTCTATGCCGTAAAAAAAGGTGCTCATCTTACTATATTTACTTTGCAAAAGTAGTAAAACCCAAGATGATTTCAAGTTTTTTCGGAAAAACAAAACCTATAAATTATATTGTTCTATCCGTTTTTATTTTTCTGATATATGGTATTTTCTCGATTTTTGACTCAAATGGGGAAATATCCTTGGAAGTCCTCCCCATTAAAAGTTTGATTCTCGGGGTATTATTACTTTCCGTTTACATAATCAGCAGAATAGTCAAAGTCGAGAAGGTTACCGAGTTAAGCTCGTTCGCCATTTTGTTTTTCACTTTGTTGTTAATGGTGTTTTCAGACCTCTTGCGTGATAATGATGCCATTTTTACAAACTTTTTTTTACTTCTTGCCATTTGGAGGCTTTTGGCCATAAAATCCGTTAGGGATGTGAAGCACAAAATCTTTGATGCTTCCTTTTTAATATGTGTGGCAAGCCTTTTTTATGATTGGGCACTGATTTTTTTGATTCTTGTCTTTATAGCTATCAATGTTTACGACAGAAAGCCGGTTAAAAATTGGATAGTACCCTTAACGGCCATAATTACCGTCTTCATTCTGTTGTTTACCATATTAAGATTGAACGGCTCCCTAGATTTTTTTGAGAAACATTATCAATTTAGAATAGGGTTTTTGAACAACAGCTTTTTCTCGCAAACTGGAAGTATTAAACTATTGATTTATGTCTTAATAGTGTTGATTTTGATGTTTCTTGTTTTTTTAAAGGTAAGACAGAAAGGTGGTGGAAAATTGGTGTTGTTGAGAATGGTGTTTTTGGCGTTTGCTATGGGAGCCATCATAAGTTTTCTTGAATTTGGAAAGGCGTCTCTTGTGGTTGTTACTTTTTTTCCAGCAGCAGTTTTTCTAACCAATTATTTAGAAACCATTAAAAACTTCAGATTGCGCGAATTGGTCGTGGGAGGCTGTATTTGTGTCTCCCTGCTGCTTTTTGTTCTTGACCTCAACCTATAACTGATAAAGCAATATCTTTGCTTCAAATTCACATGTATGTTCAGTTCTTTAGCCTTTAAGATTTTTCAGGAAAGTATAGACACCTATCATATTAAGGACGATGTCTACCAAGAATTTGTAAATCCTTATCCAAAGGATAAAGTTGAACATTTGCTTTATAGAAAAAACTGGATAGATACCGTACAATGGCACTATGAAGATATTATTCGAGATCCCGAAATCAATCCTGTTGATGCGTTGGACCTAAAAAGAAAAATCGATGCCAGCAATCAGGATAGGACGGACTTGGTAGAATATATTGACAGCTATTTTCTTGATAAGTATAAAGAAGTAGAGGTGAATCCTGAAGCTTCCATCAACACTGAAAGTCCCGCTTGGGCCATTGACCGACTTTCCATCTTGGCCTTAAAGATTTATCACATGCAAGAGGAAGTAGATCGTACTGATGCTTCTGCGGCACATGTTGAAAAGTGTAGCAAAAAGTTGGCAATTCTTTTAGAGCAAAGGGAAGATCTTTCGATTGCAATTGACCAATTACTGGCAGATATTGAAGCCGGAAACAAGTACATGAAAGTCTACAAACAGATGAAAATGTACAACGATGACGAGCTAAACCCGGTACTCCGTGGACAAAAAGGGTAAACAGACCCATATTTTAGTCATTCGCCTATCGGCTATGGGCGATGTGGCCATGACGGTTCCTGTTTTGAGGGCATTGATTGACCAACATCCGAACCTAAAAGTTACTGTCCTTACCAAAAAACCATTTCTCCCAATTTTTTCAAGCTTGGAAAATGTAGAGGTGTTTGAGGCCGATGTCAAAAAACGCCACAAAGGATTAATGGGCCTTTGGCGATTGTACAAAGAGCTTAAAACTCTTCAATTAGATGCCGTGGCTGATTTGCACAATGTACTTCGGAGTAGAGTCCTTCAAAAATATTTCGGACTTACGAACACCCCATTTGTACAATTGGATAAGGGAAGAGCTGAAAAAAAAGCCCTAACCAGGCCCAAGAACAAGGTGTTCAAACAGCTTAAAAGCACCCACCAACGTTATGCAGATGTATTTGGAGAGTTAGGTTTTCCAATCGATTTGGAAAAAGCAAAGCTTTTACAACGTATTCCACTTTCGGATAAATTACTTGAATTGGTACAACTGGACACTAAAAAGTGGGTCGGAATAGCTCCTTTTGCAGCCCATGAGGGCAAAATGTACCCGTTGACCCTAATGAGAGAAGTAATCCAAGAACTAAATAATACCGAAAAGTATAAAATACTGCTTTTTGGTGGCGGAACGCAGGAAGTCCAACAATTGGAAGCGATTTCAAAAGAAGGAGAAAGTGTTTTGAACATGGCCGGAAAACTCAATTTACAAGAAGAACTGGCCTTAATCTCGAACTTGGATGTTATGCTTTCCATGGATAGTGGCAATTCACATTTGGCTGCAAATTATGACATTCCGGTGGTGACGCTTTGGGGAGTTACGCATCCTTATGCCGGGTTTTATCCTTTTGGGCAACCTCAAGAAAATGCCTTAATGGCTGACAGAGAGCATTATCCTTTGATTCCGACTTCTGTTTATGGAAATAAGTTGCCTAAAGGATACGAAAACGTCATGGAAACCATAACGCCCCAACAGGTGGTGGATACGATTATCAATATATTAGAGGATTAAGATAGCCTAGGTTCGATGTAAAATTTGAGCACGGTTTGGCGATTTTACAGAAATAACTGTAAATCAAGCGAAATTGCGTTTTGCAAAGCAAAAAAGAGCATGTAGCGGTATGATTTAGCAGAGGTTTTGTGATACAATCACAAAAATTTCCTTAAAATCGTATTGATTTTTTGGTTCGTTTTGTATCAAGACAAAATGAATAAAAAGATAAACTTCTGAATAGCAGTATTAAAGAAAACTTCTCGATACTAAATTTCTATGAAATTTAACTCGAAGCGACGTATTCTTTACCAATTTATGCCACGGCCCGTTTTTCCGAAATGGAATTGAAATAGTGTTTTAATTGCTGCAAGTATTGGTATTTCAATTGTCTTCCATTGGTTTCCGAAAGTAAAGAGCGGATTCCCAAATAAGATGCAATAATATAGGTGGCAACTCCTTCGCAATCAATGTGCCGAGCGATATGACCGTCAATTTTTCCGTTTTTCAATACAGAAACCAGATTCACCTCCCATACTTTAAGAATATCTTTCAAGTAAGAACTGATTTCAGCATTTCTTTTGTTGAATTCGGTAATAAAATCGTTCAGCATAAAACCGTAGGCCATTTCGTTGGTCTTTCCGGGCTCTAGGGCCTTTTCCAAACTATCCAAAATGGCATGCAAGGGATTTTCCTGTTCATTCAATGGTTGTACCAAAAGTGCATATACTTTTTGCACAATCAAGTTTTGAATGATGCTGATGAAATAGTCTTCCTTTGATTTAAAATGATGGTAAAAAGCACCTTTGGAGAGGTCCAACTCGGTCAAGATATCATCCAAGCTAGTATTGTAATAGCCTTTTGCATGAAAAATTTCGAGGCCCATAGTATGCAGCCGGTGCATGGTTTCGCGTCGTTTTAGGTTTCGTTCCATAAGATTTGGTTTTGGGTTCAATTAGACCGTTAAGTCTGTTACAAAGTTTCTACGGATTGGAGTCAAGCTCAAGAATCAAGGATGTATTTGTAGGAAAAATCGTTGAAGTGTGAAAAATGTGCCCAAAAATGAATGTTTAAAAAATTGTGACCGACCAAGGAGTCGGTTTAAGCGTTTCTTTTTGTGGACAAAACACATACAGCCTTTACGGGTAAGTACTTATAAAGGAAATAAAGTTGTCCTATCATAGATTTCCGCTCAGGCGTAACAAAATGATTTTTACTGTTGTCCTAAATTTTACGAACTTAACCTATTCGGTCACTATATGACCACCTCTGATTCGTTATAGGAAAATAATTAGTAGCATGAGTTCAAGTATAAAATCCCGTTTTCCATACACTTTAGGGTGTATCATTTTATGTTTAACAGTATTTATCTCCTGTGGGCAAATTTCTAAAACAGCCATAATCAAAGGTGTTTATGGAAACCCCAAACCTTTCTGGGATAAAGAGATCAAGCTTCAAGACCTCGGGGTAAATGCCATTTTTGTTCATAGTGGTGCCATTAACAATAACATGATTAAGGGAGCCAGGGCCGAAGGACTATCAGTATATGCAGAGTTCGCCACCTTAAATGGTAAAAACTATGTAGAAACACATCCCGAAGCTTGGGCAATAGATGAAAATGGTGAAAGGGTAGAAGCGGCCTCTTGGTTTATGGGAGTTTGTCCAACAGAACCCGGATTTAGACAATACCGTTTTGATCAGCTACGGGATTTGCTTTCAACCTATGACCTTGATGGGATTTGGATGGATTATGTGCATTGGCACGCACAGTTTGAGGACCCCGAACCCATTTTGCCCGAAACTTGCTTTTGTGACCATTGCTTGAACTCATTCTCAAAAGATTCTGGAATTGAAATCCCTGATGGTACTACACCCCAAAAAGCAGATTGGATATTGACCAATCAAGATGAGGAATGGCGTAAATGGCGATGCAAAGTGATCTATGATTGGAGCTATGAAATGAAAAACATCATCAAAGAAATCAAACCAGAGGCACTTTTGGGACTTTATCATTGTCCATGGAACGATAATGAGTTTGATGGAGCACGATATCGCATACTTGGACTTGATTATGACCTGTTAAAGGAGACTATCGACGTGTTTTCTCCCATGGTGTACCACGAAAGAATGGAACGAGACCCCAATTGGGTAAAAGAAAATATAGAGTGGTTTAGCAATCGATTAAATATTAAAAAAGATGCCTACCCAAAAGTGTGGCCCATTGTTCAGGCCCATAATAGCCCCGGTACAGTGTCGAAGGAGGAGTTTGAATTGGTGCTAAAAGGAGGGTTATCTGGGAAGTCGAGTGGCGTTATGATGTTCACAACTTCAGCTGTGGCCGAAGATGAGGGTAAAACCGAAGTGATGAAAAAAGTGTATGCCGATTTGGAATAAATAACATCAACCCAAAAGAGTCGGCCATCATTTCGGGTTGGATTTTTAATCCGAAAACCTGTAACTTCACTCATCGGGCTAAACAAAAAATTTAAAAATTAGATAAACACAAAAATGAAGACGATCAATAGAATGATGACGAATATCTGTTCGGATAATTTATCGGAAAGTCGGGATTTTTATATAAGGTTATTTGATTTTAACGTTGATTTTGACAGTGATTGGTTTATCCACCTGGTTTCGAAAGACAAAAAGCTTGAGCTTGGAATAATAGACCGAACACACGAAATTGTTCCAAAAGATTTTCAAAATAATCCAAAAGGCTTTTATATTACGTTTGTGGTTGAAAGCGCAGACGAAGTATTTAAGATTGCAGAACAGGAAAAATTTGAAATTGTAAATAAACCTGCAGACACTTTTTACGGACAAAGACGTGTATTGCTAAAAGACCCTGATGGAACTCTAGTAGATATTTCTTCTCCCTTAAAGGATTTTGAGTTTTAGTGATTCGACAAATAAAAAACCACATAAAACTATGATTCGAATGCGCTTTTTGGCCTGCGCCAAATCCCAATAATCCCTTACCTTGCATTTGTGAAAGTATTGAACCACCTACCCAAATCCAAACAAGAAGAACTTGAGCTGCTTGCCCAAGAGCTTTCTGCCCATAAATTGGTGGAAATGGTCATCCTTTTTGGCAGCTACGCGCGGGGCAATTGGGTAGAGGACCAATATGTGGAAAAAGGCATCACCTACGAGTACCGCAGCGATTTTGACATTTTGGTTGTGATTACCCATGAAGATTTCAAACAAAAATTCCGCATAGAGGACAAGATCAAGGCCGAACTAATTGCTACCGGAAAAGTCACCACACCGGTAAGTTTGATCTTTCATGGCATAAAACAACTGAACGCCTCTTTGGCCATGGGCAACTACTTTTTTAAGGACATTAAAGAAGAAGGTGTTGTACTGTACGATTCTGAAAAGTGTAAACTGGCCCACCCTAAAAAACTGACCCCTGAGCAGTATCAACAAAAGGCACAAGAGTATTTTGACCAATGGTTTGAAAGTGCGAATGAATTCATGGATTATTTCAAAACTGGGTTTGACAAAGGAAACTTTCACACCGCAGCCTTCCAACTCCACCAAGCCACGGAGCGCTACTACACCACCATTTTGCTGGTCTTTACCGATTACCGCCCTAAGGATCATAATTTAGAAACGCTCGGTATAAAAGTGGAAATGTGTGACCAGCGCTTTGCCGTTTTCCCCAAGATCACGGACGAGGAAAAGCATCTTTTTGAGCTACTAAAACGAGCCTATATCGATGCCCGCTACAAAATGGATGAATATGAAATCACCAAAGGTGAACTCGAATATCTGGCCGATAAGGTTGGGGAGCTAAAGAAGCTTACCGAGGAGATTTGTACGGAAAAGATAGCTGGGATTGGAAAAAAGAGGTATAATACATTAAAAAAAGGACAGAAAAATCTTTAATTTCATTGTTCTCTAGTACAATAAAACTTTGCCACATCCAAAAAGCTGGAAACAGTTCTAAATAAGTGAGAATTAATGAGTGAAACTTGCGAGTGTGAAATTTGCAAAAACAAGTTGCCCTTTGCAATGCCAAAAGGTATAATTGAAGCATTAACAAATTACAACCTTGTTTTGTTTGCGGGAGCTGGAATAAGCACAGAAACAAAACAAGTTTTTAAAGAGACTCTTTATGAAGAAGTATTTCTCGACTTAAAAGAAAGTAACGAGAATATTTCCTTAATGTCTAAATACTGTAATAACACAGTTAATGGAAGACAAAAATTGCTTGAAAAAATAAAAAAGCGGTTTGACTATGTCCATCAATACAACGAATTATATTCAGAGGCGTCTAGATTTCATACTGAAATTTCAAGGTTTTGGATGCTTGAAAATATAATTACTACAAACTGGGATGATTATTTTGAAAGAGAATCCGGAGCAATTCCAATTGTAACTCCTAAAGATTTTGTTTTTCATAATATTCGTCAGAGAAAAGTATTTAAAATTCACGGTTCGATAAGTAATTATGGGAGTATTGTTGCTACAAAAGAGGACTATAATGAATGTTATAAGAGTTTATCTACAGGTTTAATAGGTGCTAGTTTAAAAACTTTGTTGGCAACAAAAACAATTTTGTTTGTCGGGTATTCATTTAGAGATTTTGATTTTAATAAGGTAATCGAATTATTGAAATTGGAAATGGGTGATGTATTTCCTCATCTATATATTGTAACCCTTGATACGGAAGTCCCAAAATCATTAGAAGGATTTAGCTTTACATTAATCAATACAAGCGGAACGTATTTCTTTGAGAAGATTCGAGAGCATTTGGAAAATAAAAATCTCATAATGAAGGAAGAACAAATTGATAGAATCTATAAAGTAAAACATGTACTAAGAACCGCACATACTAAATTAAGTGTAATAGTTAAGACTTAATCTGACAATCTTAATAAATTAGTTTAACCCTTAAATTAGATTTGTCAGATGAGTACAGAAGAAAAGATCATCAAACCAAAGTTAGGATTATTAGAACTTGCCAAACA
>NZ_SRXX01000015.1 GCF_004804315.1 Flagellimonas onchidii
CGTATCGCAGTGCACCAGAGGGACAGGAAACGCTACGGCTATACCACCGACCCTGCCCATATGCCCAGCACCCATCGCTATGTGGCGGATTGGAACCCGGAGAAGTTCCTAGGGTGGGCAGGTGGCATCGGGGGTCATTGCAGGACCTTCATCAGTCTCTTGCTGGCCAAGGCCCGCCACCCCGAACAGGCATACAGGTCATGCGCCGGGGTGCTGTCACTTAGCAAGAAGGTGGGGAACAAGCGTTTGGACAATGCCTGCAAAAGGGCCATGGACTACGAGAGGATAAGCTACAAGAGCGTAAAGTCCATATTGGAGAAACGCCTGGACCTCATAGAGGAGGATGCCCATGAGGAATCCACCCTGCCAGAGCACCAGAACATCAGGGGAAAGGAATATTATAAATAGACAATGAACATTAACACAAATTGGAACAAATGAAACAGTTGAGGCTCCATGGGATGCACAGGGCCTTTTCAACGACCATGGAGACCAACAGCATCGCCTACACCAACGACGAGCTGGTGGCCTACCTGACACAGGCCGAATGGGACGACAAGCACAACAGGAAGATAGAGCGCCTTATCAAGGCCGCCAGGTTCCGCTACACGGCATCGGTCGAGGAGATCATCTTCGACCCCTCCCGTGCAATCGACAAGAACCAGTTCATGCGCTTTATTACCTGTGAGTTCATCCAGAACAGGGAGAACATCCTGATCACGGGCAGCACGGGGGTCGGCAAGAGCTTCATAGCGTCGGCGCTCGGCTACCAGGCCTGCTCCAAGGGGTACAAGGTCAAGTACTACAATATTCAGAAGCTGTTCTCCAAACTGAAGATGGCCAAGGCCGATGGCTCCTACCTGAAGGAAATCGACCGTATAGAGAAGCAGGACCTGTTGATACTGGACGACTTCGGCCTACAGGAACTCGACAACAACAAACGACAGGCTCTTATGGAGATGATGGAGGACAGGCACGGGAACAAGTCCACCATAATAGCCTCACAGATACCGGTGATGCAGTGGCACCAGGTCATAGGGGAACAGACCATTGCCGACGCCATTTTGGACCGTATCGTCCACTCGGCACGCAGAATCGAGCTCAAAGGGGAATCGATGAGGAAAAAAAGAAAGAAAAATTAAATGATGAAAACGCCAAATTTTAATACTTTGTGACACTCTCTTAGGATACGTTCCTGAACATGGTTTGCTATGCTCACTTTAAACAGGAATCACTGGTTCACTTTCACAGGAATATGCAGTATGGTAAGGGCAATGGCGTCGTCGGGGGCATCAATTTCAAAAACCAGTCTTATGACTTGGGCGTCGGGGTCGATCATTAAATAACCGAAGCTTACGGGAAACTGCAACTGCATCATCTCACCTTGGTAGAGGAGCGAGCTACAGGGGATGATAAACCGGAACGAAAATTTAAACAGCAGATTATCCACCACCGTTATTTTGCCCAAGACCGGGCTGGCCAGTTTTTTCACCACCAACCTACGATCTGGTCGTAGTATTTGTCTGTGCGGCACCCCATTGCGAAAGCTCATGATCTTTTGCGTAGAAAAGTGCAGCTCCATGGTCTTGTGCGTGCTTTGGTCTAAAAAGGCAATGATTTCCCCTAAAATATTGGACATGGTTAAAGTTTTCGACGTTGAAATTCAATGGAGAGGTTAATCAAATATATAGAAAAACAACCGAACGGTTATTACACGAATTGTTTTTAGACCTGAAATTGCCGTTATGGAAATTGAGAGCAAGGAGCAACTACTTCAAAACTTGGCAAAAAGAGTTAAGGAATTGCGAGAGATCAATGATGTTACCCAAGAAGAAGCTCTTAACGACACTGGAATATTGTTCTCTCGAATTGAGCAAGGCAAACGAGATGTTCAGCTCTCAACAATCATGAAACTTTGCCTTTATTTTGAAATTTCCCTTAGCGATTTTTTTGATGGAACCTTCGATTTCCAAAAACCAAATTGGCCGAATTGAAAGAGCTGAAAACAACACTAGCCTAGTCACACTAAACCGAATTGCCACAGCATTGGGCCTAGAACTTAAAGACTTGTTTATATTCAATGAATAGCTAACCGATTTGTCAGGCTAGATTATGCGAAGAAAATACAGGGAAGAAGATTTACAGTTTTTAAAAAAGTTTGGTGAGCATCTTCTCGAGTTACGCGAAAAGGCCGGACTTTCCCAAGCCGCATTGGAAACCGATGCCAAAATGTCCAAAAACCAAATTGGAAGAATTGAACGTGGTGAGATCAGCACTTCGATTACAAACCTAAACCTCATTGCAAAGGCCTTGAACATGGAACTTAAAGACTTGTTCGATTTTTGATCACAACCTTTTTTACATAACAGGTACCCCAAAACTTTTCAAAATCTAAAAACCGAGCTCATCCATAAGTAACTTTAAATAAGTGGCTTCCGTATTGATCTAAATTGCTTGTTGTAGTAATGGTCTTGTTTTTGGTTTGGTATTGGAATAATATTAAGAAAATTCCTACGTTAAAGTTATGATAGATCATGCCGACCATGAAAACAAGCCCTTCTGTGCCTTTTGAATTAAAGCAACTTCCACTTCCCATTGCAATTATCGACAACAATCTGGAAATAAAGGAATGCTCTGATTTTTTCTATACGTTTTTTGGATTGCTCAAATCTGGAAAACAACCAATTTCTCTTAAAGACTTGATGGGCGAAATTTCAAAACCCCTTTCAAAAATTGGAAAAAAACCTATTAAAGAGTTTTTTACCCGTATTACAAACAAAGGAGAGGTTAAGTGGTACAAGTTGATATTATATCCATCAAACACCAAAACACTTTTTTACGCTCACTTTGATGAGGTGACCAAGAAAAAAATGGCACTGGATTTTTCTTTACAGGCCGAGCGTATTGCAAGGATCGGCAGTTGGGAAGTTGATTTGATCAACCATAAGATTTTTTGGTCGGAGATGACCAGGCAAATCCATGAAGTGCCCAAAAACTATGTCCCCGATTTAGAAAAGGGAATTAATTTTTATAAGGAAGGAGAAAATAGAGACCGTATTATTAAAGTGGTTTCAGAAGCTATTGAAAAAGGAACTTCTTACGATGTGGAACTAATCATAGTAACGGCAAAAGGCAATGAAAAATGGGTGCGGGCCATAGGCAATGCAGAAATGGTCAATGGGAAAGCTTCGAAAATTTTTGGGGTGTTCCAAGATATAGATAAGACAAAAAGGGAAAGCATAAAATACAAAGAGCTTACAGACAGGATGCGTATGGCTGTCGAAAGCTCCAACATCGGTATTTGGGATTATGACATTGTCAACAACAACCTTGTTTGGGACGACAATATGTACTCGCTTTATCAGGTTAAAAAGGAAGACTTTACTGGTGTTGTACAAGCTTGGGAAAGCACTGTTCATCCCGATGATAAGGAACGTAGTTTAAAAGCAGTTGAGGATGCCATTGTCGGAAAAAAAGAATTCAATACAGAGTTCAGAATCAAAACTTCTGATGGATCTATACGCTACATCCATGGTCGTGGTAAGGTGTTTAGGGATGACAATGACAACCCTATTCGCATGATTGGGGCCAATACAGATGTTTCAAGAATCAAAAAGGTAGATAACCGTCTTAGAATACTTTTAAATACCACGGAAAAACAGAACAAGAGCCTGTTGAACTTTGCGCATATTGTATCCCATAATTTAAGGTCACACTCGAGCAACCTTTCCATGCTTACCGGAATGCTTTTGGACAACACTTCTCCTGATAAGCAACAACGTTTTCTGGAGATGATCCGCATTTCTTCTGAAAGATTGGATGAAACCATAGTTCAGTTGAACGAGGTAATCAAAATTCAGACGGACGACCATAAAAACTTTCAATGGGTAAAAGTAAAATCCATATTGGAGAACAACCTTGAAGGTATAAATGCACTTGTGGAAGAAGTGATGCCCAAAATACAGTTGGAAATGCCTGACACCTTGAAGGTCTATGCGATAAAACCATATCTATCAAGCATATTTCTGAACCTTCTTACCAACAGCATAAAATATAGAGATCCAAAGCGCAAACTACGGTTGAAGATAACTGCAAGCCATGAGCAGGATGAAACCATAATTACGTTCAAGGACAATGGAAGGGGAATTGATCTTAAAAGACATGGGGAAAAACTATTTGGAATGTACAAAACGTTCCACGGAAACAAAGATGCCAAAGGAGTTGGCCTTTTTATTTCAAAAAATCAAATGGATTCCATGGGTGCGGTCATAAACGTAGAGAGCAAGGTTGACAAGGGAACAACATTCAGTTTGCATTTTAACAATAAAGTATCCAATGAAGGCTAGGAAAATATTTTTGGTAGATGACGATTTTATATTTCGGGAGGCCGCAGAGATTTTGATCAAAGCTTCAGGGCTTTCTGAAAACATACACCATTTTGAGAATGGGCTACAGGCGTATGAAGCCCTTGTTTCATTGTGTGAGGCTCCAAATGAGTTGCCGGACATTCTGCTATTGGACATAAATATGCCCGTTATGAATGGCTGGGAACTGTTAGAAGAATTGCAAGAAGCTGACCAAATCATAAGAAATCAAGTCCAAATACACATACTTACCTCCTCCATTGCTCCTGGGGATTTAAATTTATCCAAAGAATATGCCTTCATAAATGGATATGTGACCAAGCCGCTTACCAAGGCAGATCTAAAAAAGATGGAATTGGGCCTTCTACAACAAAACGTGTAGTCTATTTAAAAAGCATGGCCACGGCGCCAATAGCGGTAACAACAAGGATAAATTTCTTATAGTTGCGTTCGTTGATTTTTTTTAAGATAAAGACGCCAGTTGACAGCCCTAAGATTACTGCAGGAAGAAGCTTTAAGTCAATAAGCAAAGTTTCTGTGGAAATGGTTTTCCAAACAAAAATGTGAAAAGGAAGTTTGAGCGCATTGGTAATAAGAAACAACCAAGCGGCGGTGCCCACAAATTCATTTTTTGGGAGACGCATGGCCAAAAAGAATATGTTGGTAAAAGCACCGGCCAAATTGCCAATCATGGTGCAAACCCCAGCAACAATACCAATTGAACCTGCGAAGGCCCAATGTGTTGGAACATGATTCGATTTTTTCCTATCCCACCAAATTAAGGTGACCAAGCTTATAAAAATGACCACCACCATACCCCATTTAAACTCTTGTTCCGGCAAATCTTTACCAACAATTACACCTACCAGAATGCCAAAAACCATCCAAGGCAAGAACTTGAGAATATATTTCCATTGCGTATGGCGATTGTAATAGACAACAGCAACTATATCACCGACTAGTAATAGGGGCATAATGAGACCCGTGGATTCTTTGGCACCAAAGGCCAATGCCAGTAAGGTCACGTTAAAGGTAGCGAGGCCCTTTAGCCCTGCCTTGGAGGTTCCCATCAAAAAAGCGGCCGTTGCTGCCATCAACCACGCAACAAATGACGGTTCAGAAGTTATATGTATAACCAAAGCAGGTGTTTAGCGAACAAAACACAAAGTTATTTTAAAAAAACTTTACCTTTAGTGACTTACCAATTAAATAACCAATGGATATACAAACTTTAGATTATTTTATAATCTTTGGATTCTTCGCGATTGTACTCTTCATCGGAGTATATGTTTCTAAAAAGTCAGGAAAAAGCTCATCAGAATACTTCTTATCAGGTCGAACCATGCCTTGGTGGCTGTTGGGTCTTTCCATGGTTGCTACTACTTTTTCAACCGATACTCCCAACCTTGTTACCGACTTGGTTCGTTCTAATGGGGTTTCAGGAAACTGGGGGTGGTGGTGCTTTTTGGTCACAGGTATGCTTACCGTGTTTGTATATGCAAAGCTGTGGAGAAAATCCAATGTAAAAACTGATCTTGAGTTTTATGAACTGCGATATGGTGGAAAGGCCGCGAGCTTTTTGCGCAAGTTCAGAGCGGTTTATCTCGGGGTTATCTTTAATGTGATTACCATGTCGGCTGTTACACTGGCGGCTATAAAGATTGGCGGGGTAATGCTCGGTCTTGAACCTTGGGTGACGGTTGTTGCAGCTGGTTTGATAACTGTAGTATTTAGTGCTCTTGGAGGTTTCAAGGGCGTAGTCTATAGCGACTTTTTATTGTTCTTTGTGGCAATGGCAGGGGCAATAGGCGCTGCATACTACTTGGTCAATCTTCCAGAAGTTGGAGGAATTCAAGCCATTATAGAGAATGAAAATGTAAAGGACAAGCTCAGTATTGTCCCAGATTGGAGTGATACAAAGGCAGTAATTACTCTCTTGATTATACCACTTGCGGTACAATGGTGGAGCTCTTGGTATCCTGGAGGTGAACCAGGCGGTGGTGGATATATCGCACAGCGAATGTTAGCGGCAAAGAATGAGAACCATGCCATCGGCGCTACTTTCTTTTTCAACATTATGCACTACGCTTTGCGTCCATGGCCATGGATTTTGGTGGCCTTGGCCTCCTTAGTGGTTTATCCTGATATTGCCAGTATTCATGAAGCTTTCCCGAATGTAGCAGAAGACAAGTTGGGTCATGATTTGGCCTATTCTGCGATGTTGACAAAATTGCCAAGTGGATTATTGGGTGTCGTTTTAGCTTCTTTAGTTGCGGCTTACATGAGTACAATTTCAACCCAATTAAACTGGGGGTCGTCATATATAGTTTTTGATTTTTACAAGCAGCAGATCAATCCAGATGCGACAGAAAAGCAGATGGTGGCCGTAGGTAGGATTTCTACAGCAGTATTGATGGTGTTGAGTGCATTTTTGGCATTAGCTATGCAAAACGCTATGGGAATCTTCAATTTGTTATTGTCATTTGGTGCGGGAACGGGTCTTATCTTCATACTAAGATGGTTCTGGTGGAGAATCAACGCGTGGTCGGAGATTACCGCTATGTTCTCCTCGGGAATTTTGGCCATTGCTTTGGAAACAACTTCCTTGAGAGAGGTTCTTTTCGGAACTGAAAATGGACTATTACCTGATTGGGGTGAATTGCCATTTATTATGATAGTGACTTCCGTAATCTGGCTGACAGCAACCTTTGTCACGCAGCCAGAAACCAAAGATGTACTTAGAAGCTTTTACAAAAAAATACAACCAGGCGGTCCTGGATGGGCCAAGGTGGTGGACGAAGCACAATCTGACAATGTTGACATTGTTGACCCAAGAGAAAAATGGAGCGTTCCTTCTGGTATTTTGGCCATGTTGTTAGGTGTGGTATTGATTTATTCCACCATGTTCGCTACAGGATATTGGATTTATGGAGAAACCAACTTGGCAATGATTTTGACTGCGGTCGCCCTTGTTTCTGGAGGCTTCCTGATAAGAGTATGGAATAAGATAAAAGACACGATTTTATAAAGCAATTTGAAAAACCAGATATTCTATCTAAGCTTTTAGGAGCTTCTAATTATCAACAGTCGAATGGACATTCAAACTTTAGATTACTTCATAATTTTCGGGTTCTTCACAATTGTACTTTTCATTGGAATATATGTTTCCAAAAAATCAGGAAAGAACACTTCGGAATATTTTTTATCTGGACGTAGCATGCCATGGTGGCTGTTGGGATTCTCCATGGTGGCCACAACCTTTTCAACGGATACGCCGAACTTGGTCACCAATTTTGTAAGAGGCAGTGGGGTTTCAGCCAATTGGGGCTGGTGGGCCTTTTTGCTCACGGGCTTGTTGACGGTTTTTGTTTATGCCAAACTTTGGCGTCGGTCGGGTGTCTTGACCGACTTAGAGTTTTATGACTTGCGCTATGGTGGGAAACCCGCCCATTTTCTGCGAGGGTTTCGAGCTATATACCTAGGACTTATTTTTAATGTGTTGGCACTTGCTGCTGTAAATCTTGCTGCTATTAAGATTGGCGGGGTTATGCTGGGGATTTCACCAATTCAGACGATACTTATTGGAGGTGTGATAACTGTGATTTTTAGTGCCATAGGAGGTTTTAAGGGAGTGGTCTATACTGATTTCGTGCTATTCTTTGTAGCTATAGCAGGAGGTATAGGGGCGGCTTATTATTTGGTGAATCTGCCTGAAGTAGGAGGTATGGCAGAAATGTTGAGCCACGAAAATGTTAGGGACAAGTTGTCTATTTTACCTGATTTTAATGATACGGAGATGGTTGTTGCCCTATTGGTTATTCCTTTAGCGGTGCAATGGTGGGCCTCTTGGTATCCTGGAGGTGAGCCAGGTGGAGGAGGATATATAGCACAACGAATGTTGGCGGCAAAAAATGAAAACCATGCAATGGGGGCCACCTTCTTTTTCAATATTATGCACTACGCATTACGCCCTTGGCCATGGATTCTGGTAGCCCTTGCTTCTTTAGTGGTATATCCTGATATCGCAAGTATGGCAGCTGCTTTTCCTGATGTGCCTGCCGATAAATTGGGAGATGACTTGGGATATTCGGCGATGCTCACCAAATTGCCCAGCGGCCTTTTGGGAGTAGTATTGGCATCCTTGGGTGCTGCGTATATGAGTACCATTTCTACCCATTTGAACTGGGGTTCTTCGTATTTGGTAAATGATTTTTATAAACAACAGGTTAACGCTAATGCTTCTGAAAAGGAGTTGGTAAATGTGGGGCGTATATCAACGGTGATTCTAATGGTCATAAGCGCCTTGTTTTCATTGTACCTTAATGATGCCCAGCAATTGTTCAATATTATTATGCAGTTTGGTGCAGGAACGGGCCTAGTGTATATTTTACGCTGGTTCTGGTGGCGAATTAATGCATGGAGCGAGATTTCCGCGATGTTTGTTGCAGCCATAGTCAGTTTCTTGTTCAATTTCACCTCGGTTGGCGAACAACTTTTTGGTGATGGCAATATGTTTCCCTCTTGGTTTCAGATTCCGGCCATTGTGATTATTACCTCCGTAGTTTGGTTGGCCGCAACGTTTTTGACCCAGCCTGAAAGTAAGACGGTGCTCTATGATTTCTACACGAAGATTCGACCAGGGGGACCTGGTTGGAAAAAAGTACTTCAAGAGGCAGCTGAAGAGAACATAGAGTTACAACCTAAGAACGAAGGTTGGAGCGTACCTTCGGGTATTTTGGCCATGTTACTGGGCTGTGTCCTAATCTATTCCATGCTATTTGCTACAGGATATTGGCTCTATGGAGAAACAATGAGTGCCTTAATATTGACAGGTCTGGCACTGATTTCAGGTTTTCTTTTACTTAGGATTTGGAACAAAATAAAAGGCAATGTACTATAATGGAATTAACTAAGAGAGTATTATCCGTTGACATTTTTAGAGGAGCAACAATTGTGTTGATGATTTTGGTCAACACGCCAGGAACATGGTCCAATGTTTATGCACCTTTACTACATGCAGAATGGCACGGATATACCCCAACCGATTTGGTTTTCCCATTCTTCTTGTTTATAGTGGGAACATCAATAGTTTTTGCGTATCAAAACAAAGAACCCAATTCGGGCACCTACAAAAAGATATCAATTCGTGCCCTTAAATTGATAGGACTTGGACTTTTTCTAGGGGCATTTACCATTAGCTTTCCTTTCATTAAAGAGTTTGCCAATATTCGTTTTCCGGGTGTTTTGCAACGCATAGGTGTAGTGTTCTTTTTTGCTGCTATTCTCTTTTTGAATTTGGACTGGAAAAAATTGGTTGTAACGGCCATCTTTCTTTTGGTGGGATATTGGCTTCTTATGGCCTTCGTACCCGTGGAAGGTGTGGCATCTACCTTTGAAAGGGCTCCTAACAATCTTGCCAATTACCTTGATGTGCAGCTCTTCGGAACCCATAATTACAAACCGGACTATGATCCAGAAGGCTTGTTGAGTACTATTCCAGCAATCGTAAGTTCTCTATTGGGAATTTTTACTGGACTGATATTGAGGTCCAAACAACAAAAGAAGACCACCATTCTATTCGGACTGGGTGGCGCTTTATTGATTATAGGACATGTATGGGATTTTATCTTTCCTATCAACAAGGCACTTTGGACCAGCAGCTTTGTTTTGGTCACAGCAGGATGGGCCAACGTAGTTTTGGCCTTGATTTATTATCTCACCGATGTAAAAGGGATTAAATTCGGAAGTATATTCCGTTATGCTGGAGCCAATGCGATTGTGGTGTACTTCCTGTCCAGTTTTATCTCCAAATTGTTCTATATGATCAAAGTGGATGGTGAAACTTCTATTCACGGTTGGCTCTTTAAGAACCTCTATGTGCACGACTTTCTATCCATGGAGCTTTCTTCATTGCTCTACGGATTGAGTGTAGTAGCCTTTTATTGTCTGTTGGCCTATATATTATATAAACGGAAGATTTTTATCAAGGTATAAGCTCTAAAAGAGGTGGTGGGCTTGCATTTGTAGGGGTAGCCCCTGATTTATGGGGTGCTAAATTTCTTAATTACCTTCTCTACACGCTTTCTTTTTGTCTCTTTTTCAATGTCACCAAGCCTTGATTTAAGCGTTTTGATAAAAACAGCTTTGTTGTTGCCATTGATTACAGGGATTGCCCTTTCGGCATACATCGGCAGTTGATTTGTAGGGCTTCTCAGTAGCTGCTCAATCAACAGATGAAACGCGTCGTCTGAATATGTTTTAACGGAACATAGTTTTATTAGGATATTTATTGCTTGATCTTTGGTGATGACAGACCCCTTATCCGCTGCAGAAAGAATAGTGGGCAGAGCTGCATAAACCTCCTCTGGTCGTTCACCCGTGATGGTTCCTAGAGTGGTCATGGCCCCCCATTGAAGCCTATTGTTTTTACTGGATAATTGAGCAATAAATTCATGAATGTGGTCAGAAATGAGTTTTGGTGCCTGCTCTCCTATTTCATAAAGCACTTTGATACAGTCATTTTGAACAGCTTTTTTATTGGTAAGGTTTTCCACCAATACTGCAACTGCTGTTTTATCCTGTGCTGATACAATTTCCTTGGCCAATTCTTGATTGGGTATTTCATCTTGTCGGTTAAGAGAAGAAGCCAATTTATCAAGAACACTCATTTTTCCAACAATTTTTTACTGAATCAGCTATTGCCCAATTTCAAGCAATCTCGCCACATATTTTCCGATTACATCAAACTCCAAATTAACCTGGGTTCCTTCTTTGTAGGAATGGAATCGGGTATGCTCATGGGTATATGGAATTATAGCTACACTAAATCTATCATTTTTGGAATCGACAACCGTAAGACTGACACCATCAACGGTAATAGATCCTTTTTCAATAGTCACATTATTGTGCGCTGAATCGTAAGCGAAGGTATAGATCCAGCTTCCGTCTTTTTCTTCAATGGTAGCACAATTTGCGGTTTGATCTACATGTCCTTGAACAATATGCCCATCCAGTCTAGCTCCGAGTTTCATGGCACGCTCCAAGTTGACGGTGTCTCCAACCAATAAATCTCCCAAATTGGTTTTGTTCAAAGTCTCCTCGATTGCCGTTACCGTATACATATCTCCTTCAATGGAAACCACAGTAAGACAAACACCATTATGTGCAACACTTTGGTCTATTTTGAGTTCAGGTGTGATCTTTGAGCTTACTGTTATATGTAAGTTGCCACTCTCATTTTCCAATTTCACAACCTTTCCCAAAGTCTCGATAATCCCTGTAAACATGAATCTATTTAATTGAGTAGTTTTGCAATGTAAATGTAGCTATATCAGCAATGATTTTATGAAGGAAAAGGGAAAAATTAAGCTAGGAATTTCTTTAGGGGATGTTAACGGGATTGGATGTGAGGTGGCATTAAAAACGTTTGAGGATTCAAGAATGCTGGATTTTTGCACTCCTATTATTTTTGCTTCCAACAAAACAATATCCCAACAGAAGACCGATTTAGGAATTAATATCAACTTCAATGGTATCAAAGATGCCTCACAAGCGGTGGATGGAAAGATAAATGTGGTCAATGTCTGGAAAGATGCTCCAAAGATTGAATTTGGACACGCAACAGAATTAGGCGGTAAATACGCGATTAGGTCACTTCGTGCCGCCGTTGAAGCATTAAGGAATGACAAGATTGATGTTTTGGTTACCGCTCCCATCAACAAAAATAATATTCAGTCGGAAGATTTTAAATTCCCGGGCCACACAGACTTTCTTGCCCAAGAATTGAACGGAGAAAGCCTAATGTTTATGGTTGCGGACAACCTACGGGTAGGGTTGCTTACGGATCATATTGCAGTAAAGGATGTAGCAGAGGCAATCACCGCTAAACGGGTTCGAAATAAGGTGCTGACCATGGAAAAATCTTTAAAGATGGACTTTGGTATTAGAAGACCTAAGATTGCCTTATTGGGTATTAATCCACATAGTGGCGATAATGGAACCATCGGCGAAGAGGATGATAAAATTTTAAAACCAATCATTCAGGAATTGTTCAATAATGGGGTTTTGGCCTATGGCCCATATTCCGCAGACAGTTTTTTTGGCTCCAACACCCACCAAAATTTTGATGCTATACTTGCGGCTTACCACGATCAAGGACTTATTCCTTTTAAAACCCTCTCCTTTGGAAAAGGGGTAAACTATACAGCAGGTTTGGATAAGGTAAGAACATCCCCTGATCATGGAACTGCCTACGAAATTGCGGGAAAAGGAAAGGCCGATTCTAGCTCGTTCAAAGAAGCAGTCTTTTTGGCGTTACACGTTTTTCGAAACCGCATAGACCATTTGGAACTCAACAAGAATCCGCTGCAAAAGCAAAAAACTAAAAAACCCGTTAAAAGTTAAATAAACAGAATTACATTTATCTTGAATAGAATTGCAGTTTTCTAAATAAGTAGTATCTTTGCCCCCGCCTTTAGAGGCTGGTACACAAACCTTAAGTGAGGAAATAATGAAGCTGAAGGAGTTTTTCATCCCGTTTACGGGACTAAAATTAGGAAAGCACGAGTTTGGGTATCAAGTTGAAAACGCGTTCTTTGAGTCTTTTGAATACCAAGAATTTAACTCCGCTTCAATAAGAGTTACCGCCATATTGGAAAAGTTGAACAATATGATGGAACTAGATATTGAGGCAAGCGGAACCGTAAATGTGGATTGCGATCTTACAGGTGAACCTTTTGACCAACCTATTGATTCAAAACTGCATTTGGTGATTAAGTTCGGTGAAGAATACAATGACGAAAATGATGAGATTTTGATTCTTCCCCATGGCGAATACCAATTCAACATTGCACAGTATATTTATGAAATGTTGGTTTTGGCCGTTCCGCAAAAAAGAGTTCACCCAGGAGTGTTGGATGGAACATTGAAGTCTGAAATCTTGGATAAATTGGAAGAATTGCAACCAAAAGAAAACAAAGAACAAACTGAAGGCACTGATCCCAGATGGGACGATTTAAAAAAGTTACTAACGGACAAATAGGTTTATAATGGCACATCCTAAAAGAAAAATATCAAGAACCAGAAGGGACAAAAGAAGAACCCACTACAAGGCGACTGCGCCAACTATTGCCAAAGATTCTGTAACAGGTGAAATGCACTTGTTCCATAGGGCTCATTGGCACGAAGGAAAATTGTACTATAGAGGACAAGTTTTGATTGACAAGACAGAAGAAGAAACTGCTGCTTAGTCATTTAAACCTTAAACGCATATAACTCCCGTTTTGCTAAACAACGGGAGTTTTTTTATGGAGTAAGGTGAATTTCAAAAACAATTCAATTTTAGGCAAAAAGTCATATAAAATGACTAATTTTCACCGCTTTTGCGTCAAATATGGGCGTTTTTGACAAAAAAAGACACTAATATGAAAAAAACAACGGCAGCGATTACAGCTGTGGGAGGGTATGTTCCCGACTTCGTTTTATCCAACAAAGTGTTGGAAACTATGGTAGACACCAATGACGAATGGATTACTACGAGAACAGGAATAAAAGAACGTAGGATTCTTAAAGGAGAAAACAAGGGAACTTCATATTTGGCCATAAAAGCCGCAGAAGATTTGATACAAAAAAGTGGCGTTGATCCGGCTGAAATTGATTTCGTTTTGGTTGCGACCGCTACACCAGATATTCCAGTTGCAGCCACCGCAGCTTTTGTTGCTTCTGAAATAGGAGCTGTAAATGCGTTTTCATATGATCTTCAGGCTGCATGCTCCAGTTTTTTATACGGAATGTCCACAGCTTCTAGTTATATTGAATCTGGAAGATATAAAAAGGTGTTGTTGATAGGCGCAGATAAAATGTCATCTATTATTGATTATACCGATCGCACTACCTGCATCATTTTTGGAGACGGTGCCGGTGCAGTTCTTTTTGAACCAAATGAAGAAGGTTTGGGATTACAGGATGAGCATTTACGTACGGATGGTGTTGGAAGGCAGTTTTTGAAAATTGAGGCAGGTGGTTCCATTTTGCCCGCTTCGGAAGAGACCGTAAAAAACAAACAACACTTTGTGTACCAAGACGGAAAATCTGTTTTCAAATTTGCAGTTTCCAATATGGCTGATGTTTCAGCATTGATCATGGAACGTAATGGATTGACCCATGAAGATGTGAACTGGCTGGTTCCACATCAGGCTAACAAACGAATTATAGACGCTACAGCCAACAGAATGGGATTGGATGCAAACAAGGTAATGATGAACATTCATAGATATGGTAATACCACATCGGCAACATTGCCTTTATTGCTACATGATTATGAAAAGCAATTGAAGAAAGGGGACAACCTTATTTTTGCCGCGTTTGGTGGAGGGTTTACCTGGGGATCCATTTATTTAAAATGGGCATATTAATTCTTAACTTAACAACTAACTGACTAAATCATAATTCCATGGACATTAAGGAAATTCAAAGTTTAATCAAGTTTGTCGCCAAATCAGGCGCTAGCGAGGTAAAACTGGAGATGGAAGACGTTAAAATAACGATTCGCACAGGAAGCGCAGTCTCGGCTCCAGAAACCACAATTGTACAACAAATACCAATGGCACAGGCCCCAGCTGCTCCTGTAGCACCTGTACCTGTACCTGCCGAACCAGCTGCTCCGGCAAAAGAGGAAGCTGCGACCGCAGCGGCCGATGATTCAAAATACATCACCATTAAGTCGCCAATAATTGGAACTTTTTATAGAAAACCTTCTCCTGACAAACCTGTATTTGTTGAAGTAGGAAGTACTATTAACCCAGGTGATGTGCTTTGTGTTATTGAGGCCATGAAACTCTTTAATGACATTGAATCCGAGGTTGCTGGTAAAATTGTCAAAGTTTTGGTAGATGACTCATCACCAGTAGAATTTGACCAACCTCTTTTCTTGGTAGACCCTAGTTAGAAATTTCAATATTCAAATCCCAAATCCCAAAACAGAAGCTTGGAATTTGGTGCTTGGAATTTGAATTTTTAAACCAGAAGTTATGTTCAAAAAAATATTGATTGCAAACAGGGGAGAAATTGCACTTCGAATTATCCGAACCTGCAAGGAGATGGGTATCAAGACAGTAGCAGTATACTCTAAGGCCGATGAGGAAAGTCTTCATGTACGTTTTGCCGACGAAGCAGTTTGCATTGGCCCGGCTCCAAGTCATGAGTCTTATCTGAAAATTCCAAATATTATTGCGGCGGCCGAGATTACCAATGCCGATGCAATTCATCCAGGATATGGCTTCCTTTCAGAAAACTCCAAATTCTCTAAAATCTGTAAGGAACACGAGATAAAATTTATCGGAGCTTCAGGTGAGCAGATTGATAAAATGGGGGATAAAGCCACTGCTAAGGAAACCATGAAAAAAGCTGGTGTTCCTTGCGTTCCTGGCTCTGATGGCCTTTTGAAAGATGTAGATGACGCCAAAAAGACCGCGAAGAAAATGGGCTATCCGGTCATGATCAAGGCTACTGCTGGTGGTGGTGGAAAAGGGATGCGTGCCATTTGGTCCGAAGATGAGATGGAGCCCAATTTTGAAAGCGCTGTTCAAGAAGCCACTGCAGCTTTTGGCAATGGCGGAATGTATATGGAAAAGCTGATAGAAGAGCCACGACATATTGAAATTCAAATTGTAGGAGATCAATATGGAAAAGCTTGCCACCTATCCGAAAGAGATTGCTCTGTCCAGCGTAGACATCAAAAATTGACTGAAGAAACCCCTTCCCCTTTTATGACGGATAAATTGAGGGAAGAAATGGGTGCTGCCGCGGTAAAGGCAGCAGAATATATAAAGTACGAAGGTGCGGGAACGGTAGAGTTTTTGGTGGACAAACACCGCAATTTCTACTTTATGGAAATGAATACACGTATTCAAGTAGAGCATCCTATTACGGAACAAGTTGTAGATTACGATTTGATTCGTGAGCAGATTTTGGTAGCAGCAGGGGTTCCAATTTCAGGAAAAAATTACCTGCCCAAGCTGTATTCTATAGAATGCAGAATTAATGCCGAGGATCCGTATAACGATTTTAGACCATCACCTGGTAAAATTACTACCTTACATACTCCTGGAGGTCACGGAGTACGTTTGGATACGCATGTTTACAGTGGCTATATTATTCCTCCAAACTATGATTCCATGATTGCAAAGTTGATAACCACTGCCCAAACTAGGGAAGAGGCCATCAACAAAATGCGCAGGGCGTTGGATGAATTCGTAATTGAAGGCGTAAAGACAACCATACCTTTCCATCGACAATTGATGGATCATCCAGATTACTTGGCAGGGAACTACACCACCAAGTTTATGGAAGATTTTGAAATAGACGAAAAATATTTGTACTAATAACGAGCCCCGATTTTATCGGGGTTTTTTATGAATTGTCCCCTTGGGGAATGTCACCCTGAGCGAAGTCGAAGGGTAGGGGTGTTTAAAAAACATTAGTCATGAACCTTAGCTATTGGGAATATAAAACGTGGCTGTTCAATGTAGATTTTACCGTGATTGGAAGCGGGATTGTTGGACTCAACTGTGCTTTACATCTAAAAGAAAAATATCCTCACAGCAAAGTTTTAGTGCTTGAAAGGGGGACACTTCCTCAGGGAGCCAGCACTAAAAATGCTGGTTTTGCTTGTTTTGGGAGTATTTCAGAAATTTTAGATGACCTTGACAAGCATTCTGAAGAAGAGATTGTGGCACTTGTCCAAAAACGTTGGGAAGGCATTCAGCTTTTACGACAACTTTTAGGAGATGATGCTATTGGTTTTCAAAACCATGGAGGTCATGAACTTTTTCTGAAAGACAACAAAGCCTTATACGAAGGGTGCCTTGACGGAATGGACAAACTTAATAGATTGTTGAAACCGATTTTTGGCGAAGAACCTTTTCTTAAGACTAAAAATTTATTTGGGTTTGAAGGAATTTTTGATGATTATGTTACCCATCAATTTGAAGGACAACTGGACACAGGTAAACTCATGGATTCCCTTCTTCAAAAAGCATTGAGACAAGGAATCCATATTTTAAATGCCGTAGAGGTTGTTGGTTTCAGTGATTCAGGGGGTAGTGTGGCAGTTGAGACCAGCTCTTTTTCTTTCAAAAGCAAAAAGGTGTTTGTAGCGACCAACGGATTTGCCGCCAAGCTGCTAAAAAAAGAAACCATATTACCGGCAAGGGCACAAGTATTGGTCACTAAACCAATAAAGAATTTGAAAATAAAAGGAACCTTCCATTTAGATGAGGGCTACTATTATTTCAGAAATATAGATGACCGAATCTTGTTGGGTGGGGGAAGAAACCTTGACTTCAAAACCGAAGAAACCACGGAGTTTGGTCAAACTGAATTGATTCAAAACAAATTGGAAGAACTCTTACGGGTCGTGATATTACCTGACGAAAAGTTTGAAGTTGACGGTCGATGGAGTGGTATCATGGGGGTGGGTAATCAAAAATCACCTATAATCAAACCAATCTCAAACAATGTGTATTGTGGTGTTCGGTTGGGGGGTATGGGTGTCGCTTTAGGCAGTTTAATTGGGAAAGAACTGGCGGATTTGATAGATTCATAGAATGGATTGTACAATTTGTCTGTCAGTTCCAAGGGCTATCTTTTTATTTTTGCGCTATGGTGGATAATTTTGAACATGAATTTTTCGGGATAGGCATACAAAATGGAAAAACACCCGAAAATTTGGGAGCACTATGGCGTTCGGCCCAAAACCTTGGGGCAAGCTTTATTTTTACCATAGGAAACCGATACGCAAAACAGGCTAGCGACACCCATCATGCGGTAAAAGCCATGCCGTACTTTCACTATGACACTTTTGATGATTTCTATGCCCATTTGCCCAAAGGAGCTAGGTTGATAGGCGTTGAAATGACGGAAGGGGCCACTCCCTTGGAAAGTTTTCAGCACCCCCGACGGTGTGTATACCTTTTAGGCGCAGAAGACCATGGATTGAGCAAAAAAGCGCAAGAAATGAGTCATCATTTGGTTCAGTTCTTTTCTGAAAAAAGCCTAAACGTAGCTATTGCAGGAAGTATAGTGATGTATGATCGGCAATTGCCAAAACCAAGGGTTTAAATTCCCCCTAGGAGCATAAACCAAAATCAATTTGGGATTGGAAATTAAGGCGCCGAAATCTCTGATAGAAGAAAAAGTGAAGGGGCGTATAGGGTTCATTTCAGTATTCGTCAATTCATATCCGGCATCCGTCAATTTACTCATGAACTTTACCTTAAATTTCCCGAACTTCACTTATCGTTGGATATAAATCATTAGAAACGATTCATATCCTTTTAGATAAGTGTATAAACGCCTTTCCCTTTTTGGGAAATAAATATGTGCCCATTCTTGCAAGACTTGCCCACCGACAAGGCAGGCTTGTACCTAGATGAATCTTAAGACATAAAACAGCCCGTGCTGAGCTTATCGCCGCAAGCGGTCTAGACCATCCTTCCGTCCAAAAGATTGATGATTCTAGACCCATAAGCCGCATTCTTTTCGGAATGGGTAACTTGAATAATGGTCACCCCTTCTTCATTCAACGCTTTAAAAAGTTCCATAATTTCTTCACCCTGTGCTGAATTTAGATTGCCAGTAGGCTCATCAGCCAAAATCAATTTGGGATTGGAAATTAAAGCTCTAGCAATACCTACCAACTGCTGCTGTCCTCCACTTAACTGAGCTGGAAATAAATCTTTTTTCCCTACAATGTTAAACCGGTCCAGCATATCTGCTACCATTGCTTTCCTTTCGGAACCTTTGAATTTTTTGTAGAGCAAGGGCATTTCAAGATTTTCTTTTACGGTAAGTTCATCCAACAAATGGTAGGATTGAAATACAAATCCGATATATTCTTTATACAAATTGGCTCTATGTTTTTCTTTTAGTGAGTGTACAGACTCATCCAAAAAATGGTACTCGCCTTCATCAAACCCATCCAGCATTCCAATGACATTGAGAAGGGTGGATTTGCCAGAACCCGAAGGCCCCATTACGGAAATAAACTCTCCTTCCTCCACATTAAGGTTAATGTCCTTCAATAGAAAAACACGCTGGCCACCGGAGTTGACCCATTTGAAAATATTGTTTAATTGTAATAGCATGGTATATAATGATTAATGTTATAGATGTGTTTATTTGACAATGACTTGATTACTTGTTTTCGAAGTGACCGTAAATGGTAAATGAATTTGTTGCACGCCATTTTGCCAATAGGTCATTTGATACGAGCCTGTTGGCAGATATTTTTTAAAAGGAAAGGCAACTTCCTTGAACATGTGGTTTTCTGGCCCTGAGATTTTAAACTTATTCCTTTTTTTGCAGCTATCGCATTTAAAGGTAACAACTTCTTTGTCGTCCTTTGTTTCATGTTTAGCCCCAATGGCAACAAGACCTTGACCATTTTTTTTAAGTTTTTCGGCCACCAGTTTTTTGGTATTGATTTTTCCAATACCTTCAATGTTCAAAGTAGCATTTTCCGCATTTCCGGATACAGTCATTTTAACTATACCACTGAGTGAAACATTAAGGTTTTTAACTGAAACCGTTATATCTCCTTTTATCATTCCTTCTCCTTCAACGGTAAGTTCTGTTTGGTCTAAATCGTTTTCTGAAATCACATTTATAATCCCTTTTAGTCGAAGAGTTTGTATCCCGTTGTGATGCAGATAAACAATTATTTTTGATGTATTGTCGTCAGTTGTATCATTATTATGATGGAGAAAGAACTCTTTGTTCTTGACACCCATCGTATATTGTTTTGGTATAGCTTTGTTTTTTGCTTCAATTTTAACAGATGGTTGATTACTCTTTATCAGGTGTAATTCAACATTGCCACTGATGTTTGCGTTCGAAAAACTTTCTAGATCATATTCCTCTGATGTTTGGGCCGTAACAAGCCCGTAAGTACAAAAGAGAACCAACAATCTAATAATATATTCTTTTTTCATAAGGATAATTTTATAGTTAACAGTGTAATCATTCCTCTCTTAAACCTCCTACGGGGTTTTTATTTGCGGCGTTGATGGTCTGAGAGCCAACGGTCAGCATAGCAATAAACAGAGCTATCAGACCTGCAGATAAAAAGTACCAAAAATTTAAGGAAACATGGTATGAAAAAGTTGAGAGCCAATTGCTTATCAATACATAGGCAATGGGCAAGGCAATAATGGCCGAGGCCAAAACCAACTTAGCAAATTCGCTTGAAAGCATTAAGGTTATTTGCGAGGCCTTTTGCCCTAACACCTTTCGTATACTGATTTCTTTGCGTCTTCTTTCTGTGGTGAAAATAACCAGACCAAATAGCCCTAGACATGAAATTAAAATAGCCAACCCAGCAAAATACTTTGACAAAGAAGCTACGCGTTGCTCAGAGCTATATAGCTTTTGAAAGTTTTGATCCAAAAACGCATATTCAAAAGGTAAACTTGGGTTAAATGTTTTGTAGAGTTGTTGAATTTCGGAAAGAGCTTGTTTTTCCTTACCAGCTTCTATTCTTGCCATTACCTTGTTTGTTGCTTCGGGCATCATGGTAAGAAAAAGCGGCTCTACTTTGTCGTGCAACGATTTAAAATGAAAATCCTTGACCACGCCTATAATTGTACCTTGCCCGTAAAACCCTCTGACAGTTTTGCCAATAGGATTTTCAATATTCATAGTTTTAATGGCAGTCTCATTAAAAACAAGTCCGAGGCTATCGGCCCCAAATTCCCTATCGAAACCTCGGCCTTCAACAATTTCCATATTCATGGTCTCTATAAAATCATAATCCACACCAGCGACTTGAAAAGCGATGTTTCTTTGATTTCTTCCTTCCCAATCCAATCCTACTGACCAATTATGACCAACCATACTATGAGTTGTACTGGAAGCATTTTGAACCCCAGACAGCTTCTTCAATTCGGTTATGAAGGATTCTTTTTGGTTTTTTATCTGGCCTTCGACATTGAAATGGACAATGTTATCTTGTTTATAGCCCAAATTTTGGTTTTGCACATATTGCATCTGCATATACACTACCAATACCGAGGCTATCAAAATAATGGAAAGCGAAAATTGTACAATTACCAGGCCTTTTCTTGTCCACAACTCACCAAAGGATTGATTCAGTTTTCCTTTGAGAACTGTAATGGCATTGAATCCCGAAAGATAGATTGCTGGGTAACTTCCGGCGACAAGTCCGGTAAAAATTGTGATGCCGAGTATTATTAGAATCAGGTTGAAATCAAAAATTAAAGCCAACTGTTTTCCTACAATAAGATTAAACTGTGGAAGGAAAAGCGCAACCATCGCCATGGAAACAGTCAATGCTATAAAAGCCATCAAAAGCGATTCGCCGAGAAACTGGGTAATAAATATGTTTCGGTTGGCACCAACAGCCTTCTTTACACCGATTTCTTTTAACCTTTTGGTGGCCCTGGCCGTCGAAAGATTCATAAAATTGATACAAGCTATTACAAGGATAATCAAGGCGATAATAGAGAATAGCTTTACATATTGGATGCGACCACCAACCTGTTTTCCATTTTCGTAAGTGCCATGAAGGTAATGTTCTGAATAGGGAACAAGGACTGCGGTTCGAATACTTTTAGGGTTCGTACTTTTTCTAAGCTTGTCCACCTTGGTATTCAATGCACCAATATCAGCTCCCTCCTTCAATTGCACATAAACTTGGGGTCCACTGCCGTTCCATGAATGAAGGGAATTCCAGGGAGGCGCATCTTTATACGCATGGGAGGACAGGGCAAAATCAAATTGAACTGTGGAATTGGAAGGGGTTCCTTCATAAATTCCTGAAACAGTAAACAGTTTGTCCTGTTCGTAGGAAATGGTTTGGCCGACAACATTTTCCGTAGTTCCGAACAGACTCAATGCCAATTCTTTTGAGATTACTATGGAGTTTGGGTCCTCAAGCAATTTATTCTTGTCTCCATGGATAACTCCGTAGGAAAAAATATTAAAATAATCTTTCCCCACAATTTGTCCCACTGCTTTGATGCTTTTCTCATCTATTGAAAGATTATGTTTGCCAAACCAAGAGGGAGGAATGGCTTCCGCGGCGAATTCCACTTCAGGAAATTCTTCAGTCAACAATTCTGCCATTGGGCCAAAAGTTTCAATCATCGTCTGGACCCCATCTGAAAAATTCAAATGCTCTATAACCTGATAGATTCGCTCATGGTTTTCATGAAACTTGTCCACGCCAAGTTCATCCAGCACCCAAAGCGATATTAATAAAGTACAGGCCATGCCCGTAGACAGGCCTATCATATTGATCAGAAATGAACTTTTACTCCTTTTAATATTCCTAAAAAAAAGTATGATATTGTGCTTTAACATGATTTCTAGTTTTTTGATTGATTTCTTTAGTACCCTATTGGGTTATTCATCTCTAAGAGATTCAATTGGGTTTGTTGTAGCTGCTTTAAAACTCTGCCAGCTAACGGTTAGCAGTGCAATTAACAAAGTCATGACACCTGCCAAAGCAAAAACCCACCAACTTAAGTTTGTTCTGTAGGCAAACCCTTGAAGCCATCTATCCATGGCAAACCAAGAAATTGGAACGGCGATAATAAAGGCCAAGCCCACCCATTTAACAAAGTTCTGGTTGAGCAATTGTAGAATTTGGGCAATGCTGGCTCCATTTACTTTACGGATACCGATTTCTTTGGTTCTTTGTATCAATGTGTATGACGTTAAACCAAATAAGCCTAAAGAAGCTATCAGTATGGATAAAAGTGTGAATATTGGAAAAACCTTTGCCAAACGTTGCTCATCGGCGTAGGTGGCTTCAAATTGGCTATCCACAAACTTGTAATTGAAGGTACTCATAGGAAATACATCGCGCCAAACGGATTCAATATCTTGCAACGCATTATCTATACCGGCCAAGTTAATGACTTGTTCGTTCAGTTTGATCAAGATATTCTGAGAGATATTGTTGTGCCTGACTATTATTGGCTTTGCCAAAGATTTAATTCCGAAATGGCTGTAGTCCTTTAGAACACCAACAATCTGCCAATTCTCTCCCCAAAATACAGTCGTTTTACCAATTAAATTTTGAGGGTTGTGGACACCCATAAGTTTCGCCATAGTTTCATTGACCACAATATTTTTGCTTTTTTTCTGACTTGTCTGGTGAAAGGGCCCACCTGCCACAAAGTCCATTTCCATAAGGTCAAAGTAATTTGGCCAGACCGCATAATTGTACCAGATGTGCTTTTCATCAACGGTCCCGTCTACATATTGAATACCAACATTGCTATTTGCGTTTCCATAATCTTCTCCAGGATAAGTACTTGCCACCGTAATATCGGCCACATAGTTTTTCTTCTTAAGTTCTTCAAGTACAACATTGAAATCCCTGTGGAACAAAGAATCTTTTGAGCGATTTATCGCTTGGCCCTTTATGGCAAGAACTTGATTTAGATTAGTACCTAATGGCCGATTTTTGAGATAGTCAATTTGTTTAAAGGCGATAAATGTGCCAGAAAGCAGGCATATCGTGGCAATAAACTGCCCGGTTAAAAGTGTTCGTCTCAAGAATAGACCACTACCGGAATTGGCCAGTTTACCTTTGAGCACTGAAGTTGGTTTATATTTTGAAATGGCAAAGGAGGGCAAAAACGAAACTAAAGAGGTTCCAAATAGAACAATTAAGAGATAGGGCAACAATTGCCTTAGTGTTTTGCCATTTAGACTAAAGTCGTAACCAACAAAAGAACTGAATGTTGGCAATACCAAAAGTATAAGCACAATACCTAAAAGTATTGCAGCGGTATTAAGGACAAAAGATTCAAATAAAAACTGGCCCACCAGCTGATGGCGCCCTGCACCGACAACCTTTCTCACCCCTATTTCTTTAGCTCGTTCCATGGATTTGGAGGTCGTTAAATTGGCATAATTGATCCAAGACAACAGCATCGTAATCAACGCAATAAGTGCTAGCATTTTTACCGAACTGGCGCTGCCATTTGCCTGAGCTTCATAAGGTTTGTTTGAATTGAGATGAATGGATTCTAGCGGTTCAAGGTGATGTCGCTCAAATTCGTGTATGTCTTCACCTGGTTTAAAAGCCATTACCTTGGCATTGAGGTCAGCCAAATCGGTTCCTTTACGAACTTTAAGATAGGTATAGAACTCATTTTGTGTCCAAACATTCTGTCGCTCACGCTCGAAATAGGGTAAATTGAAATAGGAACTTAAAGAAATTAAACAATCAGTGGGAATATGCGTTCTGCGATTAGAAAAATCGATGACTCCCGTAACTGTAAGCGGCAGAAATTGACCATCAAAAGCCAATTCGACTTTTTTGCCAATCGGATTTTCTCGACCAAATACGGTATTTGCCAATACCTCACTGATTACAATCGAAAAAGGTTCCACAAGTGCTGTGGATTCATTCCCAAGTACCAGCTTCTGATTGAAAATATCGAAGTACGTCGGGTCTACCATTGAGATGATTTGATCATCATAAACCTGTCTATCGACCACAAAGTTCTGTTCATCAAATCGTCGAAATCGCACATAAGATTCTATTTCAGGGAACTTTTCCGTTAGGGTTGCACCACTCAGTTGGTAAGAATTCGCATCACCTGGCACAAATTGATCACCCTCTATATAATCCATAAATACGCGATGGACCAGATGGGATTCTTCAAACTTGTCATAACTCCACTCCATGCTCACATAACACATAATCATGATAAATGACATGACTCCTATAGCTAATCCAAAGACATTGATAAATGAATAGAGCTTATTTTTAAGCAAGTATCTGACGGCAATTTTTAGATATAATTTGAACATGATTGCTGTTTTTTGATTATTCGGCGCGCAAACTTTTAATTGGGTTCGACAGTGAAGCTCTTAAGCTTTGATAACTTACTGTAGACAAGGCCACAAACAATACAATCAACCCTGCTCCGGCGAACATCCACCACTGTAGATTAATATGGAACGCAAATTCTTCCAGCCAATGATTCATAGCGTACCAAGCTATGGGAACGGCCACTAAAAAAGCTATGCATACAAGCTTTAAGAAGTCTTTAGAGAGCATATTTACCAATTTCATAGCACTGGCACCTAAAACTTTTCTAATTCCAATTTCTTTAAAACGTTGCTCTGCCATAAATGCTGAGAGTCCATATAGCCCCATGCATGAAATAAAAATGGCCAATAGAGCAAACACATTAAATATGGATCCCATTTGTTGCTCTCCTTTATACTGGGAGTTTAAATCAGCATCCATAAAATTATAGACAAGGGGATAAGCCGGATTGAGGTCTCCATAGACTTTTTCCAGAGCTGCAATGGCATGTTCGGTATTGCCAGGAGAGGTTCGTACCACGGTGTATCTCCCTCTTTGACTATGCCACAGAATCAATGGCTCAATGGCATATTGAAGGGGTTTAAAGTTAAACTCTTTGACCACACCAATTACGGTTCCGGTTCTTCCTCGAAAGGTGAGTTTTTGACCCACAAGGTTTTCGGTGTCCAGTCCCATAAGTTGGGCTGTAGTTTCGTTGATGATATAGTCATTATTCTCAAAGGAGTTTTTGGAAAAGTTCCTCCCTTCTAAAAGTTTCATTTGAAAAACATCTAAAAAACTTTCATCCACAGCAATGCTTGGAAAAAGTATTTGCTGATTTGGGTCCTTTCCATTCCAGGTTACGTCAAAGTCGCCAGTGACCAAACTTGCAGGGAGCTCTGAGATAATTGAAAAATCACTCGTCAATGGATTTTGGTCCAAAGCTGTTTTAAGGGCCTCTTGCTTGTCCCACATTTCCCCTTCCATGGGGATATATATAAGATTGGATTTATTGTATCCTAAATTTTTGTCTTTGATAAAATTAAGCTGTTTGTAAATTACAATGGTACCAACGAGCAGCAGTACCGAAACTACAAATTGTGAAATGACCAGTCCGTTCCGGAAGAGGAGATTGGAATTGGAAAGTTTCAACCTGCCTTTCAGCACTTTCATCGGTTTAAATCCAGAAAGCAACAAAGCAGGGTAACTACCAGAGATAAGTCCGGTAACAAGAGCTATAACAATTAAACTTGTCCAAATTAAAGTGTTCTCTAGTTGAAACACCAGTTCTTTTTGAGCAAGATCATTGAATGCTGGAAGTAATAGATAGACCAATCCGATTGAAATAGCCAATGAAAGAAATGAAATGATCAAAGATTCGCCCAAGAATTGAAAAACAAGTTGACCGCGATCAGCTCCTATCACCTTGCGAAGCCCCACTTCCCTGGCCCTCCTTGCGGACCTTGCTGTGGCCAAGTTCATGTAATTGATACAGGCAACGATTAAAATAATGAAGGCCACTACAAGAAAGATGTTTACATATTGGCTGTTACCATGGCCAGGGAGATCTATTTGCAAGTTTGTCGAATGCAAATGAATATCTTTTAGTGGCTGTAAATTAAAGTCAATTTCGAAATCGGGAACTCGACTGGCATATACTTGATTGATTTTTTCGGTGGTTTTGGCCAAGGCATCTCTAGATGCAATAGCATCTTTTTCAAACCGGAAATACCCATAATAATCAAAACTGTTCCAAACTCTATTTATCAAATCCTGGTCACTGTTTGCAATATGTGCTGTTGGGACTATAGCATTGAATTGCAAATGCGAGTTGGTGGGAAGGTCAGCAAACACCCCGGTAATCTGAAAAGAATCTTGGTTGTTTATTTTTATGGTTTGACCCAAAGCCTGGCCTTCGCCAAAGTACTTTTTTGCCGTTGATTCTGTTATGATTATAGTGTTTGACTGGGTAAAAGCTGTTTTTGCATCACCAGCGATCAATGGGAAGCTAAAGAATTCCAAAAAATTCTCATCCGCAAAGAAAATAGAACCTTCCTTATATCTTTGCCCGTTTGTTTCAACAAGCGCATCAAAAGGTTTGGTCAGAAGAAGGCTTGATTTAATTTCAGGCATTTCATCAGGAAGTTCGATTACCATTCCTACCGGACTCACAGCGGCCTCAAAATCCTCATTAGCTTTAGCGGTAAGCCGAAATATTTCATCCGCGTTTTCGTGGAATGAATCATAGCTCGATTCATTTTGTACCCACATTAAAATAAATATAGCGCAGGTCATACCAATTGCAAGCCCTCCAATATTCAAAATTGAATACCACTTGTGAAGAACAAGATTCCGCCAAGCTGTTTTTAAATAGTTTTTCAACATGATTGTTTGTTTTTGATGATGTTTATTCTGTCCGAAGACTTTTAACAGGATTTGCCCTTGCGGCTCTAATGGCCTGAAAGCTTACCGTAAGAATCGTGACGGCCAAGGCACCCAACATGGCCAAAGCAAAAATCCACCACTTTAAAATGACCCGATAGGGATATTCCTGTAACCAACCATTCATAACATAGTAAGCAATGGGCACGGCTATAAAACAGGAAAAGATGACCAGCTTTAGAAAGTCTTTGGAAAGCATATTCCATACGTTAAAGACAGAAGCGCCCAGTACTTTTCTTACCCCTATTTCCTTGGTTCTTTGTTCAGCTACAAAAGAGGTCAAACCAAATAATCCAAGGCAGCTGATCAAAATAGCCAATGCGGTAAAAATCCCGGAAAGTGTCCCGATACGCTCTTCCGCCGCGAACTTCTTTCCGTATTCTTCATCCACAAAGTCATATTGAAAGGGAATCGCAGGGAAATTCTCTTTAAAAATCCGTTCGATTATGGCAAGGTTCTGGCTTGCACTTTGGTTTGGGTTCAACCGTAAATTATAATAGCTAAAGTTATCTTGGCGATCATAGACATACCATGATTGCTTTACAGGTTCATAGGGTGATTGGGCAATCATGTCCTCGATGACGCCAATAATTTTCATTGACGGTCCTGGATCTTCTTCATCGGAACCTCTAATGATAGTGCCTACTGGGTTTTCCAGCCCCATATACTTAACGGCGGTTTGATTGATGAGTATACCCAAGGAATCAGTGGCCATATCTTTGGAAAAATCCCTTCCTTGGATAATTTTTAGGTTGAGTGTGCTGGCATATTCGGGAGATACCTCTGTCCATGCAAAATCTTCTTGAAATCCATCTGGTTTTCCTTCCCAAGTATAACCACTGCGATTAGACCAAATGCGAGTTGTAGGACTGCTTGAAGTGGCCATGGCAATTGCTGCTCCAGAGTTTAAAAATTGCTGGCGCATTACATCTGTCTTTCCTATAAAATCTTGGCTATAAGTAGGGATTTGTATTAGACCTTCCTTATCATATCCAACCGGGCGGTTTTTTGCATGATTTATCTGTTGCATCACAATGACTGTCCCGATAATAAAAGCCACGGAAACGGTAAATTGAAAAACCACGAGAATCTTACGAGGAGTACTGGCATGCTTTCCTGTCTTAAAGGTTCCTTTTAGTACATCTACAGGTTTAAAGGAAGATAAATACAAGGCGGGATAACTACCTGCCAACAGCGCGGTGAATAAGATAAAGGCAATAGAAACTACCCAAAAAACGGGACTTGCCCAAGGGAAGGCAATTTCCTTACGTGCCAACTCATTAAAACCACTCAATGATACTAGAACGATTAATAGTGCGGCCAAAAAAGCAAATACAACCACTAAAAAGGATTCTCCCAAAAACTGATTGATCAATTGGCTTCGCTGGGAACCTATGGATTTCCGTATTCCCACTTCCTTGGCCCTTTTTTCAGACCGGGCCGTGCTCAAATTCATAAAGTTGATACAGGCCAAAAGCAATACAAAAACCCCGATAACACCAAAGAGCCAAACATACTTGATTCGTCCACCAACTTGTTTTCCGTTTTTGAAATCACCTCTCAAATACCAATCCTTCATTGGAAACAGAAACAGTTGAGGATTATATTCTACAGTATCTTCAGCTAAAGTTTTTTTGACATCTTTTATGGTTGCAGATACTTTGTCCATATTGACATTATCAGCAAGTTGTACAAACAGCTGAAAAGAATTGTTGCCCCATTGATCTTCAGAGTTCTTTACCCATTCATTGGCCGCCACATACCCTTCCCATGGAATAATAAATCCTGTGTCGGCAAAAGAAGTGTTAAATGGAATGTCTTTATATACTCCGGTTACCATGACATCATGCTTATTGGCCACTTTGACAACCTTTCCAATAGGATCTTCGGTTCCAAAAAGTGCATTCGAAATTGACTCAGAGAGCATAATGGAGTTCACTTCTCTTAGACCGTCTCTTTCTCCTTTTATAATTTCCAGATTCAATAATTCTGGGGCTTCCCTTTGCATAAAGTTTCCAGATCTATAGAGGCTGGTTTCTTCATGTTTTAGGTAAACCTTGTTTGTCCATGAGGACATTATCAAATACTTAAAATTACTGGAATATTTTTCTCGCAGTGCTTTTTCCAAGGGTCTTGGAATCGCTGGTCCGGTGCCGATCTGACCATTAAAGGTTTGGGACTGGAATACTTGTGCGATGTTATCCTTATTGGTAAAATAACCGTTATGGGTAAGTTCATCTTTCATCCAAAGTCCAATAATCAAGGTAACGGCCATGCCCAAGGCCAGTCCGCCCACGTTGATTATGGTATACGACTTGTTTTTTGTAAGATTCCGCCAAGCAATTTTGATATAGTTTTTAATCATGATTTTTCGTTTTTTGATTTATTCTGTCCTCAGACTTTTAATGGGATTGACCAAGGACGCTTTTATAGATTGGATGCTACAGGTAATCACAGCGATTAATAGTGTAACAAGCCCTCCAAACAAAAACATCCAAAAAGAAAGTTGGATCCGATAGCTAAAACCTTCCAACCACAGGCTCATAAAATAATGGACCAATGGTGCGGCAATTACAAAAGACAACCCCACAAGCTTAATGTATTCTTTAGAGAACAAGGAAACGTTCTCCAATAATGAGGCACCCAATACCTTTCTAATACCAATTTCCCGACTTTTCTTGGAAACCATAAAGGACATTAACCCAAGAAGACCTAAACAACCGATTAATATGGAAAGAATTGAAAACACACCAAAACCTGCGAAAATCATATTTTCAACAGTGTATTCTTTGGCGATGGCATCATCTAAAAATTGATAGCTATAAATAGCATTTGGATATATTTCTTCCCAGTTGGTTTTGATTGTTGCCAATGATATGTAATCTGCATCATTAAGTTTTATGAATGCACTGTTTAGGTAATATGTCCAATTGACAAGGACACAGGGTGTAATATCATATTGCAGTGAATTATTATGAAAATCTTTTACTACCCCGACAATTTTTGCAATGCCCTCATTTATTTGAATCTGTTGACCAATCGCTTCTTCTGGAGTCCAGCCATAGGGCTTCAAAAAGGTTTCATTGACTATAAACTCGTCAAAGGCTTCTTTGTTTAGCGTGAAATTTCGTCCCGCCAATAACTGTAGACCATAAAAATCAAGATATTCGGTATCGACCATTTTCATTTCTGCCGCTAATGACTCTTCCTCTGATTGTTTCGGTAAACGATAGTTAGTCCCGAGCTGGAGTCCATTTACGGCCATCGGTGGGCCTGAACCAAAAGAAACTTTAGAAACCGCCGATTCAGCAAGCAACTTTTCTTTATATACTTTGGACTTAGAGTAATCCGAAGATTTTGTGATGACAACCGTATCTCTATGAAAACCAAGGTCATTACTTTTAAAATGGCTCACTTGAAATGCCAAAACAATAGCAGCTATTACAAATAATTGAACCACCACAAACTGAAATGTAACCAATGATCTTCTTAGGTTGACCTTGTCGACCTTTGTATAATCAAACTTGTTTCTTAGGGCCTTGATGGGTTCAAAAGAGGACAGGAATAATGCGGGGTATACGGCAGCCAGTAGCATAGCAATAATGGCTGTAAGTATGATATAGAGGAAATGTTCTGGTAGAAACCTCAGTTGTAAATCAATAACGGTCAGATAATCGTTCAGCAGCATAAGCAATCCCTTAATTGCGATAATGGATATAAGAGAAGCAAGAACGATGACAAGGCTGTTTTCGAAAATAAACTGAAGAATTAGATGTCTTCTTTCGCTGCCGACTACCTTTCTTATACCTACCTCTTTTGATCTGGAATAGGATTGTGCAGTAGCTAGGTTCACAAAATTTATTAGGGCTATCAAAAGAATAAATAACGCGATAACAGTAGATATCGATAGTATGTTTTTTGGGAGAATATAACCTCCGGGGCTTGGGCCATATAGCGTTTCATTGTGTATTTCCTTCAAAGGTTGCAGGTAATATGAAATGCGCTTATCATTTTGGGGGTTGAGGTATTTTTTTTTCCAGTCGGCAATTTTTGATTCAAGAGCACCTTTAGAGGCAGTATTGTTCAATACCACATAAGTTGTTCCCTGATGGTTAGCCGACCAGTTTTCTGAAAAAAAAGAATTTTGGGTTATAAAGAATTTGTAGGGAATCAACATATTATATTGATGGTCAGAATTTCCTTTTGGGGACTTTATAACTCCTGTAACTGTTAAGGGGTCATCATTCTGTAGATAAATAGTCTTACCCAATGCGTTTGAATAGTTATTCGGACCCAATTGAAAATAGCGTTTTGCCATAGTTTCGGTTAGCACAACAGAATTTATTTCTCGTAGTGCGGTATTTTCATTTCCGGCTAACCATATCAAATCAAAAGTTTTTGGATAATATTCATCTACAAACAAGATTTCAGGTTCCTCAAAAAGGTTCTCATTTCCTAGAGCATCCTCCACTTTGAGCACTCGGCTTACTGGGCCAGAGATTTGCGTCACTTGGTTGATTTCTGGGAAATCGTTCCGTAGTGCTTCTGCCAAGGGATAAGCAGTTGTGTTCCAATATAAGGTTTGATTGGGCAATAGACTATGTTGAACAATCCTATAGGTTAGATCAGCTTTCTTATGAAAAGCATCAAAGGTTGACTCATAGCGAACGAAAATGAGAATTGTAACACAAACGCTTATTCCCAGCGTTAGTCCAAATACATTGATAAATGAACTTAATCTGTTTTTAATGAGATTCCGCCAAGCGACTTTGATATAATTTTTGATCATGATCGTTCTTTTTGGAATAATTTATTCAGTTCTGAGACTTTTTACCGGGTTCATGAGGGCCGCTTTTACACTTTTGTAACTGATTGTGGCGAAGGCGATAGCAATGGTGGTTAGACCGGCGATTGCAAATACCCACCAATGGATTTGGATTCGGTAGCTAAAATCTTCCAACCATTGGTTCATCAGGTAATAACCTAATGGAAAGGCAATGAGCATGGCGACCAAGACCCATTTAAGAAAATCCTTGGACAACATATGTACAATCTGTAACACCGAGGAACCCAGAACTTTTCGGATACCGATTTCCTTGAAGCGCTGTTCGGCTGTGAAGGTTACTAGACCAAAGAGCCCCAAACAGGCGACGAAAATGGTTAGCAGGGCAAAAAATTGGAGTATTGTACCCGTATTGCTTTCCTTTCGATAAGTTTCCTGATAGAGTTCGTCCAAAAAGGCATACTCAAAGGATTCACCCGATTTAAATGTGTCCCATTCGGTTTTTATTGCTCCAACCAAGCCAGCCATATCCTCGGTTTGTGACTTGATTATTAAACCATAATAAGGATTGTATTCCATAATCAAGGGTTCGATAAGGCCATGAAGGGAACGGGAATGGAAATCCTTGACCACCCCAACCACGGTAACTTCTTTTCTGCCCCCCATGTTGTCCGTGGCTACGGTTAATGTCTGCCCTAAGGGATTACCGACCATTCCAAAGGTTCGTACTGCGGTCTGGTTGATGATGATGTTGTTTTTTTCGCTCCCGAATTCCTTGGAAAAATTACGTCCGTTAACGACCTCCATACCCAAAGTAGGAATATAGGCCTCATCAATGTTGTATACTTTGGTACGTAAGGTTTGGGGGATTTCATGCTTGGTAGTGACCGTGGTGCCTCCTTGATCACTCGGGCCGGCGGGCACAAATGCTGAAGTAGAAGCATTGACCACTCGTGAATCTTTCTCCACGGACTCTTTAAAAGCCTTTAGGTCATTGCCCAAACGACCTGCAGAGCGAATGACGATTGTTTGTTCGCGGTCATAACCTACATCTTTATTAAGTATGTAATGCATTTGACCTGAAACGACCAAAGTAGCTATAATCAATGTAATCGATACTGCAAACTGAAACACGACAAGGCCATTGCGAATTACCGAACTGCCATTGGAGGTAAAACGGTTTTTTAAGGCCTTTACCGGTTTAAATGATGACATAAAAAAGGCAGGGTAACTGCCCGCGAGCAAAGTGATGAACACTACAAGGCCACCGACTGTGATTAAAAAATAAGGTGAAAAAAGTTGAAGCAATTCAAAATTAGTATCGGCCGTGTTGTTAAAATAAGGAAGGGTCAATGTCCATAATAACAGTCCTATCAGAGTAGCGACTGTACTGGCCACAAATGCTTCGGCCATAAACTGAAAGATCAATTGATTACGGTTCGAACCCAGTACCTTTCGCATACCGATCTCGCGCATACGTTTGCCGGCAGCCGCGGTAGAAAGGTTCATAAAATTGATACAGGCAATTATCAACATAAACAACGCAATAGCCCCGAACATATAGACCGTTTTACGATTGGCACTTTTTACATTATTATTCTTGATATTGGAAAAATAAATGGCCGAAAGCGGTTCTGCGTAAAACCCGAACTTGTTTCCTTGGGCAAGGAATTCCTCGTATGACATGCCCAAGGATTGTTCTATTTGGGCCTGCATGTATTTTTTTATAATGGCTGGGAGGTTGGCTTGCAAACGTTCAATGCTCGAGGTTTGGTTCAATAGTAGGTAGGCCAAATAATCCCCATTAACCCAACTTTGGCTCACAGCTCCCTTGTTACTGCTCATCGAAGCAAAGAGTTGATAGTCAAAATGGGAATTTTTGGGTAGGTCAGCCATCAAGCCCGTTACCGTGTATAATCCATCGTTTTGCATATAGCCATCATTGGTGTAAAAGCCAACTCCTTCAATTTCAAGCATTTTTCCTATGGGATCTTCCTGTCCAAAATATCGCTTTGCTTGGGATTGGGTGAGGATGATGGAATTAGGTTTTTTTAGGGCGGTATCGACATTGCCTTTAAGCAAGGGTAGCGAGAAAATTTGAAAGAAATCAGGATCCACAAAAGCGAACCTACCCTGACGTAGGTTATTTTCCTTATACGTCACTTTTGGCTCCCCTATAGCTCGAAGCCGGGCAGCCTTTTGAACTTCGGGAAGGTCTTGGACAAGTGCCAATGCCACTGGCGCGGGTACTGGGACTTCTTCGATAATCTCATCACCTATCTTGCCCTTGATAACAATTCGAACGATTCTATCTCCCTTTTCATGAAAGCTGTCGTAGGAAAGCTCATGGGCTACGTATAGCCCAATGGTAAGGCAGGTAGCTATGCCAATAGCCAGTCCCATTACGTTGATACCAAAAAGCGTTTTTTGTCGTAATGCGTTCCGCCAGGCAATTTTTAAATAATTCTTTATCATGATCGTTTTTTTTGACCCTTCGACTGTGCTCAGGGCGGGTTTATTCCGTTCGGAGGCTGTTAACTGGCTTTTGGGTTGCTGCTCTTAGAGCTTGATAACTTATGGTAAGAAATGCGATGATTATATTAAGTATTCCGGACAAAAAGAAAGTCCACCAAGGAATGTTGACCCTATAATCAAAATCACTTAGCCAATCATTCATAATGTAAGCGGTTATGGGAGTAGCAATTACAAAAGCAATCAATACCAGTTTTAAAAAGTCTCTTGAGAGTAGGTTGGTTATACTGCTGATGGAGGCCCCAAGAACTTTTCGAATGCCAATCTCCTTGACTCGATTTTCAGCCATGTAACTTGCTAGGCCAAACAAGCCAAGGCAAGAAATCAGTATGGTCAACAGCGTAAAAAGAGAGGCGATGTTTTCAATGCGTTTTTCGTCTTCAAACTTTTTGGCATATTCTTGGTCAACAAAATTATAATTCAAAGGATACAGAGGATTGTATTTCTTGAAAACACCTTTTATAATGGCTAGATTATTGGATGTGGAATTATTGGGGTTCAATCTAATATTGATTAGACTGAACCATCCTTTTGCCCCCTCTATGACCAACGGCTCCACTTTTTGGAAAGGGGAATTGATTACAAAATCTTTAACGAGCCCCACAATATGCCAATCAGTTCCGTTATCCCTTATTTTTTTTCCAATGGGATTTTCCAAACCCATAAGAGCCAATGTCGCTTCATTTATTATAGCAGCAGTAGAATCGGTAGGATATTCATTGAGATTAAAATCACGCCCAGAAATAAGTTCGAGACCCATGGTTTTAACAACGTCTTCATCGGCAATCAAACGATGGATCAAAGTGTTGTCGTTCTCGTTTTTTCCTTTCCAGTTAATATCAGCGGTATTGCTCCATGTTTCGGTTATGGGCGAATTGGTTTTAGTTATTGATCTTGCCGCCCCAGACAACAATAACTCTTTCTTTATCAATTCATAATTGTCTATTGCATCCCCTTCAAGAAACCCATGGATTAGGTGTTCTTTATTGTAACCAAGATTTCGATTTTGAACTTTGTTCAATTGTTGGTTGATAATCAATGTTGCCGTTATCAATGTTATGGCAACTGTGAATTGAATAACTACCAGAACTTTTCGAGGTGTTATCAATGTATCCATTCTTTTGAATGTGCCCTTAAGGATTTTTGATGGCTTAAAAGACGATAAGTAAAATGCAGGATAGCTACCCGCAAGAAGGCCTGTGACCAGTATAACTGCAATGGCTATGGTCCAGATTATGGGATTATCCCAATCGATGTGCAATTTCTCTCCAACTAGAGAATTGAAAGCGGGCAATAGCATTGCTACAGAAACTACTGCAAAAATTGCTGCAATCGAACAAATCAAAATGGATTCTACCAAGAATTGCCCGACCAATTGCCGTTTTATTCCTCCAACAACCTTACGTATACCGACTTCTTTAGCTCGTTTTTCGCTTTTGGCCGTGCTCAAATTCATAAAATTGATGCAGGCAATAATAAGTACAAACAAACCGATGAGGGCAAAGAGACGAATCATTTCGATTCGGCCACCTGTTTCTACACCATTTTCAAAGGTAGCGTAGAGATGAGTCTTCGAAAAAGGGTAAAGATAGGTTAGCATATCTGGAGCATTTTTATCATGGATAGCCCTAATATTCTTAATCTTTTCTGTAAGTTCGGTTCCGGTCACACCCTCTTTTAAAAGAACATAAGTCTTGATGTTGTGATTACTCCAATTGGTATCGTCCCAACCTAATTGTATTAGATACTTCCAAGGCATTAAAAATTCAAAAGAGAAAGCTGTATTATTGGGAAGGTCTTTCAAAACACCAGTAACAGTAAAAACAGTGTTATTGTCAATTGTGATAGTCTGACCCATAGGGTCTGTATCACCAAAGAGTTTTTTTGCTAAAGCTTGCGTCAATACAACCGAATTTACCCCTTCAAGTGCCGAATCTATATTGCCTGAAACCAAAGGGAAGTCAAAAACCTTTAGAAATTCTGGATCCACAATATTGCCCATGGGTTGAAGCCTTTTTTCCCCTTTTGAGAAGAGAAAATGCATATCCCAACTGTAACGTACAGCATGTTCTATCTCGGGATAGTTCTCGGAAAGGGTTGGTCCCAAGATTTTTGGAGTGTCCGCCCAATTCAAAATCTCACCATTAATGTCATACTGGTTTTGAACTTCATATATGCGATCTATTTTTTGATGGAAATGATCAAATCCCAACTCAAATGAAGCCCATAAAAAAATTAAGGCAGTTATGGCCAATCCTGCTGATAACCCAACCACGTTCAACAAGGTGAATGTTCGGTTTTTTAGAAGATTCCTCCAGGCAATTTTTAAATAATTCTTTATCATGATCGTTTTTTTACCCTTCGACTGTGCTCAGGGCGGGTTTATTCCGTTCGCAAACTTTTTACAGGGTTTACAATAGCGGCTTTGATACTTTGATAACTAACGGTCAATACGGCGATGGATATGGCCATGAATGCAGCCAATAAGAATACCCATACACTGATTTCTATCCGATATGAAAAACCTTCCAGCCACTTGTCCATCACAAACCACCCGAGTGGTAAGGATATGAGAATGGCCATCCCCACCAATCTTAAAAAATCTTTGGTCAATCGTAATGTAATTTGGCCAACGCTTGCACCCAAAACTTTGCGCACCCCAATTTCCTTGGTTCGTTTTTCTGCATTAAAAGCAGCTAGTCCAAAAAGTCCCAGACAAGCAATGAAGATGGATAGGATTGTAAATGTGATAAAAATTTGTCCTAGATTTTGGTCCGCTTCATAGGTAGAATTGAATGCATCGTCCATAAAGCGATAATTAAATGGCTGTTCGGGAGCAACCTTATTCCATATGTTCTCAATTGATGCGACGGCGGCTGAAAAATCACCAGCATTTAACCTGACCGCCATAGCATCATTAGAGCTGCTTATTTGTAAACTCAAAGCTTCAATACCTCGTCTTAATGACTCGTAATGAAAATCTTTGATTACTCCGACTACCGTTAAAAATCGAGGGTTCTCTGAACCTAGATCCCTTGATAACCTCATGCCCAATGCTTCTTCTGGAGTAACCCCCAAAATGGACACAGCCGTTTCATTTAGAATTAATGCGGTTGAATCGGCCGCAAATTGTCTGTTAAAACCACGTCCAGCCAAAACTTCGATGTCAAGTGTAGATAGATAATCGTGATCAACACTCCAAATTTGCATGTTTATGGCATCTTCTTGGTTGAGAAGTCCCTCTTTCATAAAACTGGTATCGGTTCTAAATGAGGGAGTGGGCAAGAAGCCCGAAATGGTAGCACTTTTTACTTGGGCCAGTTGCGAGACCCGTTCTTTAAAAGAATGCAATTGAGGTCCGGCCGCAAAGACTTCCTCAACTATTAAAACTTGATCTTTAGTAAAGCCCAAATCTTTACTTTGGATATAGTTGAGTTGTTGATAGACCACTGCTGTGCTAATGATCAATAAAATGGAAATGGAAAATTGAAACACAACCAGCATGTTTCTGACCTTGCTGCCGCCCACGGTTTTTTCACCAGAACCCTTTAGGACAGATATTGGCATGAATCGCGACATAAAGAAAGCAGGATACCAGCCCGAAAATAGAGCTAAAACCATGGTAGAAACCAACAATATTGCCCAAAAGGATGGACTTGTAAAAGGGATTTCGATGGCTTTGCCCGCCAGACTATTAAAGAGAGGTAAGACAAGTATGGCAAGAAACAATGCTAGAATCAATGACAAAAAGGAGATTAATCCAGACTCCATCAAAAACTGCCTCAAAAGAGCAACTTTTGAAGACCCCAAGGTTTTACGAATCCCAACTTCTTTACTTCTTTTTAGGGAATAAGCAGTGGAGAGGTTCATAAAGTTGACACAAGCCAGAACAAGCAGAAATAGACCTATAAAGGAGAGAATATAAATATTTTGTACACTACTGTTGGCGCTCATTTCCGCCTCCATATCGGAATGCAAATGAATATCCGTCAAAGGGATGCTACTTAACTCATATCGGTTGCCGGAGGCTATAAATGCTTCCTCTGTAATTCCTGGGAAAAAACGCTGCGCATAGGGGATTACATATTTTCCCATCATAGCTTGTAGAGGAGCTTGAAAATCCTGGATACGCGCATTGGGTGATAGTTTGATGAAGGTCGCATAGTTATGGCTGGTCCATTCATCAGTGCGAGAATCTTCCAATCCTGACATTGCTATAAAAACCGAACAATCCCTTAAAAGAGAATTTTTGGGCATGTCAGGTATAATACCCGTAACGGTATAGGTACCTGTATTGTTTAAAACCACTGTCTCTCCGATTGCTTTTGAATCTCCGAAAAGTTTTTGGGCAGAGGTTTCGGAAAGGATAAGTGTATTGGGTTCACTCAAAGCAGTTTCTTCGTCACCAACGGCAAGCTTCAGGCCGAACATCTCAAAAAATGAGTCATCAACAAAAGTTGCGGCATCTTCTTTTGAGTTTCGTTGGGTATCACTTCTTCTTATTAAGGTAGAACCAAGTGTGTTGAATCTTGTGGCTAGCTCAACTTGTGGAAAATCTGCCTCTAAAGCGGCGGCCATGGGTGCAGAAACTTCGGCCATTTTACTTTCATTGCCTCCAAATTTTACATCTACGTTAATACGATGAATCCTTTCAGCATCTGTGAACATGGTATCAAAGCTTAGTTCATCATAAATGAACAGTGCTATAAGCAATCCGCCAGTAATTCCGATAGCCAGACCAATAGTGTTGAGGCAAGTAAAAAAAGTCTGTTTTCTTAGACTTCGCCATGCTATTTTGATATGATTTTTAAACATGATTGTTGTTTTTTGACTGGTTTATTCCGTTTTAAGACTGTTTATCGGGTTGGTTTTGGCAGCCCTAATGGTTTGTATGCTTATGGTAACAAAAGCAGTGATTACCATACCAAGGGCGACCATAACGTATATATACCAGTCAATAGGGACTTTATAAGCAAAATTCTGAAGCCAATATCCCATGGTCCACCATCCAATGGGAATGCCAATTAGGGTGGCCAAAGCGACTATGGAAACAAAGTCTTTTCCGATAAGTAGCGCTATGGAACTTATTTGTGCTCCAAGGACCTTTCTAACCCCTATTTCTTTATTGCGTTGTCTCGCAATGTAAGTCGTGAGTGCAAAAAGACCGATCAAAGAAATTATAATGGCCACGACACCAAAAAAGGAAATTACTTTTTGCAGCTTACGGTATGAGGCCAATAATTGCTCAAAGTTGTGGTCCAAAAACGAATATCGAATAGGTACGTCGGGCACATTCTTATTCCATATTTCCTCTATGCCTGTCAGTGTTGTTTGAATGGCTCCACCGTTGGCCTTGATTAAAATGGCCCCACCCGATTGGTATCTACATGCTTCGTTGCCTATAGTAAAGACCGCTGGCTTCACCTGTACCTCTGCGCCCATCACATTAAAATCATTGACTACCCCCACTATGGTCATGGGTTTTTCACAACCTTCATAATATATGGTCTTTCCAAGGGAACTCTCTGATGAAATGAGTTTGGCCGTGGCCTGGTTGATAATTGCATTTTGTGTTTTTTGGTCAGATATGGAATTGGTAAAATCCCGTCCTTCTAAAAAATTGACATTGAGCGCTTTAAAATAATCCGTACTTACCTTTACTGAGGCAAATCGGCGCTTTTCGCCCGCTATGGTAAAGCCAATTGTAGTTGAGTCCACAAAGGAATCTCCTGGAACTTGGGTGGTTTTGGACACATATTGCACCCCTGCAAGAGAGCTAAGTTCATTTTTAAGCTTTTCAAACCCTTGCTCTCGAATATTTTGGGCAGCTTCGAGCCGAATGAGGTGCTCCTCGTTAAACCCCTTATCCCTTTGCTGCATAAATTGGAGTTGTTTTCCGACCACAACGGTTATGATGACAAAAAAACTAGCGACCACAAATTGAATAACAATCAATAAGTTTCGATATACCATCCCTTTTCGGCCTTTAACAGATATTCCCTTAAACACTTGGGCCGTATTGAATTTGGAAAGAAAAAATGCAGGATATAAACCAGACAAAAATATAATTACGAGCAAACACAATAGGGTTTGACCGAGCAAAGATGCAGCATAGCTTTGATGCCATAGACTTAGATCCGTCATAAAGAATGCATTGATACTAGGCAAGGCTAATTGTACCAGCATCAGTGCAAGCCCTAAGGCAAAGCAACAGATTAGGGTGGTTTCCATCATAAATTGAAGAATGACATGGGTTTTTCCAGCTCCCAACACCTTGCGCACACCTACCTCTTTTGAACGATCCATAGCCTTTGCTATAGATAGGTTGTTATAGTTTACGGTACAAGTGACCATAAGCAACAAGGCAAGTAAAAACAATGCTTGAATGGTCTTGATGTGACTGTTGCCGTATTTTGGATAATTATGTAGCTGGGGAACGGCATCTGCGTACAATTTCTCGTAAGAATCTGATTCTAGATATTCTTCAAGGCTATACTCGTTTTTGTTCATGCGCTCTTTATAATAAAGCCTATTTATACCTTTCTCCAAATACGCTATGTCCAAATCGGATGATGTCTTTATATAGGTCTCATACGAATAATTTTCCCAAAAATTATTGGTTTCGCCATAGGGATCTAAGACCAACAAATGTGCATCAAGATGCGAGGGTGTTGACGGTTGCTCCAAAACACCGGTTATCACTGCTTCAAACGCACCGTATATTTTTATGGATTTGCCCAAAGGATCATCGTTTCCATATAGCTTTTGGGCCAGTTCCGTACTAATCACAGCTGCATTTGGGGCATCAAACACGGTTTCGACAGAACCTTTTGAGAGGGAATACGGAAAAACTTTAAAAAACAAAGAATCCACAACAATAGATCCTTTTTGAAAAAAAGTCCTGTTCTGGGCATCTACCTGTACTTCGTAATCCCCTGACGATTGAATGGCCGTACCAAAAGCCACATTAGGGTGTTTTTTGGTCAAAAACTTGGCCAATGGAGCTGGAGTAAGTTCTTTTATATCATCCCCTTTTTTGATAGAAAGTTTATAGACACGATCAAGACTTTCATCCCAAGAATCATAACTTAATTCATAATTGAGAAACAATAACATGATAATAAAACTGCTTAATCCTGCTGTTAACCCGAGAATGTTGACGGCACCTATCCCTTTGTTTTTCAGGAGGTTTCGCCAAGCAATTTTGATATGGTTTTTTAACATGATGTTTGTTTTATGACCCTTCGACTCCGCTCAGGGCAAGTTTTTATTCCGTTCTTAGGCTTTTGACAGGGCTAGTCAGCGCAATCTTTATGGTTTGATAACTTATAGTTAGCAAAGTGATGATCATAATGGAGATAATGGCGAGGGCAAACATCCACCAATGTATTTCGGTTCGGTAAGTGTATCCTTGGAGCCATTGTTCCATAAAGTACCATACAATTGGAGCGGCGATTACCCCGGCAATCAATATAAGTTTGAAAAAATCCACTGTGAACAGGGCAAGGATATTTCTGACATTGCTTCCCAGCACTTTTCGAATCCCAATTTCCTTGGTGCGTTGGCCGACAAAGAATAGGATAAGGCCATATAGACCTAAACATCCAATAAATATAGCTAGTGCAGAAAATATTTTAGAAAGGAAAAGATATCGTTGTTCTGTCTGGTATTGTTCTGCAACCCTTTCATCCATAAAGCGATGTTCGTAGATATAACCAGGAAACGTCTCGGACCAAATCGACCTTATCTGATCCAAAGTTGAAGCTACATTTTGTGGGTTTATCTTTAGTGCGATTTCGTTATAAGTAGTTGGTCTTTGAACAATAAAGGCAGGACTTATCTCTTCTCTGAAATTGGCATTGTGAAAATTGTCGACCACTCCTACAATGGTACCTTTTACATATCCTCCATTGGCCGTAAATTTTTTGCCCAACATTTCTTCAGGATTTGTTATTCCTAATTTTTCTCCGAATCTTTTGTTGACCAAAATCTCATGAATGCTGTCACTTTCAAAGTAATTCCGACCAGCCAATAAGTCAATTTCAAACACTTCTAAATAGTCAATATCTCCCATTTTGTAGTTGATGGCGAATTCCTCATCTTTTGGGTTGTTATGATATCTGGCATTTGTACTCCAATCATTTTTTGATGCTCCTGGACTGCTTAGACAGGCGGAAGCTTGTTTCACCCCTGTTATTTTTTCAAACCGTTCTTTTAAGGATTTGATTTTAACAGGCTCTATAACCGTTGGAATGCCGGTCATGACAATCGACTCGGTTGTATATCCTAAATCGGAGTTTATGGCATAATCCATTTGTTTGGAAATAATTATTGTAGCCGCTATAAGCGCAATGGAAATGGTAAATTGTGCTATTACCAATACCTTTCTTGTAGTAACTCCTCCGGTGTCCTTTTGGTTTAGTTTTCCCTTGAGTGCTAGTACCGGAACAATCCTGGACATAAGCAGACCGGGATAGCTTCCTGAAATGAAAGACACTATGACCAAGACTAAAAAAAGAAATCCAAAGATTTTCGGGGTGAATAGATCATCAAAGGTCAATTCCAACTGAAAAAGTTCGTTGAATTGGGCCAGAGAAATGGCTGCGAAGAAAACTCCCAAAAGCATGGCAAATAGGCCTATGATAAAAGTTTCGGTCAAGAACTGCAAAAACAAATGTTTCCTATAGCTCCCCAACACTTTTCTGACCCCTATTTCCCTAGATCGGGTAAATGTCTGGGCAGTAGAAATATTGATAAAGTTTATGCTTGCAATAATGATTAAGAACAGGCCAATTATCCCAAAGACCCATAACAATGCGGGATCCATTCCCCAATAGTCAGGATTAAAATGAACATCTGCCAAGGGCTGTAACTTGTACACATGCTTATTGGCAAAGTTTGGTCGATACTTTTTGGGGAGTTCAAGTAAAGTGTTCTCAATATCGGCTATGTTTTGATTTGGTTTTAAGAGAACTAGGCATTGTAGTTCAGAAGTGATTCCATTCCAAGTTTCCATAGCTGCATAGTCTTCAAGGGGAATCAAGGTTTTAAAGGAAATGAATAAACCTTCAGTAACCATAGATGTTTTTGGAAGATTCTGAAGCACACCGATTACTTCAATAGTCTCACGATTATCCAAAACAAAGGTTTTCCCTAAAGGGTCAATGTCGCCAAACATTTTTTTTGAAGTGCTCTCACTTATATAAGCGGTATTGGGCTCATCCAAAGTGCGTGTTCCCATTGATTTAACCAAGGGGAAATTCATAATTTCAAAAAAATCTGGTTCGGCAAATACAGCATCTTCTTTAAGCTGGACCATCTGACCTCTGCAATCAATACTCAGCAAATTATCTTCCCAAGTATTTATTTTAGCTACTTTTTCGGCATAATCATAGTTATCACGAAATTCCTTGGCAAAAGCAGGAGGGACTGATGGTTCATGGTCTATAATATCTGTATGCTCTTCCGTGACCACTCTATATATGCGATCTGCATTTTTATGTAACTTGTCGAACGAAAGGTGAAAGTTCAGAAATAGATAAATAAGAATGCTGCTTCCAAAACCAATGGCAAGCCCTAAAATGTTGATAGCTGTAAAGACCTTCCTTTTTCGAAGGTTTCGCCAAGCTATTTTGAAATGGTTCTTAAGCATGATGTTTGTTTTTGTTATTCCGTTCGCAAACTTTCGACAGGATTGACCAAAGCGGCTCTCAACGCCCTGAATCCTGTAGTGCCCATTGTAATTAGCAAAGCCAAAATTGTGGCTATGGCAAATACTTCAAGCTTAATATTTGTTCTATAGGTAAAATCTTTTATCCAGTCGTCCATAAAAAAGTACGTTAGCGGCCATGCTATCAAACTGGCAATGGATAATAAAACGACAAACTCCCTTGTTAGTTGAAAAGTGACGTTTCCAATGGAGGCGCCCAGTACTTTTCGAATCCCGATTTCCTTTGACTTTCGTTCTGCCGAGAAAGATACAAGACCAAAAGTGCCAAGGCAGGCTAGGATTATGGCCAGAATTGTGAACATGGTGAGGACTTCGGTAAACTTTTTCTCGGCTCTATATTGCTGCTCTACATCCTCATTTATAAAGGAATATGAAAACTCCCTGTCCGTTACGAATTTTGAGTATACTGATTTGATATGTTCTAGGGTAGAAGGAATGTCATGGGGTTCTACTTTTGCATATACCCAGTTCAAATCTGAGGTCGACGGAAGGAAAATCGTAGGGGCAATTTTTCTATGGAGTGATTCAAAATGGAAATCTTTCACTATGCCCACTACTTCGAATCTTTGACCGTCAAATTCCATCCATTTACCTATGGGTTCTTGCCATCCCAATTGAGCTACTGCCGTCTCATTTAAAATGATGGACGAGGTGCCGTCTGATGAAAAATCCTTTGAAAAATCACGTCCTTCTGACATTTCCGCTTCGACTGTTCCAAAAAAATTACGGCTGATTCCAATGATTTTCATTGATTTTCTTGCGTCCTCGTCAATGGGCACCCCTTCTGCACGATAGTTGGTACTGTTACTGATCCAACCTGGTATTTTCATATTAGAGGCACCGGCCTTGAGAATTGAGGTGTTGGATAAGAGATTGTTCTGGAAAGTATCTATTTTGTTGCGATCCATGGTTCTAAGCGGTATAGCCACCAATTGCTCCTTATTGATTCCTAGTTCCTTGTTCTTAAGAAAATCCACCTGATGAAAAACTATGGAGGTAGAGGCTGTCAGGCCAATGGAAATTACAAATTGTAGCACTACAAGCCCTTTTCTGAGGACTGGGCCAAATCCTTCTTTGGTTTTGCCTCCCTTTAAGCTGTTTATAGGTTTATAATTGGAGAGGACAAAAGAGGGATAGGCTCCTGATAAAAGGGCTATGATCAAAACTGCTACGCCAATCACCGCTATGAACTCTAGACTAAGCAAAGTATTTGCCGTTATTTCTTTGGAAGCAAACTGGTTAAACTTTGGCAGTAATAGAAGGGTCAAACAAAATGCAATCAATGTTGAAACAAGAGTCAGGATGAATGACTCGGACAAAAACTGTTTTACAAGACTCATTTTATGCGCGCCCAGTACTTTTCGCATGCCAATTTCCTTGGCCCGTCTTAAAGACCTTGCTATGGTCAAGTTCATGTAATTTATACTGGCAATAATTAGAATGAAAATAGCCACGCTGGAAAAAATGTAAATGTGGTTTATGTTTCCATTGGATTCTATTTCCGTTCCATTATCCGATTTTAGATGGATGTCCAATAGGGGTTGTAGAAACAACTTAAAGTTTCCAGAAGTAAGTGGGGATAAATGGTCGTCAATAAAGTTGGGAAACAAGGCTTCCATCCTTTTGGGTTGGACACCTTCCTTCACTTTAATATATACGTATTGGGAATCCCAACCCACATTAGTAAACATGGCTTCGGGTACTATTTCTCTTAATGTTTGCTGTGATATAAGGAAATCGAAATGAAAATGGGAATTGGAAGGCATATCCTCCATAATTCCACTTACCTGTAATTGCAACGCTCCATCCTCGACAGAAAACACCTTGCCCATGGCATTTGTATGGCCGAAATATTTTTTAGCTATAGATTCTGAAATGACCACTTTATTTAATCCTTTTAATGCCTCGTTAGGGTTGCCCGAAATCAATGGAAAAGAAAAGATTTTGAAGAAGTTTCCATCCGTGATGGCCATCCGTCTTTCATCAAATCGTTTTTCTCCATAAGTGACAATTTCCGACATGCGTGCAATACGGACTAATTGTTCAACTTCTTCAAAATTTGATTTTAACCTCTCGGCTGTTGGCCATGAATTTGTGGAATATGGTTCCCAGACACCTTGTCTCATATAGGCTGCTGCCACGCGATAAATTCGATCGCTACCCTGATGAAACTTGTCATAGCTCAGTTCATCCTTTATAAAAAGGAAAATCATAAGACAGCAGGAAAGGCCCAATGCCAAACCGGAAATATTAATAAGGCTGTATGCTTTTTCCTTTTTGAATACCCTGAACGCTATTTTAATATGATTTTTGAACATGTTTTTTTGATTAGCCCTTTGACTTTTACCAGGGCAAGTTTTGATTGATGAATAAACTCGATTATACCATAGCTCCTATCTCTCTGTTCTTGCTTTCGGTTACGATTTGACCGTCAAATAGATTTACAACTCGATGCGCATAATGTGAATCTCTGTCCGAATGCGTTACCATTACGATGGTGGTTCCTTCTTGGTTCAATTCGGTAAGCAGGTTCATGACCTCGATTCCGTTTTTGGAATCCAGGTTACCCGTAGGCTCATCCGCCAAAATCAATTTTGGGTTGGTGACCACTGCTCTTGAAATCGCTACGCGCTGCTGCTGTCCACCTGAGAGTTGTTGTGGAAAGTGTTTTTCACGATGCGCAATTTTCATGCGTTCCAAAACAGCTTTGACTTTCTGCTTGCGCTCCGATTTATTCATTTTTAGATAAATTAATGGCAGCTCTACGTTTTCATAAACGGTTAGCTCGTCGATGAGGTTAAAGCTTTGGAAAACAAAGCCTAGATTTCCCTTTCGCAATTGGGTGCGTTGACTTTCCTTGAGGCCGCTTACCTCATGTCCCGCAAACTGATAGCTTCCATCAGTGGGGTTGTCCAACATTCCGATGATGTTCAGCAAGGTTGATTTTCCACATCCTGAAGGTCCCATAATGGCCACAAATTCTCCCTCCGCCACGTTTAGGTTTACACCATTTAAGGCAAGGGTTTCTACTTCTTCAGTTCTAAAACTCTTTTTAAGGTTCTGTATCTGTATCATTTTTTGATTGTTATGCTGTTTAGATTCATAATTTAAAGACGTTGCTACTGTACACTCTGTGACAGTTGGTTTCTATTTTAATACGATTCTTTCTGCTTTGCCAAAGCTGTCATAATTACTGGTTATTACACTTTCACCCGGTTCCAAACCTTCTAACACTTCGTAGTATCTAGAGTTTTGTTTTCCTATTCGTATGTTTCTTTTCAAAGCCTCATCACCACTAGTTCCGACAACAAACACCCATTGACCTCCAGTGCTCTGGAAAAAGCCTCCTTTTGGCAATAACAGGGCATCGCTGGAAGCCCCTAGTTGTAATCGTATATTATAACTTTGACCAGCTCTTATGGTTTCAGGTTTTTCATCGGTAAAGACCAAATCCACCTTAAACCTTCCGTTTCTGACTTCTGGATAAACTTTTCGCAACCTTAACCCATATTCTTTTTCATTCCGTTCCAATGTCGCAGACAAATCCCTTTTCACACGATCTATGTAATGCTCATCAATTTCTGCTTCGATTTTAAAATCAGTAAGGACATTGACCTGCCCAATACGCTCTCCTTGAGAAATATTTTGTCCAATTTCCGCGTCTAAAAAGCCCAATTGACCATCCGCAGGAGCCCGAACATTTAAATGATCCAAGCGCTCGTAAACCATGGAAAGGGTTTTCTTCATTCGGGTAAGATCTGCATCCAGACCCGTTAAGGAAGTCGTTCGCATTTTATCATCATTTTCCGTTTGGATCTTAACAATTTCGTATTGTTTTTGGGAAAGCTCGTAATTTTCTTTGGAGGTAAGATATTCCTCCTTGGAAATGAGTTCATCTTGGTAAAGAGCCTCATTCTGTTCGTAGTTTCTCTTTAGCCGCTGCAATTCATTGGCCGCTGTGGCCAGGGCTCTGCGACCATCATACTGGCGAGAATCAAAGTCAAGGCGTGTCTGACGCAGGTTATTTTCCTTTAACGCCATATTGCTTTCGCTGGAAAGAATCTGCTCGTAGAGATTGGTGTTCTCCAGTTTTAGGATGATATCGCCTTTTTTGACCATGGTTCCTTCCTCAATCAATTTTTCGGAAACTCTTCCTCCTTCATAAGCATCCATATATATGGTAGCTATCGGAGCGACATTTCCGTTTATGGTAATGTAATCGTCAAACTTTCCTTCCGCGACCTGAGCTATGGAAAGACGGTCTTTTTCTGTCCTATAGGTTGGTATGGAACTGGCAAATATGAGTTTGTACCCTGTAAAAAGAACCAACAGACCAAGAGCGATATAGCCGTAATGTTTTGGTCTTAATCCTTTCTTTTTTTCTAACTGTATATCCATGATTGTTTTTAGTTGATGTTAAAAATTGGGAGCCCTTGATAAAAATCGATAGTACTTTGATTCACTTTAAGTCTGAGTCCAACCTGTAAGTTCTCATTTTGGGCAACGCCGTACAAGTTCTTTGCCTGGAAAAGATCTATGGCGTTGATCAGTCCTTTTTCATATCGCTTTTGAGCAATGGCAAAAGCCAATTCCTGCGCCTTTACTTTTTGTTTGCTTTGGTCGTATTCGGCGGTCAATGCATTATGGGCCTGGACCAATTGTTGTAATAGTTGAAAAAGCTCTTGTTCTTGGATTTCAAGATTGTTTTTAGCTTGGAGGTATGCGATTTTTTGCTGTTTAACCCTTGACCGATTGGCCCATCCATTGCTAATCGGAACAGACAGTGAAGCTCCAATAAATTTTGAGGTATTGTCTTTGAACTGAGTCCTAAATGGAATGGTATTACCATCTTCATCTCTACGAGTTTCAAAGTAACCAGTGCCTATCCCTGCACTAAAGGAAAGCGATGGAAACAATCCTCCACGGGTGGACTGCAATTGCTTTTTGGCAGCAAGAACCCTGAATTCCTGTGATTTAACAATGGGAACAAAACCCCTAGCGGCGTTATATAAAGAATCCAAAACGACTTCTTCGGTGGAGGTCACGTCGGTATCTTCTAGACTGGGCATCAGATTGATATCCTGTTCTTCAGTCATATTCATTTCTTGAAGTAAGGTGAGCTTGGACGTAGTCAATAAATTTTTGTTTTGGGTAACCAAAAGCTTGTCACCAAGCAGATTGGATTCGGCTTCATATAAATCGGCTCCAGCCATCATGCCGAGGTCAACTTGTTTTTTTACTAAATCGTAATTGGACTGTGAGATTTCTTGTTGCTCCAAGGAATTTGCCACTAATCCCTCATAAAACTTAATATCGTAATATGCGCTCATCACCCTAAAGGCGAGAAGAAACTTTTCTTGCAGCATATCTTCTTGGGTGGCTTTGTAAATGAATTTTGAAGCCTTAATATTATTAAGTTTCTGAAAGCCACGGAACAAATCTATATTGGCTCCAAGAGAATAATTATTTGTGAAGAACTGAGTGTTTACAATATCGTTTGTATTTGGATCCTCGGATCGCCCAAATTGAACGTTATAAGATGTGGAACCACTTATGTTGGGCAATAAGTTTCGTACGGACTGCCGATAGGTTTCTTTACTTGAATCGTTGTTGTAAGCTGTATTTTTTACCTGAAGATTGTGCTCAATGGCATAAGAAACACACTCTTCCAAAGTCCAAACTTTTTGCGAAAACCCGGAATAGGAAGCCAGAAAAACAAGCGCTACTAAATATGTTTTAAACGTCATGGTCTATTATCTGTGACAAACTAGACACTATTCCTGTGCCAAAGAGTCAATTGTTTGATAATCAATATATTGTAATGAATTTAAGTTAATGTAAACTAATCAAGTGTAAAATTTTTGTACAAAAAATGTCCAATTATTTTACACTTGCTAAAATGCTATTGACACAATTTGTAGTTTTAAATTATAAGAAGAAGCCGAACCTATGACAGATGCCAAGATCTTGGTGGTTGATGACAACAAAAGTGTTTTAAGCGCATTGGAGATTCTTTTGCAATTTGAGTACAAAAGTGTTCAGACTATTTTTAATCCAAATCAGATTTCTTCCTTTCCCAATTTGGATGATATCGATATCGTATTACTGGACATGAACTTTTCTGCCGGGGTAAACACAGGAAATGAGGGGCTTTTTTGGTTGAATGAAATCAAGAAAAAATCGCCCAACACTTCTGTTATCATGATGACAGCATACGGAGCAGTAGACCTTGCAGTTACCGCTTTGAAGCAGGGTGCCTCGGATTTTATCTTAAAACCATGGAACAATGAGCGGTTGTTGACCACAGTGAAATCGGCTTATGAATATCGAAAATCCAAACAAGAGATTAGCAAGTTAAAGAAGAAAGAGAGCCATTTAAAGCAGGTGATCAATGATGATAAGAATTTTATCATCGGGAACTCGAAATCACTAATGTCTGTTTTGAATCTGGTTAGAAAAGTGGCCAAGACCGATGTAAATGTTTTAATCACAGGTGAAAATGGTACAGGAAAAGAGTTGATAGCCCGTGAATTGCACCGATTGTCTTCTCGAAAAGATGAGGTATTCATCAATGTGGATATGGGATCTATTGCTGAGAACCTGTTCGAAAGTGAACTCTTTGGGCACATCAAGGGATCATTTACAGATGCTAAAGACGACCGCGCCGGGAAGTTTGAGGCGGCCAATCAAGGTTCATTGTTTTTGGATGAAATGGGCAATCTTTCCCTTCAGACCCAAGCCAAATTATTGTCAGCTATCCAGAACAAATCGGTGACTCGAGTGGGATCCAATACACCAATAAATGTTGATATTCGATTGATTTGTGCCACCAATTGCAATCTCGAACAAATGGTGGTCGATGGTCTTTTTAGGGAAGATTTGTTGTATCGAATCAACACCATACATATTGAAGTCCCGCCATTACGGGAACGAGAAGGAGACATTTTGATCTTGGCCGATTTTTTCCTGAAGCGATTTGCCAATAAATATGACAAACCGGGATTGCGCATCAATAATTTGGCGCATGAAAAACTTATGGAGTACCCTTGGCCCGGAAATGTGCGGGAACTGCAACATACCATGGAGCGTGCGGTGATTCTTTCGGAAGGAAATGTTTTGAAACCTTCTGACTTTTTATTGCATAGCAAACCTTCCCAATCCTTTGAAAATGGCCCTGCCACTTTGGATGAAATGGAGCAACTAATGATTTCCAAAGCATTGGACCAACATGACGGAAACTATAGTGCTGCAGCGGAACAGTTGGGTGTTTCGCGCCAGACCTTGTACAATAAGTTGAAGAAAAAGAACAAGTAATGGCGAGCAGAAATTTTTACTTTCAGGTAATTTTTAGGGTGCTTTTAATTGCTTTAACAGCCTTGGCAATTGCCTTTTCTTTCTTCAACCAGTGGTATTTTATCTTGGTCTTTTCGGTTTTCTTTCTGGTTATCCAAATAGTTTCCCTTATCAAGTTTATCAATAGCACAAATCGGAAGATTGCCTATTTCTTCGATGCCATCCGTAATGAGGATTTTACCCTTCGCTTTCCTGAGCGGGTATCTATAGAATCCTTCAAGGAACTCAATAAAAGTTTGAATAGGGTCAATGATTTAATCCAAGAAGTACACCTGCAGTTGCAAATCAAGGAACAATACTATCAAGAGATATTGCGGCAAGCCAGCATTGGGATCATGACCTTTAATGAGAAAGGGCACATTCTTTTTGCCAATCCCACATTGGAAAAATTGCTTAACCATTCTCCTCTGAACCATATTAAGCAACTGGCTCAAATTGATGAAGGACTGTACGAGGTTTTTGAACCATTTCAACCTTTCAAGAGAAAGTTGTTTCAGCTGACCAACGAAAGGGAACAAATTCAGTTAGCACTAAAATCCACACCGCTTTCTTTGGATGGACAGTCGCTTCTTTTGGTGGTGGTGCAGGACATCCATCAAGAATTGGACGAAAAGGAAACCGAATCTTGGGTACGGTTAATTCGTGTGCTCACCCATGAAATCATGAACACCATAACCCCGATTGCTTCAATATCAGACTCTATCATAAAATATTATAGAAAAGACGGGAAAACGGTCCCGATTGAAGACTTAGAAGAAAGTCAGGTAACCAATACCCTAAAGGGGCTGGAGGTGATCAAGGAACAAGGGGGGGACTTGATGGATTTTGTACAATCATATCGAAGTTTATTGAATGTACCCGAACCCAACAGGGCCATTATTGGTGGAGAAGGGCTATTGGAAAAAATAGAGGTTTTGATGTCCGCACGACTTGATGGTGAAACCAAATTTTCAGTGATTTGCGCCCCAGATGACCTCGAATTTTTTATTGATGAAAAACAGATTACCCAAGTATTGATCAATCTGGGAAAAAACGCATTGCAGTCGGTAAAAGAAGCAAAAAACGGGCAGGTACTCATGGTTGCCGGTATTGATGATGACGGCATAAAATATATTGAGGTAAAAGATAACGGCCCGGGAATTCCGCCAGACTTGATAGATGAAATATTTGTTCCTTTTTTCACTACAAAATCAGAAGGAACCGGAATTGGATTAAGTCTTTCCAAAAGGGTGATGCAAATGCATGGAGGCAATTTAAAGGTGCGTTCCGTTCCAAATAAAGAAACAGTGTTTAGATTAAGTTTCAATTGATGGATATGCTAAAGATTAAAGAGCAACTGCTGCAATTTTGTTGGGATGGTGTTGATGCAAGAACCGCTAGCTTAAAAAAGCGGGGCGACGAACTGCGGGAATCCCTCAACTCGGAAACCAAGAGCAGTGCAGGGGACAAGCATGAAACGGGCCGGGCTATGGTGCAGTTAGAACAGGAAAAATTGGGGAAACAACTTTTGGAACTCGAAAAGAAACGAGCAATACTTCAAAAAGTCGATATTGCCAAGACCTCCGCCAAAATTGTACTGGGCAGTCTGATAAAGACCTCCTTGGCCAACTATTTTATAGCCATTTCTGCCGGAGCATTTCAAAAAGAAGGGGTTGACGTTTTTTGTATTTCTCCAAATGCACCTATTGCACAATTACTATTGGGCAAAGAACAAGGAGATACTACTATTTTCAATGGCAAAAAGATTGAGATTCTCGAGGTGTTATAATTTGACTTCTATGTCAGGTCGAGTGTGATTTGGGCAATGTCACACTGAGCCTGTCGAAGTGCTATCAATGGTAAAGCTTCTCGACTGTACTTCGTCTTTGCTCAGCACAGGCTTTTCGAAGTGACAATTACGGTGGTATTCCTTTCCCGAATGTCATCCTGAGCGAAGCCGAAGGAAGGGAAAGGGTAAAACCGCATAGTTTGTCATTCCGTACTTGATACGGAATCCATTCCTTCCGTTGCGTCAACCTGAACTTGTTTCAGGTTCTCATCATATTTTTTCAATGGGATTCTGAAATGCACTTCGACTGCGCTCAGCGCCCATTCAGAATGACACATTTCAACCCTTATAAACACTTTTGCATGGAAAGAAAAAACCATCTATCAATTTGGGTTGTATTTTTAGACAGAAATTTCCGAACTTCATTTCCAAGCAAAATATTAAACATTACTTGCAATTGTGAAAAACCTAATTATAATATATTTCTCCCTCTTTCTTGTTTTGCCTCTATTTGGGTTTGGGCAAGATTTTGAACTAATTGAAGTAAAAAGAAATATTGAACAGGATACAATCAAAATCTACCCAATTTTTGAAAATTACCAGCTAGGAGATTATTGTTTCGCTATCGGGCATGACCCAAAAAGTGTTGACAAATTTGGGTTGAAATTATTGGTGTTTGACAAAAATGCAAATTTGATTTTCAAATCGGACGCGCAAGAGGATAACATGACGTTCACTCTAAAATTTTTTGAGTCTAAGGTGAACCCCAACGAAATTCTGATTTTCGGACACCAAAGCAATGAATATTCTTGGGGAAACCAAGTTTATAGGTTCGAGAAGGGAAGAATTAAATACCTCGGGCTTTTGGATATAGCTACGCATGACCAATTTGACGTTCCTTGGGATATTTCAACACACACAGAAATCCGTAAAGTTGGGAAAAACCTTAGGTTTGATTTTGTCAAGGACACCTTGGTTTTTAATCCTGGCGGTCGGAAAGAAAGTTTAGTGGAATCTGAAAAAATCTATTATTTATGGGATGGAGAAAAAATGGTGTCAAAAAATAATCAGTAACATGGTTAGTAACCCATTCTGATTTTCAAATATCCAAATCCCAATAATCCCTTACCTTGCATTTGTGAAAGAACTTAACCACTTACCAAAATCCAAACAAGAAGAACTAGCATTGCTCACCGAGCAGCTATCCGCCCATAAGTTGGTGGAAATGGTCATCCTGTTTGGTAGCTACGCCCGCGGCAACTGGGTAGAGGACCAGTACGTGGAAAAAGGCATCACTTACGAATACCGTAGCGATTTTGACATTTTGGTGGTGGTTACCCATGAAGATTTCAAACAAAAGTTTCGCATAGAGGACAAGGTCAAGGCAGAACTGATCACCACGGGAAAAGTCACTACTCCGGTGAGCCTGATTTTTCATGGCATAAAGCAGCTGAATGCCTCTTTGGCCATGGGCAACTACTTTTTTAAGGACATTAAAGAAGAGGGGGTGGTGCTGTACGATTCGGAAAAATTTAAGCTTGCCCATCCCAAAAAACTGACCCCTGAGCAGTACCAACAAAAAGCACAGGACTATTTTGACCAGTGGTTTAAAAGTGCCAACGGTTTTCTTATTGATTTTCAACATGGGATGGACAGGGAAGATTTTCACAAAGCAGCTTTCTATCTTCATCAAGCCGTTGAGCAATTTTACACTACCATTTTGTTGGTCTTTACGGATTACCGCCCCAAAGACCATAATTTGGAGAACTTGGGAATAAAAGTGGAAATGTGCGACAGGCACTTTGCCGTTTTTCCCAAGACCACCGACCAAGAAAAGCATCTTTTTGAACTCTTAAAACGTGCCTACATAGATGCCCGTTACAAAATGGACGAATACCAGATAACCAAAACTGAACTTGAGCATCTGTCAAAAAGAGTGAACGAACTTAAACGGCTTACCAAAACCATCTGCACCGAAAAGATAGCTGGAATTGGAGGGAGGGATGCGTAGTGCACATTAAACAAACTAACAGGTATGAAAATTAGGTTTAAGAAAAAAAGGCTTTATTCAAATTTGATTCTTGGAATTATTTGGACTGGCCTGGGGTTATATAACTTGTTGGAGGAAGATAATTTAAGAACCTTCGATTATGGGTATCTAGCAATTGGGGTTTTATATTTAGCGCATTACATTTATGATTTAACCAATCAATATCTGACGATTGAAAATGGAATGATATGGAAACATGCTTTTGGGAAGAAAATTAGATTGGACGAAATAAGCTGGATTAAAAAATTCGCAGGCGACTATATCTTAAAAACGGAATCAAAAGAACTTCATATAGACACGAATTTGATAAAAGAAAGCTCGCTTACCAAACTGAATAAAACGTTAGAAGAACTAAACTTGTCGTCAGATAAAACGCCATTTGCCAACAATAGAGGGGAGATGATTTATTAAAATTGATAGAGTTTTGGCCGTATTTTTAACTTCGTTCAGCTCAGGCTTTTCGAATTCGCAATTATAATAATATTCCTTTCCCTTTAAGGGAAAGGTGTCCACTTTAGTGGACGGAAAGGGTTAAACCGCACAGTTTGTCATTCCGTACTTGATACGGAATCCATCTCTTCCGAAACGTCAACCTGAACTTGTTTCAGGTTCTCACAAGTTTGGTATTCAGTGTTGAGATTCTGAAATAAATTCAGAATGACGTAATTTATCCCTTCCGACCTTCGGCCACCTTCCCTTGCCAAGGGAAGGAACTTTTGATTCAGCCAAAATCAATCCCAATCCGGTTTTTTGCGGTTTGCTTTTTTGTCCGAATCCTTCTTTTTGCCCTTCAATCGTTTTTCAACGGAGGATTTTGAAGGTTTGGTAGGCTTCCGCTTTTTTGGGACTTCCAAAGCCGTTTTTATCAATTCAAAAAAACGTTTAATTATGATTTCCTTGTTTTTGTGCTGACTTCTAGATTCGTCGCATTGGATGATTAACACACCGTCCTTGGTCAACTTAGGTGCAAGTTTTATCAGAAGTCTTTCCTTTTCTCCTTCCGAAAAACCTTGGGAAGCATTTACATCAAAAGAAAGTTCCACTTTTGAGGAAACCTTGTTTACATGTTGCCCACCCGCTCCGCTGCTGCGAATGGCCTTAAAAGAGAGTTCTCTATGAATCTGTGCTTTGTTCAACTTGAAGACGGGCATTGATGGTTTCCAAAGATACGTTAAGGAAAACAGTGTCTCCGGGCTTAAGTTTTTTCGAAGTATTGAAGTATAGCGTAGTCCCTTCAATGGGTACCGTTTCATTGAGATAATGACTTCCCTTAAAAAAGGAAGTTTTTACCTGAGCTTCCAATCCAGAGGCTTTTGATAGTTGAAATTCGTGTGGATAAATCAATATGGAACGGTCGATTGTGGCATAGGCCTTTAACAGTTTAATAGGTAGTTCGTTCACCTCTCCAAACAATGAAGCCGTGTAATAGTTGGGAGGATTTTTGTAAAGTCTTTTGGTTTTCTGATTAGCAGTGATTCTTCCGTTCTCCAAAATAAGGGTTCGGTCTGCATAAGGCAGCACATCATTGGGATCATGACTTGCTGTAAGCACGGTGATGCCTTTCCCTTTTAAGTATTGAAATAGATTTCGACGGAGGGAATTGCGCTTGAAATTATCGATATGTCCGAAGGGCTCATCCAACAACAATACTTCAGGTTCTTGAGCCAGTACCCGGGCCAAGGCTACGCGTTGTTGTTGTCCACCACTTAGATTTTTAACCTTGATCTTCGCATAACCTTCCAATTCTATGAGCTCCAATAACTCTTGAATACGCTGCTCATGGATTTCTCTTTCAAATACAGAAAGATGTTGCCCAATATTTTCTGCAACGGTGGTGAAGGGCATCAAATCAAAATCTTGTGAAAGGTATTTCATAAATGATTCACCGGGAATCAGATTGTAATTGGGCCCTAGAATGGGTTTGTCTCCCCATAAAATAGTACCACCCTCAATATGCAAAAGCCCATAAATAACCTTGAGCAAAGTGCTTTTTCCGGACCCACTCTCACCCATTAAGGCCACATGCTCGCCTTTGGCCACCTCAAAGGAAATAGCTTCCAAAGTGGTTTTGGAATCGTACGTAAATGAATCAAGATGGACTTTAAGCATGATGGGTTGAAAATAAAAAATCCGCTTCAATAGAAACGGATTTTGTAGCTATTGAAGTATTTCTAATCCTTGAATTCCTTTAATACGGCTTGGTTTGGTAGTTTGTCATAACCCATATTGAATAAGGTGAACCCAAAGATATCCGCATATTGTTCAATGGTTTTGCTCACAGGGGTACCCGCTCCGTGTCCGGCGTTAGTTTCGATTCGAATCAGGGTCGGACTGTCTCCAGCTTGGTTTTCCTGAAGCTCTGCAGCAAACTTAAAACTGTGGGCCGGTACTACACGATCATCATGGTCCCCGGTGGTGACCAAGGTTGCTGGATAGGAGGTGCCCTCTTTAATATTGTGTAAGGGAGAATACCCTTTCAGGTAATTGAACATTTCCTCGCTTTCTTCCGAGGTTCCATAATCATAAGCCCAACCAGCACCAGCTGTAAATGTATGGTAGCGGAGCATGTCCAAAACACCAACCGCCGGAAGTGCAACTTGCATTAGATCAGGACGCTGTGTCATAGTGGCACCGACCAAAAGCCCACCATTGGATCCACCGCGAATGGCCAAATACTCCTTTGAAGTATATTTATTTTCAATTAAGTACTCGGCAGCAGCGATAAAATCATCAAAAACATTCTGCTTTTGCTGTTTGGTGCCGGCAATATGCCATTTTTTACCATATTCCCCACCACCTCTAAGGTTGGGGACAGCATAAACTCCTCCTTGTTCCATCCATACGGCATTCACAATACTGAAAGAAGGGGTCAAACTAATATTGAAGCCCCCATATCCGTACAAAATAGTGGGATTTTTGCCGTTGAGCTCCAACCCTTTTTTGTAGGTAATCATCATAGGCACCTTGGTGCCGTCCTTTGAGGTATAAAAAACCTGTTTGGACTCGTAGTTTTCTGGATTGAAATCGATTTCAGGACTCCAATGGGGTTTGTATTCCCCATTTTCTACATTGAATTTATAGGAAGAGCTGGGGGTGTTATAATTCGTAAAAGAAAAATAAAACACCTTTTCGTCTTTTTTACCTCCAAAACCGTTGGCACTTCCAAGTCCCGGAAGTTTGACCTCTCTTACCAAATTACCCTCATAATCATATTGAAGCACCTTGGAGAGGGCATCTACCATATATTCCGCAAAGAAGTATCCTCCTCCCGTTCCCACGGTTAACACATTTTCTGTTTCAGGGATTAAGTCTTTCCAGTTATCGGGTGTTGGAGTTGAAGCATCTACGACCACTACCTTTTTGTTTGGGGCGTTCCTATTCGTAACTAAGAAAAGTTTGGAGCCTTCATTGTCAATTACATAGGTGTCTGATTCGGTGTCATTGACGATAGGAATCAGTGGGCCGTCTGGTTGGGTTAAATCCTTTAAGAAAAGTTTGTTGCCCGAGGTTGAGGTCGCAGCAGAAATAAATAAAAACTGTTCGTCCTCAGAAACCGAGGCACCCACATAGCGGTGTTTTTCTTCGGGAGTGGCTCCAAAAACGACCTTATCGGTACTTTGGGGTGTTCCTAGTTTATGATAGTATACTTTGTGCTGATCGGTCTTGGCCGAAAGTTCACTTCCTTCTGGTTTGTCATAACTGGAATAGAAGAAACCATCGTTTCCTTTCCAAGAGATGCCACTGAATTTAATATCGACCAAAGTATCCTCGACCACTTCCCTGGTTTCGGCATCGATTACGATACCTTTTCGCCAATCGCTCCCTCCTTCGGAAATGAGATAGGCCGCTTTGGAACCGTCTTTGGTAAAGCTAAGTCCCATTAGAGAAGTAGTTCCATCTTCCGAAAAAGTGTTGGGATCTAGGAAAACCTCTTCCCAACCACCTACTTGTTTTCGGTATACCACATATTGGTTTTGCAGCCCGTCGTTTTTATAGAAATAGATATACTTGCCCTCTTTAAAGGGAGAGCCTACTTTTTCGTAATTCCATAATTTCTCCAGGCGGTTTTTCAAATCTTCCCGAAAAGGGATTTGATCCAAATAACCAAATGTGGTGGCATTTTGTTCTTTGACCCAAGCTTCAGTTTCGGGGCTTCGGTCGTCTTCCAGCCAACGGAAGGGATCTTTGACATCGGTTCCAAAATAGGTGTCTACCGTGTCAACTTTTTTGGTAGTGGGATAATTCACAGCAATAGGCTCTCTTTGGGTTGTAGTTTCGCAGGCAGCAACGACGGCCACAACAGCTAACAGACTTATTTTTCGCATTTTTTTCAGATTGATTCTGATAAAAATACCATAAATAATCGTTACCTAAATAGAGTAAGGTTAATTACCTTTTATGAAACGGCTTCAGAGGTCGAGGAAACCAAACTGTTCTCTACCAAATACTCCGCTATTTGAACCGCATTGGTAGCAGCTCCTTTCCTAAGATTGTCCGATACTACCCACATGTTCAAAGTGTTGGGTTGGGTTTCATCTCTTCGGATACGACCAACAAAAACATCGTCCTTATCATGCGCATAAATAGGCATCGGATAGGTGTTGGTGTCCGGGTCGTCCTGAACCACTATTCCTGGAGTTTCGCTCAACAGTCTTCGAACTTCTGCAAGATCAAAATCGTTATGGAACTCCACATTTACTGATTCAGAATGACCTCCGGCAGTTGGAATTCTTACCGCCGTCGCAGAAACTGAGAAGGTACGGTCGTTCAATATTTTTTGAGGCTCTCGGGCCAGTTTCATTTCTTCTTTGGTATATCCGTTTTCCAAGAATACATCACAATGTGGCAATGCGTTTCTTCCGATGGGATATGGATATGCCATTTCTCCCTCAACGCCCGCAATTTCATTTTCCAATTGTTGCACGGCTTTAACACCAGTTCCAGAAACAGACTGATACGTAGAAACCACCACCCGTTTCATTTGATATTTTTTGTGCAACGGATCAAGGGCCATCACCATTTGAATGGTAGAACAGTTGGGGTTTGCAATAATCTTGTCCTCAGCGGTCAGTTCTTTTGCATTGATTTCTGGAACTACCAACTTTTTGTCGGGATCCATTCGCCAAGCGGATGAATTGTCGATTACCGTTGTGCCTACTTCGGCAAATTTTGGAGCCCATTCCAAAGAAGTTCCGCCCCCTGCGGAAAAGATGGCAATATCAGGTTGGGCAGTTACTGCGTCGGCAAGGCCAATAATGGTGTATTCTTCACCTTTATAGCTCAACTTTTTACCTATGGAACGTTCTGAAGCGACCAATAGCAATTCCGAAATGGGAAAATTACGCTCGGCCAATACTTTCAACATTACTTCGCCAACCATTCCTGTGGCACCTACAACTGCTACTTTCATTTGATTTTAATTTGAGGGAGCAAAGTTAGGGTAGAATCATTTCTAAACAAGCATTTTATTAGCCTATAATCAAAAAATAACAAAATGTTATAAATAAAACAACCGTCAGCAAGTTAGCGAAACAAACTGACGGCTTTAAAGGTTGGTTGCAGTGTAGCGGTCACCCAAGTTGGGCAAACGATCTTTATTTCTTCAGCAAATCCCTGATTTCTGCAAGCAGTTCTTCTTGTGTAGGACCTTTTGGTGCTTCGGGAGCTGGTTCCTCTTTCTTCTTCATTTTATTGACGCCCTTCACGATCAAGAACATGACAAAGGCCACAATGATAAAGTCGATGACGTTGGTCAGGAATTCTCCATACATGACCACGACTTCACCCACTTTTTCGCCAGCGTCATTTACTGTTCCTTGCTTTAAGGTGTACTTTAAATCTTTGAAATCCGCATTGAAAAGAAGACCGATGAGGGGTGAAACAATTCCACCTGTAAAGGAAGCCACCACTTTATTGAAAGCGGCACCCATGACGAAACCTACGGCGATGTCCACCAGGTTTCCTTTCATTGCAAAGTCCTTAAATTCCTTTAAAAATCCCATGTTATAGTTATTTAAGTTAGTTAATAGGTTTACAATGTAGCTAAAAAAGGGATGAAAGGCAATGCGAAGTGTTGAAAATCAGGCGTTGATGATTACTCTTTCTACCCTCGGAGAAATGGCGGTCAATACTTCATAAGAGATGGTATTTGCAGCATTCGCAAAGGCTTCTGCCGAGGCTCCTTGCCCAAAAACGAGCACTTCGTCCCCTGCTTTGCAATCAATTCCCGTTACGTCGACCATGATCATATCCATACATACATTGCCAATGATGGGTGCTTTTTTTCCATTGATGGAAACATGGGTTTTCCCATTACCATACTGACGACCAATTCCGTCGGCATGTCCTAAAGGGAGAGTGGCGGTGGTTCGAAACCCTTTGGATTGGTATGTCCGGTTGTACCCTACGCTTTCGTTCGGCTCTATTTTGTGCATTTGGGAAATAACTGTTTTCAAGGTGGCGACAGGTTGGAGTTTTGAATCAACATTCGCATGGTTTCCATAACCATAGAGGCCTATCCCACTGCGCACCATTTCAAATTGGGCTTCAGGATAGTTTAAGATTCCCGAGGTGTTCAACATATGACGAAAAGGGGAATGATCTAATTTTTCACTGACCTCCCTGCTTATTTTTTCAAAAGTGTTGATTTGGTTTTGACTGAAGTCCTTTTCATTTCGATCTTCTGAAGCCGCCAAATGCGAGAAAATGGAAATTACGTTTAGCTCATTTTTACCCTGCAACTGTTCTTGGATATAATCCACATCATTTTCCCAAAACCCTAATCGATTGAGACCTGTATTAAATTTGATATGGACCGGATAGTCGGTTAATTGTCTTTGACTTGCAGTCTCCAAAAACTGCCTTAGAATTTTAGGCGAATAAAGGCTAGGTTCCAAAGCATGATCGATCATTTCTTCAAAGTTTGTAGGTAATGGATGCAACACCAGAATGGGTGTCTTTATTCCTACGTTTCTTAGAAGAACACCTTCTTTCACATAGGCCACGGCAAGATAATCCGCTCCCAAACTTTCCAGTTTTTTGGCAATCTCCACCATGTCATTGCCATAGGCAAAAGCCTTGACTACGGCCAAAAATTTGGTTTTTGGATCTATTTTGGATTTTAGATAGCTGAAATTGTGCTCAAGGGCCTTCAGATTTATAAAAAGAGTGGTTTCACCAATTTTATCCATTGGCCGGTTTCTTTTTAGCATCCACTTCCTCAGCTTCAACATCCATTTTGCTCACCTTTTCTTTAAGCATAGCCTTGTAGAATGCAGCTCTGCTCAAAGGTTCATACTCACCAGTTTCCCCAAGGAGTACCAATTTGTCATTATTGGCTTTTCTAAAACTATAATTGGCGAGATTTCCTGTTCGCGTGCAAACGGCATGCACCTTGGTCACATATTCCGCAGTGGCCATTAGAGCTGGCATGGGGCCGAAGGGATTTCCCTTAAAATCCATGTCCAGACCGGCAACTACAACCCTTACACCACGGTTCGCTAGATCATTACAAACAGTAACAATTTCGTCATCAAAAAATTGGGCCTCGTCAATACCCACCACATCACAATCATCTGCCAAAATCCGAATATTGGCTGCTGCTGGAACTGGCGTGGAGCGTATTTCATTGGCATCATGGGAAACAACCATGTCTTCGTGATATCGGGTATCCACAATCGGTTTGAAGATTTCCACCTTTTGCTTGGCAAACTGCGCGCGTCTCAATCTTCTGATCAATTCCTCCGTCTTTCCAGAAAACATGGAGCCACAGATAACTTCTATCCAGCCAAATTGTTCTTTAGGGTTGACGGTGTTTTCGAGAAACATACTGTACTTTTAAACGAAATTGGGTAGTTTTTTCGTTTTATTAAAGGAAAACACAAAACTACTAAAAAAATATGCCTTGATTTAGGGTTAAAATTTAACCTTTTATTCGTACAGAAATATTCAAATAGGTTTTATTTTTATAAGAAAGATTTAAAGCGATGATCAGGAAATTAAGGGAAGAATTGATAAAGCTCTCGACAGACATCATTACGTCAAGAGAGGATAAGGAGTTGACAGAGCTTTATGACAGTGCGAAGGAAATTTATGAGAAATTGGCCGTACTCAAATTTATTGATGAAAAGTTAAGTGATGTGGAGGTGGACGTTTCCAAAAATGTAATCGCCACAAGATTTGAAAAAATGGCCAATGCCGTGCTCAGCGGAAACATTGCCGTGCCAGAAAGCAATCCACACGAAGATGACATTATAACACCTGGAATGGATACCATCAAGGATATGGTTTCCGAAATGCCTGCCGATGCTGCATTGGAACAAGTATTTACCGAGTTTGTGGCAAAACCTGAGATCATCAAGAACGAAAAAGAGATTCTTGCTCCGGTCGAAAAAAACGCAGGACCTAAATCTGTAAACGACACTTTTGTTAAGGATTTAAAAGTTGGGCTTAACGACAGGCTCGCATTTGTGAAACATCTGTTCGATGATGACATGAACGACTACAATCGCGTGATTTCCCAATTGAATACGATTGATACCGAGGAGCGCTCTATATCGTTCATCAACAATATGGTAAAGCCTGAATATAACAACTGGGAGGGTAAGCAGCAGTACGAAGAACGTTTTATAGCTTTGATCGAACGCAGATTTGTTTAAACCGTTTTCCATTTACTTTTTATACTTTTAGGAACACATCCTAAAAACATCAACATGAAGATTAAAAAGATTGCCTTTTGGCTGTCCACGGGATTGCTCACTGCTTTAATGTGCTTTTCCGTCTACAATTACTTTTTTAACCATGAAGCCATTGCCGGGTTCTATGAGGCGATGGGCTACCCCACCTATCTTATCTATCCCTTGGGGATTGCAAAGCTTTTGGGCTTGGTGGCCATTTGGGGCAATTTCTCAAAGTGGTTAAAAGAATGGGCTTATGCCGGATTCTTTTTTAATACCGTACTAGCCTTTTTTGCTCACTATATGATAGGTGATGGAAGTCAAGGCGGAGCCGCGATGGCACTTGTTTTTGTTTTGGTCTCTTATTTTACAGGAAAGCAAGTAAGGCCGTAACTTTGGCCCATGGGAAAACTGTTTTTGGTTCCAACTCCTATTGGAAATTTAGAGGACGTTACGCTTAGGGCCATTAAGGTCTTAAAAGAGGTAGATTTGATTTTGGCTGAAGATACCCGCACCAGCGGAAAGCTTCTCAAGCATTTTGAAATTGCCACACCTTTGCAAAGCCACCACATGCACAATGAGCATAAACAGCTCGATGCAACAATCCAAAGATTAAAGGGAGGAGCTACATTGGCCCTGATTTCTGATGCTGGGACCCCAGCAATTTCAGACCCTGGATTTTTACTCACCCGTGCCTGCGTTCAAAATGGGATAGAAGTGGAGTGCTTGCCCGGGGCCACAGCTTTTGTGCCCGCTTTGGTGAACAGTGGACTCCCAAATGACCGCTTTGTTTTTGAAGGATTTTTGCCTATTAAAAAAGGTCGTCAGACAAGAATGCAAATGCTGGCTGAAGAATCACGAACCATGGTTTTTTATGAATCCCCACATAAATTGATCAAAACCCTGACCCAATTTGTAGAATATTTTGGAGCTGATAGACCCGTTTCGGTTTCACGTGAATTGACCAAAATGTACGAGGAAACAGTTAGGGGAACCCTTGCAGAGGTCTTGGAACATTTTACGGCAAAACCACCTAAAGGTGAGTTTGTTATTGTAGTAGGAGGAAAGGGGTAAACTGTTAGTAAACCGCCTTATTTCCGACTGATTTTGGCAACAACCAAAGGCCAAAGTGGTAGAAAAATTACATCCAGAACTGAACAAGGTGTACTTTATCAACAAGTATACCCTACTTCATATTATTTCAGGATCGGGAACCATTCAGGTTGATTTTAAAAACTATAACGATTGGCAAGACAAGGCCATTTATTTGGAAAAGGGACAGTATATCAAATTCTTTTCAGATGATTTTGTGGTTCAAAAAATAGAATTCCCGAACAAGACCATTTTTGAAAAGAAGGAGGTCCGTGTACTCTTTAAACATTTGATTTCGTTGGGTTACATCAACTTTAATGAATGTGCGGAATGCAAAAGATACTTGTCCAACACCGTATTTTCAGACAACACTTCCGAAATCATCGATATCTCCTCTAGGCAATGGTACTGGCAAAACCCGTTCAAGGCTAACAAGCAAGAATATCAAATCATTTTTGATGTCAAGGACATTATTGATGAAAACTACTACGGCAATTTCAACAACAACGACCTTACCCAGTTAATGACCGAAAATGGGTATGAAGCCCAAACTTTGGTCAAGAATAAAATTGGCTTATCCATCAAAAATTTGATATCCAACAAAAGGTTGATGGAGGGCAAGAAAAAAATCGTTTTTACCGATAAGAGTATTCAGGAGGTTTCTTATGAAACTGGTTATAAAGACCCAGCTTATTTTAATAGGGTGTTTAAGAACACCACGGGAATGACTCCCTCCGAATTTCGGAACGATTTTGATTATGAGAACAGGGATACCTTTACCCAAAACCTCATTGAACTGCTGAAGACATACCATACCGAACAGCGTTCCCTCGGCTTTTATGCAGACAAAATGAATCTCTCGGTAAAAGCACTTTCCAAAAAAACAAGGGCAAAAATGAATGCTTCCTTGGGTCAACTGATTCGAAACGAATTGATTTTCACTTCAAAAAAAATGCTGGACCAAGATGCTCCCATAAAAGAAATAGCCTTTGCATTGGGCTTTGAGGAAGCCAACCATTTCTCCCATTTTTTTAAAAATTACACAGGAAGAACTCCTTCTGATTACCGAATCAAAAAGTACAATTCTTAGCGTCTTTTTTGTAGGCCATAACGGCCATTCCGTGCTGAAATTTGCAATGTAATTACAAACTAAAATTTGTTTAATCATTAAAAAATAACAGTAATGGATATTAAATCATTAGCCACAGAAATGGACGGTATTGTTGCCCAAGGAGCTATTGTGGATGCAGTAAAGCAATATTTTGCCGAGGAGGCAACCACATCCGATTACAATGGTGTAGCAACGATCAACAAACAACAAATGGTTGAAAAAATGGAGGGTTTTGCAGGAGCAATTGCCCAAGTGAATGGCATTACCCATCATCACACTATTGTGGATGGAAATGTATCTGCTTCAGAATTCACTTTCGATTTCAACATGAAGGACGACAGTAAAATTTACTGGCACGAGATCATTCGACGTATCTGGAATGACAACGGCGAGGTAGTACAGGAAGAATACTTTAATGCACAGTAATGAAGTTCAGATGTATATCTCCAACACTACACGGCGTGGCCGATTATTCAGCCGGAGTCGGTTTGATTTTGGCGCCCTTTTTACTCGGGCTCGGTGGAACCAACAGTTTGGCCCTGTGGATATCGGTAATAACGGGAACAGCGGTTTTGGTGGTAAGTGCCTTAACGGATTATAAACTGGGAGCACTTCGTACCATTCCATTTCAGGGTCATTTGACCATCGATTTGGCAGTGGCGATAGCCTTTATGGTAATCCCCTTTGCCCTTGGGTTTCAAGGGTTGGACGCGCACTATTATTGGATAAACGCAGCAGTAGTTTTTACCGTGGTTTCCCTAAGTGCAACACAAGAAGAATTATAAAACAGCATGTAAATAAGTATTAAAAAACAGAACAATGAAATATTCAATTAAAACAACGGTAATCCTTTTTGCTTTGGCGGTAAGCTCAATTGGCTTTGCACAGGATAAAAAAGCAAACAATATTGACAACAGTAACATAGCCCTTCAAGGATACAGCCCTGTATCGTATTTGGATTTGGGAATTGCCCAAAAAGGACTGAAAGAGCATAAATCTGAGCATAACAAGGTGGTGTATTACTTTACCGATGCGGAACAGAAGAAGACGTTTGACAAGAACCCAAGCAAATATTTGCCTCAATATGGTGGTTTCTGTGCCTTCGGAGTGTATGCTGGAGCCAAGTTTAGACCAGACCCGAATAAATTCATAGTGAAGGATGGCAAGTACTTTTTGTACCTCTACAATTTGGAGTTGGATGCACAGCAGCTTTGGTTGGCAGAGAACAATCACAAAAAATTGGTAAGCACTGCCAACACCAATTGGAGCAAGCTTAAGAATACCTACAACTAGGGTTTTCATGACAGGTTGTGTAACGAAATGCCCCGACGCTTTGTTGGGGTGTTTCTCGTTTTTGTAAATTTCATCTGATTATATGAAACAACTCCTCTCCAATATTCGAAACTGTGAAGTGTGCGCAACGCACCTTCCTTTAGGCCCACGACCTATTGTGGCTGCACACCCGGCTGCCAAAATTCTGATTATTGGTCACGCTCCCGGAACCAAAGTGCACGAAACTGGTATTCCATGGGACGACCAAAGTGGCAAACAACTCAGAAAATGGATGGGCGTGACCGACGAAACCTTTTATGACGAAACCAAAATTGCCCAAATGCCCATGGGGTTTTGTTATCCTGGAAAAGGAAAGTCGGGAGATTTACCTCCCCGACCTGAATGTGCCCCACAATGGCATAAACTGCTGTTGGAAAAATTAACAAGTATAGAACTGACCATTTTAATAGGGCAATATTCCCAACGCTATTATTTAGGAAATCGAATGGAAAGAAACCTGACAGAAACTGTTCGAAATTATGGCAACTACGCTCCTGAGTATTTTGTATTGCCGCATCCCTCTCCAAGAAACCGATTTTGGTTGAGCAAAAATCCTTGGTTTGAAACGGAAATCATTCCAAAGCTTCAAAAACAGATTGCCAAACAGTTAAATCTTTAATAGGAAGTACAGGACCGCAAGCGGCTAAATGTTTCGGGTTTCATATTGAGGTAGGACGCCAAATATTTTTGTGGAATTACCTTTAATTCATCAGGGCAGCGTTGCATAAAGGTCTTATACCGTTGCTCTGCGGATAAGGTCAACAGCTCAACTTCTCTGTGTAATCTTCCAAACAATATCTTTTGAAAAAACTCATGCCCCCAAACATAAAATTCCTGGTGTTTTTCAAATAAGCTTTGATAATCTTCATATGAAATGGCCAACATTTTGGAAGGCTTCAAAGCCTCCAGAAAAGTATCCGAAGGTTGTTTTTTGATAAACGAATCAAACGCTCCGGATGGACTTCCCGAATAGGAAAAGCCCAGCACCACTTTCTCTCCCTTTTCATTTAAAATATAAATAGCCTGCACCCCTTCAAGCACAAAATAAAAATAGCGTTCAATATTCCCTGCTTCGGTGATAAGGTCGTATTGATTAAAAGTCTTTATGGACCAAAGCAATTTAAAGTGAATCTCTTCTTGTTCGGTCAAAGCGACTTGAGGAAAAAATGCCTTAAGGCGAAGGAAAGTTTCATCATCCATTTAGGAAGGATATTTTTCTCAAAAATAATCCAAAACATTCCTTTCCCGCATGTCATCCTGAGCTTGTCGAAGGATGTTTTAATTCTAAGCACACTTCGACAGGCTCAGTGTGACAACCTACCTTAAAGTTTCTTCAATAAGCTGCCAAAGCACTTTAATCTGGTATAGCGCCTCTTTTTCAACTTCAAACAAGGGTTCTTTAGATTCGTAAAGCGCAACATCGTGCACCCATTTAAGGGCCTTTACCCGATCAGGACCATCAAGGTCATCTACATAGCGCAACAATTTTAGCTGCGCAGGAGTAAGTTTTGATACGTGCCGTGTATCACTCGTAGCCATGGGCGCATTACAATGCGGGCATTGCTTGGAACCTTCTGTGTTTCGCATAAGAAAGTGATTAAATAGATTAATAAAAAAGGATAGGTCACCGCGAAACACATCAAAGCTACGCCTTGAACGGTCTAGGGACTTGCACCCATTTGCCTATCCAATATCATCTATTTAAGACGTAAAAGAGGTTATGGCGTTAGGCTAAAAAGATGTGTTTCGCACTTCAAAGATACTGCTTAAAATAAAATGGGGGATTTTTAAGGCAAAAATGGGTAACTTCACTTATTGATGATAAAGAATAATTGAAACGATTTTTAGCTTGACGCTAGGGAGTATTAAATAGAGCATTATGGGAGCAGGAAAAATGTTGCCGAGCATACATCGAGATGGAGGTTGGATTGGACAATTTGACCGAATGATGAGATGGTACTCAAGGTTCGAAAAAACACAACCTTGGGATTTTAATGCTCCTAACATTGACTATCAGCATGATATTTTATTTGTTTGCTTCCAGAGCATTTTTCACCTTAAAGATTGGTTAATTAATGATGCCAAAATTGACAGCAAAGTTGTTTATGGCTTCATTAATGAAAATATAGAGCTACAAATCTGTCGAGATATCTGTAATGGCACTAAACACTTCGATATAACTCAGGCAAGTGTCGATAACGATTTCACGATTATTAGAGAATATCAACCACTTCACAAAATGACGAATAGCAATGAATGGCGGATGATTGTGGTTGCAGACTTTAACAAATATGATTTAAAGGAACTTGCACGAAAAAGTATCAATCTTTGGGTGTCATTTGTCACCGAAAATTTATCCTTGAATGAACAACACACACACCTTAACAATAGATAAAATAGCATTAAAACAGCCGCTTATATTAACCGATAAGTGCCCTGTTAAAAACCTAAACTAATATTATTGAAAATATTTACCGGTTAAAGTCAGCAATTATGTTACCCCAAAATCTCATCAATCTGTACCATATGTCGTTCCAAATGGCAGAGCAAAAACTCAAAACACTCCGGCAAATAAAAGTTCACAATAGGGCCAATGGCCGAGATAATCTTTATCTGGCGTACATCTTTGTTTCTACTTTTAAGAATGGCCTCTTTTAAATGGGCATGTCGCGTAAAAAAGGTTTCAAAAATGGCATCTATTTTTTCTTGGGTCAACGACTGTTTGTCCAACAAAGGTTCAAAACGTTTTAGGGTTTTCATTTTCCATTTTCGCACCCCATTTTTGGGACGTTGTCCTGCAATCACAAATTTTTGCCATGCCCGGGCCTTGAATTCCGAAGCGCCGGAGTCAACCGTCGGCATTTTGGTAAAGGCCTCATCCAATCTGGGCATATAGATACCGTAGGCAATGTTCAAATGTTCCAAGACCTCGACCACATTCCATGATTTTGCGTGGGGAGGAGTGGTCAATTGCGAAGCATCCAAAGTTTGGAGCTCTTTTACCTTGTTGATAATATGGTTGAGACGCTGAATTTGGTTCTCTGAGGTGACGATTAAGCTTGCCATAACTGTTCGTTTTTTCGATTGAGACAAAGTTCAGTCATAGCTCAACAATAAAAGTTGATGTAGGTCAAGAAATCGTACTTTCAGACATCAGACATCAGACATCAGACATCAGACATCAGACATCAGACATCAGACATCAGACATCAGAGGTCAGATTTCCGATATCAGTATTTACTCCCGTCGTGCTTCCCTTTTTGCCAACCAATGCCTCCTAAATATTGCTCAGCACTTTCCACGGCACCATCTTCAATGGAAGTTCCCATGGAGTCGTTCCAGCGGTTCAGATATCCAAACAAGGAGATTACCCCGAGCATTTCCACAATTTCGCCTTCGTTCCAGTGTTCGTACAAACGCGTTTTGATTTTTGCGTCAACCGTATTGGGTACTTGAGAGGCGGCCAATGAAAAGTCCAAAGCGGCACGTTCCGCTTCCGAAAAAGCAGGGTGGGTTCGGTACTCCCAAATATTGTCCAATTGTTCTTGCTCAGCGCCGTAGCGTTCCGCAGCTCGGATAGCATGTGCTTGGCAATAGCGACATCCGGTGGCATTGCTGCTTACCCAGGCAATCATTCGCTTAAGAGCCGAGGTCACCCTTCCCTCATTGGCCATAACCGCCTTGTTCAGGTTAATGAAAGCTTTTGAAATGGCTGGTCGGTGTTGCATGGTCAATACCGAATTGGGGCAGAACCCTAGGGTTTCATTAAAGAATTCAGCAAGTTTTTTGGTCTCAATATCGTGGTTCGGGTTCAGGGGTTTTACTAATGCCATAAGTGTGGTTTTAATCGTATTTTTGAAAGCTACAAGAAACAAAAATTTGACTTCATGACAAATCATATTACTACTAAATGGTTGGGCGGAATGGCCTTTGAAAGTAACAATCCGTCGGGACATAATTTAAAGATAGATGCCGGGCCCGATGATGGGGGCGAAGGCTCTGGTTACAGACCCAAAGCATTGATGTTGGCTGGCCTTGCAGGATGCTCTGGATTGGACGTAGCTTCCTTGATTAAAAAAATGAAATTGGAGGTGGATGATTTTTCCATAGAAACCATTGCCAATTTGACCGATGAGCACCCAAAGTACTATGATAAGGTCACTGTTGAATATCATTTTCATGGCTCAAATTTGAATGAAGCAAAGCTTACCCGGGCAGTGGACCTTTCTGTGGAAAAATACTGCGGGGTCATGGAAATGTTCAGAAGATTTGCCGAAATAGATATTAAAATATACTTCAACAAATAAAAAGCTTTAATGAAGCACATAGTTCCCTTTTTGCTGTTGGGCCTTGCGATTAGTTTTAAAGGTCAGGCACAACAAGTTTCGCACGTAATATCACACAACGAAGAAATCATAGTTACAGACCCGAGCAAAGGGTCCAACAGCTATAAAAAAAATGTCGAGTTCCCATCGAAGGACAAGCAGATACGAAAAATCAAACTCTTGTTGACTTTTGAATGCCCCGATAAAGATGGAATGCGCTGCGCTGATTGGGATTATGTGGACCATATTAAGGTAACCCCTAAAGGAAGCGACACCACCTACGAGGTTGCCCGAATGCTGACCCCTTATGGTGGCTTTTTTCAAAAAGATTGGAGATTCGAATGGGAGGTGGACGTGACCGATTTCAGTCCTATTTTAAGAGGAGAGGCTGAGGTAGATTATATTCACACCGGCTATGAGGACAACAAAACCCGAGGCTGGAAGGTAACCGTTGATTTTGAATTCACCTTTGGGACACCCGTAGCGGAACCTTTGGCCGTGCACAAAATATACGATGGTAGTTATGCCTATGGAAACAAAGAGAAACCCATTGAAGAACAATTGAGCAAAGTTTCCCTGACCACTGGTCCGAACACTGCTTTTTCCAAAGTAAAGATTCATCAAACAGGGCATGGCATGGATGCCGATGGCTGCGGCGAGTTTTGCAGCAAGTACCGCGATATTGTGTTTAACGGAGCTATTGTTGACCACAAAGATCTTTGGATGGCCTGCGGGGACAATCCATTATATCCACAAGCAGGGACATGGATTTTTGACCGTGCCAATTGGTGTCCGGGATATTTGGTGCAACCCGATGAGGTGCTTATAAACACCCAAAAAAGTACTCCGTTTACCGTGGATGTCAACATGGAACCTTATGAAATTGAAAAACCAAGTGCCAATGAGTTGATTTCCGCTTACGTAATTGAATACGGAAACATCAATGCAAAGAACGACGTGGAGCTTATCGACATCATAAAACCTTCTACAAAACCAGTGCATAGCAGGGAAAACCCAACTGGAGGGCTACCATTGATTCAAGTAAAGAACAACGGTAGCGAACCCTTGAAAAAAATGACCATTACCTATGGATTGGAAGGAGAAAAACCCAAAGTATTTAAATGGGAAGGAAACATTCCCTTCAATAGCAATGCGTTGATTGCCTTGCCAGAACCTATTTATTCCGAGAAAGAAGGAACATTTCAGGTGAGTATAAAACGACCTAATGGTAAAAGAGATGCTTTCGGGGGCGATAATGTGGGAACCTCTATCTATAAAAAACCTTTGGTTTTTCCTGAAGACCTAGTGGTCTATTTTAAAACCAATAAAAAACCAGGGCAGAACAGTTATTTTATTGAAGATATCTCTGGACAGAAAATCTTTAAAAAAGACAGCACGGAGCTCAAGGAAAATACCATCCATAGGGATACCATCAAATTGACAGAAGGAAGCTATCGTTTTAATGTGGATGACACCGGAAATAATGGTCTGGAATTTTGGTTTATGGCTCGGGAAGGTAGCGGTAACATCAAGCTTTTGGATACCCTTGGTAGAGCGTTAAAACAGTTCAAGCCTGATTTCGGTAAAAATTTGAACCTCAACTTTGTGGTCAAGTCCAAAGAAACTTATAAATTGGATGACGAACCTTTTGTCTCCATGTTCCCGTCACGTACCAAAGGGCCACTAACCCTGGACTATTTCAATAATGCGGAAGCGGAGGTGAAGATGTTGATCGTGGACCAGGAAGATGAGTCAAAAATTCTGGAAACCCATGTCTATCACAACCTCAAACAAGGCCTTTTTACCTACGACTTGTCGTACTTGCCTAAAAAGCGGTACTACTTAAAAGTGATGGCGAATGGAAAGGAGGTCTACAAAAACCGAATTCGTTTAAGAGAATAGCTCTTAGGGTACTTTTTATTCGAAGTATGTTCAAGCTGAAACGAAACTTAGGTTCAAAATTTAAATATAAGTACAAGGGAACATAAATAATCTTACATTTAAAAACATTTTCAGCCTCAAGATCAAATCATAGAAAATTTGTAACGTCACTTCGAGTGATTCTGATGAAGTCAGAATTGTATCGAGAAGGCATTGAGGTCAAAAATGAAAAAATCTTATGTCTACATTTTAAAATGCTCCGACCAAACCTATTACACGGGAGTCACTTCTAATTTGGAAAAGAGAATACTGGAACATGAAATTGGAAAACATGTTACTAGCTATACGTTTTCCAGACGGCCGATTGAGTTGGTTTATTATGCTGAATTTAGTGATATCAGAATAGCGATTGAATGGGAGAAACAATTGAAAAAATGGTCAAGGTCAAAAAAAGAGGCTTTAATCAGAAGAAATTACGGTGAACTCTCCAATTTGAGCAAAAAGAAATTTCAATAACTTGTTCTCGATACTTTTTGACTGGTCTTTGTCCCAAACCCAGCTCAAAACACTCGAACTGACGTTCATCCAAATCAAAAAAACAATGCGTTGGACCATAAAACCCAAATCTAACCCCACAGAAAATGAACGATTATCTAAAGAACTGAACGTTGATGCGTTGATTGCCCATTTACTATTGCAGCGAGGCATTTCAACCTACGAAGAAGCCAAACAATTCTTCCGACCGCAATTATCCGATCTGCACGACCCATTTCTGATGCGTGATATGGAAAAGGCTGTTGAGCGGATTGAAAAAGCCATTTCCAATAACGAGAACATTTTGGTTTATGGCGATTATGATGTGGATGGCACCACAGCGGTAGCCTTGTTGTCCTCATTTCTACAGGAAGATTATCCTAATGTCGCCACCTATATCCCAGACCGTTATACGGAAGGTTACGGCGTATCCATTCAAGGAATTGATTACGCTTCTGACAATGATTGCTCCTTGATCATTGCTTTGGACTGTGGAGTTAAAGCCATTGAACAGGTGACATATGCCAAAGAAAAGGGTATTGATTTTATTATTTGTGATCACCATAGACCCGGAGATATTCTACCCGAAGCTGTAGCAATTTTAGACCCAAAAAGGGAAAATTGTAGCTATCCGTATGATGAACTTTGCGGTTGCGGAGTTGGTTTCAAACTTATACAAGCTTTAGCTTCAAGAAAAGGAAAAACCATTGAGGACCTTGTTTCTTATTTGGATTTGGTGGCCACGGCCATTGGAGCGGACATTGTTCCCATAACAGGTGAGAATAGGGTGTTGGCCTATCATGGATTGAAGGTGATTAACACTAATCCCCGAATTGGATTTAAGGCTATTATCGATCAAATCAAAAAGAAGGAACTGACCATAACCGATGTTGTTTTTATCATCGCACCCCGAATCAATGCGGCTGGTAGAATGAAGCATGGGCAGCATGCCGTCAATCTTCTGAAAGAAACGGATTTAACTATCGCTCAACATTTTGCTTCGGAAATCGAGCAGTTTAATGCCGATAGAAAAAATTTAGATAAAGCGATAACAGAGGAAGCCTTAAAGCAAATCCAAGAAAATGGCGAGGAAGATAAGTTTACTTCGGTAGTTTATAATGAAAACTGGCATAAGGGGGTGATTGGTATTGTGGCATCTAGATTAACAGAAACCTATTATCGACCCACCTTGGTATTTACAAAAAGTGGTAATAAGTTGGCTGCATCGGCAAGGTCCGTTAAGGGATTTGATGTGTACAATGCCCTAGAAAAGTGCTCGGATTGTTTGGAACAATTTGGAGGACACAAATACGCAGCTGGACTGACCCTTTTGGAGGAACAATATGAAAACTTCAAACAGCAATTTGAAAAAGTGGTATCCGAATCTATAGACACTAATCTACTAGAACCCGAATTATCCATAAATGCAAAAATCGCTTTGGATCAAATCACTCCAAAATTGATGCGAATCCTAAAACAATTTGCTCCTTTTGGGCCAGGGAACATGACTCCAATTTTTATGGCCGAACGACTAAATGATACCGGTTACGGCAAAACCGTAGGAGAGGACGGCAAGCATTTGAAGCTCTCAGTGTCCCAAAATGGCTCATCACCCATTGGAGCAATAGGTTTTGGTTTGGGAAAGAAGGTGGATAAAATCAAAAACAGGAATACTTTCGATGCTGCCTTTTCCTTGGATGAAAACGAATGGAACGGACAGGTCAGCCTTCAACTCAGACTCAGGGACATAAAATAAGGTGAGTTTTAGATAAGAGTTGAAAAGTCACTTCGAGTATCCCGAACTTGTTTCGGGATGTATCGAGAAGTTCTTTTAGCTGAAAAATTTACTTGTTTTCGATACGATTTTTGACTTCGACGTCGCTCAGCCAACAAAATCACTCAAACTGACTTAAATTTTCTTGTTCAAGATTCATATTAAAATAGCCATTCCTTTCATACGAACGTAAGTCATTCGTAGATGCAAGTTTTAGCATCGTTCTTTATATAGTACGATTTGTAATTTTTGGCCTTCTTATCCATACATCCACATAAATCCAAAACCTCGATGGACTTAAATTCGGTATCATGGCTTTCTCCTTGAATAGCGATATAGCCCTCCGTAATGGGAGTGCCGTCTTTAAAAAGTTCTTTATTCAGACCATCTAAATGGCCTCCAACGACAGGTTTGGTATATGTAATTACGGTATCACCCTCAATAATATGATGAACAATGGAATCTCCCAGCACCAAAGCTTCGATGTTTACCCATTTTTCCCTAGGGTAGGTAGCTCCTTTGGTATCGGGGATACAATGGTCTTCTACAAGTTTTCCGTCCATGTGAACATGGCATCCTGGTGTGCACAGATTTCCAGTAGGGCGTTCGCCTTCATCTCTTCCCGCTAAAAGCTGAAATTCAAAAGACATGGGAAAAGATTGGTCCAACGTCATGGTCTTTGGGTCCTGACAGTGTAACATAAATCCGTTGTTGGCAAAGGCCCAGCCTGGACCACCTTCCACTTGTTCACCTACCATTCTGTATTTGGCCTTTAGTTTATAATAGGAGAACTTTTTCTTATAGAAGAGGTGGGCAAATTTGCTGTCAAAAGAATCATACTCTTGATAAGTGACCTTAAGAATACTATCCTTTACCCGAAAGGTATTTTTATAGTTTTCTCCTAAAACAAACCCCCTTACTTTGGGTGTCCACCCATTTAAATCTTTACCGTTAAATAAGGAAATCCATTCCTCTTTTGCTGCATCGGGATTTTTATTTGACTCGCAACTCAACATCAAAAAAAAGCTGCAAACAATAATACAAAAGGAAATGGTCAAGGTTTTCATGGATGGTTTTTTAATTAAGAGTATGAATCTATAAAAAGATTCTGTCATAAGAGTACCTTTGACGCTTTAAAGCCATTTATGGATCCCTACGCGGCACTTCGATTTAAGGAATTCAACATCTTTTTGGTGGTTCGCTTTGCGATGGTATTTGCGTGGAGCATGCAGTTCATTGTCATTGAATGGCAGGTATACTCCATGACCAAAGATCCATGGAATTTGGCGTTGATTGGTCTCATGGAAATTATTCCCGCAGTATTGACAGCCCTTTTTGCAGGTCATATTGTGGATCAGAGCGAGAAGCGAAACCTATTGATCAAATGCATTTTGGGATTTTCCGTGATAAGTCTAGGACTTTTTTTGGTCAGCGACCCTGATTTTGAAGTATCCCAAGACCCTAGGAACATTTTGTACATCATTTACTTTTTGGTGTTTTTGGGAGGATTGGTCCGGGCATTTATCGGTCCTACCGTGTTTTCGTTGATTGCTCAGATAGTCCCCAAGAAAATTTACCCCAATGCTGCTACATGGAGCAGCTCTACCTGGCAATTGGCTGCTGTTGTTGGGCCGGCTTTTGCAGGTTTTTTGATCAGTTGGATTGGGGTTCACTGGTCCATGTGCGTCATTTTTGGGTTTTCGATACTAGCCTTGATATTTCTTCTTCAGATTGCAAGAAAGCCCATCCTCAACCCCAATATTGGGGAACCCGTTTTAAAAAGTCTGAAAGATGGACTGCGATTTGTTTTTAACAACAATGCCATTTTAGGGGCCTTGACTTTGGATATGATTGCTGTTTTGTTTGGCGGAGCGGTGGCATTGTTGCCCATTTATGCACAGGACATTTTAAATGTGGGTGCTGAAGGCTTTGGAATATTAAGGGCGGCTCCGGCCGTAGGTGCCTCAATCACCATGTTGGGGTCGACCAGATTTCCTTTGCACAAAAAAGCAGGTAAAAAATTATTGTGGGCGGTGTTCGGATTTGGAATCTGTATTATAGTTTTTGGAATCTCCACTTGGTTTTGGATCTCTGTGGCAGCTTTGTTTTTGAGTGGAGCTGTGGATGGTGTTTCCATGATCATACGTCAGACTATTTTACAATTGAAGACCCCGGATAATATGAGAGGACGTGTGGCTTCTGTAAACTCCATTTTTGTTGGGTCATCTAACGAATTGGGTGCTTTTGAAAGCGGAGTGGCCGCAAAGCTTTTAGGCACAGTTCCCGCCGTGGTTTTTGGAGGATGTATGACTTTGTTGACTGCGGGAACAACTGCCATTGTCTCGCCTAAATTTAGACGTTTAGACCTTCAAAAAGATATTGAGGAGCATGAGAATGAAGCATAATCTAAAAATGTCATTTCGAAACGAAGATGCAAAAGCGTCGATTGAGAAATCTTGTTTTAATCCAAATTTGTAGATTTCTTAGTCGCAAGCTGCTTCGAAATGACTAAAGAACTTTTCATTCAGTTTGATTTCGGTAGGCAGATGGCTATGTGACAATATAAAGCTTTACTCCTTTCATAGATTGGTTACGGCTGTTTTGAAAGCTTTGCTTTTATAGTTTTTTTATTTTCAACTGTTATTTCCGAACCTTCAGCAAGCATTACAGATTCTGGATTCAACGAGTTTAAAAAGGCGAACTTTTTTCCATAAACCTTATCAAAATTCACATTAATGACATAATTTTTTACTTTGTAGATATTCCATCTTGGGTGTATCACTTCATATTCGTTTGATTTTTCATTGTTCACTTTTGCATAACCCCAATAATGTTCCGTAATAAACTCTGTCTCACTTTCAGGCGCTATTTCATAACTTTCTTTACTTGCCGTTACTTTGAAACTATTCTCTTTTCTATTTTCCCCCCAATTGTACTCCACTATTCTTTCATTTTCATTCTCGCTCCAGTTGTGAGACATTGGCATAGTTTCATAATTTTCGTTATAAACAGTATTGGCAACAAAAGTTAATGCTCTTTTAGGCACAATTTCTTTAATAAAAACAACGCCTCGTTTCCATTCATTGTTTTCGAATCTCTTAACATAAAACCGCAAATTTACTTCTTCAAAGTCAGCATGGTAAGGTATCTTAAACCCTAATAGCTTTGTGTTTTTGAACATAAAACCGACCAAACTGACATAACATATATCTTTCCATAAGTCAAGTTCAGTTCCAACAGGAATAAATTCTGTCAAAAGGTCTTTTTCTATTGAATAATTTGCGATTGCAAGCTTTCTCCATTCAGCTTTTAGGAAACTCATTTGTATCAATTTTAATGACACGTTACTGTGTCCTATCAAATATCTTAATCTTCCAACTTTTCTAAGGACAATTTTTCCCCATCAAAGACCGCATAGGTGAAGTAGGAAATCCAATCTCCTAAGTTGGTATAGGTTGATTTTTCGTTGAGTTTGATTTCCATAGGGAGATGACGATGTCCAAAGATAAAATGGTCATAATGCTGTGTTTCCAGCTTTCGTTTGGCATATAGAATCAACCACTCTTTGTCTTCCCCAAGAAAAGAGGCATCTGCATCGCCAGAGATAATTTTGTTATTGACCGAAAGATGTTGCGCCAATCTTACCCCAAGGTCAGGGTGCAGCCATTTAAACAACCATTTGGCAAACGGATTGGTAAAAACTTTCTTCATCCGTTTAAAGCCCTTGTCACCAGGGCCTAACCCATCACCATGACCTAAAAAGAATGATGTGCCGTTAATAAGGTATTGTTGAGGTTCATGATACACTGGAATATTGAGCTCTTCTTCAAAATAACCGTTCATCCACAAATCATGATTGCCAACAAAATAAGTGATTTGAATGCTCATATCAGAGAGCTCGGCAAGCTTGCCCAAGGTTCTAGTAAAACCTTTTGGGACCACGGTTTTGTATTCAAACCAAAAGTCAAACAGGTCGCCCATCAAAAATATGGCCGCAGCGTCTTCCTTAATAGAATCCAACCAGGCCACAAACTTTTTTTCCCGAGGAAGACTGTCCTTGGTGGTAGGTGCACCCAGATGATTGTCACTGGCAAAATAGACTTTCTTGCCCGATGGAATGGTAATGTTCTTCATTTGCCTGTAAAGATAAGCATAACCTCTTGTGGATTGAGCAAGGGCTCAATTGTCATCTGCATACCATTCCGCATAAGAACTATCGGTTTCTTGAAGTTTAATAGAATGCAATTTTATGTTTTTGGGGAGACGAGCTTGAATCTTTCCCACAAAATCAATGACCATGTTCTCGCTGGTGGGCTGGTAATCTGCCAAAATAATGCTATGGCCACTATCTGCCAATTGATTTGCAAGCTGCACATGTGGGGAGTTTTTATTAAAGATGGTGGCATGATCAAATATGTCCACAATCTCTTCATTTACAATTTTTTTGAGATCACCAAAATCAATCACCATTCCTAACTTTACCTGAGATGAGTCCGCAATGGGAGTGCCAATAACCGTAACCGACAGCTTATAACTATGCCCGTGTACGTTTCGGCATTTGCCATCGTATCCGTACAGGGCATGGCCTGCCTCAAAATGGAACTGTTTGGTGATTCTGATTTTCTCCACCGCTCTAGCGTTTGAATCTTCTTCGATTTCGAATTCGGGTAACTATATAAACCACAATGACCAAAAGGGCCAATAATGGAAAAACAATGTCACTATTTAAGAAAGAAAGAATATCCATGATGTTTACTTTTTAAACTTTTCCAAAGCGTTTTTAGTATTGGGTGATAACGCAAGTCGACCAGAGGCCTCTGCTCGTTCTACTAACAATTTGTCCCAATGTTCGGCACCTTCCCAAAGTACCCTTTTCATTTCGGCAAGCGCCTCAGGATTATAAGTGGCTAATTTTTGGGTGTGAAAATCCAGTTCTTTGTCCATTTCGGCAATGGAATCAAATACTTTGGAGAACAAACCCTTTTCTTTGGTCCAATAGGCATTTTTCCATTCAGTGGGAGCGAGTGCAAGTTCTGCCAAACCTGCTTTTCCAATTTTTCTTTCCACTGCTGGAGCAATAACCAAAGGGGCTATGCCAATGGAAATCTCGGATAACTTGATAGATGCAGCCTCCGTAGCGAACACATAATCACAGGCAGAAGCCAGTCCGACGCCTCCACCAACCGCCTTGCCCTGTACACGACCAATAATGGGTTTGCTACAGGTCCGCATGGCATTGATGACGTTGGCAAAACCGCTAAAAAAAGCTTTCCCTTCTTCCAGATTTGAAATGGCTACCAACTCATCAAAAGATGCTCCGGCACAGAAAGCACGCTCTCCTTTAGACTTAAGAACAATAACAGAAACTTCCTTGTTCTTTGATAACTGGTCAAACTCATTGGCCAAACGTTCCAACAATTCGGATACAAACGAATTACTGGCAGGGTGACCGAACTCAATTGTTGCGATTCGATTTTCAATTTGAGTATAAAGACTTCCGTTTTTCCTATCTGTAGGCATTAGCTTCAATTATCAATTATCAATTATCAATTATCAATTATCAATTATCAGTTGTCAGTTGTCAGTTGTCAGTTGTCAGTTGTCAGTTGTCTGAACTCTGAACTCTGAACTCTGAACTCAAGAATACTAAATTAACGGTTTTGCACCAAGGGCTTGAACTTTCTTCTAAATTTCCATACCAAGGCCAGGCCACGAATCATCATCCAGACCACAAAGGCAATCCAAATGGCATAAAATCCCCATCCCAAATATTTACCTAGGTACAAAGTTGGGATAAAACCTAAAAATGTGGCTGAGAGCAACACATTTCTCAAATACTTCATTTCGCCCAATCCTTTAAAAAGACCATCAAAAACAAAGGCTAGGGTGTTCATGGGCAATCCGAGAATCACAATAAAGAAGATTCCGTAAAAAGTACTCAAAACAACAGGTTCATTGGAAAAAATGCGTCCGACAGGGGTATAAAATATAAAACCAAAGGCCATCAAAACCACGCTGATGATCATGCCATAGGTAATAATTTTCTTGGCCAGCTCCCAAAGCCCTTGGTAATCTTTTGCACCCAACAATTTGCCTCCCATGCTGTTACCCGCAGCGCCATAACCATCAATAAAAAATGCGGCAAATAACCAAAGGTTAATGGCTATGGTATGGGCGCCAATAAAGCGGTCGCCAAGTGCCGTTGCTTCACGAACCGCAATGATCAATGCTGCATTCAAGGCCAATGCCCTTACAAACAAATTCAGGCTCATAAAGATCAATCGCTTGAGTTCTTTGTTCAAGGGGAACACTAATTTTAGGCTTATGTCCGTTTTTTTCAGCAATAAGATAAAGACCAAAATGGCCATGGTGGCCTGGGAGATAAGGCTAGCCCAGGCGGCACCTTCCAAATACATGGCAGGTATGAAACCCTCAATACCGTAGACCAGAATAAAATCCAATATAATATTGAGCACCGCACCAATTACAGCAATTATCATGGGATAAAAAGTGTTCTGCAGCCCCCTGAAAATGCCAAAAATGGCAAAGGTGAACAGTGTTAACGGGAACCCCCAAACTCTGATGGAATAGTAAGAGACACAATACTCCAATATTTTGCCGGTGGCTTCAAAAAGGCTGAATATTTCCTCAATAATGAAGATGGTAGAAACCAAAATTACAAGGCTCAAAAGGATATTGAAAAAAATGGCCTGTGCGGGCAAGTTTTTTACTTCTTCCAATTTTCCGGCACCCAAATATTGGGAAATTATGGCGGAAATGGAACTACGAGTCTGCCCTAAAACCCAAATGAGCATGGACAAAAACGAACCCACTATTCCAGCGGCGGCTAGCGACTCTAATCCATCAACCGGAATATTGCCGACAATGGCGGTGTCGGTAATGGAAAGAATGGGTTCCGCAATACCGGAAATGGTAGCGGGAATTGCAAGTTGGTTAATACTTTTAAAGTTGACTTGTGTTCTCAAAGTCAGTGCAAGTTACAGCACTAATTCGTAACAATGAAAGGGATGCTCACTTTGTTTTGGAAAGAAAATATCGCCCAGTCTCTGATACCCTCGTTGTTCATAGAATCTTTGGTTTCTTTGGTTTTGGGAAAAGGTATCGAGCCTTACAGATTTATATCCTTTTGAACGTGAATAGCTCTCAGCATAATCCATAAGTTCTTGGGCAAATCCCTTACCTTGATGGTCGGGATGTGTACAAAGCCGATGCACATAAGTGCTATTTCCGTTGGGGGTCAACGATGTTATGGGGACGTATTCCTCGTCCATAAAAGTTGAGATGACAATGGCCCCGATAATTGACCCTTTGTGCCATTTCACATAGAGTTCTCCACGCTCCAAGTCTTTCAGAAAAGCTTCTTTTGACGGATAGTGTTCGTTCCATTGAAAAATGCCATTTTCAATCATTTTGGCAGCGCAGGCCTTGGTCAAACTTAGGATGTCCTCGATTTCGGATATCTTTGCGGGTCTAATCATCGATTGGTTTCAATTAAATTGTAAATTTAAGGGATAATCATAACCGCCGACAATGAATAATATACTTGTACCTATAGGCACATCGCCCAATGCAAAGGAAACTCTTCAATATGCCATAGACTTTGCGTCCAATTTTGGCGCCAGGGTTTTTGTTATGGATGTGTTTTCTGTCACTTCTTCTGCAGGAAGTTTATCAAATGTTACAGAGAAAGTAGCACAGAGCAGCAAGGAGCAAATAAAAGAAATCATTGATGGAGTAGAAGTCAATAATGTTGAACTAAAGATAGCCACGTATAATGGGGATATTGTTGATGGACTGAACAATATAAACAAGGAGCTTGGAATAGATTTGATTATTATCGCACCGCGAAGTAACGATATAAAGGAGGAACTTTATTTGGGCAATACCACGGGTAGAATCGTAAAACAGACTAATATTCCAGCATTGATTGTGCCCAAGGGAACACAATTTAAGCCGATGAAAAGTGTATTGACAGCTTTTGGATCGGGCATTTTAAAAAGAAACCGGATTTTGAACCCCTTGATTGCAATCAAAGATAAGTTTAGATCCAAGATTAATCTACTATTGGTAAAAAGACCGGGATATTCCGAAGAGGATCTGCAAGTGAACACTGCTCTGCTGGACATTAGCGAACAATTGATCATCACCGAGCAGGGGACTACATATCTGGGGGTTTTGGAGCACTACCAAAAACAAAAGCCCGATCTACTTTGTGTATTCCGCAGAAAACGAGGGTTTTTTAAAAAGCTTTGGGAAAAAAACACCATTCCAAAGTCTGAATTTTTTGTGCCCATCCCCGTTTTAGTGTTGAGCGTTAAAAAATAACAAGCTGGGCAATCCAATTTTGAAACTTTGTGAAAAAGTATTTCCTTTGCGCTCTCTGGGGGATTAGCTCAGTTGGCTAGAGCGCTTGCCTGGCAGGCAAGAGGCCACCGGTTCGAATCCGGTATTCTCCACCAGTAAACTCAAGGCCTCGGAAGGATTTCACTTCTGGGGCTTTTTTAATTTGCACTTTTTCTGGAGTACCTGGAATATTATTGATTTACTCTTCTGGTCATATCGAATACTTCACAAGTGATATAATAAGATGCTCAATCAATTTTTTGTGGTAGTACTAAGCTTACTACATATGAGTTCCAGAAAACTTGATTTATTGGACCATCAAACATTAAGAAATTGTTCTAAGTAATCTACAATTCTTTTTCTCTTAGTATTTGTCTTAAGTCTAATTTAGAATCCAGTTGGCATAGTTATTCTGATACTTATTAGCATATTAAGATTTTGATTAAATTTGTATGATGTATTATAAATATTAATTTCAATCCCAGTGTTCGCACCAATTGTAAAACCAGAATCGTTAAGTGGTCATGTAGAGGCTGAACTGACCAATGCCATTGCGCAAGGAGAATATCAACCTTCAAAGAAAATCCCAACCGAGCACGAGCTTTGCTCCATGTTTAAGGTCAGTAGAACGGTGATTCGCGAAGCGATAAGGGGATTGAACTCAAAGGGTATTGTGGATATAAAAAAAGGAAGCGGTGTTTATGTGTCAGAAATGAGTATTCAAAACGCTTCGGAAACCTTGAATTTGTTTTTTAGACTTTCCTCGGATCGGGGCATAATGCTCCATGCCATTGATTCACGAGCGATGATCGAACCCATGATTGCTGCCAAATCTGCGGAGGTAAGAACTGATGATCATGTCCTAAGACTTCATGATAATATGAAAAAATTGATTCAATGCCCGCTGGACGACAAAATAATGGAGGCGGAATTGGACAACCAATTTCATAGGATTTTGCTTGAAAGCGTTGATAACCCAATCTTAAACTTGTTGCTGGACCCCATTTTTAACTTGACCCCAAAGTTTAAGCATGATGTATTTGCCAAGTCCATTTCGGATAACATGGTTGAAGAAAAAGAAAAGATGCTTCATTACCATCAAAGGATAACCGATGCCATTGCTGGGCAGGACGCAATCAAGGCAGAAGGGCTAATGAGAGAGCATTTAAAAGTCACTTCGGAAAATTATATAAAGTCAGTAGGAAGATGACAGGCTTTGCAACTTTCGGTGAGATTATGTTGAGGCTTACTCCTTCGCTCAGTGGTGGCAAATTATTGACTGCCCATGAATTTTCAGTCAACTATGCTGGAGCAGAATCCAACGTGGCGACCTCCCTAGCTTGTTTGGGAGACCAAGTAGATTTTATAAGTAAAGTTCCCGACAACCCTTTGGGAAAAGCAGCCCTATTAGGCCTTAATAAATTTGGGGTCATAACGAACAAGGTCTTATTTGGAGGAGAACGCATGGGCACATACTTTATTGAACTCGGAAAGTCGATTAGGCCTTCTCGCGTAGTTTATGACAGACAAGGATCTTCTTTAAGTGAAATAAAAGCTGGGGAATTTGAATGGAGTTCCATCCTGAAAAATAAGGTATGGTTACACCTTTCTGGAATTACTCCTGCTTTGTCAGATCAATGTGCAGAAGAAACCATATTGGCTGCAAAAGTGGCCAAGGAAATGGGGATAAAGGTCAGTTTTGATTTAAATTTTAGAAGAACATTATGGCCCAATGGCCATGAGGCGAGGATGATTTTTGATCGTATTATTGAGCACTCCGATTTGATTTTTGCCAATTTGGGAGTCCTTCATGATGTATATGGACTGCAGTTTACCGAAAAAAGTTCTGTGGACCGCACAAGAAAAGCGATGCTCAAGGCAAGCTCACTTTTCGGAGTGCATCAAATGGCATTTACCATTCGGGAACATTGTTCCGCTTCAGAAAACAAGCTTCAAGGAATGGCTTTTTCCAACGGAGAAATTACCATCTCAAAATCTTTTGATGTTCAAATAGAAGATCGTTTTGGTACGGGTGATGCCTTTGCGGCCGCATATCTTCATGCCATAAATAAAGAATGGGAAGTAAATAAAGCTATTGAATTTGCCACAGCAGCATTTGCCTTAAAGCACACCATAAAAGGAGATATGCACACAAGTACGGAAGAACAGATTTTATCAATTATGGATGGGAATTTATCAGGGCATGTGATACGATGAAAAAAGAAGAGATATTGCACCGATTGCTGGAGGAAAAAATAATTTCCATAGTTCGGCTAAAGAATGGAGAAATGGTATCCAAAGTAATCGAAAATTTGGTGCAAGGTGGGATTAGGGTATTGGAGATAACATCCAATACTCCAAATTTTGATGCCCAGATTACCGTATCACGAAAAAAGTATCCGGACATCGTTATAGGTGCTGGAACAATTTACACTGTCGAATTTGCACAAAGAGCTATTAGTGCGGGAGCTCAATTTTTGGTAACCCCAAATACCAACAAAGCTGTTGTTGAGGAAGCTATAAAAGAAGGTATTCCTGTTATTATGGGTGCCTTTACCCCCACAGAGGTGGCCAATGCGGTTTCTTACGGAGCAGATATTATAAAACTTTTTCCAGCTGGTCAATTGGGGATATCGTACTATAAGTCTCTTAAGGGACCTTTTTCAAACACCAGTTTTTTTGCAGTTGGGGGAATAGGAGAAGCTAACATAAAGAAATGGCTGGAAGCGGGAATTGATGGCATAGGTATTGGAAGTACTCTAGTAAAACAAGAAATGAATACACCAGAAGATTTGGAGAACATTATTTTAAAGGCAAATCGATTCAAGGAATTTATAAAGAAACCATGAATACGTTACAGATTGAAAAAATAGAACTTTTCAAAGTTCCTCCCCGGTGGTTTTTCCTAAAGATGACCACAAAGGATGGTATTGTTGGATGGGGAGAACCTGTCGTAGAGGGAAGAGCTGATACGGTGGAAGCTTGTGTTCATGAACTTTCCCAATATTTTCTTGGCGGTTCTGCTAGCTCTATTGAAGACATATGGCAAACCTTGTACCGAGGAGGCTTTTATAGGGGAGGGCCCATTTTAATGAGCGCTTTGGCCGGGATAGATCAAGCACTTTGGGATATTAAGGGCAAGTCGTTGGGTGTTCCGGTTTACGAGCTGTTGGGAGGAGCGGTCCGCCAGAAAATGAAAATGTATTGTTGGATTGGTGGTGATAGTCCCGAAGTGGTCATGGAACAGGCCCAAGCCAGAGTAAACGAGGGTTATAGGGCCGTTAAAATGAATGCCACTGCGGCTTTTGAATGGATTGATTCAACCAAAAAAATAAAAAATGTCGTTAAAAACATCGCTCTTTTACGTGAAGAATTTGGTGATGATCTCGATATTGCCCTAGACTTTCACGGAAGGATACATAAAGGAATGGTAAAACCAATTATTGACGAATTGACCCCTTATGCCCCAATGTTTGTTGAGGAACCTGTTCTAAGTGAGAACAATGATTCTTTGACTCATATCTATTCCCATACATCCATTCCCATTGCCATGGGTGAACGTATGTATTCTAGATGGGATTTTAAGGAAATACTCCAAAGAGGTGTGGTCGATATCATTCAGCCAGACCTTAGTCATGCTGGAGGTATATCCGAAGTAAGAAGAATTGCCGCCATGGCCGAAGCTTATGATGTGGCTTTGGCACCACATTGTCCATTAGGACCGGTTTCACTCGCATCTGCATTGCATATTGATTTTACCTGTATTAATGCATTCATACAAGAAAGCAGTATGGGGATTCATTATAACGAAGGTTATGACCTATTGGATTATATGGAAAACCCTGAAGTCTTTGACTTAAAAGACGGGTATATTTCCCTTTTGAAGGAACCTGGTCTGGGAATTCGCATTAATGAAGAAAAATTAAGGGAAGCACAAAAGATTGGACATCAATGGAGTAATCCAGTTTGGCGGAACCAAGATGGCAGCATAGCGGAATGGTAACACGTTATCATGACGTTATACTAGAAAATTCAAGTTGAGCAAAAGACCTATTAGCATGGCTACTAAATATGGACAAAAAGGTTCGCTCAAATTCAACGTTTTGCTTTTTCTCGAATGATCTTGTAAATGCTGGTCTATAGAATCTAAACCTATGCGCCATGTTTAAGGATTGATCGTATTTGATTATCCATTTTAATAAATGTAACTGTTTTGGTTACATTTATTATATTTTAAATTGTTTTGGTTTTCTAATATTGTTGTTAGCCTGATTACCCTCTTTTCTGTATGAAACAATCCTTGTATTTACTTTTCTTGCTCACCTTTACTGTTTTTGGGCAAGAACCCCAAAAAATTGATTCAATAAAAACAGTATTAGAAACCACAACCGAAGAAACAGAGAGGTTAGATGGCTTGAACGCGATAATAAGGGCTTTCATCTACATTAACATGGACTCCACACGTGTTTACAACGATAAGGTCATTCAAATAGCAAAAACCACCAATGATCAAGCAACAGCATCTAAAGCGTACAATGTTGCCTCGGTGTATTACTATTATAATTCCCAAATAGATAGTTCATTATACTACGTGAAAAAATCACTGGAATCTCTAAAAAAATCTAGTGACCACAAGCTCAAATCCGATTTGTATAGAAAATTGGCCATTTTAAGCAGGGCCTTATCAAATGAAAAAGACAATATTGACTATGCGCGTTTGGCATTGAAGGAAGCAAAATTGGCGGAAAATTGGCCGTTAGAATCTTCGGCCATGATTGCTATTGCCAATCATTTTTTGAACAACAATGACCATTTACAGGCTTTGACGTATTATCTGAAAGTCGATTCCTTGCATATTGTGAATGACACCGTAACCAGAGACTTAAACCTAACATATGAGAACATAGCCTTGATATATTCTGCTCTTAAAAATGAAAAGGCTTTGGATTATCTTGATAAAAGCCAAGCCATTTTTTCAGAAAAGGAAGATGAATTTGGTTTGGCCAATCTTAATCGATTAAGAGGTAATTATTATTCATTAACAAAACAACATGCCTTGTCGATAGAGTATTATAGAAAGTGCTTGCCATTTTTTGAATCTCACGGAGACCCAATGAATCTTATTGAAACCTATACAGATTTATCCATCAACTATGTGGACAACCTAGATGGGGCCAATGCTTTAGTTTATTTGAACAAAGCAAAGGAATTGGCAAAAGAGTATCCGATGGCGACAGACTTTACGATTTATCATGTAAAAACTGCAGAAGGAAAGTATAATTTGTTTACCAAACAATATGAAAAGGCCATAGCATCATATTTAAAGGTGTTGCAGTACATGGAAAAAAATGCCAATAGCTTTTATTTGGATGAAAAACTTCATGCCTATGACGCCTTGGTCTTTGCTTATGAAGGTTTGGACCAATATAAAAAGGCATTGGAATATAGCAAGATTACTTTTGCATTAAATGACAGTATAAACAAGAAAAACAAAGAAGAAATAACCACCAACCTTGAAGCTAAATATCAAACCGAAAAAAGGGAAAGAGAGATTAGCCTGTTGAAATCGAAGAATGCTTTAAATGAACAAAAACAGCATAACCAACAAAATATGTTGATTGGTGGAATAGGATTGGCCACATTGTCTAGCGTGTTCTTTTTTGTATTGTATCGGAATCGGAAAAGAACTACCGATAGATTGAAAGAAATGGATATGGCCAAATCCAATTTTTTCACAAACGTGTCCCATGAGTTCCGTACGCCTTTGACCCTTATTTCTGGCCCCATTCAACAACAACTCGACAAAAAGAACCTTCCGCCCAAAGAGAAAGACAATCTGGAAATAGCACAACAGAACACGAGCCGTCTGTTATCATTGGTCAACCAATTATTGGACATATCCAAAATAGAAAGCAGCAGCTATCCCTTAAAGGTAAGTAAAGGCGAACTGTCGCCGTTTATTGGTAGTTTGATTGATGGATTCAGTTTTGCCGCAAAAGAAAAGAAAATCAACTTGTCCGTTGACATCCAATCATCAAGTGAAAATACTTGGTTCGATAGGGACATTGTTGAAAGAGTAATGGTCAACCTGATGTCAAATGCACTTAAATATACCCCAAAAGGTGGAAGTATAGATGCGAATGCATTGGTAAAAAATGGAAAGTTACAGTTGACCATAAGTAACACAGGAAATACACTTACAAAAGAAGCTCAGGCAAGATTGTTTGAACGGTTTTATAGGGCAGATGATACACAACAAGGTGCGGGAATTGGACTGGCGTTGGTCAAAGAACTGGTCCAATTGCACAAAGGAAGCATAAACGTAAGTAGCTCTGCTGAAGAACTCACCACATTCTCCATGGCACTCCCTGTCAAACCAAGTGATTTTGCCGAGAGTGAAAGAAGAGTTCAAAAAGGGAAGATATCTTCCCTAAAAAATGAAATAACCCTCAAGGAGTCGCATTCCAATCCACCTAATCCAGCAATCCTTAAAGAAGATTCTCCTATTTTATTGATTGTAGATGACAATACAGATATCCGAACGTATGTAGGAAATATGTTCAATGAAACATACAATGTAGTAAAAGCCAAAAATGGAGCTGAAGGCGTTCAGCTTGCTCTTGAATATATTCCTGACATTGTAATCAGTGATGTAATGATGCCTATTAAAAACGGTTTAGAACTATGTGAAACCTTGAAAAATGATGAACGGACTAGCCACATACCCATTATTTTATTAACAGCTAAAGCGGGCGAGGAAAACGAACTTGATGGGGTCAAGACCGGAGCGGATGATTATATCACAAAACCTTTTCATGAAGGAATATTGAAGGAACGTGTCAAAAACCTGATTGATGTTAGAAAAAAACTTCAGCTACGCTATAGTCAAGAAGTAGTTTTAAGACCCAAGGATATAGCAATAACAACAGTAGATGAAAAGTTTTTGACCAAATTACAGCAGATTATGGATGAAAAACTAACCGACCCCTCATTTTCTGTTGTACAATTCTGTGAAGCTGTGGGAATGAGCAGAATGCAATTGCACCGCAAACTTAAAGCCCTGTTAGGTTTTTCAACTACTGAATTTATATGTAATAGTTAAGACTTAATCTGACAATCTTAATAAATTAGTTTAACCCTTAAATTAGATTTGTCAGATGAGTACAGAAGAAAAGATCATCAAACCAAAGTTAGGATTATTAGAACTTG
>NZ_SRXX01000016.1 GCF_004804315.1 Flagellimonas onchidii
CTCACTTCGGGAAAATATCCGAAGAGTGCCCCATGGCCGTTATCGGCCCTTCCCTTGCCCTCCAATAGCAGCAACAGGGTGTCCGGGCCCAGTTCCGAGACGTCATCGGCTGTCAGTCCGCTCTTCTGGAACAGGGATATGTACTTGTTGACCGTGTTGCGGGAGATACCGAGCTCCCTGCTGATCCGGCGGCGGCTGTGCCCTTCGCCGAACATCCTGTAGAGTTGTTTTATTCTTCTCATGTCCAATAGTCTGTTCGCCATACTGTTATATTTTTTGAAAAATATAACCCTTTGGCACCCCCTATTGGATACGTTTTTGAAAGTGGTTCACTTTGGTAGGAATCACTGGTTCACTTTAGATAGGAATCAGTGGCCCAGTTTGACAGGAATCGGTGGCTCAATTTTGCAAGAATTTGCATGTATATGGTTCTATTCTTAGAATTTGCCCTTGAATATGAAGAATTTGAATTGGTACTATTATATAAATTATTTGAATTGGAATATGTTGAATTGCTATAATAGCTCCTATTCAGAGTTGTGGAAATGTGGAGAATTCGAAATAAAAAGTGTATGATTTTGTTTAAACGTCTTATAGCGAATTTTTGAGGTGTTTTTTGCTTGATTTTCTATGTCCCAAAACATAGTGTGAAAAATACATTCTAATAGAATCAAATAAGAGTAACTTTTACCTTTGTAATGCATTACAAAGGTAATTTTTTAGTATTTTTACCCTCATAAAAAGTATGAGTGTAAATTCTACCCCTATATTATGTCTACTTTCAATAAAGATATACCATATAACGATTTACCCTTACTCCCTCCAAAGAAAGAGTTAGAGACAACAGCTGTTTTAAGAAAAACAATAGCCGCTAGTAGATCATTGTCAAAGTTGAACGGAGCAATAATAAACTTACCAAACCCCAAGCTTTTTTTAGACACCATACACTTACAAGAAGCAAAGGGCAGTTCTGAAATAGAAAATATTATTACCACAAATGACGATTTATATCAAGCATTCGTAGCTGATAAGAAATTTGATAATCCCGCGGCTAAAGAAGTAATCAGCTATAAAGAAGCATTATGGCATGCCCTCGCTCGCTTGGAGAAAAAACCGCTTTTAACCACCAATCTTTTTATTGAGATTGTACAACGAATCAAACAAAATGATTCCGGGATACGAACAACTCCAGGCACTACTTTATCCAACACAAAGGGAGAAGTTATTTATACACCACCATCAGGAGAATCCATTATACGGGACAAACTATCCAACTTAGAAAAGTTTATCAATGAGCCTAGCAAACTTGACCCATTGATAAAAATGGCTTTGATGCACTACCAATTTGAAGCCATTCACCCGTTTGTTGATGGTAACGGACGAACAGGCCGTATTATGCTCCTACTCTATCTGAAATTGGAAAAATTGCTAGATGTTCCAGCAATTTATCTGAGTGAGTACATCATCAATAACAAAGCTGCCTACTATAAGAAACTGAGATTAGTAACGGAAAAAGAAGATTGGGAAGGATGGATACTGTATATGTTGGAAATGGTTGAAATAACCGCTAAGAAAGGATTGGAACGCCTAGAGGCGATTACTTCTTTGATGGAAAGAATGACAAACGAAATCAGAACCCAATTACCTAAAGCGTATTCAAGAGAGCTAATCGAAATATTATTTCGGCTACCCTATACCAAAAGACAATACTTGATTGATGAAAAATTAGGAACTCCCAAAACTGTTGGCAACTATTTGAGGGATTTGGAAGAGGCTGGCTTTCTAAAATCGGTCAAGGTTGGAAAAGAGAAATTGTACCTCAATTTTCAATTGATGGAAATATTGGAAAAGTAGGTAAGCAAAACATATATTTGCGTCATCAATTTTATTTGATAGCAGATACAAGTAAATAAGTTCATTTGATTAATCATTTTAAACAGGAGCCCAATTCGGTGCACACGTTTAAATTTTGAATTTTAACTTTTTGAATATCAAATTATTGGATCTTAAGTTCAAGCCCCAGTCAGGTCACAAAAAATTAAAAAGCCCGGTAATTAGTTATCGGGCTTTTTGTTATTTCCAATTTAATTCTTTTTGTATCTCCACTTAAGCTAACATACCCACAGGTCGTACCCGAGTTATGAATTATCCAGTTTTGTTTCCATGCGAATGTGCCCTACAACATAATACTCCCTGGTTAATCACTCACAATTTAAACGAGTTTCAATAAATCTATAGCTTTGAAAGGCGTTTATCCCTTTTTCCGTCATATGCGGAATCAGCAAGTCCCAAATAAATTCTGACATTTTTTGATGGGATAAATCGTGATGAGGTATTACCTTTTGTTGAGACTTCCAAAATGTGATCAATATCCTGATACTTTGTTGCAAACGTTGATATGTTCCGGACCGAGGTTCTTCTTTCAGATACCCCATTTCGATAAATTGAGTATAAAAATGTGACATCTGATGCCTTCTTATGTGAAAAGTTTTTTTAAGTAACTCGTCTACTTTTTCATAGTTTCTTGAAACTTCCAATATATCCAGATTGAAAAAAAGATACTTTTCATGAAATGCTTCCAATCGGAGTAATAGTTTATTAAACTGAACCATGACATCATTATCATTTGTTTGTTCATAAACCTGTGAAATCTCGAACTTCATTTGCTGATAAATTGCCAAAAGTAAAACTTCCTTGATGGGATAATGATATTCCAGGTTTCCGTGACTCATCCCAAGTGACTTGGCCAATTTCCGAAGAGTTACATTGACTACACCATCGGCATTAAAAGATTGAATGGCCTGATCAATTATTCTTTGTTTGGTTGTCATAATTTGGTACGCTCCAAAAGCTCTTCATTGATTTTAAAAAAATCCAATTTCAGATTCTTCCATCTAAGGTTTTAGGAGCTAAGATTTTTGGTTTAGTATCAACGTTCATAACACAACCGAACAAATCTAACAAAATCCGTAACGCATATAAAATTTAGAATAAAGCGCTTTTAGTTTGAAAAACAAGCTAACAAGAAATTCTTTGATTCAAGTAACATTTCTCATTATAGCATCAACATGTATTTGAACCATAAGTACTGGTCGTTTTATAATATATACCAATAACCCGAACAGCCCCAAAAAGCAGTTAATTTTTAGGGCTCATATAAAAACCTTTTCATTTTTTAGGACATAACATATCCTATAAAAGGTCTATCCTTATCTATCAACCAAATAATCTGGAAAGTCTGAAGTGCGTTCGCAACCAATTTGATGCATTACTTGTTGCAGCTGAGTCTTTAACAAGGAAATTGTATGATCACCTCCCTGCCTGCCCAACGCTGCAGCTCCGTACATGAAAGAACGTCCCATAAATGTGAATTTAGCTCCACTAGCGAGTGTTCGGGCAACATCAGGTCCAGAGCGGATACCGCTATCCATCATTACTGTTATCTGATCCCCATATTTCTCGGCAATCCGAGTCAAAGGTTTTATTGTAGATTCGCCTGCATCCAATTGTCTACCACCATGATTGGAAACTATAATCCCGTCAAGGCCTAATTTAACTGCTCTTTCGGCATCTTCTTCAGTTGCCACACCTTTAAGCACCAACTTACCTTTCCAAAGGTCCCGAATTGGCGCTATTTTTTCCTCTGGCATGCGTTTGGAAAACAGTTTGTCCATAAAAAGTCCCAAATGTTTAAGGTTAAGATTTTTTGGCATATAGGGTTTAAGGGTCTCAAAGTTTGGTTGGCCATGCATCAAAGTTTCAAAAGCCCATCTTGGCTTCCCTAATATCTGTAGAATATTGTTCACTGTCATTTTAGGCGGCATTGAAAGCCCATTCTTAATCTCTTTAGGCCGAAAGCCAAAAGTTGGGACGTCGCATAACAAAACCAGAACAGGACATTCAGCTGCTTGAGCTCTTGAAATAATATCGTCTCTAACACTGTTTTCAGATGGATGGTACAATTGAAACCAAGCTCGACCTTCAGTAAGCTCAGAAGCCTTTTCAATGCTACAGGTAGTTACTGTACTCAAAATAAACGGAATATTATGCTCGAATGCCGCTTTTGCCAAAATTTGGGAAGCATTTGGCCACATTAATCCCTGCAAGCCTACAGGAGCTATACCAAATGGAGCATCATACTCATGACCAAAAAGTTCAGTTTTTAAGGATGATTCTGGGCCTGCATTCAAGTATTTGGGTTTGAGTTCCACATCTCGAATCTCAGAAGTGTTTTTAAGAAGGTTTACTTCTTCATTGCATCCTCCGTCCAAATATTCAAAAGCAAACCTAGGTATTCTTTGCTTTGCCCTATTCCTTAAATCTTCTATGGATGGATATTTCGAATTAAATTTTATTTCCTTTCCGTTTCGCATCTGAGAAATTTGCTTTTATATTTTCATCCCTATTTTACAGTTCAAATATTCGTTCCATCAAAAGCCATTTTTCCCCTGGCTTAGCTGTTGGTAATGTTTGCTGGTATTTCGACATGAGTTCTTCCCACTCTTGGACTTTTGGGTTTGCCAAATCTGCCTTTGCCTTTTTTTCGAAGCTAAATTCTTCATTTACCTCCATAAACATGAACAACCTTGTACCCAATCTATATATTTCCATTGCTGTAATTCCAGAATCCGAAATGCTCTTTTTTATTTCGGGCCAAACAGATTTATGATAAGCTTCGTATTCAGCAATCAAAATAGAATCATCTTTTAGGTCAAGTGCAAGAGCGTAGCGTTTCATCTTTTTGTTTGTTTTTTCCAATTAGCAACCGTCGTCACAGTGTCCTATCCAAATGCACATATCCTCCGTCAACAAAAATTAGTTGTCCAGTGGTATGACTTGATTTGGGCGATAAAAGAAATGTAACCATATTGGCAATTTCTTCTGCTGTTGTCATTCGATTTTCCAAAGGGATTTTATCTGTTATTTCTTTAAGTCTTTCTTCGGGGTTTGGAAAGCTTTTAATCCAACGATCATAAAGTGGGGTATAACATTCGGCTACTATCACCGCGTTGACCCTAATGGCATGGGGCAACAATTCAACCGCCCACTCCCTTGTCAAGGCGTTACGACCTCCATTTGCAGAGGCATATCCAGACGTGCCTCCTTGGCCTGTCACGGAAGTCTTTGAACCAATGTTTACGATAGAACCCTTACTCTTCTTCAATTCAGGCAATGCATGGTGAGCCATCAAGTAATAATGCGTAAGGTTTTTATTGATGGAAGAAATAAAGTCTTCGTAATTTCCATTTTCCAAACCAACATCATCATTTACTCCAGCATTGTTAACCAGACCATCAATTCTACCATATTTTTTAACAACACTTTTCACGGCTTCTTTACACTGTTCAGGGTCAGTTAACTCAGCAAAAGCACAATCCGCTTTTAGATTTTTCTCCTGAACATGCTTCACTGCATCCAACACATTCTCCCGATTCCTTCCAACAATAATAGGAATGGCGCCTTCTGAGGCGAGTACATTTACTATTCCATTTCCAATTCCCTTGGAACCACCGGTCACAATTATAATCTTATCTTTTAGCTGTAAATCCATATCTATTTGTTAGCTGTGATAACACCAATCTCTGCAAAAGCTGCCCTAGTGTCATTACCCGCAACCTTCGTAGCCTTTAATTTAATAAATCTTGCTTTTGATACAGCATCAAAACGGATGGTTTGTTCTATAGGGTTATTCACCACGTTACTAAACTCTCCGCTAGAAACTTTGTTCCACGTTCTTTGATTAGTACTCACAAAAAATTCATACTCCATAATTACCCCAAACGGCCATCTTTCTTGCATAGGCCAATAGGTGAACCCTTTCAAATTGTATGTTTCCCCCAAATCAATAACTACTTCTGATGGTTGTTTTCCATCCGAGTCCGTTGCCCAAAAGGTTCGGGAATTATCATCAATCAACTCAATAGCCTCTTCTTTATTTCCAGATGAAACTTCAATCACTTTCCAATCTGCTTTCGATACATCGAAGTACCTAGTAGCCACACTGGTGGTTCTTTGATCTACCGGATCCGCGGCTATAGCTTTAATAGTCGTTGGTTGATTGACCAAAAATGGGCCTTGGTATTTTAAAGAGGAAACCGAAGGTTCGGTCCCATCCAACGTATAAAATGCATCGATGTTCTTATCTGCCAAATGAAAGCTTACCATCCCTTCCCTATCTCTTTTAATGATAGGTTCTGTAAGTAGGTTCGGTGCATTAAACAATGAAATATTTGCAATGGTCGGTGGTCCTTTGGCTTCAATAATATTCATCCTAATCTGGGAAGCGGTTACCGTATCAAACTGAAGAACACGTCTATGTCCTATGGTTGTCTGATCGGCCAGTTGAACCCAACTTCCATCCACTTCGGCCTCAACTGTAAATTTTTGGACACGTTGCCCTAGAGGTATGTATTCCTGCAACAAAATACGGTTTACTTCGGTAGGTTCATTAAATTGAATACTCACTGAAGCTTGGGTACTACCATCGTTGGTTGCCCAATAAGTAGTTGCATTACCATCTATAGCATTTTTAGGGCTAAAATCCGAGCTTTCCCCTCTAGTTTCTGATGCAATAGCATTTTGACCTCTTGCCAAATCCTCGGCAAAATCTTTATTAAGTTGTTCGCGCAAACGCATGAGTTGTTCCACATCTCTTTCATGTACAAGGCCTCTATTGTCCACAGGAAGATTCAACAATAAATTGCTATTACGACCTACAGATTCGTAGTAAATCTTCACGAGATGCTCCAATGATTTTACCTGATGATCTTCAGCAGGATGATAATACCATCCGGGACGTATGGACACATCTACTTCTGAAGGAAGCCAGTGCGTACCATCTTCGTGTCCCGTTCTGAGCTCTACATATCTTGGCCATCCAGGGTAAATTTCATCCCTGCGCATTATGCTCCAATGTGTTTCATTTGCCCATCCTTGCTCATTACCTACCCAACGAATGTCAGGTCCTGCATCACTAAAAATAACCGCATTGGGCTGAAACTCGCGAACCATATTGGTTACTTTATCCCATTCGTAATAGGTTTTATTATCAATTTTGCGGGTTTCATTTGCGCCACCATAATAGCCCGACCCCCCATTGGCACCATCGAACCATACTTCAAAAAGGTCTCCGTAGTTGTTCAGGAGTTCATGTAATTGTTCATGATAATCGGCAACATATTCCGGTGTTCCATAATCTTCATGGTTTCTATCCCAAGGAGAGAGGTAAACCCCAAACTTGAGTCCATATTCTTTACAAGCTTCGGAAAGCTCCTTTATCAAATCACCCTTACCATCTCGCCATGGAGAATTTTTGACGGAGTGCTCCGTAGTTTTGGTGGGCCACAGGCAAAAACCGTCATGATGCTTTGCGGTGATAATAATTCCCGTCATTCCTGCTTCTTTTGCAACACGCGCCCATTGACGAGTGTCCAATTCCGTAGGATTGAACTGTTCGGGAGATTCATCTCCCAGGCCCCATTCCATATTGGTGAAAGTGTTCATGTTAAAATGGATAAAGGCATAATACTTCATTTTATGCCATTCCAATTGTCGTTCAGAAGGGATTGGGCCTACCGGAGCTGGTGGGTTCACCTTTGAACAAGAACTAATCGTGATAAGGGCCAATACCGCTGAGAATATTTTTATGGTTTTATTCATTTATAATGATATTTGGTCAGGATAAGGGACTGCTTCCCCAGTATTTTTGTAAGAAGGCATCTGAGCATTAACATTACGTAGATGGTCAGAGAGTATTTTTGACAATTCACCGACAATTTCCGGATGTTCGGATGATACATTTTTGGTTTCCCCAATATCCGTCTTCAAATTGAATAATTCGATACGCTGGTCTTCATGAAAATAGATAAGTTTCCAGTCTCCCTTTCTAACCGTACTCGAAGCACCGACTCCAGGACCATCAGGGCCCCACTCGTTTGGATAATGCCAAAATAACGGACGGTCTGAAGTATTTGTTTCTTTTTCAGTCAGTAAGGGCACAAAGCTTTTCCCGTCCACAACCTGTGCCAACTTAGGGTTTTGAACTCCAGCCATCTCAAGAATGGTAGGGTAAAAATCCTCGATAATCAAATATCCTTCATTGGTCGAGTTGGGTTCGACCGCTCCAGGCCATTTCACTAACATGGGCTCACGAATTCCACCTTCGTAAGCGGAGCCCTTTCCGCTGGCCAATGGTTTATTGTGTGTATGCCTCTCGCCTCCTCTTGCCACGGCACTTAATCCTCCATTGTCAGACATGAAAAGTATAATGGTATTTTCATCCAAATTCTTTTCTTCGAGATAATCCATGATGTCACCAAGACTTTTGTCCATACCTTCAATCATTGAAGCATATTTGGCTTCCGTGATATCCAATTCTTTTTCCAGATATTTTTGCAGAAATCTATCGTCACCCATAATAGGAGTATGAACAGCATAATGCGCCATATATAGGAAAAATGGCTGTTCTTTTGCCACAGCTTCATCCAAAGATTTTAAAGCTTCTTGCGTTATGGCTTCGGTAAGGTAAATATCCTTTCCGTGATACTGTTCGAGACCGGGTACAGCCCAAATTTCCTTTCCTTCTTTACCATTTCCAAAGTTCTGCAGTCCATAATAACTTTCAGGGGCACCAGCAGCATGACCAGCAATGTTTATATCGAACCCTAATTTTAACGGGGCTTCTCCAGGGGTTCCAATAGCACCAAAGTGAGCTTTTCCTGAGTGGATGGTAAAATACCCTGCATCTTTCAATACTTGGGGCAACGGTGTGGCATGCACTGCCCTGTCATCACCTTCGACTGGACTCATTCCATTCACATTCCACATGGGAAAATCTAAGGTTTTATGATTTACCTCCATTGGTTTTAGCACATCTTTTTTGAGGGTCCAGTTTGTAACGCGATGCCTTGCCGCATTCATTCCCGTCATTAAACTTACCCTTGTCGGGGAACATACGGCCGTGGAATAAGCCTGGGTAAATTTCATCCCATCTTTGGCCAAACGTTCCATATTGGGAGTTATGTAGCGTTGGTTGAATGGTGTTTTTTTGTCCCAAAATGGCACAGAAGTATCTTGCCACCCCATATCATCAACAAAAAACAAAACAATATTAGGAGAAGGGATTGGGACTGGTTCCTTTTTTTTCTGGGTTTGGCAAGCTGCCAACAAAATCAACACCAAAAGTGCTAAAGTTTTTTTGCCGTTGATCATAACAAGAAATTAAAGTTCATAAAAACGGACCGCATTCAGCCCCATTATATTCTTTTGCTCCGTTGGAGATAGCTGTTGAATAAAATTTGATACAATAGTCAGCACATCTTCATAAGTTCCGGCAACAAGGCAAACCGGCCAATCTGACCCATATAGCACCCTATCTGTGCCAAAAGACTCTAACACAACTTCCATGAATGGATAGAATTGATTCTCTGCCCATAGGAAATCTTTAGTTTCCGTGACCATACCCGACAATTTACAATAGACGTTGGATGCCTTTGCCAAAGCTTCGATATTCCTTCGCCATAAAGAATCCATACCTTTCGAAACTTGTGGTTTGGCTATATGGTCCAATACGAACTTCTGATTCGGAAATTTTCTTGTCAATTCAATAGCCGCAGCCAATTGATGAGGATACACCAAAATGTCATAGGTCAATCCGAATTTTGCCAAGCGACCAATTCCTTCTTGAAAGTCTTTCCGTAGCATAAATTCAGGGTCAGGTTCTGCCTGAACCACATGACGAATACCTTTGAGCAGTTTATCATCTGCAAAATATTCCAATCGCCCTTCAACTCCTTTATCCAACAAATCTACCCAACCAACAACTCCCTTGATAAAGTCATATTGATTTGCAAAATCCAGTAGAAATCGGGTTTCATCTTCCGATTGGTCTGCTTGGACGGCAACGCAACCATCAATATTGTTTGCTTTCAGAATTGGTTCAAGATCTGTGGGGTAGAAATCTCTTCTAATGACAGACATGGATTCGTTTATCCAAGCATCTCGAACTGGGTCATATTTCCAAAAGTGTTGATGGCTGTCTATTATCATTCTTTGCTATATGCTTTTGCTTCTTGTTTTGAAGTTCCTAATCCGTCTATACCCAGTTCCACAATATCCCCTGGCTTTAAATATTTTGGAGGGTTTAACCCCAACCCTACACCGAACGGTGTTCCTGTAGAGATAATATCTCCAGGAAGAAGTGTCATAAACTGGCTTATGTAGCTGACCAATTCAGGTATGTTGAACACAAAATCGGAAGTGTTACTATTTTGCATAGTTTTCCCATTGAGCTTTAACCATAGGTTAAGGTTATGGGGGTCCGTTATTTCATCTTTAGTCGCCATAAACGGTCCGAGGGGCGCAAAAGTGTCATTGCTCTTTCCTTTTACCCACTGACCTTCGCGCTCCAATTGATATTCCCTTTCACTATAGTCATTATGAAGCACATAACCTGCCACATAATCCATGGCTTTATCTTGCTCCACATAAGAAGCTTTTTTACCAATAACAACTGCCAATTCTACCTCCCAATCGGTTTTTTGACTTCCTCTTGGTATGATAATATCATCGTTCGGACCTACAATCGCCGAGGTGGCCTTAAAAAATAGAACAGGTTCAGTAGGAATTGCCATACCACTTTCTTCGGCGTGCTTGGCATAATTAAGACCTACACAAACAATTTTTGATGGTCGACATAATGGCGACCCCAAACGCGTTCCTTTGTCAATTTCTGGACAAGCGGAAAGATTATCCACAATCCAATCTTGTAATCTTTGTATTCCGTCTGTGGCAAAAAAGTTTTCGCTATAATCTTCCCCAAAACCTGAAACATCTATCCAAGTACCGTTTTCAAGTTCAACGCCAGGTTTTTCGTTATCCCTGGCTCCAAATCGTATTAGTTTCATTTATCCGTTTAATTTTATATAACCACCATCTATTGGAAAATCTGTTCCTGTAATAAAGGAAGCCTCATCGGAACAAAGGTAAAGGGCCAAATTTGCCACTTCTTCCGGTTTTCCCATTCGCCCTATAGGCTGTGTTTTCGAAAGTTTTTCGAATACTTCTTTTTCATTCCCTGGATAATTCTTTTTAATAAAATTATCCACAAAAGGGGTATGGACCCTAGCAGGAGAAATACTATTGCAACGTATGCCATAATCCAGATAATCTTTGGCAATGGAATAGGTCATGGTAAGCACCGCGCCTTTGGTCATCGAATACGCAAAGCGTTCCGAAATTCCTACCGTAGAGGCTATTGAAGCCATATTTAGTATAGTTCCCCCCTGGGATTTCATGGATTCTATACAAGCAAGGATGCAATTATAAACTCCTTTGATATTGACATTGTATAGTCTATCCATATCCGCCTCGCTGGTCGCTTCTATGTTTCCTACATGTGCAATACCAGCATTATTGATTAAAATATCAATTTTGGATACATCGGAAATGGATTTCATCACCTTAGTGGTTTGCTCTTGGTTTGAGACATCACATTGGTGCCCGAAAGCTTTTCCATCAGAGCTTTCAATTTCGCTAACCAATGTATTGGCCCTATCGGAATCCAATTCAATAATATGCACTTCCGCACCTTGTTTTGCAAAGGCTTTTGAAATAGCTTCACCAATACCACTGCCTCCTCCAGTTATTACAGCTGTTTTTCCTGCTAAGCTAAACATCAATTTTGTATTCTTTTAGATATGTGGGTTTATTACGTCTTTATATATAAATCAATCAACATTTGATAATTCTCCTTGCCAAACCACTCCATCAGGAAAACTATGCTGTTCCAATGAATCACTTTTAATCTCAATGCTATACCCCGGCATCGAAGGTGGCATATAGGCTCCTTCTTTTATCACCACAGGGTCATAGAAGTGCTCATGCAAATGGTCTACATATTCGATAATCCTATTTTCCAAAGATCCAGAGACAGCAATATAATCAAACATGGAAAGATGCTGTACATATTCGCACAACCCAACTCCACCTGCGTGTGGACATACCGGTATATTGAATTTGGCAGCCATTAGCAAGATGGCCAATATTTCATTGACACCCCCTACTCTACAGCTATCAATTTGACATATTCCAATGGCATTGGCTTGCATAAGTTGTTTGAACATGACCCTATTCTGGCAATGCTCTCCAGTTGCGACCTTAATTGGGTGAACTGCTTCGGCCACTTTTGCATGCCCAAGAATATCATCTGGGCTAGTGGGTTCTTCAATCCACCATGGATTGAACCTTTTGAGTTCTTCCATATTGGCAATTGCTTCATGTACATCCCATTTTTGGTTAGCATCCATCATCAATTGCAGGTTAGGACCCATTTCCTCCCTAATCAAAGCTGCCCTTCTGATATCATCGTTCAAATCGGAACCAACCTTAATCTTCATATGTTTAAAGCCTGCAGCTTTGGCCTCTTTGCATAAACGACGCATCTTCTCATCGGAATAACCTAACCAACCAGCAGAGGTGGTATAAGCTGGGTACCCAGACTCGAGTAACCTGTTTATACGTTCTTGCTTTGAATCTTCAAGTTGCTTCAGCATTTCAAGTGCCTCTTCTGGGGCAATGGCATCGGTTATATAGGTAAAATCGATACACCTCACCAATTCTTCTGGAGACATGTCGGCGAGTAACTTCCAAAGTGGTTTCTTCTCCACTTTTGCATACAAATCCCAAACCGCATTAACCAAAGCTCCTGTTGCCAGATGAATAACTCCTTTTTCAGGCCCCAACCATCTTAATTGGCTGTCTCCTGTAATCATTTTCCAAAATTCGCCCATGTTCTGGGTAAAACTTTCAAGAGATTTTCCTAAAAGTAGTGGAGAAAGAGATTCTATGGCGGCAACACAAAGTTCATTGCCTCTACCAATGGTAAAGGTCAAACCATGGCCTTCCAACCCTTCGGGATGATCTGTCTTAAGAATAACATAAGCAGCTGAGTAATCTGGATCGGGATTCATAGCATCCGACCCATCCATAGTACGGCTTGTAGGAAAACGAACATCCTGCACCTCTATGTCTGTAATCAATATTGAATGAGACATTTATTTCTAATTATTTAACACAAAACTAGTGGCTGATAATGCCCTAAGCTACCTAATAAACAACTAAGAACAATACTATTTTTGCCAGAGATTAAGCGTATTCCATTTTATCGGTATGATATTGAATATAAGAACTGGGGGGCTTACCGATTATCATTTTGAATTGACGGTTAAAATTAGAAATGTTATTGAACCCAGATTCATACGCTATCGCCGTTATATTCATCTTGTCTTCAAGTAACAATTTACAAGCGTAACCTATTCTAATCTCATTTAGGTATCGAGTGAACGTTTTACGATGCACTTGTTTAAAAAATCTACTAAAGGCGGAAGGATTCATTCCAATTACCGATGCAACATCACTAGCTCCAATAGAATTTTTAAAATTCTTAAAAACGTACTCGTAAATTTTATGTAGACGCTTGTTCTCTGTTTTTAAGAAGGAGTTCACATAGCCCATACTTGAAAGCAACCTATAAGGTTTATGTTTTGCCAAAGCATTCAAAATTTCAACAAACTTTATAAGTCTTTCGAAGGGTTCGAGATTTAGCAAACCCTTGATATCTTGAATCAATTGATTATCAACTTGTAAAAACTTGATTCCTCGACCTGCTCTGTCAAGCAAATCGGTAATGGGTTTTGTTTCAGAGATTGTTAAAAATCCATTCCCCAAAAATTCTTTTTTGAAATGGACCACAAAAGATTCAGCCACTTTCTTCGAAGATTCGTCAAAGTAGACATCATCATTCAGCAACATATGTGGCAAGTTCTTACCTATCAGAATTACTTCACCCACGTCGAACTTTTCAATGCTATCACCGATAAACTGGGTACCAGAACTTTTCTCGATTGCAATAAGCTCTAATTCAGGATGGTAATGCCAAATTTTTAAGAAATGTGGGTACAAATTATGACTCACCATGAACGAGCTGTTGCCTGGACTGGTTCTATTTAACAAATGGAGTTTCATTGTGGTGAATTATTACCCAAAGTAACTAATATTACACGTTTAAAATACTGTTTTCATAAAAAAAAATGATAAGCAGCAAAAAAAGTATCATAAATAGTCGTTTTTTCACATAAATCTAGATTTATTAAGAGGGCTTATAACGGTAATATGGCCTTACCTTTCTCGATACTAGCAATTAAATCCTCAATGGTAGTCTCCTCCAAATTTTTAAGAAAATGACTATTAGCGCTTCCAACTAAATCGTGAAGAGCGCAAGGATTTTCACTATCACATTCTTTTATGCTAAGCATACAAGACTGTAATCTATGTCTGCCCTCAATAACATCAACAATTGAAATCAGCGGTAGCTTTTTGTTTGTATCATTTAAATAAAAACCGCCTTTTGGGCCTCTGGAAGATGATATCACATCTCTTTTAGCAAGCTCTTGTAAAATTTTGGCCAGATACTGCTGAGGTACATTAATTCTATCAAAGATATCCTTAACCATCAATTTATTGTCCTCATTTGAATGCACCGCTAAGAACAGTACGGCTTTTATGGCATATTTCGATGAGTTTGTAAGCATAAGCGCTTAAATATAAGCAACAAATACAAAAAAGATGTTTTTATCCGAAATGTGACATTTATCATATTCTTTCAAGGTCTGGGGTCATACTTTTGGCCTTAAAATCTAACAATTGTAATCCAATGAAAGTTATCGTAAAAAGCAGCGCATTCTTCCTTTTAGCCCTTCTTATAAGCTGTGGAGGGAAAGAGGAAAAGAAAAAAGAAGGTTTTCAAGTGCAAAGACAAAAGTCGGCTACGGAAAAAGTGGAAGCTCAACCAGAAGTCAATACGGTTAAAGCCTCGGAAAGGATAGATCTCTCCAATAAAGGGGTGGGCCCCGTTAAGTCGTTGACGTTAAGCGATGATATTGATGCTGCTTTGTCGGAAGAAGGTAAAGCTGTGTTCGAACAAATGTGCTTGGCTTGCCACAGGGTAGGGAAAAAATTTATTGGTCCAGCCCCTAATGGTATTTTGGAAAGACGCTCACCTGAATGGGTCATGAACATGATTTTGAATCCCGAGGTCATGGTAAAGGAAGACCCTTTGGCAAAAGAACTTCTTATGGAATTTAACGGATCTCCTATGGCTAATCAAGGTCTGACAGAAGAGCAGGCAAGAGCCGTACTCGAATATTTCAGAACCCTATAACATTTAACTATGCAAGTAATCACCAAAATTAAAGTATTTCTAGGTTCGTTCTTGGTACTATGTATTTTTAATAGTTGTAAGAATGAAGCCAATACTGAGACCTCAACCTCCTCCAATGTGGAGGCTCAAAAAAGTAACAAAAAACAAGGGCAGGCATTCCTAAAGAATGATGAGGCCCAACCTACGGTATTGGACATTGCAATAGGCTCCAAGGATCACACCACACTTGTAGTTGCGGTGCAAGCGGCCGAATTGGAGAATGCTTTAGTAAACGCAGGGCCATTAATGGTTTTTGCACCTACCAATGCCGCTTTTGATGCCCTTCCGGAAGGAACTGTGGAGAATCTGCTTAAACCGGAAAACAAGGCATCTTTGGCCAATATTCTGCAGTACCATGTAACTCCAGGAAAATATTCCAAAGATTTCCTCAAAAAATTCAAAAAACTGGGACAGGCGAACAATCAAGATGTCCAAGTTGAGGTAAAAGGTGACGATGTCTTTATCGGTGGAGCCAAGATCATTGCTAGTGTCCCTTGCGGTAATGGCATCGTACATGTGGTAGACAAAGTGATACTACCCCCTCCCAGTGAATAATTAATACAACCCTTTTAAAACTATAACAATGAAAAAAGTCCATTATTTGATTCTTGCTCTAGCTGGTGTTTCGCTGCTGTTTACGAGTTGCAACCAACAAGGTAAAAACTCGAGTGGAGCATTGGCTTCAAGTGCTGCGGAAAAGGTATATGTAGCCCCTGGAGAGCATGATGATTTCTACGCCTTTATTTCTGGTGGATTCAGTGGACAAATGTCCGTATACGGTCTGCCTTCGGGCCGTTTGTTCAAGGTAATCCCGGTTTTCTCGCAAGATGCTGAAAAAGCTTGGGGATACAATGAAGAGACCAAGCCCATGCTCAATACTTCCCATGGATTTGTTCCTTGGGATGATGCCCACCATCCTGATATTTCTCAAACCAATGGTGAGATTGATGGTCGCTATGTTTTTATCAACGGTAACAATACTCCCAGAATCGCCAAGGTCGATTTGAGTGTATTTGAAACTACGGAAATCATAGAAATTCCGAATAGTGCAGGTAACCATAGTTCTGCTTTCGTGACTGAAAACACTGAATATGTAGTGGCAGGAACCCGTTTTTCAGTACCCATTCCGCAGCAGGATATTTCTATTAAAGAATACAAAGGGAAGTTCAAGGGCTCTCTTTCTTTTATTAGTGTAGATCCGGAAGATGGAGGAATGGATTTATCGTTCCAAATATTAATGCCTGGATTTGACTATGACCTGGCCCATCCGGGTAGAGGAGCTTCACACGGTTGGATGTTCTTTTCAACCTACAATTCTGAAGAATCCCACACTTTGATGGAGGTGAACGCTTCACAAAACGACAAGGATTTTATTGCCGCTGTTAACTGGAAAAAGGCCGAAGAGTATATCAAAGAAGGTAAGTTCACAACCATGCCCGCCAACTATGCACATAATGTGTATGATGAGCATACCCATACGGCAACTTCTACCATGAAAAAAGAAGTCCGGGTATTGGATGCCTCGGAATTACCAGGCTTAGTGTACTTGCTACCCACGCCTAAATCTCCCCACGGATGTGATGTGGATCCATCAGGGGAATACATTGTAGGTAACGGAAAATTGTCCTCTAATTTGACAGTACATTCTTTTAGTAAAATGATTGATGCTATCGAAAATGAAAAATTCGTTGGAGAAGCCTATGGAATTCCTATTCTTAATTTTGAAGATGTTTTGGCTGGTGTTGTTAAAGAAGCTGCATTGGGCCCATTACATACCGAATTTGATGGCAGAGGGTATGGTTATACAACATTTTTCATTGATTCTCAAGTTGTGAAATGGAAATTGGGTACCTGGGAAGTAGTTGATAGACAACCTTGCTTCTATTCCGTAGGCCACTTAATGATTCCTGGCGGGAACTCCAGAAAACCTTATGGTAAATACGCAGTGGCCATGAACAAGATTACCAAAGACCGTTACCTGCCCACAGGGCCAGAAGTAACACAGTCTGCTCAACTATATGACATTTCTGGTGAAAAAATGGAGCTTTTACTCGATTTTCCAACCGTTGGTGAGCCTCATTACGCAGCAGGTATTCCAGCAGAATTGGTAAAACCCCGTTCCAAGAAAATCTACAACTTGACTGAAAACAAGCATAAATATGCTACTACGTCCGATGCCAATGTTAGGGTGGAACGTAATGGAAAAGAAGTCCATGTGTATATGACCATGATTCGAAGTCACTTTAACCCTGATAATATTGAAGGAATCAAAGTGGGAGATAAGGTGTATTTCCATGTGACCAATTTGGAGCAAGATTATGATGTGCCCCATGGGGTGAGTATGATTGGTGCCAACACCTCAGAATTGTTGATTATGCCCGGTCAGACTGAAACCTTTGTTTGGGAACCCAAGCAAGTGGGGGTATGGCCTTTCTATTGTACAGATTTCTGCTCTGCTTTACACCAAGAGATGCAAGGTTATGTCAGGGTTTCTCCTGCCAATTCGGATCTTAAGTTGACATGGTCCCTAGGGGAAGACTGATGTAATAATTCCAGATTGTTGGATTTCTAATTTGAATAAGCGGGAGGGGATGTCCTCCCGCTTATTAAACCTTTGAGCCTAAGAAAATGAAAAAGACTTCAAAAATCGTAATGTTTATTGGTGTGTTATTGCCGCTGCTTCTCTTTGTTTTTCCCTTGTGGAAGATAACGCTGGAAGCTCCACAATACCCAACTCCCCTGGGAATGTACATCCACATCAATGATTTTTCAGATGCTAACCCACATGATATTAAAAATATCAACCTGATGAATCATTATGTCGGCATGAAATACATTCCTGAGGCAATTCCAGAATTTAAGATTTTCCCTATCGGAATTATTTCTACCACCATCATTGGTTTGTTGATTGCCTTTAAAGCAAATTATCGCTGGTACCTCTATTGGTTTATTTTAATGGTAATCCTGAGCACCGCCGGATTGTACGATTTCTATTTATGGGAGCACGATTATGGACATGACCTGGATCCTAAGGCTATTATGAAATTTACCAATCCCGATGGTTCTCCTATGGGTTTTCAACCTCCGCTATTTGGTACAAAAAACATTTTAAACTTTAAGGCACATTCTTATCCACAGTTGGGAGCATATGGCCTAGCGCTTGGAATGGGGGCTTCCTTTGTAGCATTTATTTTAGCCAAAAAAGGTAAATAATAATTCAAAAAATGATAAATATCATATTTAACCTCTTTTTTTATAATACTTTTCTTACTGTTAATTTTAATCTTTATACTTATGAGAAAATTGAGTTTAAAAAATCTAAAACTTGAAGCTATAGATATGCTTCAAAAAAATCAATTAAAAAGCATCTTCGGTGGTTATGGGGGTGGTTATGGGGGATGTAATTGCCATGACTATTGCGACCATATTGCTCAGCATGATGTACGAGAAAATTGTCTGATTTTTTGTTACGAACATCCGCCCTCTGGTTGCTAGTACTATGTAAATGCTATTATTTTGATTTCATTTAAAAAACAATAAATAGCAACTTCCTTCTCTAAAGGTAAATCTATTTGGAGAAGGAATTTTTTAAATTTTTTTATTGAAACTCATGCATAATATATTTAAAATATTTTTTGGTTTTGTTTCTATAGTTGCAATAAATGGGTGTAACTCTTCACCACAGCCAATAGGCTATGGAACGGATGGATGCCACTTTTGTAGAATGACCATTGTGGATCAGCAACATGCAGCCCAAATCGTTACCACAAAAGGGAAGGCATATAAGTTTGACGCCGTCGAATGTATGGTAAACCATTTAAAAGAGAAGGATTCTAACAGCATTGCAATGTACCTCTGCAATTATTATACAGAACCTGGGAAATTGATTGATGCCACCAAAGCTACTTTCCTTATAAGTGAAGGAGTTCCAAGTCCTATGGGGGAATTTTTGACCGCCTTTGACACGGCATCAGATGCTGAAATGGCGCAAACCCAGCACGGGGGTAAATTATTTACATGGAACGAACTATTGACAGAATTAAATGAATAAACCTTTTCAGTAAATGTATACCATAAACAACCAAATAAAAGAACAAGAAACTAAAGGATTGCAAGTGGCTTCACTGGTCAAAACAGAGGCTTTGGAAATATTGACAATTAGTCTGGAAAAAGACGCCATATTTCCTAAACATAGTTCTCCAAAAGATGCACAATTAATTGTTTTGGAAGGAGATATCGATTTTCATATCAATCAAACAAAATACAACTTAACCACTCATCAGAATTTTGACTTTCCAGCAGAGCAAGAGCATTGGGTGAAAGCCAATAAAAGTTCCAAATTTTTAATCGTTAGATAATAATAAAATGAGACATATTAAAACAGTTTTTACAGTCTTGGCATGCCTTATTTTCAGCATTTTGTCAGCGCAAAAATATAAGCAGTGCACCCAGTGCAAAATGGACGTCAAAAGTGGTAAATTCAAGGCGAAAGCAATAGAAAATAACAGTGAAGTCCATCATTTTGATGCCATAGAGTGCTTGGTCAACTATCTTAAAACCAAAAAAGAAAGTGATTTTGACCAATTGTTGGTGACGGATTACAATACTGAGAAATATATTGAAGCCACCACTGCTTATTATCTAAAAAGCAAGTCCATTCCAAGCCCAATGGGAGCTAATCTTTCTGCATATTCAACTGAAAAAGAGGCAAAAACTATGCAAATGGAAAAGGATGGGGTGGTTATGGATTGGAATACATTAAAAGAACGCTTTGTTTCTTCAAATTTTGGGGCCGTGGATCATTCGCACCACCATCATGGGCCTAGTGCATATGCCCCAAGTGGAATCATGGGAGATCATTTGCATCCCAAAGGGGGTTTAATGGTCTCCGTTCGATACATGAACATGGCAATGACCGGTAATCGTGAGGGTTCTTCTGGAATTTCGGATGAGAATATCTATCAAAGATTCATGGTGGCTCCTCAAGAAATGACCATGCAGATGTATATGTTGGGGGCCATGTATGGCATTTCGGATAATTTGACTGTTATGCTCATGCAAAACATTGTTAAAAATGATATGGACCTTACCGCAAGAATGGTGATGAACAATATGTCGATGCTAAGGAATTTTTCCACAGCTTCAAGTGGTATTGGTGATTTAAAGCTAGGGCTCCTTTATGGGCTTGTATCTAATGAAAAATTGTCTTTTCATATCAATTCTAAATTCAATATTCCCATTGGAGATATTGAAAACAGAGATGCAACACCGATGATGCCCAACGCCAAGTTACCTTATGCCATGCAATTGGGTACAGGTACGTTTGATATTACTTTGGGAGGTACCTTAAAAGGAAATGCGGGTGATTTTTCTTGGGGAGTCCAACAGTTGAACACTTTTAGGACGGGAATGAACAGTGAGGATTATCGTTTTGGAAATCTATATGAATTGAATTCTTGGGTAGGATATGGTATTTCTAATGCTGTTGGAATTTCGGCTCGTTTGAGCGGCAGTACCGAAGGTGAAATAAAAGGTATGGACCCAGAACTAAATCCTATGATGGTGACTACAGCAGAACCTAGCAATTACGGGGGTGAACGCGTTTGGGGTGGAGCTGGAATCAACATAGGTCTCATTAAAAGCACACTTGTACTTGGTGCAGAGATAAGTTTTCCGCTATACCAGAATTTCAACGGAATCTTTATGGATTCCGACTATACGCTAAGCACTTGTATCAAATACACCATATTATAAAATTATTCTAATGTGCATTAAGCGTAAACTCATTTTTGTTCTTCTGGTTGGAATGTCCATTTTTGGTCATGCTAAAACCATTGAGGTGTGCGCTGATTGCGAAGCAGGAACCGTTAAAAAAGGAATCGCCATTGCAGCAGATTTTGATACCCTCCTGATTAAAAAAGGTACTTATTCCGAATTCAACATCCAAGTGGATAAGCCTTTGGTGATTTTAGGTGAAAGTTACCCCGTTATCGATGGTAGGGACCAAGGCGAAATTTTCACCGTTGTTTCAGATAATGTAACCATTGATGGGCTTTTCATCATAAATGTAGGTACAAGCTATACTGAAGATTATGCCGCTATCAGGGTTGTAAAAAGTAAAAACTTTCTCATTCAGAATGTGGTCTTGGAAAAACTCTTCTTTGGTATTTACTTGGAGAAATCGAGCCACGGTAGGGTATACCACAACAAAATTATCGGAGATGCCGTGGAGGAATTCAATTCAGGAAACGGCATTCAACTTTGGTACAGCAACAATATCGAGGTAGAACAAAACATTGTACAACATGTACGGGATGGTATCTACTTGGAATTTTCAGATGATGTTCTGATCAAAAACAACATCAGTACCAATAATGTGCGTTATGGTCTGCATTTTATGTTTTCCAACAATGACATTTACGAAAACAACGTTTTTGAGAACAATGGGTCAGGTGTTGCGGTGATGTTCTCCAAATACATCGAAATGCGCAACAATACGTTTCGGAAAAATTGGGGCGCAGCGTCTTTTGGAATGTTACTGAAGGAAATTAATGATGCGGAAATAACAGGCAATACCTTCGAGAAAAACACGGTAGGAATCAGCATAGAGGGGTCGAATCGAATCAAGTATTTAAAAAACAATTTTAGTAACAACGGTTGGGCATTAAAAGTTAGGGGAGCCTGTTATGGGAATACGTTTTCAAGCAATAATTTTCTTCACAACTCCTTTGATGTTTCCTACAACAGCAAGCTTAACGATAATATTTTTAGCGGGAATTATTGGAGCAAATACACGGGATATGATTTGAACAAGGATGGTACTGGAGATGTCCCTTACAGACCCGTCAAACTCTTTTCCTATATCGTAAACCGAACTCCGGAAACCATTGTATTACTGCGAAGTCTTTTTATGGACATCATCGACTTTTCCGAAAAAGTGTCTCCCGTTTTTACGCCCGATAAACTTTTGGATGCAACCCCTTTAATGAAACAAATTCAATGATACAGATAGATAACCTTTGCAAGCGATTCGGTAAAAACGAAGTACTTAGAAACCTTGACCTCAAAATTGAGTCCAAGGGTATTGTGGCTATTCTAGGGCCTAACGGTTCTGGAAAGACTACACTAATTAAATCTATCTTGGGCATGGTGATACCAAATGAAGGAACCATTACAATTTCAGGTGAGAACATTCGCAACAAATGGAAGTATCTTCGAGACATTGAATATTTACCTCAGATTGCCAATTTTCCTAATAATTTAAAGGTAAAGGAACTTATTCGAATGATTAAGGACCTGCACCAACAACCCTCCAACGATGAAGAGTTGATAGCACTTTTTAATCTGGAATCTTTTATGGACAAAAAACTGTCCACTCTGTCGGGTGGAACCAAACAAAAAGTCAACATAGTCATGACTTTTATGTTCGATGGGCCACTGATTATTCTGGATGAGCCCACTACAGGCCTTGACCCTACGGCACTTATTCAATTGAAACAACTGATTCAGGAAGAAAAATCGAAAGGAAAAACAATTTTGGTCACTTCCCATATCATGCAATTTGTGGAAGAGGTTGCCGATGAAGTAGTTTACCTGTTAGAAGGGAAAATTTACTTTAAAGGAAGCATTGGTCAATTGAAAGAAATGACCAAACAGACCGATGTTGAACATGCAATTGCTGCAATAGCTTCAGAAAACGCTCATGCTTAAAATACTTAAATACAGTTTTTACGACCTTATTAGGAGTAGGTGGAGCTACGTTTATTTTTTGTTCTACTTAGCCTTGGGTTTTGTGTTGTTGTTTCTGAACAATGATGTTTCTAAGGCAGTAATTACATTGATGAACATTATCATTGTTCTGGTTCCCCTTATTGGAACAATTTTCGGGGTCATGTATTATTATAACTCCCGGGAGTTTACTGAATTACTCTTGGCACAGCCTATTAAACGAACTTCCATTTTTTTGGGACAGTATCTTGGTGTGGCTGGTTCCCTTTCCCTCAGTTTAATTTTGGGCCTGGGAATTCCCTTTGTTATTTACGGACTATTTAGAAGTGATGCCATTTTTGACTTTACCCTCCTATTGGTCACTGGTGGCTTTTTGACACTGATTTTCACAGCTCTTTCATTCAATATCGCTTTGTCCAACGAAAACAAGATTAAAGGTTTTGGGTACGCCGTCCTGCTTTGGTTGTTCATGGCCGTTATCTATGATGGCCTGTTTTTAATGTCCTTGATTCTTTTTGAGGAATATCCTTTGGATACCTTTTCCTTGACAGCTACCATGTTAAATCCTATTGACTTATCGCGAACTTTAATATTGCTTAAGCTGGATATTTCAGCTCTTTTGGGATATACCGGAGCGGTTTTCAAAGATTTCTTTGGAACCAACAAAGGATTTCTAATTTCGTTCACCATGCTCGCACTGTGGACCATCTTGCCGATATGGAGATTGATTCATAAAGCCAAAATGAAGGATTTTTAACATTCGGTCATTTACTCGATAAATCAGTACCACCATCTTTGTTCCAAAGTTATTGGTCTAGAAGTTGGATGAATCTCCTATTAAATTTATATTTTGCTGAGATAATCCATATCAAATGCAAATAATTGAATCTTCCCAAGTTTATGACGTCATAATCGTTGGTTCTGGAGCAGGTGGTGGAATGGCCACTAAAATTTTATCAGAAGCAGGTCTTAAAGTAGCCGTTGTTGAAGCTGGACCATTTTTTGACCCTGCAGACCCAGACCAAATGACCCAATTGAAATGGCCCTACGAATCACCAAGACGGGGTGCAAGCACCACGAGGCCTTTTGGGGATTTTGACACCGCTTATGGCGGATGGGATATTGAAGGTGAACCTTATACAAAAGAAAATGGAACAGACTTTAAGTGGTTCCGTTCTCGCATGCTTGGTGGACGAACTAATCACTGGGGAAGAATATCGCTTCGTTTCGGTCCTAAAGATTTCAAAAGAAAAGATCATGATGGTTTAGGAGATAATTGGCCCATAGGTTATGAAGATGTAAAACCATATTATGATAAAGTAGACAAACTAATTGGGGTTTTTGGCACTAATGAAGGGCTTCCCAACGACCCAGATGGTTTTTTTCTACCTCCCCCAAAACCAAGGCTTCACGAGCTTTATTACATTAAGGGAGCTAGAAAGTCCAACGTGCCTGTCTATCCTTCTCGAATGTCTATGCTTACCAAAAAAATAAATGACGAGCGAGGTGTCTGCTTTTATTGTGGTCAATGTTCTAGGGCCTGTCAGGTATATGCTGATTTTTCCGCAGGAACCTGTCTAATCTTCCCTGCTCAGAAAAATGGTGGGCAAATTGACCTTTTTGTGAACTGTATGGTTCGAGAAGTGACCACAAATGAAGAAGGTAAGGCAACTGGGGTATCTTATATCAATAAAGAGGATAGGAAAGAATACAAACTAAAAGGAAAAGTTGTTGTTTTGGCAGCTTCGGCCTGTAGTTCTGCCCGAATATTACTGAATTCCAAAAGCAAACAGCATCCCAATGGTTTAGGTAACAGCAGCAATGTTATCGGGAAGTATCTTCATGATTCTACGGGAAGTAACCTTATGGGGTTCATTCCGGATTTAATGAACCGTGAAGCCTATAATGAAGATGGTGTTGGTGGTATGCACGTATACACCCCTTGGTGGCTGGAAAATGAAAAACTGGATTTCCCTAGAGGTTACCACATTGAAATGTGGGGAGGTCTTGGAATGCCAAGTTATGGGTTTGGTTTCAATCCAAATGCTTTGAACAAATTTTTTGGATTGCCGGTTGGGGGATATGGAGAAAACCTAAGAAAGGATGTGAAAAAATATTATGGTTCCACAATAGGTATGGCTGGAAGAGGGGAATCCATAGCCCAAGAAAGTAACTATTGTGAAATTGACAATACCAAAGTGGATGAATACGGTATACCTGTGCTAAAATTCAACTATGAATGGACCGACCATGAGATAAAACAGGTAAAGCACATGCAAGATACCTTTGAAGAGATCATCCACAATATGGGAGGTCAGGTCATTGGACAAAAAGCTGGAAAGGATACCAATTATGGCATTTTAACTCCTGGAGAAATTATTCATGAGGTGGGAACTACTCGAATGGGTGGCAACAAGAAAACCTCTGTTGTTAACAAGTATCAACAGATGCATGATGTGGATAATGTTTTCATAGTTGACGCAGGACCTTTTGTCTCACAAGCAGATAAAAATCCAACTTGGACCATTTTGGCCTTGGCATGGAGAGCCTCAGATTACATTGTGGAAGAACTAAAAAAGCAAAACATTTGACCATGGATAGAAGAAAGAGTCTAAAATCAATTTTATTGGGTGGTGTGGCTAGTGGACTGGCTGTCCATGGGTGTAAACCAAAAGCTGAAGCAGTTGCCGAAGAGGTCGCTCCAGTTGAAAAATATATTTACGGGAGAACCCCAAAAGAAAAGAAACGCGACCAAGAACTGTTCGAAGAAGTGTTTTTCAATAAGCATGAAAAAAATACCATAGCCGTTCTTTGCGATTTGATTTTACCGGCATCCGACGATTATGGAAGCGCAACCGATGCAGAAGTTCCGGATTTCATCGAATTCATGGTAAAAGACCTTCCTGAATTACAGATTCCACTCCGAGGAGGATTGATGTGGCTTGATCATAAAAGTAATCTAGATTACAATGTTGAGTTTAAATCGGCCACCGAAGAACAACAGAAAGCTATTTTAGATACCATTGCCTTTCCTGACCCTGAAATTCCAGAGCAGGAACAACCACTGGAGATTCAATTTTTCTCTACTATGCGGAACCTTACAGTTTCAGGATACTATACCAGTAAAATGGGTATTAAAGAATTAGGGTACAAAGGTAACATGCCAAATGTGTGGAATGGTGTACCAGATGAAGTACTTGCCAAACACGACATATCTTATGATGAGGAATGGCTTGCCAAATGTGTTGATCAAAGTAAAAGGGCTATTATCGCAGAATGGGATGACAAAGGAAATCTTTTGACCTAAGTTTTCTTCCTTCTTAAATAGTTTGCAAAAGACTATTGTAGCCTGTTAAATTTTAACGATATTTGCCCGCAAATTCCTAACGCCCACGTGGTGGAATTGGTAGACACGCTACCTTGAGGGGGTAGTGTTCGAAAGGACGTGCTGGTTCGACTCCAGTCGTGGGCACTCAAGTTTTAAACAATAAAGCTTAAAGGATTAAGGGGAAATTAGATAATATCTAATTTCCCCTTCTTTTTTATTTAAAATAACAATTGCAGAAATACTATCTATTTAAGCCAAAAATTCTCCAGCTCGCAAAATACTTTGTAGCCCTTCGTACTATTATTTTCCAACAGCAGCAAAATCTCTTTTTATGCCTTCTTCGGAAGGTTTCAGAAAAATCATATAAACTATCAGGAATACCCCAATTAAGACAAGTTCCTCCTTTAAAAATAGAATTATGAACGCAGCTCCCTCCAAAATTGCCCAGCGAATTAATGAAGCTGTCTGATAAAGCCCTATCCTTTCCTCCAGTTTTAACCTCTCGTCAACACTTTTCAATTGTTGTTTATAAAGAAAGTTTCCCAAGAATATAGCAGAAATTGGAATCATAAGATAAATCAATGAAGATGAATCAATTTTTGGGATTTTAAGAAAATCAAGGGAATGCAAGTTTCCGATTACAAAATACGCAAGCACCATTCCAACACATAATGCAACATGAATGGCTTTTATAGGTTTAAGTTTTTCTTTCATATAGGTTTGACTTGATAATCTGATCCAATAGATAATTCTTTTTAAACATCTGAATATACGAACTATGGTCTTGTATTTTTTTAAAACCAATAAATTTCACATGTAAAAAGTGAAGACCGCAATCAAGGTAAGATATGCATAAATTCAAGAAGTGTTAAACAACGCTCCCTTACATCTCTAACCAATCTGTGAATGCAATTGCTTCACCTTATATCTGTTAGGTTTTTAAAATAGGTTACAAATTTTAAGAGAATTCTTTAGGTTACGTCCAATTAAATTGTAAATTTGTTTAACGTTTATATAAAAACAATGAACAATGTAAAAGCTTCTTTCAGTATTCGCGATATGGAAAACCTTTCAGGAATAAAGGCGCATACCATACGCATCTGGGAAAAAAGATACAATCTGTTCACTCCCGAACGAACAGACACCAACATTAGGACCTACAGTATTCAGAGCCTTCAAAAGTTGTTGAATGTGACCCTGCTATATAATAATGGATATAAGATTTCGAAAATTGCCAAAATAGACGAAGCCCAGATACCGATTATGGTCAGGGAAATAGTATCAAAGAACAGTGAGGAGAGCCATGCCATAAACGCTTTTAAGCTGGCCATGGTCAACTTTGATCAGACTCTTTTTCTGAATACCTATAGTAGCCTGCTATCGGAAAAATCTTTTAGGGAAATTTTCTCGGATGTTTTCATTCCGCTTTTGAACGAGCTGGGTCTTCTGTGGCAGACAGACACCATAAGTCCGGCCCATGAACATTTCATTACCCATTTGATCAAGCAAAAACTCTATATCAATACAGAAAAGCTTCAAATGGCAGAACCTACGAAAAAGAATCGTGTCTTTGTCTTGTACTTACCGGAAAACGAAATCCACGAAATTGGATTGCTCTATATCAATTACGAGATTGCATTAAGAGGCTATAAGTCAATCTATCTTGGTCAGACCATGCCTGTTGAAAGCCTTAAGGATTTGCTTCAATATTACGATAATATTACCTTCTTATCGTATTTCACAGTTTCTCCAGTAAAAGAGAATCTAAATTTATATTTTAAAAGGTTCTCAGAAACATTGAATACTTCTGGAAATTCCAATTTATACGTTCTTGGACATCAAATACAAAACGTTGACCCCGAAAAGCTCCCCGATAATATTAAAGTGTTCAACTCTATTGAACGGGTTATAGATGCGCTTTAAATTCACCTTTCGTCCCAATGAAAAAAGCAATTGTCATAGGTTCCGGTTTTTCATCACTTTCGGCCGCATGCTATCTTGCACGAGCCGGATTGGAAGTTGAACTGTTTGAAAAAAACAGTACGGTTGGTGGAAGGGCCAGACAATTCAAAAAAGATGGATTTACCTTCGATATGGGCCCGAGTTGGTATTGGATGCCTGATATATTTGACAAGTTTTTTGCCGATTTTGGTAAGCAAACTTCAGATTACTATCAGCTTGACAAATTGAACCCTGCTTACAAAATTTTCTTTAAAGACGATATCATCACCATAGGTGATTGCATGGGAAAAATTTGCAAAGAGTTCGAACGGGTAGAATCGGGTAGTTCCACGCACCTAAAAAAATTTATCAATAAAGCGCAGAACAATTATGACATTGCCATTAATAAGGTTGTTTTACGTCCTGGCCTCTCCCCTTTCGAGTTGGTCACAAAAGAGACTGTATTTCAGGTAGATCAGTTTTTTAAAACTATCAGTTATGAGGTGAGAAAACGGTTCAAAAATCCAAAGCTAATTTCTGTTTTGGAATTCCCAGTGCTTTTTTTGGGTGCAAAACCTAGCAAAACTCCGTCTTTCTACAGTTTTATGAACTTTGCCGACTTTGGTTTGGGCACTTGGCACCCTAAAGGGGGAATGTACCAGATTATCACAGCAATGAAAAGCTTGGCTGAAGAACTTGGGGTAAAAATTCATGTGGATAGTCCAGTTGATGAAATCGTAGTTAATAGTGGTCAAGTAAATGGAGTTCAAGGTAATGGAATGAAGCACATAGCTGATATTGTAGTCAGCGGCGCCGATTATCATCATTCAGAAAGTTTATTGCCAAAAAAACATAGGCAATATTCGGAAGCTTACTGGGATAAAAAGATCTATGCACCATCATCACTTCTTTTCTATATTGGTTTTGACAAAAAGTTGCAGCATGTGGAGCACCATAATTTGTTCTTCGATACGGATTTTGAACGGCACGCCCAAGAAATCTACGATAACCCCCAATGGCCCAGTGAACCACTATTCTACGCTAATTTTCCATCTGTGACCGATGACTCCATGGCTCCAGATGGCTGTGAAACTGGTTTTTTCTTAGTTCCAATAGCTCCCGGTCTACAGGATACCCCTGAATTAAGAGAACAATATTTTGATATTGTGATGGATAGATTTGGCAGGCTCACTAAACAAGATGCCAAAAAATCCATTATCTTTAAAGAGAGCTTCTGTGTTAAGGATTTTGTTGAACAGTATAATTCATACAAGGGAAATGCCTATGGCATGGCCAATACCTTGAGTCAAACAGCTTTTTTACGACCCAACCTCAAAAGTAGCAAAGTTGATAATTTGTTTTTCACAGGTCAGCTTACAGTTCCCGGTCCAGGTGTTCCACCGTCATTGATCTCAGGAAAACTAGTATCTGATCTGATAACCAAAAAACTTGGATTATGAAATCTATTTTTGATCATGTTTCCTACGATTGCAGCAAAATTGTGACTCAACGATACAGTACTTCGTTTGCCCTAGCCACAAAAATGTTGTCAACCTCCATTCGAAAGGACATATATAATATCTACGGCTTTGTGCGATTTGCTGACGAAATTGTAGATACCTTTCACGATTATGATAAAAAGGTGTTGTTCGAGAACTTTGAAGCATCCCTTGAAGCCGCTTTGGAAAACAAAATAAGTTTAAACCCTATCTTAAATTCTTTTCAACACACATATCATAAATATGATATCCCTCACCATCTTGTTGAAGCGTTTATGAAAAGTATGCGGATGGACCTCACCAAAAAAAAATATACCACATATGAGGAATACAAAGAATACATATATGGGTCTGCGGATGTGGTTGGTCTTATGTGTCTCTGCGTTTTTGTCAGTGGTGATAAAGAGAAATATCATGAGCTAAGAGAATCAGCGATGGCTTTAGGCTCAGCATTTCAAAAGGTAAATTTTCTGCGTGACTTGAAAGCCGACTATGAAGATTTGGAACGATCTTATTTTCCAAACACGAATCTGAAAGAGTTGGACGAGGTTTCCAAAAAACGAATCGTAGATGAAATAAAAGCTGACTTTGCCTTGGGGTATTCCGGAATTGTGAAGCTTCCGGAGGAAGCGAAATTTGGTGTATATACCGCATACAGGTATTACAAAAAACTGTTGCATAAACTGCAGAGCACACCACCTTTGGAAATAAAAAACACAAGAATCCGAGTTCCCAATTATCAAAAATTCGGACTTTTGGCAGAATCATACTTGAATTGTAAACTACAGTTGATTTAAATGAAAATATTTCTTTGGATTCTAATATTTCTAGGCACCTTTTCCGTAATGGAATTTATGGCTTGGTTCACCCATAAATATGTAATGCACGGCTTTTTATGGAGCTTACATAAGGACCATCACAAGAAGGACCATGACTCTTGGTTTGAGCGAAATGATGCTTTCTTTATTTTCTACGCCGCTGTGAGCATGGCATGCTTCTATTTGGGTGCAGAAACCAGTTTTTGGTATGGGTGGCCACTAGGTTTCGGTATCTTGGCGTATGGAATTGCCTACTTTTTTGTACATGATATTTTTATACATCAACGTTTTAAACTGTTCCGAAATGCCAATAACTGGTACGCTCGCGGTGTAAGAAGGGCACATAAAATCCATCATAAACATTTGGGCAAAAAAGATGGGGAATGTTTTGGAATGCTGGTGGTTCCTTTTAAGTACTTCAAAAAATAGTTTCTTCTGCTAAAAGTTCATCCAGTAGGTTTCTTATTTTTTCCGAATTCCAGTTGGCAGCCCCCTTTTCATCTACTACTATCTTGCCCGATTTGCTAATTATGTATGTTGCTGGAATACTTCGAGAAAATAATGCTTTAGGAATTTCCGATTCTTCAAAGTAGACTGGAAGCTGATAATTCTTCCTATTCAAAAACTTGGATACTTTTTCAGTATTTTCTTCTGTCACAAATAGAAACTTCACCCGGTCACCATAGTCATTATACAATTTCTGTAGGCTTGGCATTTCCGCCACACATGGTGGACACCAGGTTGCCCAAAGGTTTATCAACACAACCTCTCCTTTGTTCGACTCCAAGTTTATCCGATTTCCGTTCAAATCGACCAAGCTCCAATCATAACTGGTCATATGTTGTTGTTTACTGCCTTCTATAATATCTGCAGAGAATGCGAAGAGTTTTCCGACCATAACACGGGCATGGAATCCTATAGGCGTAAATACAATTAGCACTATGGCCAATATCCAAATGACATTGCTTATCTGCTCCTTAGAAAATTTCATTATACTATTCGGCAATCAATTTATCCAACAAGTCGTACACCTTGGTCGTACTCCAATCAGCAATCTTTCTTTTATAGATTACAATATTACCAGATTTATCAATTAGATAAGAGGCAGGCACCTCATCCGGATTAATGGGTATTTTTTCGCCAATAATCAAATAGGTCACTGGAAAAGTAAATCCCGTTTTGGCCATAAACTCTTCCACCGGAGGTCGGTTTTCATTGGTGATAATATAGAAATCCATTTTGCCCTTATACTTATCATACATTTCCTGGATGCTTGCCAATTCTGCTTCACTGGGCAACCGCCAGGATGCCCAAAGGTTAATAAAAATGACATTACCCTTTGACTTTTCAAAATTGAAGAAATTCCATTCGGCATCTTTGAGCTTCCAATCGTAATCTGTAATTTTTTCGCGCTTTGACTCCTCTATGACAGGGGGCGAAGAAGCAAAAATCCGATTCAATAAAACTTTGCCATAATGCCCCATAGGAGTCACAAAAAAGGAAAGTACAAAAAGAATAATGGCAATATTGAAAATGGTCTTCTTATTAATTTTCATTAGGCTAGGGGTTTGGTTAAAACTAAGAAACTCCTGATGCAATATCAGGAGTTTCTTTGAATTATCCGAAAGGTAATTTATGCATTCTCTTTTTTAATCACATTAAGGGCCGAGCCTCCCCTGAACCATTGGATTTGTGATTCATTGTACGAATGGTTTGCAATAATCGTATCCTTGCTTCCATCTGCATGCACAACTTCCAATGTCAATGGCTTTCCAGGCGAAAATTCGGTAATATCTACAAAATTAAATGTGTCATCTTCCTGAATCAGGTCATAATCACTCTCATTGGCAAAGGTCAAAGCCAACATTCCCTGTTTTTTGAGATTGGTTTCGTGAATTCTCGCAAAAGATTTGACCAATACAGCGGCAACGCCCAGATGACGGGGTTGCATTGCTGCATGCTCCCTTGAAGAACCTTCTCCATAATTGTGATCACCTACCACTATGGTTTTTATCCCTTCTTTTTTATAAGCACGTTGCGCATCAGGAACGGCACCATATTCTCCCGTCAATTGATTCTTGACAAAATTTGTTTGCTTGTTAAAGGCGTTCACAGCACCAATCAAAGTATTGTTCGCTATATTATCCAAATGTCCACGATATCTCAACCATGGGCCAGCCATGGAAATATGATCAGTAGTGCACTTACCAAAAGCTTTAATCAACAATTTAACACCTTGAAGGCTTTCTGCAGAGATAGGAACAAATGGCTCTAACAACTGGAGCCTCTCTGAAGTTGGAGAAACAACAACTTGTACACCACTACCATCTTTCATTGGGGCTATGAATCCGGCGTCTTCAACAGCGAATCCTTCCGGAGGTAACTCGTATCCCCTTGGTTCATCTAACATCACTTCTTCCCCATCTTCATTAATTAATTTGTCCGTCACCGGATTAAAATCAAGCCTTCCTGCTATGGCAATGGCCGTAACCAGTTCAGGTGAACCTACAAATGCCAAAGTATTCGGGTTACCATCTGCTCGTTTCGCGAAATTTCTATTAAAGGAATGAACAATTGTATTTCTAGGGCCGTCTGCCGCTTTATCTCCATAACGATCCCACATTCCGATACAAGGTCCGCAAGCATTTGCAAACACTGTTGCTCCAATGGTATTAAAAGTGTCAATGAACCCGTCTCTTTCAATTGTATATCGCACCTGTTCCGAACCTGGGGTAATCGTAAATTTGGATTTCGTTTTAAGATTTTTGTCCGAAACTTGCTTTGCCAAAGACGCAGCTCTCGAAATATCTTCATAGGAAGAGTTTGTACAAGAACCTATTAGTCCTACCTCAACATTCAACGGCCAATCATTAGCCCTGGCCGCTTCGTTCATTTTTGAGATTGGAGTAGATAAATCTGGAGTAAAAGGTCCGTTTAAGTGAGGTTCCAATTCATTCAAATCAATCTCGATAACTTGATCAAAGTATTGTTCAGGATTAGCATATACCTCGGTATCAGCAGTCAAATGCTCTTTTACCTCCATGGCGGCATCGGCAACATCCGCTCTATCTGTAGCTCGGAGATAACGGTCCATGGACTCATCATATCCAAATGTCGAAGTGGTAGCCCCAACCTCGGCCCCCATGTTACAAATGGTGCCCTTCCCTGTGCATGACATGGAAGTTGCACCTTCACCAAAGTATTCTATTATTGCACCGGTACCTCCTTTTACAGTAAGAATATCGGCCACTTTGAGAATTACATCCTTGGGAGCCGTCCAACCAGATAATTTTCCGGTCAACTTAACCCCGATCAATTTGGGAAACTTTAGTTCCCAGGCCATACCTGCCATTACATCTACAGCATCGGCACCACCTACACCAATAGCAACCATTCCCAATCCCCCTGCGTTTACCGTATGAGAATCGGTTCCAATCATCATACCTCCTGGAAACGCATAATTCTCAAGTACAACTTGGTGGATAATTCCAGCTCCAGGCTTCCAAAAACCTATACCATATTTATTGGACACAGATTCTAAGAAATCGAAAACTTCATTACTGGTTTCATTGGCCCTTTTTAAATCTGCACTAGCTCCGACTTTTGCTTGAATCAAGTGATCGCAGTGAACAGTAGTAGGAACAGCTACTTTTGGTTTTCCTGCGTGCATAAACTGCAATAAAGCCATTTGCGCAGTTGCATCTTGGCATGCCACCCTATCAGGTGCAAAATCAACATAATCCTTACCTCGTACAAATTGTTTGGTAGGGGTTCCTTCCCAAAGGTGCGAGTACAATATTTTTTCTGAAAGGGTTAAAGGTCTCCCAACTAGTTCTCGAGCTTTTTCAATGCGTTCTCCCATAGACGCATAGACCCCTTTTATCATGTCTATGTCAAATGCCATTCTGCAACAGGATTTAAAATTTTACAATTCAGCTAATTTACTAAAATACCAAGGACTTAGGTATTCGAATATGGCAAATAAGTCGAGTGGATTTTGAATTTATAACAATTCTAAAATAATTTTTTCTTCTGAAATCCCCTCAGCTTCGGCTTTGTAGTTTTTTAAAATCCGATGTCTGAGAATCCCCATGGCCACAGCTTTTACATCCTCAATGTCCGGAGAAAATTTTCCATGTATAGCTGCATGGGCCTTAGCACCCAAAATCAGGTTTTGAGAAGCACGGGGCCCTGCACCCCAATCAACATAGTTATTTATAAAATCAGAAGATCCGTTTAAGCCTGGGCGTGTTTTATTCACTAATCTAACAGTGTAATCTATCACATTATCGGGCACCGGAATCCTTCTAACCAAATGTTGAACCGCTACTATTTCATCCGCACTAAACAATGTCTCCAATTGCACCGTTTCATCCGTTGTAGTTGACTTTACTACCTCAATCTCTTCCGAAATCGATGGATATTTCAACTCAATTGCAAACATGAAACGATCCAACTGCGCTTCGGGTAACGGGTAAGTTCCCTCTTGTTCTATAGGGTTTTGGGTAGCCAAAACAAAGTAAGGCATATTCAGCTTATATTGCTGACCGGCAATGGTCACTGCCTTTTCTTGCATAGCCTCTAAAAGAGCCGCTTGTGTTTTTGGTGGAGTTCTATTGATTTCATCTGCTAAGATGATGTTTCCAAAAACGGGCCCTTTGATGAACTTAAAGTTCCTATTCTGATCCAGTACCTCACTACCAAGAATGTCACTTGGCATTAAATCGGGGGTAAACTGGATTCTTTTAAAATCCAATCCCAAGGTTTGCGCAATGGTATTCACCATTAAGGTTTTTGCAAGCCCTGGCACTCCTATTAGCAAAGAATGCCCTCCAGTATATATGGAAAGTAAAATCTGTTCTATTACCTCTTCTTGGCCGACAATGACCTTGGCAATTTCATTTTTTAGGGCTTGGTGTTTTTTTACCAGGTTCTCAACCGCAACAACATCTGACATGCACTTAGTCCTTTACCCAGTTATTTGCAAAATCGCACCCTCTGTTATCTGTGTTTACATGAATATATGTGTCCTGAATGTGCTCGTCCATCCATTTCTTGATGGCTTTAATCTGTTTTTCTCTTAGCGCCAATTCTTGAATCTTAACATAGTCCTGAGCAAAATCAGCCTTATGCTCATCATAGCGATTGGATATCTTCATAATTTTGAACTTAGGAGGTCCTCCCCTTTCGTCGTTTTCCCGAATTGGTTTTGAAATTTCTCCATCTTTCAAGTCCCTTACCTGATTGTAAAGTGTTGGGTCCATATTTGTGAGTTCAAAACGGGAACCATAATTTATTGGATTACGTAGTATTCCACCATCATTTTTAGTTTCCTTCTCATCAGAAAAGTTCAATGCAGCTTCGGAAAAAGTGTATTTGCCATCGATGATATGTTGTCGAATGCTGTCCAGTTCTTCAACCGCAGTTTCAATAGCACTTTTAGGTATTTCCGGAATAAGAAGAATATGTCTTAAGTCCAGCTCCTGTCCTCTAATTTTTTCAACATAGATTATATGATACCCAAAATCAGTTTCAAAGGGTTCCGATATTTCACCTTCTTGAAGGCTGAAGGCAACATCTTTGAATTCTTTTACAAATGGAGTTTCCCGGGTCATACTATAAAACCCTCCATTTGATTTTGACCCAGGGTCTTGAGAGTATAGGATTGCCTTTACATTAAAACTGGCATCATTATCCTCTACGTCTTGTTTTATCTGGTTTAACCTATCTATTACTTTTTGTTTTTCTTCTTCCGGGGCTGACGGTTGTTTTACTATCTGGGCAATTTCAAGTTCAGCTCCGAAAACCGGTCTTTCATTTTCCGGTATTCTGTTAAAGAACTGACGTACTTCTTCAGGTGTAACCTCAATTTCCTCTACAATTTTGCTTTGCATCTTTTCTGAAAGCATTCGAAGTTTGTTGATCTCGAACAGTTCCGTTCTAAAACTCTCTATATCTGGTTTTTTGTAGAATTTCAAAACCTTTTCCAAGGATCCGACTTGAGCCGTAAGTTGCTGTATCTGGCGATCGCTTTGAGCGTTTACCTCATCATCCGAAACCAACAAACTATCCTGCACAGCTTGATGCGCATACAAGCGGTCCTCCATTAGTTTCCCCAAGACTCCACACCTTGTAAAATCTGCCGTGGAGGCTCCCTGGCTTTTTAAATCAATAAACGTTTTTTCGATATCCGATTCAAGAATTACATAATCCCCGATCACAGCAGCAATACCATCCAACTTTACTTTTTTGGTTACTTTGGTAGAGTCGTTTTTACCTGCCCGAGCTTCATCGCTTTCCTGGGCATTTACAAACCCTACCATTACAAATAGCAACGCAGCTATAAGTTTTTTACTCATTTTGTCCATATACCTCAAATTCATTCTTCTTTGTAGCTTCATTGATAATTTCAGTCTCCAACTTTCTTACATAATCTAATCTTCTTCGATTAAGAATAAGCTGTTTAATATCAGGAGAAACATATTCAAAGGGTGCGATATCATTGATTTTCAAAACTTCGTTCACCCTTCCCAAATATACCCCTAAGGAATCTTCCAATTCAAAAAATTGTGATTTTTTTAAGTAGTTGGCTTCGTTTACGTTAGTGAGCGCGGGTATTTCTTCCATAACCCTAGCGGCACTAACCCAAATGGAATCATTGAAATGGATTTTCTTAAACTGAACCGCAATTGAATCCAAATATTGTTTATCCCCCTCTTTCCATTCTTTCATTTTCGCGATTACTTGATCTTTATCCAAAAATTGTGGAGGAAGTGTTACAAAACGAAGCTGTACCAATTTCTCACTTAGCTTGAAATTTTCCTTTTCCTTTTCGTAATATGACCTAAGTTGTGCTGTTGTAACCGCAGTATCTTGGGCTTGAAGTACCAAGGCCTCAACGTAGGCTCGAGTATACAAATCGGCCCGATAATCCTCTACCAAGCGATTGAACTCTGTCAGCTTTTCTTCAGGAAGGTTAATCTTGGATTTGGAAAGCAATAATTGTTTAGACGCCCAATTGTTAATATAATTATTCACAAAAAGGGCACTGTCTTGAGGAGACATATCGTCCCGAATAAACGTAGTCATGTCCTCTTTATAAAGATAAGTGTCCCCTACCCTTGCCAAAGGTTCCTTTTCTTGTTTCTCTCTAAAAATAGAACCACAAGAGCTTAAAAGAACCAATGCTGCAACCCAGAGTAAGGTTTTCGTATTTTTTTGGAGCACAAGCATTCCGCAAAAATAACAATTACATCATGGCTTGCAAGCAGGTTACTTTTCCATTAACAGATTTTTAGCAGGCCAGTTCTATCTCATAAATTATTACATTAGTAAAAAACCATCCAAAATGAAGTACACCTCAGAAATAGTGATTGACCTTCCTCGAGAAGAATTTCTAAAAAAATTGGATAACGTAGAAAATATGAAACACTGGCAACGTGGCTTGGTAAAATATGAGTTGTTGTCCCAAAACCCTGATGCGGAGGGAGCCCGGATGAGTTTAACCTACAAAATGGGCAAACGTGAGTTTGACATGATAGAAACCATCATAAAGAAAAATCTTCCTGAAGAGATGTACACTACATACGATACAAAAGGCGTGCATAATGTCCAGAAAAACTACTTTAAAGAAGAAAACGGAAAGACAAGATGGATTTCCGAAAGTGAATTTCAGTTTTCAGGGTTAGGAATGAAAATCATGGCTTTTATGATGCCAGGAGCCTTTAAAAAACAATCTCAAAAGTATTTAGAAGATTTTAAAGCATTTGCTGAAAATGGCACCTCAGTATTAAACCTATAATATAATGGCAAATATCTTGGATAGAAAAATAAAAATGATTTGGGATTTTCGGGGGCCAGGAGCTGCAAAAACTGCAGAACACTATAGAAAGCATTTGGAAGAGTTCATAGTAATTGAAGAGTTGAAATTTGATATCACAGGGGTGCACCATTTTACCAATACCCACAGTATTGCTTATATGGTGGTTGCCGAGTTTGAAATGAAAGAAGCCCGAGAAATTCTAAAACCGCACAGAGGTGAAATTTATTTGGGGGATTTATAACAGTAAAATGGCATTGCAGTCTAAACGCATTCTTATTTTATTAGCGGTTTTTGGAGTACTTTTTCTTGGATGTCAAAAAGAGAAGTCCATAAATCCCCTTGAAAAGGCTTTAGCGTCAAATAGTCCATTAATCAAAAGGGTTATGGATAGTCTAGATCAATATGAAGTTCAAATCCGCTATACACAAATAAATCGAAAAAATGACAGTATCCAGTTCACTGATTTTGATTTTCAGGTAGATAAGAATAATTACTTCTACCCTGCAAGTACGGTTAAATTTCCAGTTGCTGTGGCGGCTTTGGAAAAACTGAATGAAATAGATTCGCTCTCTAGAGACACCCGATTTTATATTGAAGGTGATTCGGTTGAAACTACTTTTGCAAAAGCCGTTTCTGAAATATTTGCAGTCTCAGATAATGCCGCAAACAACCGCTTATTGGAGTTTTTAGGTCAGGATACCCTTAATCAGCGTTTAAAAGTTCGAGGTGTTGCTCCAATGCAAATTAACCATCGCTTGTCAACAGCCAATGCCGATGATCTTACCACCAAACCTTTAATTATTTATATTAATGATTCTACTACGGTATCCAGTACGCCCCTTGTAAGCAGCTATCCAAAACCTTTGGCAATAAACAAAATCAAGAAGGGCAAGGGTTATTATGCGGATGAAATGCTTGAGGAAGGGCCCTTTGATTTTTCATTTAAGAATTACTACCCAATTGAAGCCCAACACGGACTGTTAAAACGCATAGTTTTCCCCACGGCTTTTTCGTCTGAACAACGATTTAATTTAAGCAATTCCCAACATGAATTTCTTCTTGATGCCATGTTCACTTTACCAAAGGAACTTGGTTATGACAAAGAGGTTTATTATGATAGCTACGTTAAGTTTTTGATGTTCGGAGATTCATCCGAACCCATGCCAGAATACATCAAAATCTATAATAAAGTAGGTTACGCGTATGGGACCTTAACCGATTGCGCCTACATTCATGACGAAAAAAACGATGTGGATTTTATGGTAACTGCAACCATTTTGGTCAATAAAGATGGTATCTTTAATGATAACGTATATGAGTATGATGAGATTGGGATACCTTTTTTGGCTCAATTGGGAAGAGAATTGTACAAATATGAATTAAATCGTAAGTGATGGAAAAACTAACTTTTGACTGTTTTACGAAAAAAATCTATATAAAAGCGCCAAGAGAAAAATTGTATTGGTGCTGGGGTACTTCGGAAGGAATTACCTCTTGGTTTTTAAGCCATGCGGATTATCTTTCAGGGTCTGGAACAAAAAGGTCAAGCGAAGAAAACATCCAAGCTGGTGATACTTATACATGGAAATGGCATAATTGGGATGGAATTGAAAACGGCAATGTACTCAAGGCCAATGGTATGGATTATTTAGAAATTTCCTTTGCGGACAGCAAAGTGTCTGTTGCTCTGGAAGAACATGATAAGGCTGTTCTTGTGGTTTTAAAGCAGTTCGATATCCCAACAGATGATCAAAGTAAACTTAACATTCATCATGGGTGCAGCAATGGATGGACCTTTTGGTTGGCCAATCTGAAAGCTTACCTGGAGCATGGCATATTGTTGAATGAAACCGAATTTGACCTCCGAAATATCCCTCTATCAGGATACGAGTTCGTGAATATGTAGTTTGGAAACAACAACGGATTATTTTAAATCCACAGCCAGCACGAAATCATCCGCCGTAATAAATAACCGTTTTTCATTGGAAGTGAAGGCACAATTTGAAGTAGCTTCGCCGGTGCGAATTTTTGCAATGGGTTTTACTACTTGATTAAAAATCCATACCCCTCCTGGTCCAGTGGCAAATATGTAACCATTGCTTTTTACTTTCATTCCATCCGGTAGGCCCTGTTCTCCCTTTTTTCCTACCAAATGGGTCGCATCATAAAAAATCTGCTTGTTGGTGATTTTTCCAGGTGCTAAAATATCATACTGATACCACACTGCATGTTTAGGGTCGGAAACAGCCACATATAGTTTTTTTTCATCAGGAGATAATCCAATCCCATTGGGCTTGGTCACTGTACTATCCAATAAAATTGCCTTACCTTCCTTGCCCACAAAATATATTCCCTGGAACATAATTTCCTTGGTCGTATCCTTTTCTCGTTTTTCCAAACCATAGGGAGGGTCGGTAAAATAGAGGTTCCCTAAAGTATCGAAAACTCCATCGTTGGGGCTATTGAACTTTTTACTCTCATATTCATCAACCAATATTTTAAAATCTGGTTTAGGATTGTTGAATTCGGCATTCATTTTTGCAACTCTTCTGTCACCATGCTGCATGAGCACCAAATGGCCATCTTTGTCCAATAACAGTGCATTAGAACCCATTTCACCTCCTCTTGGTTTGTTCCCGGTATAGCCCGAAGGCGTCAGAAATACGGAATTGTTTCCTTGAGAATCAATTTTATGGACTTTGTTATTTGGTATGTCAGAAAACAAAAGAAAGTTTCTCCTTTCCACCCATAAAGGTCCTTCTGTCCAGGCATATCCCTCTCCAAGGATTTCCACTTTGCTATCCGCATCAATAATCTCTAATGCCTCGTTGTCCAGTATTTCGACAAATGCATCCTTTTTATATATATTTTTCTGATTTTTAGCGCACCCCATAACAATTAACGATAAAAACACTACAGGAAGAAGTTTTCTGCATCTTAGCATGGCCCTTAAATTAAAAGTAACTGATAGGAAAAAATAATACTTATAATCCAAACTTAAAAATAGACCAAAGATTCAACCAGCTCAGCAAATTCATGAGGTTTTGTTATATCCGAGGTTGGCCGTATAAATCAAAGTCAGATGCATCTGTAATCGTTACGTCTACAAAATCACCCATTTTTACGTAGTGTTTAGCTGCGTCAATCAGTACTTCATTATCTACATCAGGTGAGTCAAATTCAGTTCGGGCCACAAAGTGATTACCTTCCTTACGGTCAACAATACACTTGAAGGTCCTTCCTATTTTTTCTTGGTTAAGTTCCCATGAAACTTGTGATTGTATTTCCATAATTTCATTGGCCCGTTCCTGTTTTAACTCTTCCGGCACATCATCTTCCAATAAATAGGCATGTGTATTTTCCTCATGACTGTAGGTAAAGCACCCCAATCGTTCAAAACGCATTTCCTTCACCCATTCTTTTAAAGTCTGAAAATCCTCTTCTGTTTCTCCTGGGTATCCAACAATCAAGGTAGTGCGTATGGCCATTTCTGGAACCGCCTTTCTAAAATCTTCCAACAACTTTGTTGTCTTCGCCTTGGTAGTACCTCTGCGCATACTTTTTAGAATAGGGTCGGCAATGTGTTGCAACGGAATATCAATATAATTACAGATCTTTGGCTCCTTTTTCATCACATCGAGTACATCCATCGGAAAACCTGTGGGAAATGCATAGTGCAAACGAATCCATTCGATACCTTCTACCTTCACCAATGCTTTAAGTAATTCAGCAAGATTTCGCTTTTTGTATATATCCAACCCATAATAAGTAAGGTCTTGGGCTATTAGAATCAGCTCTTTCACCCCTTTGGCTGCCAATTTTTCAGATTCCTTAACCAAATCTTCAATTGGTGTGCTCTTATGCTTTCCTCTCATTATCGGAATAGCACAGAACGAACATGGCCGATCACAGCCTTCTGCAATTTTTAAGTATGCATAATTCTTGGGAGTGGTGGTCAAGCGTTCGCCAAGCAATTCGTGTTTGTAATCCGCACCTAGCGCTTTAAGCAGGTTAGGTAAATCGCTCGTTCCAAAATACTCATCCACATTAGGGATTTCCTTTTGTAAATCTGGTTTATATCTTTCACTCAAACACCCAGTAACAAAAACCTTATCTACATCCCCGGCTTCTTTCTTCTGAACGTACTCCAAAATGGCGTTAACACTCTCCTCCTTGGCATTAGCTATAAATCCACAGGTATTGATAACAACCACATTTCCTTCTTCTTCGTGAGCCACCTCTTTGTTGTTGGCCTTCAATTGCCCCATAAGTACCTCTGAGTCGTATACATTCTTGCTACAACCTAAGGTAACTACGTTGATTTTGTTTTTCTTGAGCGATTTTGTCCGCATATTTCCTATAAATGGAGTGCAAAAATACAATAAGCCACGTAACTGGTCGATTTTAGTGCATAATTGTATACAGAAACCTTTGATCCTATAGACCTATTGGCAATAAAACTTAGAAACAAAGCAACAAAGCCAAATCGACATACAAGATTCCACCAAAGAGTCAACAATGTGTTTTTAGTTCAACTAGCATGACAGTTTGATCTATTGGACCTCAACCTTTTCTATGAATCACCTCAAAAGTTCTTTCCAAGCTTTAATATTTTTCCGATTCATCCGCACGAACTCGTCTTTTCCGAGAGAATCTGCAATTTTTAAGGATTTTTCAGCTGAGTTTATTGCAGACTTATAATCTCCAAGTTGAGCCTCAACCAAAGATTTTACTCTATGGAAATAGTAGGTATCACCTCCCAGCTGCAAGGCTTTTTCCAAATAGACCAAAGCGCGTTCATACTCAATCCCTTGTTCTTGCAAATAGCGAGCTGATTCATAATAGGTTTGGGCTGTTGGGTTTTCTTCAATCTGTTTAAGAATTTCTTTTTTCATCAATGAATGGGTATCCACTTCAAAGGGGATAACAACCATAGTATTGGCCCATATCAATTTCATTTGAGCTGAATTGTGGGTTATGGAGTCAAATGAAATTAAAAGGTTCTCCTGATGATAAGATACTCTGTGAGGCTTGGCCTTAATTCGAAACAGGTCTTCTCCTGGATTGTAATTTTTACGACCATCACCCCAATGGGTAATATTGGTATGAAATGCGATTTGCCAGACATCGGATTCAGGAAAGGCATACAAAGCATAGGTTCCCTTTGGTAATCTATTACCCATCACCTTTGCATCGGAATCGACTGTAATTTTAGTGCTTTCATTGGCGCCCACCCTCCAGATTCGGCCATAAGGCACCAATCCAGGTTCGCCATCGGGTCGAGCACCAAAAATATGTCTTCCCTTTACCCCAGGTCTTGAATAATGAACGGTAATCTTCGACAACCCTATTTCTTGCTCGACTTTTGAAAACGGGCTGGCTTTAGGGTGTTGAATTTGCGCCTCTGTTTGAAGACAAGCAACCAAACCGACCATAATCAACACACGCATCACCATATTATTAAGTTTCTATTCCAAAGATATTTCCCAGGTATCCGTTCTGAACGCAGATGCCGGTAGACCTTCATTATTCATTAAGTTAGGTAGAGCCTTGTCATCAAAAGCAAATCGTACAGCTTCTGGTTTTTTTACTTTACTGGAGTACACTTCAACCTTATCTCCTTTTATTCGAGCTTTTGCTTCATAAAACTTTTTGTCTGCCCCAGCAATGTAAAATTCCTTTAAGGCTTTGCCTTTTATGCTCAAACCACTTTCGGCATGGTCAAAAGTCAAAATAATTTTATTCCGTTTCACCTCCATACTTTTATAAATGGGTCCGCTATATTCCACATCCTTTACCCCATAAGTTTTGGCCAGTGCCCATAAAGCCAATCTGCGTCCAACTTCCTGCTTGTTCGTTGGGTGAATATTTTTTAGGTTTCCAATGTCGTTTGTAACCGCCATTCCCGTGTAGGGTACAGACAACATGGTATACAGTTGTGCATCACGCACTACCGCCGCTTTGATATCCTTTTTGTCCTTATCATAATCGAACGGTGCAATCTGAACATAGTAAAAGGGAAAATCCTTATCCCAGAGATTCCTCCATGACTCGATTAATAATGGAAATGATTTATAGTAGGATTTGGAATTAGCACGATTAGATTCACCCTGATACCAAATGGCCCCAGCTATATCATAATTTAGCAAGGGATGAACATAGCATTATAACAATCCCCAGGTAAATGAGGTCGCCATTCATTTGTTCCAACCTTTGTTGCTGCCTCACTGAGCTCTGCATCACTATCAATAAGAGTTTCTGGAATCCAAACCTCAACGGGAGTACCTCCCCAATTGGAACTTATAAGTCCAATAGGTATTGAAAGATCTTTATATAATTTTCTGCCAAAGAAATAGGCCACCGAACTAAAGTTCTGCATGGTTTCAGGTGAGCATATAAGCCATTCCCCAGGAGTGTCATCTTGTGGCGTTGAAGACTTACGTTGTGGAACCTGAAAGAAACGAATATTAGAGTAATTAGCATTTTTTATTTCCTCCTGGACATTGTCCAACCCCATATTCGGTGTCCACTGCATATTGGATTGACCGGAAGCAATCCAAACTTCCCCTATCAATACATTTGAAAATACAATTTCTTCATGACCTTTTATGGTAACCGTGTACGGCCCTCCTGCCACTGGCGTAGGCAATTTGGCTGACCATATGCCCTGGTTAGCTTTTGTGGTAACAACAACATCACTCCAAGAGCCAGTAATCGTTATGGTTTCTCCAGTGGCTGTTGTCCAGCCCCAAATCGTAGCTTCGGATTGTTGTTGCAATATCATATTATCAGAAAGTATGGTGGGAGTCCATATCTTGGCAAAACCGACATTGGTCAATAATAATAGTAACAGCAAGAGTAATTTTTTCATATTATCGTGTTTTTATGGTTGGTTGATTTTGTCAATTTGTTCTTTGATGTACTTTGCCCAAGTTTCATACCCCTTCGGTTGAAGGTGAATACCATCGGTACTGAGTTCCTCCTCTTTTAAGGTTCCATCTTCATTGCTGAAATATCTCTCCAAGTTATGATATTGGATGTTTTTCGCATATTCCAAACCGGAAAGCTTAGCATGTATTTCTCTATATTTCTTTCTTCTGTCGGAAGTCGGATCCAAACCAGTGGGCAAAGGGCCAAAGAACAAGATGGCGGATTCAGGAAATTTTTCTTCCGCGATCGCCAAGGTATTTTTAAGTCCATCCACAATCTCTTCTACTGAATCATCAGGAAAATTGTTTACCCCAATTGCCAAACTTACCACCTTAGGATTACAAGCTTCATATTTTCCATTTTTAAGCCGCCAAGCTATATGCTGCGTTCTATCTCCTGAAATGCCAGCACCTATCCACTCTAAATCTTTAAAAGATGCATCAGCTGCAGGTTGCCCTGGTTTATAAGTTACCCAATCTCTTGGGCCACCCCAACCTTGGGTAATGGAATTGCCTATCAATAAAAGGTCAATATCCTTAGAGGCTTGGCACAACGAATCGATTTGTTCCGCCTGTGACCACCATCCTTTTCCTTCTTTCCATCCCGCAGCGGAGCGATATTCAGAAGCGGGAGCAGGAATTGAAGCGAAATTGGTCTTATGTCCCGTTGCCCGTAAAATAAAATCAACAATCTTGGTTGGATTTTCCAAACTGTGTGGATGATGGCCCACACCCTCTTTATACATTATCTTGATATTACCGCCCAATGAATCTACTTTTTCAGCGAACAGACGCGTATTTTCATCAACGGGAACAACTTTATCCGCAAGGCCACATACATGAAGCATGGGAATACCAGATGCCGCCAAAAGTTCAGTCTTATGCATAGGCCAACCTTTGAAGTTATCCGAGGGCATGTCAGATGTCAATCCATATCGTTGTTTGGCAAGCTCCCAATCTGGAGGACTTCCTATGCCATTGCCAAATCCTCCTGGCCAGCTGCGTGCGTCCAAAACGGGTGCATCAGCATAGATACAAGCAACTTTATCAAGATTTTCAGCGGCCCAATTGTAAATAATAAGACCACCTCGGCTCATTCCCTCCAATGCAGGTTTTGGATTCATTCCTGCTTTGATCATTAAATCGTAGCATTTGTTCCATTGTGCAACAGCTTCAGGATTACCAAAAAAGGTCCCTACTTCGCAGTAAACTACATGAAACCCGCGTTCTAATAGCGCAATATCGGTTTGCGGTTCATGTCCAAAGAAACGTGCTCTCCAAATCCAAGGTTTATCTTTTAAAGGTCTTTTGGGACGAACCACTTTTAGTTGTAATCCGTCTTTTTCAAAATCGAACTGATCAAAACCATAAAAGTTTGATTTTTTAATGTTTTCTACTTGTAAAGTTTCGACCAAATCAAAATCATACGTTTCATGCTTTATAGCTTCGTAAGCTCTTTTAGCTATCAAGGTTGCTCCTAGTGAAGAGGGATGTATTTCATCCGGCATCAAGCTAGGATTTCCTACAAATAATTGATACAAATCGATGGTTTCAAGCCCCAAATCGTTTGCAACCTTTTGAGTCTTTGGGGTTATTTGACTTTTAATGACAGGATTCCAAATGCTTGTGCTATCCTTCATATACGATGGGACCGGAAGCACTAAGATGATTCTGGCCTTTTCATTTCCCTCCCTGAAAGAGTCAACCAATGCTTTATAATCTGATTCAAACTCATCAAGATGTTGACGGTTCGGTACTTTGGTATCGTTAGTTCCAAGTTTGATAAGAACAATATCTGCATTATAGTCCAAAGCTTGTTGGTATTGCTCGGTTTCCCAATAGGGCAAATCACCCTTTTTAAGCAAGGTCCTTCCACTGATACCAAAATTTTTCACCTCATATGCATCATCCAACATATTTTGTAATTGGATTGGGTAGGCATTATTTTCCCTATCTGCCATACCCGCACCATACGTAATACTGTTCCCAACGCATGCAATTTTGACTTTCTCTACTTTTGAGGTTTGTTTTTTGTCCTGTTCAGCACAGCACAGCACAATAGCCGTTAGGATAAAAAGAAAAACGTATTTTTTCATTATTGATTAACTAAGTTTTGGAATTCCTAAAAGATACAGTATCACACCAGGCCCAGACTTTACCCGTTCAATTTCCCATTCATAAGCTTCCTTGTTCTCTAAATCATTCACCAAAGCCTTCATTTCTTCAACGGAATAGGTTCGTAAGGAGGAAACAACACCATCCCAAAGTACAAATAATGGAACTGTCGGAATTAAATAGGTAAAAATCAACCTGCCCATTTTAAAAGGTTTTATGAAAGGTGTTGTCAATAAAACAGAAATGGGAGAAAAAAGCATCGCCAGAATGCTTGGCACACTCCTTTCTTGCGCTTCAAAAACGCCAATTACACTATTGGCATTTACTGCATTCTGCAATATTTGTTTGGCATCATGGGGCCTAAAATGATGCAGGGATAGGAACTGGGTTCGTAAACCTTTTAAACTTTTAGGTACATTTCTGGCATCAATGGAAGTAGTGATGTATTCAAAATTGTCTGATTGCTTTTTTGTGTATTCGAAAGCACCAAGATTCGGATAATAGTCAGTGAGCACTATTTTAAGATCGGGGTAGTTCTTTTTAAGTTCCAAATTCAACCAATACAGTCCTCCACCTCCACCTGAGCCCAAATCGATGATTCGATTTACCCCACAGGCTTCTATTCCTCTTTCGATTACCGGAACTACCGGTTTATAAAGTCTTGTTTTATTGGATAAAAATTGAAGGAAGTCGGTACCATAATTTCTTAAGAAGCTTGGAAACCATTTTTGGTCTTCAAATTCGAATAAATGTACTCTTCCCATGTCTTAGTGCTCGACCGACTAAATTTAGGGAATATTTGGCTAAACCTTCGAATTTGTTCTTGACTAAAGTTTAAAAAACGAATCCACAAATTCGTATTTATTAAAAACCTGAAGGTCTTCTATTCCTTCACCTACCCCAATGTATTTAACGGGTATCTGGAACTGATCTGAAATACCTATGACCACACCACCCTTTGCGGTTCCATCCAACTTGGTGACTGCCAAACTGGTCACTTCGGTGGCCTTAGTAAATTGTTTGGCTTGTTCAAAGGCATTTTGACCGGTTGAACCATCTAAAACCAACAAAACATCATGCGGAGCATCAGGAACCACTTTTTGCATCACCCTCTTCACTTTTGAGAGCTCGTTCATCAAATTAACCTTATTGTGCAAGCGTCCTGCAGTATCTATCAGAACAACATCGGCATTATCTGCTTCAGCCGAGTTTAGGGTATCAAAAGCCACGGATGCCGGGTCGCTTCCCATTTTTTGCTTTACAATAGGAATATCAACTCTATCCGCCCAAACTTGTAACTGATCTATGGCGGCAGCCCTAAATGTATCCCCAGCGCCCAAAACAACTTTCAAACCTTTATTTTTAAATTGATGGGCCAACTTTCCAATGGTAGTGGTCTTACCCACACCATTGACCCCAACTACCATAATCACATAGGGTTTTTTATCATCTGGTACCGCAAAGTCGGCATCCTCGCCCACATGGGTTTCAGAAAGCAGACCAGCAATCTCCTCTCTTAAAATTGTATTGAGTTCTTCGGTTCCCATATACTTATCTTTGGAAACACGTTCTTCGATGCGTTCTATGATTTTCAGAGTTGTGTTAACCCCTACATCAGAAGTGACCAAGACTTCTTCCAAATTGTCCAAAACCTCATCGTCTACTTTGGATTTTCCGGCAACCGCCTTGCTCAATTTTCCGAAGAAACTGGTTTTTGATTTTTCAAGACCCTTGTCCAAGGTCTCTTTTTTGTCCGAAGAAAATATCTTTTTAAATAGACTCATAAGCATTCAACATCAGTTGCCAAAGATAGGAAAGTAAGGGCATAAAAAAAGCCGCTATATTGCGGCTTTTCAATTTTGTATAAGCTAATTACTTCTTGTTCAACCAATCGTTGACCAATTCAGGGGCCATAACTGATTCTACAAATGTATAAGCTCCCGTTTTTGGAGACTTTACCATTTTTATGGCCTTGGTCAATCTTTTTGATGATGACTGAAGTGTTGCTACTGTTTTCTTTGCCATGGCTTACTTTTTATGATTTGCTTTTATTTAGTAAAAAGCCTAATTACTTAATTTCTTTATGAACGGTCATGCGCTTAAGGATAGGGTTGAATTTTTTGATTTCCATCCTATCTGGCGTGTTTTTCTTATTCTTGGTGGTGATGTACCTTGAAGTACCAGGCATACCAGAGTCTTTGTGCTCTGTACACTCTAAAATAACCTGAATTCTATTTCCTTTCTTTGCCATTGTATCTTTCTTAAAACCTTACTCTGACTATTTCTTGGAATTGATTTCCTTCAAAACAGCAGAGATTCCTTTTTTGTTGATAATCTTTAAACCTCTGGAAGAAACGTTAAGGGTAACCCAACGGTCCTCTTCAGGAATGTAAAATCTTTTTTTCGAGATATTTACATCAAATCTTCTTTTGGTCTTATTGATAGAGAAGGAAACGTTGTTCCCAAACATCACCTTTTTACCTGTAACTTCACAAACTTTAGACATCTCCCTAACTTTTGAGTGATTTTATTGAGGCTGCAAATTTATAGCAATTTAATGGGATGCACAAAAATCTTTTTTAGAAATTTAAAATTTCTTTCAGCAATAGCTCAAACGCTTTGTTTACAGACTTTTGAACAATCCGTTCGCGTTGATTTCCCATAGTGAATTGTTGTGCAAAAGTGAACTTTGGAGTACTGATGGCAATAAATACTGCCCCCACTTCCTCATCTGAATCTCCCTTAGTTGGTCCTGCGTTGCCCGTAGTGGCAATAGAAAAATCGGTGTTCAAAATCTTTCGTGCATTTTTCGCCATAGCCATGGCCACCTCTTTACTAACAACTGAATGCTTTTCAACCAACTCCTTCGGAACGCATAATAGCTTTATTTTGGTTTCAGTAGAATAGCTCACAATACTTCCCTTAAAGTATGTCGAAGCCCCAGGAATTGCCGTTATTCTTTCTGCTATTTTACCTCCTGTAAAACTCTCGGCCGTACTTAACGTCAGTTGATTTTTGGTCAATGACGTGGCCACTTGATTTTCGATTGCGTCAGTTTCGTCCTCCCCATAAATGATATCACCAATTAGTGAGTAGAGTTTTTTAACCTCCACATCAACTGCATTGACCAAAACGTTTTTATCACTTCCTTTAGCGGTCAAGCGGAGTCTCACCCTTCCCAAATTTGGCAGGTAAGCCAACTTGATGAAATCGGGAAGATTATCTTCCCATGTTTCTATTTTTTCGGCAAGTGCACTCTCACCGAGTCCATATGTAAGGATGGTCTTATGCAAAATATGTGGCCGTTCATACTCTTCTATAATCTTTGGAACCACATAATCTCGAACTAAATGTTTCATTTCCAGAGGTACCCCAGGCAATGATATGAAGACGGTATCCTCAATTTTCATCCAAATTCCAGGAGCTGTTCCATGAGCATTATGTAAAACGGTAGCCTTTGAAGGTACCAAAGCTTGCTTTCTATTCAAGTCCGAAATTGGAGTGGAAATGTACTTTTCAAACAATGATTCCACATGGGCAAGTACATTTTTATCCATGACCAATTTGTCCTCGAAAAATTCACATAACGTATACTTGGTAACGTCATCTTTGGTTGGACCCAATCCCCCGGTGATGATAACAATTGAGGAACGGGACCCAGCAGCAGTCATTGCCTCCAAAATGTGTTCACGAGTATCTTGAACAGATGTAATCTGATATACCGAAACACCGATTTTGTTCAATTCTGTGGCTATGAACACCGAGTTGGAATCCACTATCTGACCAATGAGAATTTCATCCCCAATGGTTATGATTTCGGCTTGCATCTAAAGATTAAAGTCTTTTTTGAGTTCGGACACCACCTGAAGCACATCCTTTTTAAGCAAAGGAAATTTTTGCTCAATTTCATCAATGTCAGTGGTGGTTTTTCCCAGTGTCTCAATTTCAAGTGCAGTCGCTCTAGTTTGCTCCATACCCAATAAATCCACATTAGGCTTTATTTTGTGGGCAAGCTTGTATACATTTTCATAGTCCCTGGCTTCTATCGCCTTTTCAAGCCCTTCTAAATCCATTGGGACTTCTTCTAAAAAAACTGAAACAACAGAGGTTATAAAGTCCTGGTCTCCTTCTGCCATTTCATTTACTTTGTCGAGGTTGTAAATCATTATCTCACAGTAATTTCAAACATATTCTCTCCTTCCAGTGTACCTGAAAGGTAATCATTTGGACTAACTTTACCAACCCCTGCCGGAGTGCCCGTGAACAAAATATCTCCCTTTTTAAGCATAAAATAAGTGGATACATATGCGATAAGCTCGTCTATCTTCCACAACATCAAGGATGTATTGCCCTCCTGAACATTTTCCCCATTTTTTAACAAGGAAAAATGCAAATTGTCAATATTTTCGTACTTATCTTTTTTTAACCACTTACCGACCACTGCTGATCCGTCGAATCCTTTAGCTTTTTCCCAAGGTAATCCTTTGGTTTTTAACTGAGCTTGAACATCTCTTGCGGTAAAATCGATTCCAAGTCCTATTTCATCATAATATGTATGGGCAAATTGCTTGGAAATATGTTTTCCCACCTTTTTGATTTTGACCAAAACCTCAACTTCATAATGTACGTCATTTGAAAACTCAGGGATATAAAAATCCTGCTCTTTGGGTAAAATGGCCGAATCAGGTTTTATAAAAACTACAGGCTCTTTGGGTCGTTCGTTCTCCAGTTCTTCGATATGGGCAGCATAGTTTCTGCCGATACAGATCAGCTTCATTATTTATTATTTAAGAATTGTGTTTAAGACAGTTTATTATTCAGCTTGCTCAGCTTGATTTGGGTAAGCACCTTTTTTGTGTACAGCGGAAAGTCGGCATTCAAAATCCATCCAAAATAACCGGGTTCTGATTCCATGACTTCATCAACTGTTTTTCCTTTGTGTTTTCCGAAAGAAAAAATGGGTTCTTCATTTTCATTCAATCCAATAAACCCTGCAAAATCCAACGATTGCTTGCGTGTAGTGAACTGCGATAGTTTTTTTACGTCATTTTCCAATTCAGGATAACGATCCAACTGCGCCTTGAGTACTTCATAGGTGGCATTTGTATCGGCTTCCGCGCTATGGGCATCGTCCAAATCTCTATCACAATAGAATTTATAGGCCGCTCCCAAGGTTCGTTTTTCCATTTTATGGAAAATAGTCTGCACATCAACGGACATCATGTTTTTCATATCAAAGTCAACATCTGCACGCAGCATTTCTTCTGCCAAAAGCGGAATATCAAACCTATCTGAATTAAATCCAGCCAAATCGCTGTCCTTAACCATTTTATAGATTTCCTTGGATAATTGTTTGAAAGTAGGTTCATTAGCTACTTTCTCATTTGAAATACCGTGTACCGCAACCACTTCTGGCGGGATGGGCATTTCCGGATTAACCAACCAAGTCTTGCTTTCTTTGTTTCCATTGGGAAAAATCTTCAAAATCGAAATCTCGACAACTCGATCTTTGGCCACATTGGTACCCGTGGTCTCCAGATCAAAAAAGCAAATTGGTTTTTTTAATTGTAATTCCATGTAGGTTTTATTTAGATTTAGAGAATAGCCATGCCAACAATTCGGGTTCAGCGAAGGCGTTGTCCCAGCTGTTGTGTCCCACTCCATCATATACAGAATATTTCACATCGGCCCCTAGGGCCTTCATAGCTTTTACCATTTGGGATGAGTATTTTTCAGGAACCACTTGATTATCGCTCCCGTGGAAAACCCACCAATAGGGCTTTCTAAGTTTCTTGGATATTTCGGGGTTTGCCCCTCCACAGATAGGAAGAGCCGCGGCAAACATCTTGGGATTTCTTCTGACCAGTTCAAAGGTTCCCATTCCTCCCATGGAGAGCCCCCCAACATAAATCCTTTTCTTGTCCAATTTATAAGTCTTCTTTAAATGCTTCAGTAAACCCTCCAACAATATCATGTCGTTGGTTGGCTCTGCATCCTTATAAAAAATAAACTCCCTGTTCGGAAAATCTCCTTCAACATCGATTTTCGCCCATGAACTTTGAGCTTTACATTGAGGAAAAACAACTATGGCTTTGTATTTACTCCTTAATTCGTCTTTCAAAAACAATTTGGAACCATGGACCAACTGAGCCTCATTATCATTTCCACGTTCCCCTGAGCCATGCAAGAACAGTATCAAAGGATATTTTTTTGAAGCATCGAAATCTTTGGGAAGCAACAAGCGATAAGGAATACTTTCACCATTTTTCTCAAAAACCTTTTTTTGATATTCAGAAAGATCCTGAGCCACTATTGAACCACAGAACAAAAAAAGTAAGACCAAATTTATTGAGGCGAAACATTTCATTTACGGGTGTATTGAATTGAGCCTCTAAGGTAATAATAGTGGAAAGAAAAAAATGACTTTTTATGCTTAGATTTCCCTATTTACGTCCCAAGATTCCAAATAATCTGCAACGGTCTTAACGAACATACCTCCCAAGGCACCGTTCACCACTCTGTGATCATAACTATGAGAAAGAAACATTTTACTTCTTATACCAATGTATTCGCCCTGATCGGTTTCTATCACCGAAGGCATTTTTCTGATTGCTCCGAGCGCCAAAATGCCAACTTGGGGCTGATTGATTATCGGAGTGCCAAAAACACTGCCAAATGAGCCGACATTTGTGACGGTATAGGTTCCATCTTTAATCTCATCTGGTTTTAATTGATTGTTTCTGGCCCTATTGGCCAAGTCATTAACGGTTTTGGCCATGCCTACCAAATTAAGTTGGTCAGCATTTTTAATGACCGGAACAATAAGATTTCCGTCTGGCAATGCTGCTGCCATACCCAAATTGATGTTTTTCTTTTTGATAACATTATCTCCATCCAAAGAAATATTTATCAATGGGTACTTTTTAATAGCAACGGCAACGGCTTCCATAAATATTGGCGTGAAAGTCAATTTTTCGCCTTCGCGTTGCTCAAATTCTTTTTTGACCTTATTCCGCCAATTGACAACATTGGTCACATCTACCTCGATAAAACTCTGCACATGCGCAGAGGTAGAAATGCTATCTACCATATGCTGGGCAATAAGTTTGCCCATTCTTGTCAACGGAATTACCTCATCTCCATCTGTCACCGGAACAGGTGATGCTTTCGAAGTTTCCGGTACTGCTTTAGTTGTTTCAGTTTTTACAGGTACTTGGACGGTTTCATCCTTACTTGGTGCCTTAGTAACGGAAGGGTTGCCTTTGGTAGAACGGTTTTTCAAGAATGCCTTTATGTCATTTTTTGTTACCCTTCCTTCTTTTCCAGTACCTATAATGGATTCCAATTCTTCCATTGACACTCCTTCCTCCTTTGCAATATTCTTTACCAAAGGAGAATAAAAACGTTCAGAACTTGAAAAATCATGACCTGTGCTGGATACAGATTCAGCAACCTGAACTATTTGACCTTCCAATATAGCTACTGGTTCTTCGATATCTTCTATTTCATCTGTGGAATCCGCACCATTGCTTAAAGCTTCTGGTGCATCCCCCTCCATTTGGATTACCGCTACGACTTCTCCAACCTTAATAACATCATCGACATTAAATCGTTTTTCCAACAACACCCCCTCTACCTCACTGGGCACTTCAGAATCCACCTTATCGGTTGCAATTTCAAATACTGCTTCGTCCAATTCGATGGTATCCCCAACTTCTTTTAACCAAGTTGTCAATGTTGCTTCTGCAACACTTTCTCCCATCTGCGGTAATTTCAATTCAAATTTTGACATATTCTTATCTAACGAAGTAATATTGACTTATATTTTGCAAAAATAGCAAAGAATTCGTCTTATTTTTAATTTATATGTATTATTTTCAATTCGCATCAGTTCGCTTTAATTGAATTTTCAAAAGGTACCCTGTTCAATATGCTCCTGCCTAAAGTCACCTCATCCGCATACTCCAGTTCATCTCCTACTGAAATTCCTCTTGCTATGGTGGAAGTCTCAACATTCAATCCTTCAAGTTGTTTATAAATGTAAAAATTCGTGGTATCGCCCTCCATTGTTGAACTCAATGCAAAAATAAGTTCTTTGACATCTTCTTCCTTAACTCTTTTGATCAAGGATACGATGTTCAAATCTTGTGGCCCCACTCCTTCCATGGGTGATATTTTACCCCCCAGCACATGATAAAGACCATTATACTGGCTTGTGCTTTCAATAGCCATTACATCTCGAATATCTTCTACTACGCACACCAAACTCCTATCTCTTTTGGAATTAGAGCAGATTTCACATGTTTCGGTGTCAGAAATATTGTGACAAGTTTTACAAAAATTAACCTCATCCCTTAGTTGCAACAATGCTTCTGAAAGCAAGTGTGTACGCTCTTCGGGTTGTTTGAGCAAATGCAGCACCAATCGAAGTGCAGTTCGCCTCCCTATCCCAGGTAACTGGGACATTTCATAAACCGCATTTTCCAAAATTTTTGATGAAAACTCCATAAAATCTAATGTTATGCAAAATTACGATTTTAGCGTTACCGATTTACTTTTGTATTTTGCAAATCAAACACATTCTATGACAGCCACCCAGATTCTATTGCTCATCGGTGCTTATTTTTTGGTATTGATGATTATTTCCTATTTCACAGGGAAGAACGATTCCAACGCAGATTTTTTTAAAGCCGGTAAACAATCTCCATGGTATTTGGTAGCCTTCGGAATGGTCGGCGCCTCACTCTCTGGGGTAACCTTTATTTCGGTCCCAGGATGGGTCGAGGATTCACAGTTTGGATATATGCAGGTGGTACTGGGTTATCTTTTCGGCTATTTTGTGGTAGCTTATGTATTGTTACCCTTGTATTACAAGTACAATCTCACATCTATCTATGAATATTTATTGGATAGATTTGGGGTGGTAAGCCAAAAGACCGGAGCCTTTTTCTTCTTTATTTCGAGGGTGTTGGGTGCATCTTTTAGGTTATACTTGGTCGCCATTGTATTACAACAGTTCGTTTTTGATGGTTTGGGCATTCGTTTTGAGTTTACAGTGGTCATTTCAATAGTACTAATTTGGGTCTACACCAATAGAGGGGGAATAAAGACCATCGTATGGACAGATACTCTGCAGACGCTATTCATGATTCTTGCAGTGGTATTGTCCATAATTCTCATCAACAAAGAGCTGAATTGGAGTTTTGGTGAGTTTTTAGCTTCTGATGAATTAAAAGAATACAATAGATTTCTTTTTGTTGATAGTCTTTTGGACCGAAATCATTTTATAAAATCTTTTGTCGGAGGAATGTTTGTCACCATTTGCATGACCGGATTGGACCAAGATATGATGCAAAAGAACCTTACCTGTAAAACCTTGAAGGATGCGCAAAAGAATATGGTGTCCTTTAGCCTAGTATTGGTAGGGGTCACTTTTCTTTTTATGTTGTTGGGTGCTTTACTTTTCATCTTTGCCAATAAAAATGGCATTACCATTCCACTAATGGATGGAGAGCCAAAATCTGACCTTTTGTTTCCAGAGATTGCCCTTAACAGTGGATTGGGGCTAACGCTGGCCATCACATTTATGCTAGGACTTATTGCAGCCGCCTACAGCAGCGCTGATAGCGCTTTGACCTCACTTACCACTTCATTTTGTGTTGATTTTTTAAATGTGGAAAAGCAAACGGAGGAAAAGCAAAAGAAAACCAGAAAACGCACACATATCGCCATGAGCATTATGCTGATTTTGGTAATTATTTCGTTTAAGTATATTTTAAGTAGCAACGTAATCGACAGTCTTTTGACCGTGGCGGGATACACTTATGGCCCTCTTTTAGGGCTCTTTGCCTTTGGAATTTTCACCAAACATCACATAAAAGACAAGTATGTTTGGGTGGTTGGATTACTTTCAGTGCTTGTTATATGGACTATTGCCAATATCCCTTCCGAATATCTGGGAGGATATGTTATGGGATATGAGTTATTACCATTGAATGGGGTGCTGACCTTTTTTGGACTTTGGTTGATACGAACAAAACATACTACCCCTTAATACTGTCCAGTAGCCAACAAAACCAACGTACATGCATTTTCAACTTTGATTCCAGCTTCATCAAGAATTTGGGCAAATTCAGGGTTTTCGGTTCCAGGATTAAAAATCACCCTTTCAGGCTTAAGGTCAAGTATCTTATTGTAATACTCTTTTTGCCGTTTTGGGTTTAAATACAAAGTAATGGTATGTATATTTTGAAAATCATCTAGGTTGTTCTTAATTTGTATACCAGAAACAGTTCCCTCGCGCACCCCAAACGCAACGGTTTCCTTTTGGCTTTCAACCAATCTATGTATTGCCAAATTGCTGTATCTACTCGGATTTAACGATGCTCCGAAAACAAGTGTGCCTGCCATTTGTTAATTTATGTGTTAAACTAAACCAATGCTTGTAACTATTCCAAAAAAAAACCGTCTATTGTACGTATAAGATTAATCATTGGTAAGTCTGTATTTTTTATAGTTAATGGTTAGTGTTTAGTATAGCTTATCAATGTAAAAGCCCTGGCGTTGCGATTGTTATCGTAAGTCAGGGTTTATCTTTTGTATGACTTTCCCCCAATAACTTACAAACTGTGACCTCTAAGGGTTTTGTTAAAAAGTGTTAAACCCAAGCCAAGGTGTAACATTCCCATAACAATATCGTCTAGTAGACATCATCAATCAAAAACAAACGAACTCATGAAAAGGGTAATTCTACTTTTCGCGCTGTTCTTATGCAGTGCACATTCTACAATCTTCGCAGCAACCAATGACAACGAACCTCCAATAGGCTCTATTTCAGGGATTGTTATCGACAACGATTTAAAACAACCTGTTGCTTATGCGGCAATTGTTGTTAAATCTGAAGACGGTACACAAACCATTACTGGTGGTATTACTGCTGACGACGGAACTTTTGAAATCAAAAAGTTACCAGAAGGTACATTTGTGTTGGAAGTTCAATTCATCGGATACAAAACACACACCCAAAAATTGATTATTACCAAAAGAAACCGAAAAGTAAATGTTGGCACCATAACACTTACGGAAGAAACAGCAAAGCTAGACGAAGTTGAGGTAGTTGCTGAACGCACGACCATTGAACAACGAGTTGACCGTAAGGTAATCAATGTTGGAAAAGATTTGACCACTGCAGGTGCTACTGCTTCGGATATCATGAACAATATTCCTTCTGTGAATGTTGATTCTCAGACCGGAGATATAAGTATGAGAGGAAATTCCAATGTACGGGTAATGGTCGACGGAAAATTGTCCAATGTACCCGTTGCACAGCTGCTTAGGCAAATTCCTTCTACTTCCATCAAGTCCATTGAATTGATAACTAACCCCTCGGCCAAGTACAACCCTGAAGGCATGAGCGGAATTATCAATATTGTCCTTCATAAAAATGCCAATATAGGATTTAACGGCAGTATCACAACTGGTCTTACCAAGAGCATAGAGGCCAAATTCAATTCATCCATTGATCTTAACTACCGAAACGGAAAATTCAATTTCTATGGCAATTACGGTAACAATATTGGAAAATATGTGAATAACGGAACAATATTAAGGCTTGATGAAAACTCGTTACAGAAGTTTGATTTTTTCAACAACAACAAATCGCATTTGTATAAGGCAGGGGTAGATTTCTATTTGAATGATAAAAACACCATTTCCATATTTACCAATCAAAATATATTCGATGGTAAAGGCGAAGGCATCACAGGAGTCACGTACAACAACGATTTAGCAAGAAACCTTACCCAGTTTTTCAATGATGTAAGTGACAATACCAGTCAGCAGTACAATTTCAACTATAAACTTGATTTTAAAAAGGAAGGTCACAACATAGAACTAGAAGTAGACCACAACACTTTTGAAAGTGGTCAGGATGCAAATTTCAGGTCTACCGGAGCCACCTTATTTCCCGATTATATGGATTTTGTGGATACTGACCGAACTCAGACCATTGCCAATCTAGATTATGTAAATCCGTTGGATAGTATTTCCAAAATAGAAATTGGCTTGGAATCCAGAAATTTTGAGACTGACGTGGACTACTCCTCAACAGGTCTGTCACCAAGCCCCAATGGCGATCTGGTGCAAACACCAAGCAGGGATTTTGTTTACAATATGGATATATATTCAGCATACGCTACCTTTAGCCAAAACAGGCAAAAATGGTCATATCAGATTGGAGTACGCATTGAAGATGTTGAGGTAAAAGCTGATACAAATACGGTAAGGGCGTTTACGGACAAATATACACAGGTTTATCCTTCCGCCTTTCTCACTTATAATCCAAGTGAAAAAAATCAATGGCAAGTTAGTTATAGTAAACGTGTGGACAGACCTGGTTTGGGTCAAGTAAACCCTATTAGGGAATGGGCCACTCCTTTGATTTCATCTTTTGGAAGTCCAAGTTTGGAACCCCAGTTCACCAACTCATACGAAATGAACTATACCAGAAGAATCAAAAACGGAAGCATTACAGCAGGTATCTTCTACAGATCAATATCCGACGAGATAAATAGGGCAGTCTACGTTGACCGACTTGATTTTAATAAATTGATTCTGACCTTTGACAATTTCGATAATACATCCGCCTACGGCTTTGAGCTTTCTACAAACTACAAACCGTTGAAATGGTGGAGCATCAATGGGAGCTTTGACTATTACTCACAAACCCAACGTGGTATTACAGAAAGTTTGAATCCTGATATTTCAAATCCAACGGAAGATGATATCACTATTGAAAACGTGGAGGTAGATAATAATGCGTGGAATCTTCGAATGAACAACAGTTTTACCGTGACTAAAAAACTTACACTCCAAGCGTTTGGTTTTTACAGGGGACAAAACAGAACACTTCAATTTGAGGTACGACCCATGTATTTTGTGAATCTTGGAGCACGTTACAGTTTTGCTCAAGGCAAGGGAACGTTAAGTTTTAATTACAACGACATATTCAATACCATGCGATTTGCATTTGATGGTCAACGTCCTTATTTGCAAGAAGGTGGATTCAACTGGGAAAGCAACAATGTCTATGTAGGCCTCAACTATCGCTTCGGAGGCGGCAAGTATAGAGCCAAACAACGTAAACGAAGAGATAGCAATACTAAACAATCCAGTGGGGGCATCTTGTAAATCATATCTGATATTCCTTGTGTAGCGTGTTGGTTGGTTAATCTATCAAGGTTTATCATTTAAAAACCCCGATCCTTTAAGGATCGGGGTTTTATTTTTTAATCATTACGGTTGTCACCACTTTATGATAACACTCCCCCAAGTAAATCCGCTTCCAAAAGCAGCAAGAACAACAACATCACCTTCGCTGATTTTTCCTGATTCCCAAGCTTCGGTCAAAGCAATGGGTATTGAGGCTGCAGTGGTATTTCCATAACTCATAATGTTGTTAAAGACTTGGTCATCAGAAAGCCCAAATTTCTTCTGAACAAACTGTGATATGCGCAAATTGGCCTGATGCGGAATAAGCATATCAATATCTTGAGGCCCCAAGTTGTTGGTCTGAAGTCCCTCCATAATCACCTCGCTAAACCGCACTACCGCGTTTTTGAACACAAATTGACCATTCATATATGGGTAATAGGAAGTATCCTCAGGGTCTTCATCATTTATAATATCGGTCACCCATCGTTTTCCCATTCCAGGCGCTATCAAGGAGAGTTCCTCGGCATGTTGACCTTCCGAATGCAAGTGGGTGGATAATATACCTTTTGAAGTGTCCTCCTCTCTGGTGAGTACTGCAGCACCAGCTCCATCACCAAAAATGACTGATACACCCCTCCCCCTCGTTGTCATATCCAATCCATGGGAATGTAATTCTGAGCCAATCACCAGAACATTCTTATACATGCCACTTTTAATGTATTGGTCAGCAACGGAAACACCATAAACAAAACCAGAGCATTGGTTTCTCACATCCAGGGCACCAACAGTCATAAGACCAAGGTCGCGCTGAACCAGTACACCAGGTCCAGGGAAATAATAATCTGGACTCAATGTCGCAAAAACAATGAAATCTATATCGTTTTTATCAATTCCGGCTCTATCAATAGCAATCTGGGCTGCTTTGACCCCCATAGATGTTGTGGTATCGGTTCCTTTGACCACATGTCTTCTTTCCTTAATTCCAGTGCGTTCCTGAATCCATTCGTCATTTGTGTCCATTAATTTGGACAAATCATTATTGGTCACCACATTTTCAGGCACATAAAACCCTAGACCCGCAATTTTCGAATTGTACATAATATATACTTTAGGTAATTACTTACAAAGCTGGAGCTATTCAATGGAAAAGTAAAAAATATATCTAAGGAAGAATGAAAATAGCAGAAAAATAGTTCACCAGATTGGCATATTTCCATCTAAAGATATAGTTCGCAGACATTCAAAGCTGTGAGCTATTATCTTATACCTTTCCAAAACTTGATTATAATTGTTTAACAAATAAATTCACATACATAAACACAATTAAAAAGAAAACGCATCTTCGGGCGAAAATGCGTTTTCCACAACCTAACCAATAAATAAACAAACTAGTTGTAGCATGAATCTATCTCATAGCAATTTCTACAACAATTCAAATATCATAATTTGTTTAATTATTTTATAATAAAATTAAACAATATTTTGTTAAAACTAACTTAGACAAGTTTAGGAGCTATCGAATGCCAGTTTGTCATATACTCTATTCTGGTATTTTTTTTGTCATTACACAGAAATAAAGAAAACTATTAAACAATGGCGACAGGTAAAATCAATGTTTCTGTAGAGAACATATTTCCCTTAATCAAAAAATTCCTTTACAGCGATCATGAAATATTTTTACGTGAACTTATTTCCAACGCTACGGATGCTACACTCAAGTTAAAACACCTGACCTCAATTGGAGAGGCCAAAGTCGAATACGGCAACCCTATCATTGAGGTTAAAGTGGATAAGGACAAAAAACAAATCCACATCATTGACCAGGGCATTGGGATGACCGAGGAAGAAGTCAAAAAATACATTAATGAAGTGGCTTTTTCCGGAGCTGAAGAATTTCTGGATAAGTATAAAGATGTTGGCAAAGATGCAGGAATCATAGGTCACTTTGGTCTTGGTTTCTATTCTGCATTTATGGTTGCAGATAAAGTAGAGATCATCACCAAAAGTTTCAAAGACGAATCTGCGGTACATTGGTCATGCGACGGCTCACCTGAATTTAGTCTGAAGGAAGCCAAAAAAGAAGAGCGTGGTACTGAAATCATCCTGCATGTAGCCGAAGATTCCACTGAATTCTTGGAAGATGCCAAGATCAGGGAGCTTTTGACAAAGTACAATAAATTTATGCCTATTCCCATCAAGTTTGGCACAAAAACCGAAACGCTTCCCAAACCTGAAGGTGCAAAAGAAGAAGATCCAGCACCCACCCAAGAAGTAGATGATATTATCAACAACCCTACTCCCGCTTGGACCAAGCAGCCTGCAGATCTAAAAGATGAGGATTACAAATCATTTTATCGAGAATTGTACCCCATGCAATTTGAGGAGCCATTGTTCAACATTCATTTGAACGTGGATTATCCATTCAACTTGACAGGAATCCTTTATTTTCCAAAGTTGACCAATGACCTCAACATACAAAAAGACAAAATTCAGCTGTACCAAAACCAAGTTTTTGTAACGGACAACGTCGAGGGTATTGTACCAGAGTTCTTGACAATGCTTCGTGGAGTAATTGACTCTCCGGACATTCCATTGAACGTCTCTAGATCTTATTTACAAGCCGATGGAGCCGTCAAGAAGATTTCTTCATACATCACAAGAAAGGTGGCGGACAAGTTAAATTCCTTGTTCAAAAACAATCGTGAAGATTTTGAGCAAAAGTGGAACGACATCAAGGTAGTTATTGAATACGGAATGCTTTCCGAGGAAAAATTCTTTGAAAAAGCTGACAAATTTGCGCTCTACCCAACTGTTGATGGCAAATTTTATACCTATGAAGAATTAGAAAAGCAGATCAAGGACAATCAAACTGACAAAGACGACAAACTTGTGGTCTTGTACGCTTCCAACAAAGAAGCACAACACAGTTATATTGAAGCAGCAAAAGCTAAAGGCTATGAAGTACTTCTACTTGACTCTCCTATTGTGTCCCATTTGATGCAAAAACTGGAGACTTCAAAGGAAAAGCTTTCTTTTGCACGGGTAGATGCTGACCATGTGGATAACCTTATTAAAAAGGAAGACACTGCTATTTCTAAACTATCAGACGATGAGAAGGAAAAGCTGAAAGGTGAAATTGAAGAAGTGATCAAAGAAAAGGGTTTTACAATACAGATGGAAGCCATGGACAGTACTGCCTCTCCTTTTATCATAACCGAACCAGAATTCATGCGAAGAATGAAAGAGATGCAGCAAACTGGAGGCGGTGGTATGTTTGGAATGGGCAATATGCCAGAAATGTTCAATCTTATTGTAAACACCAATCATGAACTGGTGAGTGAGATATTAAACACCAAAACGGCTAAAAAACGTGAACGATTGATCAATCAATCACTGGATTTGGCCCGATTATCAAAAGGACTTCTGAAAGGGGAAGAACTTACTAATTTCATAGCGCGCAGCTACGAAATGATTAAATAAGAAAAAGTTCTATTAGCAGAAAAAACCGCAAATTAATTGCGGTTTTTTTTGTTCATATTTTTTATACCTGCTTTTCAATAAATCGTTTTAAAGTTATGATCTGAAAACATGCGAAAACCGCAAAAAGTACGGTTCCCATGACAACAGTATCGGATAGTTGGATTCCAGAAAAGAAATCATAGGAAAGAAAATCAAACGCCTTCTCCAAAATAGTTTGCTCGCCGTTGCTTTCTCTTTCCCCAACATCAAACGACAGTACAAAAACCGAAATGACCAAAAGAACAACAAAAGCCCATCCGTTTTTGGTTATTAACGGTCTATATTCAATCTGGGAATCCTTAACCTTATTTTTTGCCAATTTGGACAACACGTTCCGTGTAAATTCAGGGGATGGAGTTTCTAGGCCAACTTCCTTAATTGCATCTGTAATCCACTCATTTGAATGGTTCAATTTATCTTCTTCCTTCATAACATTTTATGGTTTCAGGTGCCAATCTTTCAGATAAAATCGCGGCCAATTGTTGCCTACACCTGAACAAACGCACCTTTATCGCATTTTCTTTTAAACCCATAATCTTTGAAATCTCTTTTAAGGACAATTCCTCAAAATAAAAAAAAACCACCAAAGCATTGTCTTTGGGCGACAACTTATTTAGGGCTCCCTTTATAATCTCTTTCCTTTCTTCCCTATCAATGTTTTCAAAAAAACTTTCATCGGTCGGCCCTACATATTTTTCAATGGCGTCCAGCTCCAATGTAGAACGATTTTTATTACTCTTCAAATAATCTAGAGACTTATTATATACTATCCGATACAACCAGGTAGAAAATTTGGATCTTTTTTTGAATTTTGATAAGTTATTATAGGCATTTAAAAAAGTATCCTGAGCTACCTCTTCAGCCTCCTCTCGTCTTTTTACCATTCGGAAAGCAACAGTATACACCATATGCTTGTACTTTTCCACCAGCTTGGCAAAGGCATTTATATTACCATTCAAGGAAAGATCAATAAGTTGTTGGTCTGTATCGGTGCTCATTCGGTATATAAGACGAATATTATATATCCTTGGTTACACAATTCATAAAATTAAAAGAAATGTAACCTCGCAAATCAATATCTCGTCATATGGGCATAACAAACTTTAAAAAATAATATCATGAACGGACCAACTGTTGTCTTTATCAGCCTTTTTGTTGTAATTTTTGGAATCTGCTATCTGTATTTTTGGACACGAAACAAAGAACGTATGGCTTTGATTGAAAAAGGAGCCGACGCTAGTATTTTTGTTGGTGGAAAAAAAGAAAAAAGAGCTCCTGCACCCGTTTGGAAAATTGTTATATCCAATCTTGCATTATTACTTATGGGTATTGGAGCTGGAATAATTATTGGAGGTGTGCTTTGGCACCATGGAGTAAATAACGAAATTGCCATGCCCGGATCTATATTTTTAATGGCCGGAACCGGCCTGCTTATTGGGTTCTTTATTACCAAAAGGCTATATAGAGAAGAAAAGGAGTAACATTCATCAATCCAAATAATGTTAAAGCCATCGTCAAATGCGATGGTTTTTTTATTTTCATAATATGAAAGTCATCAGTACCAACATAGGTAAACCCACTCCAATAACTTGGAACGGACAAGAAACCACCACAGGAATCTTTAAACTTCCTGTGAAAGAACCCATAACCTTGGAAAAGGAAGGCGTATCCAAAGACAATATAAGTGACCGAAAAGTACACGGTGGTGTTTACAAGGCCTGCTATCTTTTTTCCGCCGACCATTACCCTTATTGGAAAGAAAAGTATCCAAATTTGGATTGGGATTGGGGAATGTTCGGTGAAAATCTCACAGTAGAGGGATTAGACGAAACCATGCTGAGAATTGGTAGCGTCTATAAGTTAGGCACTGCTTTGGTTCAAATCACCCAGCCCAGGGAACCATGCTTTAAACTAGAGCTCAAGTTTGGCACCCAAGATATCCTAAAACAATTTATCGACCATGGTTTTCCGGGAACCTATGTTAAAGTGTTGGAAGTGGGGCAAGTAAAATCTGGTGACGCCCTCGAATTGTTTGAGGAGTCTATCGATACTCTTTCAACTCATCAGTTTTATAAATTGCTGTTCTCCAGAACAAAAGACAGAGCCATTTTGGAAATGGCTGTTCAAAACGAAGCTTTGCCGCCACATAAAAGGGAGCGATTAAAAAGATTCCTATAAATAGTTCATGCAGCTCTTTTCTCAAAAAATCATTTTAGACCTTCCCGATTGTGATATTGTCTATTTCCCCAATTTCTTTTCATTAGAAACTGCACGACATCATTTTCAATCCTTAAAAGATTCTATTCCTTGGCAACAAGATAAAATTACGGTTTTCGGAAAAGTTTATGACCAACCAAGGCTGACGGCTCTTTTCGGAACTGGCCGGAGCACTTATTCTTATTCAGGAATTACAATGTACCCCAATCCTTTTACGCCAGAATTGCTCAATATTAAAAATAAGGTGGAACAGGTTACAAATGTTTCATTCAATACCTGTTTATTAAACTACTATAGGGATGGGAAAGATAGCAACGGTTGGCACGCCGATGATGAAAAAGAACTTGGAAAAAACCCGATTATAGCTTCGATTTCCCTTGGCAGTGAACGATTCTTCCATTTAAGAAACAAAGAGGATAAAACCTTGAAACATAAAATATTACTGAAAAACGGAAGTTTATTGGTAATGAAGGGGAAAACACAACATTACTGGCAGCATCAAATTCCTAAAACATCCAAATCCATAAGTGGACGTATCAACCTAACGTTCAGGATACTCATTTAAGCAAAAAGGTCGTTCAATACCTTGGCCAAGCGCAACCCTCCCTTCTGTAATTGGTTAAAGAGTACGTTATTATACTTATAGCCATACTTATACCCTAGTTTTTCCCCAACTTCCACGGAATCATAAATCTCTGCGCATAGTTCATGTGATTCATGGACCCAATCGTATATGGTACCTTCCTGAATTTTTTTACGTTCTTTCCTCGAGGCTTGGTCCAGTTCAGTAGCAAGCTCAGTATAGGTCATTCCATAGGAAAGTATCAGGTTCTTATCCCATACCCGATGCAAATTTGACCCTTCGCCAAACCATTGCACCTGTATGTCATTACCTCCTTTGTCTTCTGCCCTGCTGGCATGCATGGGTTGGTGGAGGTCACCTATCAAATGAATCAACATTTTAAGATAAAAGACTCTATCCTCCCGCGAACTGTTCTTGTTCTTTACTATTCTTGTGCATTCCTCAATGGCGGTTATCAAATCACCATATTTGCTTTTTTTCGAATCTTCATATCTCATCCCCAGTGGATAGTTGACATAATGCCAAGCCGAAAATTTCGAGTATGCTCGGTCTGCCTTGATTTCATCTGCAAAAGTGGACACAAAAGCCAAACTATGTCCATCTAACAGGTCTTTCAATGCTCTTTTTGCCTTACCCGTAAGATGCTTTTCAGCAATGTGCCCTGTAACTCTATGTCCAGTTTTTCCCCAAAAATTTGCCACACCAAAAAAAGGTATGATCAAAATAAGCATAAGTATTTTCCGCATTGAATGAAGTTTTCCCAAAAGTAGAAAAGACAGTACAAATAATATTGAAAAAACATGTCGATTTCATTTTTAGCACATTACCTTCTTTTTTAGGATTTTTTTAACGGAGCTTCCCCTTAAATTTGGACGGCTAACTCAAATTCACCTATGTCTAAGCTTCGTTATGTACTTGTTACATTGCTGTGTCCACTTTTGTTCTCTGCCCAATCTCCTAAGAAATCGTTTGTAGTCAAATACATTGACCACCCCATAACCCTCGACGGTATGCTCGATGAGTCAGTTTGGGAAACCGCAGATGGACCTAGGGATTTTCATCAAAACTTTCCTTCAGATTCTGTAATGGCCACCCAAAAAACTGACATCAGGATGCTTTTTGATGACACAACGCTATACATTGGCATCAAACAAGATACAAGGGGCACTGATTTTATTACACCTTCCTTAAAAAGGGATTATAGAGCAGGTGGTAATGACAATATAAGTCTACTGTTTGATACTTTTAACGATGGGACCAATGCCTTTTTATTTGGAATTAACCCCCTTGGTGTGCGCCGTGAGGCACTTATTTCGGGTGGAGGTAGTGATGTAAGCGGTTTTACCACATCTTGGGATGTGAAATGGAAAGGTGAATCCAAGATTCATGACAACTATTATATTTCAGAATTGGCAATTCCGTTGACATCCTTTAAGTTTCGTGAAGGAGAAACCAAATGGAGGTTCAACAGCTATCGGTTTGACATGCAGGCCAATGAGAGAAGCACTTGGATACAGATTCCTCAAAATCAATTTATTGTAAGTCTTGCCTTTATGGGGGATATGGTTTTTGAACGACCCCTTGGAAAGTCAAGGACTCCACTTGCTATAATTCCTTATATCAATGGAATTTCAGGTAAAGACTATGAGAACAATGAATCTACCAATAATATAAAGGTCGGGGGAGATGCCAAAGTGGCCATAGGCAATGGAATGAATCTCGATATTACAGTGAACCCTGATTTTTCTCAGGTCGAAGTCGATAATTTTATCACTAATCTTACACGTTTTGAAGTTTCGCTTCCTGAAAGACGTCAATTCTTTATTGATAACAGTGACCTATTTGGAAACTTTGGTGGCCGTAGAGACGCCAACCCTTTCTTTTCAAGAAGAATCGGCATTGCCAAAGACACTGAAGACAATACCATAGAAAATAGAATCATTGGTGGGGTACGATTAAGCGGAAAGCTCAACAACAATTTACGTCTCGGCTTGTTGAATATTCAAACCGAAGAAGATGCCGCCAACCAAATTGCATCGAACAACAACATGATGCTCACCCTGCAACAAAAGGTCTTTTCGAGATCTAATATTGGGATGTTCTTTATCAATAGACAATCGTTTGATGCTCCTGATTTTTTGGAAGAAGGTGAGGAATACAACCGTGTTGTAGGGGTAGATTACAATCTGGCATCGGCCGACAATGTTTGGCAAGGAAAAGTATACGGACATAAGTCCTTCCAACCAGGAGACAAAACTGGAAATTTCTCGGCAGGTGGCACCATAGGTTTCAACACTAGGAACTATGGGTCATTTGTAGATGTTGTTTACATCGATGAAGAATTCAATTCTGATCTTGGCTTCATTCCAAGAAAAGACATTTTTAAGACCGCCGGATCAATCAATAAAAACTTTTGGCCTAAAAAAAGTGGCAAAGTAAATAATCACACCTTGGAACTGTTTTCCGTGCTTACTTGGCGCCCTAATCTGGACTATACGTACTCGGATCATATGGTCAACCTAGAATGGCGAGCAGAATTTAACAGTACCTCAGAACTCGAGGCCCAGGTCACCAACCGATACATTCTTTTGACCGATGATTTTGAACCGACCGGAAAAGATGGTGCAATTGCTTTACCAGCCGATTCTGATTACAACTTTACCGAGTTCGAAATTGAATATCGTTCGGATAGCAGAAAAACTTTCTTTTTTGGAATTGAACCATCTATAGGTGAATTTTTTAATGGAAAAAGATATTCTATGGAGGCTGACCTGAACTTACGTTTACAACCTAAGGTCAACATGTCGGTTGGGTTAAATTACGATCATATAAATTTACCTGCTCCGTATGCCATTGCGGACATTTGGTTAGTGGCCCCACGTGTTGATATTACATTTAGCAAATCTATTTTTTGGTCGACCTTGGTTCAATATAGTAACCAACGGGACAATCTAGGTTTCAATAGTCGTTTACAATGGCGTTTTGCACCACTTTCAGATCTCTTTTTGGTTTATAACGACAACTACTTTGTAAATACCTTTATGCCAAGGAATAGATCCATTAATCTAAAACTCACCTATTGGTTGAACATATAGATAGATTTTCATCCACCGCTTGAATTATAAAATATCCAAGATTGATTTTCCTATATTTGAATCCATAGCAATTTGACTTTCATGGATCAACTACCATTTACCGAGGACACAATCATCTTCGGTCTTCTTTGCCTCTGCTTAGGTTTCGTATTTTATACATCATCAATAAAAAAAGGGTTTTGGAAAAAATTCTACACTATAGTTCCAACGGTTCTAATGTGTTATTTACTTCCGGCCATTCTGGCCAGTACGGGCATTATAAATGAAAAAGAGTCACAGACCTATTATGTAGCCAGTAGATATTTGCTGCCAGCTGCCCTAATCTTAATGACCTTAAGCATTGATTTAAAAGCTATTGCAAACCTAGGGTCTAAAGCATTGATCATGTTTTTAACAGGAACAGCAGGAATTATTATCGGAGGTCCCATTGCTATATTGATAGTTTCCATTTTTTCTCCGGAAACCGTTGGAGGAAACGGTTTTGACGCCGTTTGGAGGGGACTTGCCACCATAGCAGGTAGTTGGATCGGAGGTGGCGCCAATCAAGCCGCTATGCTTGAAGTTTTTCAGTTTAATCAGGAAAAATATGGGGGCATGGTTTTAATCGATATTGTTGTTGCTAACATTTGGATGGCAATTCTTCTACTAGGGATTGGAAAAACAAAAAAGATTGATGCATGGTTAAAAGCAGATACCTCATCAATAGAAGAATTAAAAGAAAAGGTTTCGACATATTCGGCCAAGATAGCAAGGGTGACCACCCTACATGATTTTATCATGATGCTCCTCTTTGCGTTTGCAGGAATGGGAATCGCTCACTTATTGGGATATCATTTTGCCGAATTTTTGGAAAACAACTTTGAAGTGGTTCGAAACAAAGAGAAGATATTATCCTCTTTGAGCTCTAAATTCCTTTGGATGGTGGTCTTTGCCACAGCAATTGGAATAGGGCTTTCGTTCACCAAGGCAAAAAACTATGAAGGTGCTGGAGCAAGTAAAATTGGAGGCATGTTCATATATATTTTAGTTGCCACAATTGGTATGAAAATGGACCTGGGTCGAGTCATGGAAAACCCTGGTTTAATTGCCATCGGTCTTATTTGGATTTCCATACACGCCGGTTTGTTAATCCTGGTAGCTAAACTTATAAAAGCCCCCTATTTCTTCTTGGCCGTGGGGAGTCAGGCCAATGTTGGTGGAGCGGCTTCTGCTCCAGTGGTAGCTGCTGAGTTTCATCCTTCCTTGACTTCTGTTGGAATACTGTTGGCCGTTTTTGGCTATGTAGTAGGCACTGCAGGGGCTTATTTATGTGCTCTATTAATGGAAGTTGCGTCTTCAGTTTAATTTGAATCGATCAACCAGGTTTAGGGATACGTCAATTCAAACAGGGCATACGTAAAGTCACCCTAAATTATTCCTTTCCTTCGATTTACCTTAATCACATTAATGTAATGCGTCTTTTTGGTCGCATCTTTAAATGTCGATTGTATGAAGGGTTTTAAACTTGCTATAGACAGAAGAAAAAAAATCAGTCTTTTATACCTTTTGTCCTTTATCATTGCTTGCTGCTTCTATTCCCATTTTTCAGATGACATTTTTTTAACACACAGTGAAACACCGAATGATAAAAAGGGGTTTTTGGATGGAACAGATTATATCTTGCTCGAAACCTTTCTTGATTTAGCAAGTGATTGCTATGCAAAAAACAAACAACATGATTCCATCAAAATAAAATTTCAAAATCTTTTGGACGAATCTAAAAACACAATAGACTTAATTGATTCCTCATGCCAATTGGACTTTGAACAATCCGAAATCCTTCTTGCTCATGCCAGATTTTTAATTGTACAACGTAGATATGATGATGCCGAAGTGCATTTGTTAAAAGCGAGTGCCTTGTCAAAAAATATCGGTGAGCCAGAACAACTATTAATGTACCTGTACCATCGTTCCAAAAAATGGAAGCAACTTCAAAGGCTCGCCCGTGAAATCGTTTCTCGTACTCAAAATTTTCCAGAGGCTGAAAAATACTTAAACATTGAGCAACACCGAACAAGCTATCTAAAGATGTTGGAAGAGGAAACCAAAATACACTCTTCTTCAAAAAAACTGCTAAAACTGAGCAAGGCACTCTTTTTAGAAAATCAATATGCTCAATCCTATCATTTTGCCAAAGAGGCCCAGTCGCTGCAACCTGAATTACCTGAAACACATTTTCAATTGGGAGCCATCTACTATAAGTTGGGAAATGATCATAAAGCCCAAAAAGCCTTTAAGACTGCATTGGCGCTAGATCCTAATCTTCAAACGTTTCAAAAAATTAGATATTCAATCCAAAATTTGACAAAATTGCCTATGGCATTCCACAAGCCTAGAAATAATGGCGAGTTCTCTCCTTTTGAAAGATTTTGGGTTATTCCCTGATCTTATTGTTCAGTTAATTGAAGAAATATTTTGATATTTGCCTCGCTAATTTTTAAAAATGAAGAGGTTTTTATTTGTATTTGGTCTTGTCGTGTTGGCTGCATCCTGTGACTCTAAGACAGAAAACACAATGATTGTTTCTGGAAATATCAAAGGGCTAAAAAAAGGCGCTTTGTTCTTTCAGTATGTAAAGGACTCTACTTTAGTAGTTCTGGATTCGTTGGAAATCGAAGGAGATGGAGCATTCACGTTTACCAAGGAAGTTGAAAGTCCAGAAATATTTTATCTACACTTAAAAAAGGAAGACAACAACGATGTCAACGACCGTATCATCTTTTTTGGTGAACCCGGGGAGATTACGATAAATACTTCATGGAATACTTTTGATATAAATCCAGAGATTATTGGTTCAAAAAGTCATGATACATACGAAGAGTTCAAAGACATGATTTCCAAGTTCAATATTCGTGAGTTGGAGCTTCTTAGCTTGGGGCAACCTAGCAATGAGGATTCCGTTGATCCCCTTCCTCTAGATTCGATTCAAAAATTGATAAACCGCAACATCATTACAAGGTATCTGTACATCCTCAATTTCGGATTGAGCAATAAGGATTCATATGTTACGCCATATGTACTTCTAACCGAAGCCAATGATGCAAATCCAAAATATTTGGATTCCATCTATGGAACGTTATCCGAAGAGGTAGCTTCTTCAAAATACGGAAAAGCTCTTAAGAAATATTTGGAGAAGTAGGCTTCTATTTGATGAGCTTGTTCAACTCTTCTACAAGCTTGGTGGCTTTGTCCTCCAATTGGACGCGGATATCCTTGAAATGGGCCTTATTGTCTGTCACATCCTTTTGATGTATTTTGCCCATAATGTCGTCAAAAACCCCAATTGCCTTGTCTATGATTGCCGTTCCCTCTTTAGAATCCCTGTTATTGGTGTCGGCTTCCCATATGTAAACCGCTTCAATGATGTCTCCTAATACAAAATTGACATCTTTCTTTAGATTACGAATACTTGCCATATTGCTAGTTTTTATAAAGGTAATATTAAATGGTAACTTCTAAAAGTTTGGCTCCTTCAGTAGTTATATCAATAATGGTACTTGAGGCGGCCACCAAAATGGTCTCCCCTTTTTTTATGGATGTCTTGCCCCAATCGTTCGTAATTTCCGCTTCTCCTCCAACACACATATAAATGGTGAAAGAATCACGATTGGTCACATCTTGTTTCAATGAATTGGTCAATTCCAAAATATTGGTCTTAAAATATGGACAATCCACCATGCTGTTCACCTTGTCCAGGTCGGTAGGATAATCCACTTTGAAATCATCCCTTTTTGAATAATCTATAGCGTCAACTGCTAATTGAGTATGTAATTCCCTCAGATTGCCGTCTTTATCTCTTCTGTTAAAATCGAACACTCGATAAGTAATATCTGATGTCTGTTGAATTTCTGCCAATAAAACCCCCGCGCCAATGGCATGAATTTTTCCTGTATTGATAAAAAAAGTATCCCCTTCACCTACTTCCTCATAATTCAAAAGATTCAGCAATGTATCATTTTCGAGGCTTTGGATATACTCCGCTTTTTCAACGTCTCTATTGAACCCAACTATTAATTCCGCCCCAGGGTCGGCATCCATTACATACCACATTTCGGTTTTTCCGAAAGAGTTATGTCGTTGCTTTGCCAATTTATCATTCGGATGCAATTGAATGGAAAGATCTTGTTTGGCATCAATAAACTTGATAAGTATGGGAAAGTCATTTCCAAAACGTTCCACCACACTTTTTCCCAATAGTTTTTCTCCTACATTTTCGATTAAATCAGTAAGCAAAGCGCCTTTGAGTTCTCCTTCGGAGACTTCGGAAATATCTCCACTTACTCCAGAAAGCTCCCAACTTTCACCAGTAATATCGCTTTCAATTGGTTTTTGAAGTACATCTTTTAGCTTTGTTCCTCCCCAAAGTCGTTCTTTAAGGATGGGTTTAAATTTTAATGGATATAAGGTCATTTTAGCCTGAATAGGTTACAAAGTTACGAGGTGTTTCATAAAGTACCACCTCCAAATTGTTGGTTTGTTTTATATGGGGTCTGAGTTTGTTCCAGATTACAATGGCGATATTTTCAGCAGTTGGATTCAAATCCTTGAATTCAGGAACATCCATATTCAAGTTTTTATGATCCAAAGCTTCCTCAACATGTTCCTTAATTAGGTTTTTGAGCACTTTTAAGTCCATCACAAAGCCGGTTTCATCATCAACCTCTCCTTCTACGCTAACTACGAGACTATAATTGTGTCCATGATAATTGGGATAGCTACACTTCCCGAAAACTTCAAGGTTTCTTTCTTTGTCCCAATCTTTTCGAAAAAGCCGGTGTGCTGCATTAAAACTTGCCTTTCTACTTACTTTTACTCTCATTTTTCCTCTTTACGTATTAAATAATCATAAAAGCGTTCGAAAATAATTTTGAACCAAACCGTATATTCGTTAGGATTCTCCTCAATATCTTTTTTAATATCTGAGGGATGCATCCATTTCCATGATTCTACCTCACTTTGGTTTATTACTGGTGAATCATTATAGGTTCCGAGCATCACATGGTCTAATTCATGTTCTGTAAGCCCGTTGTCAAATGGTGCTTTATAGATGAAAGAGAACAATTCTTCCAATTCTGTTTGAAAGCCCATTTCTTCCAGAAGTCTTCGTTTTCCTGCTTCAATATTACTCTCGCCATCTCTTTGGTGGCTGCAGCAGGTATTTGTCCAAAGCAGTGGAGAATGATACTTGTCCCTTGCCCGCTGTTGCAGCATAGTCTGACCTTTATCATTCATTATAAAAACAGAAAAAGCTCTGTGGAGTACAGCTTTTTCATGCGCTTCCATTTTGGGCATTAGTCCAATAGGTTCATCCTGCTCATTGACTAATATCACATTTTCCTCTTTCATGGGGTAAAAATATGATGTTTGTCAGGAATTTTTATGGATAATGCTCCTAAAATGTTGCTAAACCTTTTTTAACGCTAAAAGAATCGAGGAGATTTTAGGTTGCCCACATTTTTTAGGAAATCGTATCTTAAAATTACCTCAAACGAACCGTCATTAAAAGTTGTGGCTCCCAAATCGGTAATTTCGCGATCATAGGCGAGTCCGATAAACATCTCATCTGACACTCGAAACCCGATCAATCCACTAAATGCGGCATCCCAGCGATAAGCCAATCCGCCCACAAACTTTTCGTTAAGCATAAAATTGGCGGACAAATCTACTTGCAAGGGTGCTCCTTGAACGGCTTTGGTCAATAAAGTGGGTTTAAACTTGAGAAATGGATTCAAATCCCAGACATAACCTGTAATCAAATAGACGTTAATCTGTTCTTTTGCCGTGGTTGCAGAAGAAGTATCAAAATGCGAAGTTTCCAGTATTCGAGGTACCGAAAGTCCTGTATAAAATCGTTCTGTATGATAATACACTCCTGCCCCTATGTTTGGTGAAAACTTGGTCTGATCACCTTGACGCAACAAATCATCGGTAAAATAATCATCCAATTCTGAATATCTAATATCCAACATATGGGCACTAGCCTTTAATCCAAAGCTAAGTTTGGCATCGAGGGAAGTACGGATAGTATAAGAGAAATCAACATCAAAATAAGTTTCGGAGGTCGGTCCAATTTTATCATTGACCACTGATAAGCCCAAGCCAATTCCGCGATACCCTAAAGGTGTGTGAATATTTAGTGTTTGGGTTTCTGGTGCTCCGTTCAATCCCAACCATTGATTTCGATACAAGCCAGCAATGCTCAAATGACCACGGGAACCAGCATAAGCCGGATTAACACTTACGGTATTGTACATATATTGCGTATACTGCGCATCTTGCTGCGCATACATACCCGCAGATAGACTTAATATTAGTATAAAAAGATATTTCCGCATGTTTCTTCCAACTCTATTGTTTTCCACAGTCATCATTCTTTATCTGGTGATATATACATAACCCGATAGTTGTTTCATATTTCCACTTGGGTCTTCATAATCTATGATATAGAAATAAGTACCAACTGGAAGCTTATTGTTTTGGTCAACGGTCACCCTTCCTTCTGAAGTACCATCAAAAACATTTCCGTTGGTGTTATAAGCTTTGGTCATGTAGACCAGCACACCCCATCTGTTATATATTTTTACTGTGTTGTTTGGATAATCTTCTATATTGGTAATGGTTAATACATCGTGTACTCCATCATCATTTGGTGTAATTACATTTACCACATCGATTGGGTCGACCTGAGTTGGTCCTAAATCTGGATCCAAATAGTTAGGTATTCCATCTTCGTCAGAATCATCGTTTGCATAATTTCCATCTTCATTCAAATCTTCATCTGCAGTTTCAATACCATCATCATCATCATCGGAGTCCCTATAATCAGGAACACCATCAGTATCAGTATCCATTAAGAAGGTGCTTGGATTATCAATTTCATCGTTCACATCAATGTCAATTACCGTACTTCCTTCATAAGCATCATCAAGTCCATCATTATCTTTATCAGACCCAATAAAGGTTACATCCGCAATGCCATCCTGATTTTGGTCATGTCCTTCAATACTATCCAATACATTATCGTCGTCGCTATCCTCATCCACGTAATCAGGAATTAAATCACCATCTGAATCCATAGGAATCAATCCGATATTACCTCCATTTTCGTAAGCATCATCCAATCCATTATCATTGGCATCAACAAGGCTTGGGGCAATATAGGTAAGCGTATTTTGTGCTTCAACGTTATCTGGGATTCCATCGTTATCACTATCAATATCCAGATAATCAGGTATTCCGTCACTGTCCGTGTCAGTAGGATCAGTTGTAGGATCATTGTCCAAATCGGTGTTCAAATCCTCAAAACTATCAACAATACCATCGTTGTCCGCATCCAAATTGACCATAGGCTCATTTACCAGAATTGTCACTATAGCTGTACTACAATTTCCTGCAGTATCGCAAATGGTATAATCAAAACTATCTGGCCCTAAATAGCCTGTGTTAGGGGTATAGGTAACTGTATCGTCAGAAGGATTGCCAGTGGTACCATTATCATTTACAACCAATGTTCCGTTGGTCGGTGTAGTGTTTGTCAACGTGCCAGTTGTCGGAAGATCATTATCGTTAGCCAAAATATCAATATCTATAACTATATCAAGGTCAGTTGCGACCGAATCGTCAAGAGCATCCACAATTGGAATTACATCCACAGTAACGGTTGCATTACTACAAGCTCCGGTTGAGGTACAAACGGTGTAATCAAAAGTATCTGTTCCGTTGAAATCTGGATTAGGCGTATACGTCACTACATCATCTGATGGGTCATTTGGGGTTCCATTGTTGTTAATGGACACTGAACCATTCCCAGGAGTTGTCGTAGTAAGCGACCCTGTTGAAGGTAAATCCGTGTCGTTGTCGTAAATAGGAACCACAACTGAACTATCCTCATCTACCGAAATAAGGTCATCAACTAGGGTAGCTGCTTCGGTCATGCATACAACTGTAAATCGAGGTAATTGACTTGCGTTTCCAGCTTTTGTAATGGTCGCCGTATATCGTTCCACGGTAGAAGTACTCGTAACTGTCGGACGCGTCTGATCACCACTTAAGGGTGGACTCCAATTCACCACTGCCCCAGAAGGAATACTTGCAGATATATCCAAAGTCACTTCGTTATCAGGAGCTCTGCAATCTGTTAAGATGAAGTACCCGGTTGCATTAGATCCACAAAGGGTTCCGTTATAAGTTGCGAAATATACTCCAGGTTGCGTTGCTTCATAAAATGAGTTTGTACTAAGCACATTTCCCAAATCCGAAGCCTCAAACCATTGGTAATTACTCTCACCTCCACCACTCGGTGCTTGAAGCAGAAACTGGGCGTTTGAGGTGCTCATCCCAAAAATGAACACAAAAAAGCCGAGGAATAAAGACTTATGTAGTGTATTTGATTTCAACTTTTTATCCAGTCTTTATTGTTATTACTTAACCATGAACACCACGTTAATCAATGCATTATAATCAGTAGGTAAATTCTCAACCTCTATTGTTAGATTACCATTAGCGTCAATAGTCATGAAATTAGGGTCACCAGAATCTGTCTCAAAGACAGAGGGGTCAGCATAGGTAACATAGTAGTACAAATCTGTACGGCCATATGTTGGAAGTGCAGCTGGTGCACCAGCACTAGATACTGTTGGTGTTCCAAATTGATCAAGGTATTCTTGGTATAAATCAATGTTTTTTATTCCTATTGTTGAAGCATCAACTGCTATAGAGGGTGGATAAAATATTCTTCCTGCAGTAGCTGTTATTTTGGTGATATCAGCCATGGCTTGATCAACAGTAGTCTCTACAGCTCCATCACCATCCACATCAATATCGGTCATTTCAAAAGATGCACCACCATCTGTCCCCGTTACAAGCTCATTCTCTGCATCAGTACTTACTATAGTAGGCGCATCTATCCAATTAGTTCCGGAAGCTGTTGAACTTAACAATTGTCCTGAAGTTCCAGCATCCCCACTACTGTCAATAATACTACCGTTTACCGTTAAATTAGATTGAACTGTTGTAGCATGCTGAAGCTGTATTCCAGAAACTCCAGAAATTTGAGTTGTACCTCCGGTCGAACCTAATTGAATTGCACCTGTTGTAAAGGCCTGAAGCGTTACAGAACTAAATTGCAATCCATTTATTCCGGTAAATGTCAAAGAATTACTTCCTCCATTTACAGTTCTTGGGCCGGTCAATGTTCCATCTGCAACGTACATACTTGTACTACTTCCAGCCAATTCTGCTAATGCAGCCTCCACAGTCGTCCCCGTGAAGTTGTTCCCTGCATCCGCTATCGAAACCTCTCCGGCGTCCTGGTCGTCCGTCGCGTAGATACCGTTGGCGCGTACGTCAAGGGCATTGTCCGCATCGGGGCTCGCAACGGCCGTGAACTCGTTGCTCCCGTCAAGGTTCAGGCCGTTGCCGGCAGTATATTGTGTGTCGTTGTCCGTATCCGGGACGT
>NZ_SRXX01000017.1 GCF_004804315.1 Flagellimonas onchidii
TTTGCAGACTTTTGAGGATTCCATACTTTTAGCAAAAGAAAAGCTCATCGAATACAATGAGCTTAAAGGTTCTTTTCAAGTGTCAGATTAACCACAACTGTCAGGTTAAGTAGTGGCTAGTACAAATAAAACTTTGGTTAACTCATGGTCGGCAACTCCCATCCATTGTGGTAGCTAGCTTTTAAAAGCTTATCTGCTTCGTTGTTATTAAAACTTGCTTTCTGCTCATCCCAAAACAATCGTTCACCAGTTTTAAAGGCGATATTACCCATATGGCATACTTTGGCCGCATCGTATCCTACCTTTATCGGAGCTCTTAGTAAGGACTTATCCCTATTCTTGACTGCCTCAACAAAGTTTATCATATGTAAGTCCAATCCATTTCCCGAACGAGGCTGAACTGGGATAGCTTCAATTTTGGGGTCTCTATTGTTCTCAGGGATTACTTCCCAGCCTCCTCTATCCAAAACCAAGGTACCATTGTTTCCTATAAAAGCAATCCCGTGGTTTCGTCCATAGTTGCCTCCGTCAATACCCGTAGCGTGCTCCCACAGCAGTGAAAAATCATCGAATTCGTATACCGTTTGTAAAGTATCCGGAGTTTCTGATGCATCATTAGGGTAAGCAAATTTTCCACCTAATGCCATAACTGACCTGGGCGTTGAAGCTTTCATTCCATACAGGGCGTAATCAACCAAGTGCACGCCCCAATCGGTCATCAATCCCCCCGCATAATCCCAAAACCATCTAAAATTAAAATGGAACCTATTATTGTTGAAAGGTCGTTCAGGAGCCGGTCCCAACCACATTTTATAATCTACCCCTTCCGGTATGGGAACATCTGGAACAACGGGGACAGGCTTCATCCAACCTTGAAATGCCCAAGCTTTTGCCATACGTATTTTACCCAACTTGCCAGAATGTACATAGTTAATAGCATCTACAAAATGAGGTTGGCTGCGTTGCCATTGCCCAATTTGAACCATTTGGTTATTAGTATTGACCTTGTTCAGCATCAAATCGCATTCTTCAATGGAATTAGCAATAGGTTTTTCGCAGTATACATCCTTACCCGCTTCAATAGCATCAATCAATTGAAGGCAGTGCCAATGATCAGGAGTGCCCACAATTACAACATCAATATCCTTGTTTTCCAGAAGTTTTCGGTAATCGTTATAGCGTTTTGGTTTTTTTATGTCTGCTTTTTCCAAATCTGCAACACGCTGGTCAAGCACACTTTCATCCACATCGCACAATCCCAAAACATTGATCTCAGGAATTTTGAGTATAGATGTAAGGTTGGAGAAGCCCATTCCTTTGCATCCTATAAGGCCTACATTGATTCTGTCATTGGCGCTTATTGGTTTTCGAACAGCAGCCAAAAGTTCCAAAGGAAACAATGTTGATGCAGCCATTCCACCCATGAACAAGGCATTCTTTTTGATGAAGTTTCTTCTATTTTCCATGGTACAAATTGATATTTAACAAGTTATCACTTTTTTACCATTTATTTCGAAACAAAAAAAGCACCCGGCTGGGTGCTTTTTTATCCAAGAAAGAATCTTGTTATTATTTTTTTGCCGGAGCGGCCAACTTTTTGCTCATTTCCATGGAAATGGCTGAACGGTCAAATTTTAAGCGACCAGCCATGGTTTCAATGACACATGAAAAGTCTTTATCGTTCAATTCCACTATTTTTCCATGAAGTCCGCTTTTGGTGATAACCTTATCACCTTTTTTGAGCTCCGAAGTAAATTTTTTTTCATCCTTCTGACGTTTGATCTGCGGGCGAATCATAAAAAAATATGCTACCACAAATATCAATATCAGTGGAAAAAACTGTCCTAGGTTTTCCATCTAAACTTTAACTCTTATTTAACAGGACCAGCCTGTGCTGCGTCTTTTGGATTAACAAAAGCTTTGATTCTCAATAATTCGGCACCCTTCTCCGTATTGGCTGTTACCGTTACCGTTTTAGTTACCTGATTTTGGCCGGTACCATTGAATTTTACCACAAGTTCACCTGATTCTCCTGGAGCAATCGGGGTGTTTTTGGGGTAATCTGGCACTGTACAACCACAGCTACTTTTGGCGTCAGTGATAATCAAAGGAGCGTTACCGGTATTGGTAAACTTAAATACGGTCTCCTGAGGTGTACCTTGGGTTATTGTGCCGAAATCGTGCTCTGATTTTTCAAAGCTCATAACAGGAAGTTTCTTTTGGGCTTCGTCCCTATCCGTAGCACTTTCAACATTGTCTGCAACTATTTTGTTCGAGGCTTTGTCCTTGCAGGAAACGCCGACTAGCGCCACTGCCATAATCAAACTTAAAATTGTTGTTATTCTCTTCATGATAAAATTTAATTTTTCCAAAAATAAAGAAATATTGCTTACAGAAGTCCCCTTCCCATTTTTTGCAACCTTCCGGTTGATTTATATTCTTTTGCCAATTTATCCAAGACACCATTGATAAAAATGCTGCTTTTTGGGGTTGAATATTCTTTGGCGATTTCCAGATACTCGTTCAAGGTGACCTTTTCCGGAATTGATGGAAAATTCAACAATTCACAGATTGCCATTTTTAGAATAATGGAATCTATTTCTGCAATACGATCATTATCCCAATTAGGTGTTTTACCCTCGATTTCCTTTTCCCACTGCGAGTCGTTCAGCAAGGTTTTGGTCAACAACTGATTGGCATATTCCATGTCTTGTTGATCCTTTAACAAGGCTGGCAGAAAAAAGCTTTCACCAGAAGTGGGTTTGGCCTTTCCCAAACGCTTCACCAAATACGTGTTCACAATAGGAATATCATCTACCCAAGTAAGTTTATCATCCTCAAAATATTCATAAATCTTTTCGTTAGGGGCAATTATGTCCTTGAACAGCTGAAGGACCAACTCCTTGTCCTCTTCATACCCGCTTGGACCGCTGGACATATAATGCTTATACGCATCACTTGCCACCATTTCTTTATGAATGATTTTGATGTATTCCTCATTCAAGTACCAGTTGTTCAGTTTTCTTTTTGACAACTCATTTTGAAGTGTCTTGTTACCTGAAATCTGAACCAATAGCCGATTGTTCACGAATTTTTTTGAATCGGGAAAATTGTCCTCGTCCGAAACTAGATATTTTTTTGAAGCATGTTTAACATGTTTTTCGGCTAACTGGTGCAATTCGGACAACAAGCTAAGTATTAGCAGATAGAGCACATACATATTCTCTATACTGACTTTTAGAAACTTTTGCTGTTTCTCCAAAGAATCATCCTTGGACTGTACCAATGCGTATATGCATTGCATTACTTTTACTCTGATATGCCTTCTGGTAAGCATTTTTAAAGAACTTTTAAAGTCAATGATTGGCTTTCACAGCGCAAAAGTAATCTTATATTTGAATCCTACCTACCAAAGTTGTTTTCTTATCAGTTTTATAACATTTACTTTGTGGTCGATGGCATATATTTGCTGAATTGTCATACAAAACCACTCCTAAAACCTGCCCTTTCTTCCAATGAAGGAACTAAAACACCTTAACAAATACTTCAAAAAATACTGGCTCAAGCTGCTTTTGGGAGTAGTAATAACCGTTATTGCCCGGGTTTTTTCATTGGTTATGCCCTCTTATGTCAGTAAATCGATTAAAACTGCTGAGGACGCGTTAGGTGATATCATTTCAAACGAAGTTGCCAAAGAACAATTGTTTGAATATATCTTGATCATTGTTGGAGCTGCATTGCTTTCTGCTCTGTTCACATTTTTAATGAGACAGACCATTATCAATGTATCTCGCTATATTGAGTTTGATTTAAAGAATGAAGTTTTCGACCATTATCAGCGCTTACACCTTGCCTTCTATAAAAAAAATAGGATAGGTGACCTAATGAACCGAATAAGCGAGGATATCAACCAGGTTCGAATGTATGTGGGACCAGCCATTATGTATGGAATGAATACATTGACCACTTTTGTCTGTATTATACCTTTGATGTTCATTAAGGCCCCTACCCTAGCGGCTTATACATTGATTCCTTTACCTATTCTTTCGGTTCTTATCTACCAAATAAGCAAGATCATTCACAAGCGTAGCACAAAAGTTCAAGAGTTCTTATCATCCTTGTCCACCTTTACCCAGGAATCATTCTCGGGGGTTGCCGTAATCAAGGCATACACCCTAGAACCACAAATAAATACCGAATTGGAAGATTTGGCGGAAGAGGGAAAAAACACTAGTATGAACCTTGCCAAGGTCAACGCTTGGTTCTTTCCTTTAATGATTCTTTTGATTGGTATCAGCAACATTTTTGTCATCTACATCGGAGGCAAACAATATATTGATGGTAAAATCGACTCTATTGGGGTTATTGCGGAGTTTATCCTGTACGTAAATATGCTGACATGGCCAGTTGCCATTGTAGGATGGCTTACTTCAATCATTCAAAGGGCCGAAGCTTCACAGAAACGAATCAACGAATTTCTGAAGGAAGAACCTGCCATTAAAAACGAGGTAATCCAAACCACTCCGATCAATGGAAATATCGAATTCAAGAATGTGACCTTTACCTATGATGACACCAACATTACAGCACTTAAAAACATTTCATTCCAAATAAAAGCTGGGGAAACAGTTGCTTTTTTAGGAAAGACCGGCTCAGGAAAGTCAACAATTCTAGATTTGGTTGCAAGACTTTATGATGTTACTTCTGGTGAAATTTTGATTGATGGAACACCGCTTCAAAAATTAAACTTGAACAGCCTTCGAAGCTCTATTGGAGCAGTGCCGCAAGATGCATTTCTGTTTTCGGACACCATTGAGAATAACATTCGTTTCGGAAATGAAAATGCCAGTTTTGAGGAGATTACATCGGTTGCCAAAAAAGCCGTGGTTCATGAAAACATTGATGGGTTTTCCAAAAAGTACGATACCATTCTCGGTGAAAGGGGCATTACATTAAGTGGAGGTCAAAAGCAACGTGTTTCTATTGCCAGAGCGCTGCTCAAAAACCCTAGAATATATCTTTTTGATGATTGTTTATCTGCTGTTGACACCGAAACGGAAGAAGAAATATTGAACAATCTCAAACAGGTTTCCGAAAACCGAACTACCCTAATCGTGAGCCATAGAGTTTCCTCGGCTAAGAATGCCGACAAGATAATTGTGTTGGAAAACGGTAAGATAATACAAGAAGGCTCCCATGAGCAACTGAACAATATTGAAGGGTACTATAAAGAACTTTATCTGAACCAACTCTCTGAGAAAGAATAAGAAAAAAGTTGCTGGATTAGCATTTTTTTTACATTTTTGGTAGAATTATACAACATTGCACTAAACAGATACACTAGACCATATGAGCGAGAAAGATATCATGGATCAAGAAGAGATTTACTCCAAAGTCTTAAGAGCCGGAAGAAGAACCTACTTTTTTGATGTTAGAAGCACAAAGGCCGGTGATTATTATTTGACCATCACAGAAAGTAAGAAATTCACTCACGATGATGGTTCTTTCCATTACAAAAAACATAAAATCTATCTGTATAAGGAAGATTTTGAATCCTTCAAAAACATCATGGAAGAAATGATGGACTATATTATTGATGAGAAAGGATTGGAGGTCATTTCTGAACGTCATCAAAAAGATTTCAAAAAAGAGGAAGAAAACAATGCTAGTGAAAATGGCACGGCACCTGAAAATTTCACAGACGTGGATTTTGACGATATTTAACGCTCAATTCATTAAAAAAATGATAAAAACGGCCTGCAATGCGCAGGTCGTTTTTTATTTTTAGCCTAGACTAATTCAAAAAAGCATCAGATGAAACAAATCAGCCTTGTGCTGTTTACCCTGTTAGGTATAAACCTTTCCGCACAAAATGTCACCCTAGACTATTATTTACCAGAAGATGTCACCTATAATCCGAATATTCCGAAACCGTCAGAAGTGCTTGGTCATGAAGTCGGCGAATGGCACGTAACACATGATAAGCTAGTCTTTTATATGCAGCAACTTGCTGCTTCTAGTGATAGGGTTACGCTGGAAGATCGAGGAAAAACTTTTGAAGGAAGGCCACTTCTCCTACTTACCATCACAACACCTAAAAACCATCAAAATATCGAATCCATTCGGCAACAGCATATCGCCCTTTCCGAAGGGAACAATTCTACAAATATTTCAGAAATGCCCATTGTGGTTTACCAAGGGTTTTCCATTCATGGCAACGAAGCCAGTGGCTCAAATGCATCTTTGGCATATGCCTACTACTTGGCAGCGGCCCAAGGCCCTGAAATTGAAGACATGTTGGAAAATATGATTATTCTTTTGGATCCAAGTTTTAACCCAGATGGATTACAGCGATTTGCTTATTGGGCCAACACCAATAAAAGTCAAAACCTTAATCCTGATTCAAATGAACGCGAGTATCATGAGGTCTGGCCCGGAGGACGAACCAATCATTACTGGTTTGACATGAACCGTGACTGGCTTCCAGTTCAGCTTCCGGAAAGTCGGGCAAGAATCAAAACATTCCATAAATGGTTACCGAACATTCTTACGGACCACCACGAAATGGGTACCAATTCCACCTTTTTCTTTCAACCTGGAGAACCATCAAGAGTCAATCCGCTTACTCCGAAAATCAATCAAGAACTGACTCGTGAAATTGCCACCTATCATGCCAAAGCTTTGGACAAAATAGGATCGCTTTATTATTCCGAAGAAAATTTTGATGACTATTACTACGGAAAAGGGTCTACATTCCCTGATGTTAATGGAAGCATCGGTATTCTTTTTGAACAAGGAAGTTCAAGAGGACACATTCAGGAAAGTGAAAATGGTATACTGACATTTCCCTTTACCATTCGAAATCAATTTACCACTGCTTTGTCCACGGTTGAAGCTGCCAAACATATGCGCGTAAAGATTTTGGAATATCAGAAGAAATTCTATGACGATATGCGTGCGCAGGCCGCTCGGAATAAATCAAAAGGCATCGTTTTCGGTGATAGCAAAGATGCTTCAAAAACATGGCATTTGGCCGAAATCTTGAGCAGGCATAAAATAAAATTCTATGAACTGTCCTCTGACGCCACGATAGATGGAAAAAACTTTAAAAAAGGATTTGCGTACATCGTGCCTCTCAATCAAAAAAATCCGAGTTTGATCAATACGATATTCGAAAAAAGAACAACCTTCAAGGACAGCCTCTTTTACGATGTTTCAGCTTGGACTTTCCCATTGGCGTTCAATTTAGATTACGCCAATTTAACTAGCATGTCGAATGCAGGAATGGAAGTGACAGATTTCAAAGCTCCACAAGGTTCTGCTAATAAAAAAAGTAACTATGCCTATCTTTTTGAATGGAACGAATACTACACCCCAAAAGCATTGAACAAAATTTTGGCAAAGGGTCTGAGGGCCAAAGTAGCAAAATCTCCTTTTACTTTAGAAGGAAAGCATTATGATTATGGAACCATAATGATTCCTGTTCAAAATCAAGACTTGGATTCACAAAAACTTTACAACTTTCTTCAACAGGTTGCCAAAGAAAGTCAAATTCAAATTACGGCTGTTTCTACGGGATTGACTCAAGGCATTGATTTGGGAAGCAATGATTTTGACCCTATCAAAAAACAAAAAGTAGCCATTTTAGTGGGAGACGGTATCCGTTCTTATGATGCTGGAGAAATTTGGCACTTGTTCGACACTCGCTACGACATTAAAATCACCAAATTGGACATCGCATATTTTGATTCAGTGGATTTGGACAAATATACCGACATAATAGTGCCCAGTGGGTGGAACAGCACCATTTTGGACAAAAAAGGAACTGATAAAATCAAGAGTTGGGTAAAAAATGGAGGTACTTTGATTGGGTATCGAACCGTTGCCAAATGGTTTAAAAAATCCAAGCTAATGCCCTTGGAACTAAAAGTTGACACCCTTGAAGCAAAGAATGTTGCATTTGACCAAAAGAGCAAATTTAAAGGCGCTCAAGTTACCGGAGGTGCCATTTTTGAAGCTGATTTGGACCGCTCCCATCCAATCAACTATGGGTATAAGAACAACAAGTTGGCCCTTTTTAGAAACACCAATATTTATTTAGAACCCGAAAAAAACAGTTACGACAACCCAATTCAGTACACCAATAATCCACTATTAAGTGGTTATATTTCAGAAGAAAATGCCGAACTTTTAAAAAACAGTGTTCCTTTTAAAGTAAACAGTTTGGGCAAAGGAAAAGTAATTCTATTTACCGACAACACCAATTTTAGGGCTTTTTGGTATGGGACCAACAAACTTTTGATGAATGCTATTTTCTTTGGAGAAATGATGTAGAAGAAAGTCAAAGGTACAGGTTGAAGGTATGAAGCTGGGCACTCAATCAAAATCAGTAAAATTCGTATCAACCCAACAAAAAAACGACGAATGGTTTAACTTTAAATCAAAAAAAATGGCCAGAACTCCAAGCAATATGCTCCCTTTGGGCACAAGCGCTCCCGATTTTAAGCTTTCGGATACGGTAACCGATGAAATACTTTCCCTTGAGAACATAAAAGGCAAAAAGGGCACAGTAATCATGTTCATCTGTAACCATTGCCCTTTTGTAATCCATGTTAATCCTGAGATTACCAAATTGGCAAGAGATTACCAATCCATGGATATTGGTTTTATTGCCATTTCGAGCAATGATATTGTCAATTACCCCCAAGATGCCCCACATTTAATGAAACAAAAAGCTTTGGAAGAAGGCTACCCATTCCCTTATCTATATGACGAAATGCAAGAGGTGGCACAAGCATATGATGCAGCCTGCACCCCGGATTTCTACCTTTTTGACGCTGACCTTAAACTCGTTTACCGAGGTCAATTAGACGATTCAAGGCCTGGGAATGGAATCCCACTCACTGGTTCTGATCTTCGCAATGCTATAGACGCTCTTCTAAAAGGTGAAGAAATAAGTAAAAACCAAAAACCAAGTATTGGTTGTAATATAAAATGGATTGAAAAATAACCCTAGAAGATTCCCATGGAATTTAGTCTTACGGAAAGCATTCAAATACTCGAGAAGACGCCCTCTGTAATTGAGAGTTTACTCAAGGGTTTACCTAAAGCATGGCTTCATACTAATGAGGGCGGAGATACTTGGAGTCCATATGACATTGTGGGTCATTTGATTCATGGTGAAAAAACAGACTGGATTTCAAGAACCGAAATCATACTGGATGACGGAAAAAACAAAATCTTCGAACCTTTTGACCGATTTGCACAATTCAAAAACAGTACAGGCAAGACCCTCGAGCAACTTTTAAACGAATTCAGTATGTTGAGACGGGAGAATATTCAAAAATTAAAAGCCCTGAACCTGGTCGATGAGGACTTAAAAAAGCAAGGTATTCACCCAGAATTTGGACCAGTCACCCTTAAACAACTGCTCGCTACTTGGGTTACTCATGATTTGGGGCATATAAGTCAGATAACCCGGGTATTAGCCAAGAATTACAAGGATGAAGCCGGTCCTTGGACAAAATACATCTCGATTTTACAGTAATTACTGGAATGTAGTGTAAAACATATCGAGTTTCACATCAAATAACAACATTATGAAAATCAACCCGCAGGAAGCATTAAAAAAATTGGCCGAAGGCAATTCCCCTTTTCTTACCCTTTTTGAACATGGGACACTTTCCGTGGAGGTCTACAAACCAGAAAAAGTCGACCTTCAGCAACCACACACTAGAGACGAGGTGTATGTTGTGATTTCGGGAACAGGAGAATTTGTAAATGGGGGAATACGAACTGATTTTGGGCCAGGAGATTTCCTTTTTGTGCCTGCAGGAGTTGAGCATCGCTTCGAAAATTTCACCAATGATTTTTCAACATGGGTGTTGTTTTATGGCCCTGAAGGAGGTGAAAACAAATAGTTTCTTCAATTATGTCCATCTCTTTTGAAGCGGTTACCCTAAAGACTATGGATACTTATATCTCCGTGGGCACAACATCTTACAAAGAACATTATTTGCATTTATGGGTCAACGAGGACGCTTCTTCATTTTTAAATGAGAATTTAACCACTTCCGCTGTAAAAAAAGCTCTTGCGGACCCAAATCAAAAATTATTTATTGTCAGAGCCAATGAAACTGCGGTCGGAATCTTAAAAATAACCGTCGATAGTAGCAAGTATGACTTTCTATCAAAAAACAATGTCTTGCTTAATAAAATATACCTACTTAAGAATCATTCCGGAATGGGTATTGGTAAAATAGCATTGGATTTTGTGGCCGAATGGGCGAAGAAAAATCATAAAAATCAAATTTGGCTCTATACCATGAAAAAAGGGAATGCCTTAAACTTCTACATAAAAAATGGCTATAGAGTTATACAAGAAGCACAGTTAGAGTTACCAAACGTAAGGGAATCAGAAAAAGAAATGTGGATTTTATCAACCCAGCTTTAAATCACCACCCTTCACGTTTTATTAGATTTTCAATATGGGCAAAATGGTGACTACCGTGCCAAGCGTAACGACCAATATTTTCTGCCAAGGTAGTTTCTTCATTCCCCTCCGGATGGATGAACTTACGCTGCAAATCTTCGTTGGAAAGTCCTTTGAGCAAATACACCAATTTGGCATGAACTGCTTTTAGATGATCTAGTGACATTTGGATTGGCGCGGATTGCGCATCGAACAGTTTGGACCACTCTTTTTCAAAATAGGGTTTTATGACAGGGTTGTCTTCGGTCAACGCCCACTTAAATCGAATGTAACTATGATGATGGCTATCTGAAATATGGTGAATCAATTGTCTTACCGTCCAACCTTCTGGTCTATATGGAGTCTCCAGCTGCTTATCGGAAAGAGGGATTACCATGGTTTCCAAACGTCTAGGTAAATTTTCCAAAACAGCAATCCATTCATCCAAATGTTCTTGGGTTATGTTTGCAGGGATCTGGTATGTTCCAATCGGGTATCGAAGTTGTTCCAAAGTATCTTTATCCATAGTTTAAAAATAACAAACTTTATAATGGAGAAGCAATCGTTTAATGATTAAAGTCATTGTTATGGACGAAAGTTTAATAGACTTTTAACTTCTATAAGATTATCCATTTAAAATATCCACTAATTTTATAGGAATTAAAATATCAACAATCCAAAATAAGAACATTATGGCTATACGTTTGGGAGATACAGCTCCTGACTTCACCGCTGAGACCTCGCAGGGCGCACTAAATTTTTATGACTACCTGGGAGACGGATGGGGAATTCTTTTCTCGCATCCTGCCGATTTCACCCCAGTTTGCACTACAGAATTGGGCACTGCTGCCAAGTTCAAGGCAGAGTTTGAAAAACGCAATGTAAAAATGATTGCCTTGAGTGTGGATGGTGTTGCGTCCCATGCAGAATGGATAAAAGACATCAACGAAACACAAGACACCGTTGTCAACTTCCCTATTATCGCCGACGAGGATAGAAAGGTTTCCAACCTATACGATATGATTCACCCTAATGCTAACGATACGCTTACCGTGCGTTCTGTTTTTATCATTGGACCAGATAAAAAAGTTAAGTTGACATTGACTTATCCAGCATCTACTGGACGTAATTTTTACGAACTGCTTCGTGTCGTTGATTCATTGCAGCTTACTGCACACCATAAAGTTGCCACTCCTGCGAATTGGGAGCATGGGGAGAAGGTTGTGGTAAGTCCTGCCATACCTACAGAAGAAGCCAAAGACATATTTGCTGGAGGAGTGGAAGAAATTAAACCTTACCTGCGTCTAACGCCCGATCCTACCACTTAATCGGATTTAAAAATTCGACTATTTTCAAGAGCCTGGGTTTTCCTAGGTTTTTTTGTTGATTTTTTCTCAATGTTTTTACGCAACCAATAACGTTTTTACAATCTATCTCATGAACCTAGGATTAATTTTTTCAATTCTTAAGGATTAAGACGCTAATTGAGTTGATTAATTCTGAATTATAAATGGTGTTCCCCCATAACCACTAAATAAACTTGTACTATGAGTACCTTTTTTGCAATTCTATCTGTTTTGCTTGCCATTAATCTATTGCTATTGCTTTTAAGCGTTGATAGTTCCAAAAAATAATTTACTCCAACAATCTGTATTTCAATGAATTTGTAAGCATTGGATACAATAAGTAGGGTTTTTCCCCGTTCGATTGTTACTAAACTAAAGTGACAAACAAATAACACTAACTAAACTTCTACGCCAATGGGCACCTTTTTTACAGTTTTACTTTTATTGCTCGCGCTTAATCTCTGCTTACTATTAGTAAGTGTGAACAGATCGAAATAAAAAAGCCTGCTTATGGCGGGCTTTCTTTTTTATAGATTGAGTACGGTATTATTTTACATCCATCAATTCCACATCAAATATTAGCGTTGCATCTGGTGGAATTACTCCCCCAGCGCCAGCACTACCGTATGCCAAATTGGATGGAATTACAAAACGTGCTTTATCACCCACTTTTAATAGTCCAATACCTTCATCCCATCCTGGAATAACTTGACCAACTCCTAAGGTAAAGTCGATGGGTTGATTTCTGCTATAAGAAGAATCAAAAACCTGTCCATTGGTCAAACTCCCTTCATAATGTACCGAAACCGTCTTTCCTTTTTCTGCTTTGATACCACCACCTTCTTGAATCATTTTATAACGAAGTCCACTATCGGTTTTATCAAAACCAGCAGCCAATTTTTCCATTTCAGCTTCTGCTTTGGCTTTCGCTTCTGCAATTCTTTTTTCACGGGCACCTTCAAAAGCCCTAAATGCCTCGATTGCATTCCAGCTTTCAGCTTCTGACCCCACCCTTACGATTTCCAAGCTATCAATGGAATCTCCTTGAGCAATGGCATCCACTACTTCTTGTCCGTGTTCTACATGACCAAAAACAGTATGTTTATTGTCCAACCAAGGAGTAGCCACATGGGTAATAAAAAATTGACTCCCATTTGTGCCGGGACCTGCATTTGCCATCGAAAGCACACCTGGCCCCTCATGGGTCAATTCAGGATGAAATTCATCATCAAATTTATATCCTGGGTCACCCGTTCCCGTGCCTTGGGGGCAACCTCCTTGAATCATAAAATCAGCAATGACCCTGTGGAATTTTAACCCGTCATAATATGGTTTTCCTTGAGGCTTTGCAGTGTTTTCCATATTTCCTTCAGACAAGGCCACAAAGTTACCCACAGTACCCGGAGTTTTGTCATGGGTTAATTTTACCAAAATCTCCCCTTTGTTTGTATTGAATTTTGCGTAGATTCCTTCTTGCATGGTATCTATTTTGTTTAAATTTTTAAGCCGCAAAGGTACGGGTTTTCTCTGGCTAGGGATGATGTTGTATTGAATCAAAGTCAAAATTCCTAAATATCCATTCCAAATGAAATAAAACTAAATTTCCATGCTATCCTTAAAACCATTGGTTTTTTATAGTATTTTGAACGAATGCAACAGGAATACCCAGATAAGTCCATTGAATTTGTCCAATGTATTGCCAAGGGTAACTTAGTAGCACTTCACACCCATCAAACTTGGCCTGGCAACGATTAATACGTGACCATGGATTTCTTTCGATTTGATGAAGATGGAAAAATATGCGAACATTGGGATGCCATTCAACAAATTCCCAAAAAGTCCTCAAACCCCAATACTATGTATTGATTAAATCCTATCCCTTTATTTTATTGGATGGAATAGTACCATATTTATCAATCAGGTATACTAAACTGGCCATGGTAGCAGCCCCTAGTTCCAGTTCTCGTTTATTTACATGCTCAAAAGTATCGTTCTCCGCATGGTGATGGTCAAAATACCGTTGTGAATCAGGCCGTAGACCTGCCAAGACCAAGTCTTGGTCAAGTAGTGGGCGAATGTCTGCACCACTATATCCTTTTACGAACATATGTATCAAATAGGGTTCAAAAAGACCTTTCCAACTTTGAATCTGTGCTAAATTCTCATCGGAACAATTAAAGGAAAAACCACGTGGTGTAAACCCACCAGAATCACTTTCCAATGCAAACACGTGCTTTTCGTTTTTGCTTCGAGCCACCTCAGCATATTTGTTTCCTCCCCTTAAGCCATTTTCCTCATTCATGAACAATACCACGCGAAGTGTACGTTTGGGCTTGTATCCAGTTTCTTTTAACAAGCGTAGCACATCCATGCTCTGCACGCAACCTGCGCCATCGTCGTGAGAACCATCGCCTAAGTCCCAAGAATCCAAGTGTCCACCAACGACCATGACTTCGTTAGGGTAAGTGGAACCCTTTATTTCACCAATAACATTATAGGATTCTACATCATCAAACTGCTTGCAGTTCTGTTTAAAGTAAAATTTAATATCTGGATTCAATTTTAGTGTAGTACTCAACAACTCGGCACCTTTGGTACTAATCGCAGCTGCCGGAATTCTTTCAGAAACTGGGGTGTCGCCATAGCTCATGGAGCCCGTATGCGGATAATCGTCCAAACGTAGCGTCATGGAACGCACAATGACACCTGCCGCACCATACTTTCCGGCTTCGGCCGCTCCAGAATAGCGCTGGTCCACACATCCCGAATATGAAGCGAAAGTACTGATCAGCTTAGGGTCCATGGGCCTATTGTAAAAAACAATTTTGCCATTGATCTTTTCCCTCCCTAGTTTTTCTAGGTCTTCAATACCCTCTACTTCTATTACGCTGGCCTTTATGCCACGATCTGGGGTGGCAACAGAACCTCCAAGAGCGCAAATAGGAACATTTGTGGTCAAACCAGGTTTTGATTCGATAAATGCAAACTCAGGAGTGCCCCTTACCCACTTTGGTACCATTACCGGCTGCAGCCATACCCTGTCCAGACCAAGGGAATCCAACTGCCCCTTCGTATAATCTATAGCTTGTTGGGCTTGGACGGAACCTGAAAGCCTTCCCCCAATCTGATTGGAAAGGTGATTTAACCAATCATATGCCTTACCATCTGTAAGCGCCTGATCATATATGGCTCGGATTTGCTTTTCGTCTTCAGTTTGGGAAAAAATGGGAGCAGATACCAATAAAAAGGTAAAAAGTAGGAATGTTCTCATTCGGTTTCTTTTTCAAGTTCTTTTTTAAAGTTTTCTAAGTTACTTTTTATTTCATCATCAAGCTCTGGTTCCTCAATATCTTTGTACTTTTTTAACGCTTCGAGCAATATGGAAGCTACAATGACCCTTGCCGATTTTTTATTGTCCGCCGGAATCACGAACCATGGCGCATGCTCTTTGGAGGTTTTGTTGATGGCCTCTTCATAACAAATTTGGTACTTATCCCACAATTTTCGTTCCTTGAGGTCGCCTGGGGAAAATTTCCAGTTTTTTTCTTTTAATCGGAGCCTTCGCAACAAACGCTGCCGTTGTTCTTCTTTGGAAAGATGCAGGAAAAACTTGAATATCAATGTGCCATTTTCAGCAATATGTCTTTCAAAATCGTTGATTTGGCGATATCGTTTTTCCCAGAATTCTTGGTCAATATCCTCAACCGAATCAATTCCCGGAATGTTTTCCCCTAAAATGTACTCTGGATGTACCTTTGTTACCAATACATTTTCATAATGGGTTCGGTTAAAAACGCTGAATTTACCCCTAGCTGGTAATGCAATATAATGTCTCCAAAGGTAATCGTGTTTTCTTTCGAGCTCGGTGGGGACTTTAAAACTGTGTACTTCCACGCCGCGAACGTTAAAATCTTTAAAGACCTCCCTTATCAAACTGTCTTTTCCAGCAGTATCCATCCCTTGAAGGCAAACCAAAACCCCATACTTGCCATGAGCATATAATATATCCTGAAACTTTCCCAATTTTTCACGGATATCCTCCAATTCCTTTTTCAATTCTTTATCTGAAGCTCCAAAATCTGCCAGAGTGGGTATTTCTGCCAGTTTTGAAAGATTTTTCACCTTATATTCTTCCAAATTGATTTTTTCCATAGGTTTGAATATAGGTTTTTTTGGTCATTCCTTCAACCATAGCCTTAAAACTACCATTCACCGATCCTTTTTACACTTTATAGTTTTAGATGGTTTTTTGTCGATTTTTTTAGCCCTCCGGTGTTAAGCGAGCGTAAATTAGTGACAATCAATTACGCAAAGTCCCAAATCTAGCGTTATGAAAGCAAAGAAGATTATCCTACTTATAGTCTTTGTAATAGGTATTATAGGCCTGTTATTAATGGCTTCTTTCACTACCCGAAATGCCTGCGAATATGCCAGTTCCAATCTTGAATTTATTAAGGAACAGACGCAAAAGGCTATTATTTCCGGAAATTTTGAAAAATCGAAATACCACGCTTACAAAGCATTGAACGGTATTGAAAAAACACGATTGAACTTCTTGGATTGTGGCTGTTCGGGTACAATTGAAAGCTTGGAAAGAGCGCTGTCGCACCTTAAAAGTGCCACGGCCACCAAATCTTTTGACGACTCGAAGGAATGGCTACACTTGGCTCTTGAAAATACCATAATCGGTATTAAAGTGCTGCGCGTATTTGAGCAAGAACTTTCTAACACATATGGCCATCAATTGGTATTGAATACTGAGGAAGTTACCGAAAATGAGGCAGGTACCCTATTGCCCCAAGGGGATTTGAAAAAAAGAGTACACAATTGTCTTTTGGGTTTTGAAACTTCTTTAGACAAAGTGGTGACAGAGGTGGATTGTGAAGAGGCAAACCGTTTTATTACCCGTATTCACAATGATGCACAGTCAACCTTGCTCAAAACTGAATTAACAGTGGCCAAAAAGGAATACCATCAAAGAGTGAAAGACATTGCCCATGATGCCCTAAAACGCCTTGGGGAATGTGAAGACGATTAGCCTATTTGCTTGCAAATAGTTTTACATCATCCTCGGATACTTCTTTGTTCCCCAGAATGATCAATCGTTCCACAACATTTCTCAGTTCACGTACATTTCCTGTCCAATCATACCCTTTTAAAAGCTCGATAGCTTTTTTGGAAAATGTTTTTTGAGCCGTTCCCTGTTCCGTAGCTATCTTCTTTGAAAAATGCTCAATCAACATGGGAATATCATTTCTTCTATCGTTAAGGGCGGGTACTTTTATTAAAATCACCGCTAATCGATGGTATAAATCTTCGCGAAACTTCCCATCTGCAATTTCCTTTTTAAGGTCTTTATTTGTTGCGGCCAAAACCCTTACATCTACTTTAATGTCCTTATCGGTTCCTACCCGTGAAATCTTGTTTTCTTGAAGAGCGCGAAGTACTTTGGCCTGAGCAGAAAGACTCATATCCCCAATTTCATCCAAAAAGATGGTGCCTTTGTTCGCTGCTTCAAACTTTCCTGCACGATCCTTAACCGCTGAGGTAAACGCTCCTTTTACATGGCCAAAAAGTTCACTTTCTATGAGTTCTGAAGGAATTGCAGCGCAATTTACCTCAATAAACGGAGCGGAGGCACGCTGGCTTTTTTCATGTAGCCAATGGGCAACAAGTTCCTTTCCTGTTCCATTAGGGCCAGTAATCAACACCCGGGCATCCGTTGGTGCGACTTTCTCAATCATATCTTTGATTGCACCAATTTCCTTGCTCTCGCCCACCATCTCATAGTTTTTGGAGACTTTCTTTTTCAGGATTTTGTTTTCGACCACCAACTCTTTTCGGTCCAATGCATTTCTAACCGTGGTTAATAAACGGTTTAAATCCGGCGGTTTCGAAATATAATCAAAGGCCCCTAATCGCATGGTATTGACCGCTGTATCCAAATCTCCGTGACCCGAAATCATAATAAAAGGTATCTCAGGTTTTATCTTTCTAGCGGCTTCAAGCACCTCAACACCATCCATTTTAGGCATTTTAATATCGCATAGCACTAGGTCAAAATCATCCTTCTTTATGGCTTCGATTCCTTTTAGACCATCTTCGGCCTCATGAACTTTGTACGCTTCATTTTCTTCTCCCAAAATCTTTACCAACACTCTTCTGATGGCAGATTCGTCTTCAATCACCAATATTTTTGACATAGTTTTTATTTAAAAAATTCCAATCTTGAACCCAGTTCTAATATAAAGATTTGATTCATCATTCAACAAAAAAACATCTGCTCTGTTATTGTTTCTCAACTTACCTTCTTGTAAAAAAGAGCGCCCAAAATAGCCATATAAAGCCATCCGCTTAGAAATATTGTACTGATAACCGACAGCTCCCACTAAAGTAGAAAGCGAAATTTTGGACCCCAATTGATTATCCGGTAAGGCGATATCATCTTGGATGTTCAGAAAGTACCCATCCAAGAATAGTGCCATTTCGAATGTGTGTTTTTTGGTAATGTGATGTTTGAAGTTGGATCGTGGGATTCCCAAGGTAAATGACCACTTTGGATGGAACCTCCGGTAATAGCTCACCAATGGTAAAGGCACCGGAAGTCCGGTTGTGCTATTGTACGACAGTCCAAGTACAATTCTGTAGGGTTTATCGGCATCTGCCTTTTCTTTCCAAAATGTTGCCGTGGCATTAAAGAAAAAATCATCGGTAACGGTACCTTCAGTAAAGTTTGAGGCCAAACGAGGGGTAACTATGGTAACCAAGTTCCAATTCTGATTCCATTTAGTGATGAAACCAAGGTTAAAATCCACTACATGAAATCGTATCAGCTCTTTTTTATCAAAAGGAAAATCTTGGGAATATCCAATATCGAATCGATTATACTCTAATCCCGTAACCAAGTAGTCCTTTTTTTCGTTGAGTTTGATGGGAAGGTTGAATAGGAACTTATACCGCTGAGTCTTTATACCGGTATCGTTTTCAGGAATGTTTAAATAGTCAATTTTAAAAACATCTGAGCTCTGGGCGCATATAATCATGGAAAACATCAATCCACTGAAAGTCAAGAACTTTGTAAAATCGCTATGGAGTGTAGAGGTTTTTATGTTATTGCTTTTTTTGCTGTATGATATGCACATCTCGCTGTGGGAACGGAATGCTTATGCCATGTTCTTTGAACTTGCTGTTAATGTTATATCGGATATGACTCTTAATCTTAAGGTCTCCGAAAATGTCGTTGGTGAAATAATTTAATGAGAACATCAATGCCGAATCTCCAAAATCGTCAAACAGTACAAATGGCTTTGGATTTTTCAACACCCGCTTTTGTTCAGCGGCCACTTGTTCCAATAGCTGGGTAACAAGTTCAACATCACTACCATAAGCGACACCTACACTAACGCTCTCCCTAGTGGTTTTATGATTTTGGGTGTAATTAAAGACTATATCGCTTATAAATTTATGGTTGGGAATAATAATGACCTTATCATCTCTGGTGATGGCCCTTGTGGTCCTTAATTTGATTTCAAAGACTTTGCCCACCTTGCTATCCACCTCAACAATATCACCGACTTGCAAGGATTTGTCCACAATGATGAAAATACCCGCCAAAATATCTTGGAAAAGCTCTTGTAATGCCAATCCCAAGCCGACAAAAAGTGCCGCAGAGGCGGTAATTACCAATGTGATATCTATGCCTGCTGCGCTTAAGGTCACCAATACCACCAATAAGTAGATCACATAGTTGGCAAACTTGAAGATGCTTGTGAACTTTTGTTTGTCTTCTGTTTCCATTTTTCGGGTCAGCAGATATCGCAACCATTTCAGTAGAAATTTGGTTACCACAAAAGCAAAGGTCAGAAGCATTAGCAGTCCAACCGTCAGGTGAATAGATTTATCCCCCTCGCCAACATGAATTCCCCAATTGAGGAAATCCTGTATAGAACCCCATATGTCTTTTTGGATAATTTCTTTTATTTCACTGCTATTATCTTGCATGATTTCTAATACCTTAACCACCTAAACAATTCTCGATAAGTAGGCCGCTTACCATACATTAAAATTCCAATCCTATAGATTTTGGCTGCTAAAGAAACAATTCCCCAAAAAGTTATGATCAATAGTACAATGGATAGCAACAACTGCCACAAAGGTACGCCTCCTTCACCAATACCGCCTGGCAATCTCATGAGCATAACAATTGGTGATGTTAAAGGGAACAGTGAAAACCCAACGGCAATCGGACCATGAGGGTTACTAAATACAGAAAAGAAACCTATATATATGGCCAACATTAAAGGTAGAATTATTGGAAAGATAAACTGTTGGGTATCTGTTTCGTTATCTACAGCAGCTCCAATGGCAGCATAAATTGAGCTATAAATCAGATAACCCAAAATAAAATACACCAAAAAGGAGCCCACTAACAATACCCACGGAATGTTCAGTATCTCTTTTGCATAAAGCATCATTTCACCATCAATCTGTGGCATTCCTTGCATAGCTGGGGATGCCATGCTTGTATCCGCAGCTATTGCGCCAAGGTCAATATCAAATACAAGTACCACTATAAAAAGCAAGAGGGAAGCTGAAACTATCCAAATGGCAAATTGGGTGATTCCTGCCAAAGAAGTCCCTATTATTTTTCCCAGCATTAGCTGAAAAGGTTTTACTGATGCAATAATCACTTCAATAATCCTACTGGTTTTTTCCTCTATAACACTACGCATCACAAAGCCGCCATAGATTATAATGAACATCATAATGGCATAACCGAACATTCCGCCAATAAACGCCTTGATCTCATTAATTCCCTTTACACTTTTTTCACCGTCGAAAGTTGCGAGGTTAATCTCGAATTGTTTTTCAATACCTGAGAATTGTTCGGATGACACACCTAGTTCTTCCAATCGTTCCTGACGTAATCTTTTTTGAAAAATACTTTCCATTGCTCCTATCACGTGGGTATTGGGGTTGTCCTGTGTGAAGAGATAAACTCCATTTGTCGCTTGTTCCAGGTTTTTTCCTTTAGGAATGTAAATCAGCCCATAAAACCCCATTGTAATGGTCGAGTCTTTGGCAGCTTCCAGAGAAATATCGTTCAATTGAACATATGAGGTACTGCTTGTTGCCTGAAATTCCTTTTTGAAGTAATCACTTTGGTCAAGAACTGCCAGAACCCTTTTCTCACTATCGTTGATATCTGTCAAAAACGCTATCAGTACAATCATGCCCACAATAAGTATTGGACTCAAAATGGTCATTACTATAAACGACTTATTTCTGACCTTGGCCAAATATTCCCGCTTAATAATCAGCCTCAACTTATTTATCATTCTCCCTTTTATTTACGGTTTGGATAAAAATATCATTAGCGGATGGAATGGTTTCCTCAAAACGATTGATATTGGCCTTTTTGGATAGTTCTGCAATAACATCCGAAGTATGATTGGAAGGTAATTGCAGGGTAACATTCAACTGCATCTCATCACTATCAAAACTTGAAGATAGAATACTGAATTTTTCTTCCAAGGTCTTTAAAAAAGTATCTGCTTCTTGTTGTATCTGTAACCCAACGTTAAAAACATTGTTTTTGTAGGCCTTTTTTATCTCGGACAATCTACCATCCAAGATTTTTTCGGACCTATGGATAAGGGCAATGTGTTCGCAAAGTTCTTCCACTGATTCCATTCTATGGGTAGAAAAGATAATAGAGGTTCCCTTTTCTTTTAACTGGAGAATCTCGTCTTTAATAATATTGGCATTTATAGGGTCAAAACCACTGAATGGTTCATCAAAAATCAGTAGTTTGGGCTCATGTAAAATGGTAACAATAAATTGTATCTTCTGGGCCATACCTTTAGAGAGTTCCTGAATTTTTTTGCCCCACCAATCTCCTATATCTAGACGTTCGAACCAGTATTTCAGTCTTTTTTTGGACTCATTTTTGGAAAGCCCTTTCAACTGAGCCAAGTAGAGCGCCTGTTCACCCACCTTCATGCTTTTGTATAGTCCCCTTTCCTCAGGTAAATATCCAATATGCGAAATATGCTCGGGAGCAAGAGGTTTCCCATCAAAAATCACCTCGCCAGAATCTTGATAAATGATTTGGTTAATTATCCGAATAAATGTGGTTTTCCCTGCCCCGTTGGGGCCTAAAAGTCCATAGATGCAATTTTTGGGAATTTTGAGTGATATATTGTCGAGTGCCGTATAGTCTCCGTAGGTTTTGGAAACATTTTTGGCAACAAGGATGTCATCCATTTAAACTATTTTTTCAAAGATATGTATTTGGGTGAAAAAGTATTGAAACCCTCTAAAAACAAAACCCACCCTCAATAAATCAAGGATGGGAAAAAAATTGCTATGAAAAAGAAAATTAGATATTGGTTGCCCAACATCAGATTCAAATATACGTTTTTTATTTAAACAGTACCCTTAAAGTTTAAGAGAACATATCTTTTACCTTCTCAAAAAACGATTTATCCGTTTTTTCGGGCTTAGGAGCAAAATTTTCATCAGTTTGCATACGCTCAAAAAATTCTTTCTGCTCACGATTTAGTTCTTTTGGGGTCCAAACATTCACATGAACCAATAAATCACCGCTTCCGTAACCATTGATACTAGAAATACCCTTACCTCTCAATCTTAAAATTTTGCCTGATTGAATACCAGGTTCCAATTTTATCCTCACCTTTCCGCCTACCGTGTCAATTTCTTTTGAGCTTCCTAAAACGGCTTCTGAAAAACTGATATATAAATCGTAGTGCAGGTTGTCACCTTCACGCTTTAAGGTATCATGTTCCACCGTCTCGATAGCTACCAATAAATCTCCAGCAATTCCATTTCCTGGGGCTTCGTTCCCTTTACCGGAAACCTTAAGCTGCATGCCTTCTTCAACTCCTGCTGGGATTTGTATTGAAACCGTCTCCTCTTCCATAATAAGGCCCTGAGCATCTGCACCACTTGGGCGTTTGTCAATACTCTGACCGGCTCCACCGCAAGTACTACATGTGGTGGCTGTTTGCATTCTTCCGAGTATGGTATTGGTAATCTTGGTCACCTGACCACTTCCATTACAGGTAGGACATGTTTTATAAGTAACTCCTGGAGCTTGTTTTTTTCTTCGGACTTTTACTTTTTTCTCAACACCATTGGCCACTTCTTCTAAGGTAAGTTTTACCCTAATGCGAAGATTACTGCCTTTTACCCGGCGTTGGCCACCGCCAAATCCGCCAAAACCACCAAAGCCACCTCCGCCAAAAGCACTTCCAAAAATGTCCCCAAATTGACTGAAGATATCGTCCATGTTCATACCTCCACCACCAAATCCGGCTCCACCTTCAAAAGCTGCATGACCAAATTGGTCATATTTGGCACGCTTATCTGCATCGCTCAACACCTCATAAGCCTCTGCCGCCTTTTTGAACATCTCCTCGGCCTTGGGATCTCCCGGATTTTTATCAGGGTGATACTCAATGGCTTTTTTTCGGTATGCTTTTTTAATTTCAGCTGCCGAAGCACTTTTGGAAACCCCTAGTATTTCGTAATAATCCTCCTTCATAAGTTTTTAGTTGCCAACGACCACTTTTGGGTGTCGAATGATACGCTCTCCAAGTTTGAAGCCCTTTTCAACCACATCAATGATTTTTCCTTTTAATTTCTTATTGGGAGCAGGAATTTGGGTAATAGCATCGTGCACCTCGGCATCAAACACATCTCCCTCACCAACTTCTATCCGCTCCAAACCTTTTCCCTTAAGGGTTTCCTTTAATTTATTGTTGATAAGCTCCACGCCCTTGAACATTTCCTTGTCATCAGATTTTGAAATCTCTTTCAAAGCCCTATCAAAATCATCCAAAACGGGCAATAGGGAAACTATTACCTCTTGACCTGCTGTCTTAAAAAGGTCCATTCGTTCTTTGGAAGTCCTTTTTTTGAAATTTTCAAATTCTGCAAAAAGCCTAAGAAACTTGTCCTTTTCTTTGGCCAATTCGTTACGCAATTGATCTTCAACAGAGACCTCCTCCTGTTCGGTGGTAGCTTCGTTTGTTATATTTTCATCGTTCAGCTCAGGATTTTCAACTGTTTGGGAGTCATTTAACTCACCGTTCATTTCCTCAACCTTACCTTTCTTGCTCATATGCTTGTACGTTTTATCTTTTTTGAATTGGCAAAAGTACTGCCAATTGTCCAAAAATGTCAAAATGTCACAACAAAACACAAAAAAATCCACCAAAAGCGGATATCGTTTTATCTAAGTTGGTACGCTTAGGCTAATTCGTCCTCTAAGGACCCCAAAGAGGACTCTCCATTCTTAATTTCTGAACCATACAATTGTTCCAAAGCACCTCCGATATTTGGATATTGGAACTGAAATCCTTTTTTCTCAATTCGTTTACTACTTACGCGTTGTGATGCAAAGAGCAAATAGGACATTTCTCCCAAAATCAACTTCATAAACCAGTTCGGAATATTGGGCAGAATAAGAGGGTAGCCCAAAACTCTTGCTAATTCTTTGGTCATTTTTTCATGGGTAACGGGATTTGGGGCAACTCCATTAAAAACACCTTTCAACTTACTTTCAATTATAAAGGCAAACATTTCGGCCAAATCATCAATATGTATCCAAGATTGCCATTGGTCCCCTTTACCAAAAACGGCGCCCATAAAACTTTTAATAGGTCGGGCCATTTGCGGTAAAGCCCCACCAGAAATTGAGAGCACTACACCAATCCTTACTTTAGTCACATTGAAATCGAAATCACGAAATGTATCTGCTTCCTGCTCCCATTTTTCAACTACCTCTCCCAAAAAACTATTATCAACTTCTGTGTTTCCCCCATCGTAAAAATTGGAAAGAGAATTTGGATAGATTCCTATGGCCGAAGCCGAAACCATTGATTGAATTTGGGAACTATCTACCTTTTTTAACCCTGCGTGAAGTGTTTTCAGACTGTCGACCCTACTGGACAGTATTTTTGCCTTATTTCCTTTAGACCATCTTTGAGCAATGCTTGACCCAGCCAAATTGATTATAGCGTCTACACCATTAAAACTCTCTAAATCTATGGTGCCATTGGACGGATTCCACAAAAAACCTTTAAGATTTTCCTCACAAACTATTTTTTTCGAGTTCGTGGTAAGGTAATGAACGGTAATTTCTCTCTTATGCAAAGCTTTTGTTATAGCCCTGCCTATCAATCCCGTTGCTCCGGTCATCAACACCTTCATAGTTACCATTTTAGTGTAAAATTAAGGGTTAAGGTACTCGATATTAAAAACATTAATAAGGTTTAACAGTAATGTTCAAACTTTAAATTAATTTATCATAATATCGCTTTGGAAACTTAACATAGTTTTGGTAAACGCTTCATGATTTGACGGCTCGTAACATTTCCCTCTTTCCCGGGGGACCCGGGAGCCTTTCAACCATGAACCCGACCGCCTGCATCGCCCTACGCACACTACCTTTCGCTGCATAGGTGACAAGCACTCCCGATGATTTCATCGCCCGATACATTATGGAAAATACATCCTCTGTCCACAGTTCTGGTTGTACTCTTGCTCCAAAAGCATCAAAATAAACGAGGTTAAACAAATTTTCATCGGTTATCTCCTTAAAATCCTTTTGCTGCTTTTCCAAGATGAAGTCAGCGCCAATTTCAACTTTCTGTTCCCATGGCGATTTATGCATTTCCAAAAAGGTTTGATATTGATTTTCCACCTCCAATTGTTTACAATAATCAAGCTGCATTACCTCATCCATAGAAACCGGGTAAGCCTCCACCCCAACATAATCAATTTGCAAGCCTAGTTTTTGTCCTTCCAAAAAAGTAATCAACGCATTAAGACCGGTTCCAAAACCAATTTCCAAGAGGTCTATTTTTTCGTTTTGAAACAATCGAAGTCCATGTTTTATAAAAACATGATAGGCCTCTTGAATTGCCCCGTGTTTGGAGTGATACTGTTCATCCCAATCCTCTATTTGGATGGTTTTTGAACCATCCGCGGTGGTTATAATTCTTCTTTTCAAATCAATTTTATCATTTTAAAGCTGATAATTAAACAATTGAAATCATTTGTCTTTGAGTAGGTTGCATCAAAAATGTTAAAAATCCCAAAGAATGGGAAAATCCTAAAATTTCAACACAAAACTGATTAATTTTAAATTAAAAGTACGCAATGCTTTAGCTTATTGTTTACTTTTATCGGTTCAAATCTTTTCAATATGGAAACAATGACAAATTCTTTGGTTGTAGAGAAGGCAAAAAGCTCCAAAATTCATCAGGTTGATTTTAATAATTTATCCTTTGGAAGTGTTTACACCGACCACATGCTGGTCTGCGATTATGTGGATGGGGCATGGCAAGCACCAAAGGTCATTCCATATCAGCCTATTTCACTGGACCCTTCGGCTAAAATATTCCATTATGGACAGTCTATTTTTGAAGGCATGAAGGCATACAAGGACGAAGCTGGAAAAACTTGGTTGTTCAGACCTCTTGAAAACTTTAAGCGCTTGAACAAATCGGCAAAAAGATTGGCGATACCCGAACTTCCTGAGGAATACTTCATGGAAGGGTTGACCACATTATTGCAAGTGGATAATGATTGGGTTCCGCGAACACCTGGAAGTTCATTATATGTGCGTCCATTCATGTTGGCATCAGGAAAAGGCTTCCACGCCTCCCCTGCCGATGAATACAAGTTTATTATTTGCTGTGCGCCATCAGGTGCCTATTTTTCTGGAAAAGTAAAAGTACTTATTGAAGAAAACTATTCTCGGGCCGCTAACGGTGGAGTGGGATACGCCAAGGCAGGAGGAAATTATGCTGGGCAATTTTATCCTACCCAATTAGCTGTTGCAAAAGGATACCAACAGGTCATTTGGACGGATGACAACAATCATGAATACATTGAAGAAGCAGGTGCCATGAACATTTTTGTTCGTATCGGTGACACTTTAATAACAGGGCCAACAAGTGACCGTATTTTGGATGGAATTACACGCAAAAGCATTCTTGACATTGCTAAAGATGAGGGAATTCCAACAGAAGTCCGCAAGATTTCGGTAAGTGAAGTTGTTGAAGCTGCCAAAAATGGAGAACTTAAAGAAATGTTCGGGGCAGGCACAGCAGCGGTGGTATCACCTATTGCTTCATTTGGCTACAAGGATTCTGATTACGATTTACCAGAACTTGAAAATAGCTATGCCACAAGGCTTAAAAAGCGAATTACAGACATACAATACAACCGAGCAGAAGATAAATTCGGTTGGAGATATCAGGTACAATAATAAAAGAGGCTCCAAAAGGAGCCTTTTTTATTTATCTAAAATTGCCTGAATATCCGGTTTAAAATAATTGGGGCCCTTAAGCACTTTCCCGTCCTCACGATATATGGGTTTTCCATCTTGACCCAATTTACTCATATTGCTTCGTTGGATTTCTTCAAAAACCTCTTCGATTTTGTATTGCATTCCATGCTCCAAAATAGTACCACATAAAATATACAGCATATCTCCAAGTGCATCAGCCACCTCGACCAAATCATCATTGCCTGCTGCTTCTAAATATTCTCGGTTCTCCTCATCCATAAGGTTGAACCGCAATCTGTTCTTTTCTTGGCCAAGATTGGCTTTGGGTTTCTGTGAAACTCCCAATCCAAAAGAATTATGAAAAAGTTCTACCGCTTTTATTTTACTTTCCATTGCACTTGATTTGATTTAGTTTTGCATAAAAATAGAAAATATGTTCAGCACAGGACAACTAATTTTCGCAGCACTTTTTGTAGTTGCTTTTATCTTTGTAATGGTTATTGCATATAGAAAAGACAAGAGGCTCCATAAAAAGAACTATAAAGGTGTTCTCTGGATTTTGATATCCTTTGTCACATTTGTAACCATTCTGTTTTTGATTAAGTTTTTTCTTAAAAATTAACAAGATTGTTACGTTCACCACAAAAATTGGAGACTTTACAACTTTAATTGGAGAGGATCACGCGCACTATAAGAAAAGACGTACTTTTGCATTAACAATCTCAAGCCAAAAAATGACAACATTTTTCAGCATCCTTTTTGTTTTGATTGCGATTAATGCGGTTTTATTGATTTTTAGCGTTAATGGCAATAAACAAAAGCACAAAAGAACTATTATTAAAATTTCGGAGAAATCAATTGCCAAAGCCTTCCCCCACAAACACTCCGAAACAGCATATAAAAAAGCCGTTTAGTTTGTACCTTTAGGGTATGAAGCAGGTTCTTCTGGTTTTTTTAGGTGGTGGTTTAGGTAGCGCTCTTCGTTATCTCATTTCCAAGCCGCTAAACATTATCTTTCAAAATTTTTTCCTTGGCACCTTTATAGTGAATATTTTGGGGTGCTTTCTAATAGGACTCCTTTTAGGATTATCTGCGCGCAATAACCTTCTTTCCGAAAACGGTGTGCTTTTTCTTGCCACGGGTTTTTGCGGTGGGTTCACCACATTTTCCGCTTTTGCATATGAAAAGCATAGCTTGCTAAAAAATAGTGAGCTTCTACATTTCTCTATTTATACCATTTCCAGCATAGTCATTGGAGTATTGGCGGTAGCTATTGGTCTTTGGCTTTCCAAACTTGGGGAATAATCCAAATCATTTTTTTCAAGGTTTTTAACCGAAAACCTAAAGATCACTCATTCTTATCGATGTTTTGACCAAAGAATCCCATGTTTTGGTGCCTACCCAGCATTAATAGGGCATTAATTTTTCAAAAAACATGTTTTAAAATATTATACCCCTAAAATTTTAGGGGTATTTTTTATATAACCATAAAAATTATCATTTACCCCTATATTTTTTATGGGCATGGATTCCATTAATATATATTTGACGAATCAATTAACTACTTAATTATGAAAAAAGTTGAGGCAATTATTAGAAAATCCAAGTTTGATGAAGTTAAGAAAGCACTTCATGAAATCGAGGTAAACTTCTTCAGTTACTGGGATGTAACTGGAGTTGGCAATGAAAAACAAGGGCATGTATATCGAGGGATCTCCTACAGTACTTCAGATATACAACGAAGGTACTTGGTCATCGTGGTATCTGACAGTTTTCTTGAGCGGACGGTAAATACTTTACTGGAATCTGCATCCACAGGAAATGTTGGAGATGGTAAAATCTTCGTCTCCGATGTCATTGAGGCCTATCGGATCAGAACCAAGGAAAGCGGAAGCGCCGGAATTAATTAACCACCAAATTAACTACAATATTTAAAGATTATGGACGCAGGATTATTTACAGCGAATAACGTTTGGATGATGGTATGTACCGCACTGGTGTTTTTTATGCACCTAGGGTTCTCCTTTTTGGAAATAGGCCTTACCAGACAAAAAAATACAGTGAACATTCTTTTTAAGAATGTATTTATAATATGTGTTGGACTGTTGCTTTATTATGCTTTCGGATTCAACCTAATGTACCCAGGGGATTTTAATGGTTTTATCGCTGGTATTAACCCAGGGATAGCAGCTCCTGAAAATGGTATGACCCCAGAATACGCAGATGGCGGTTATACCTGGTGGACAGACTTCCTGTTTCAGGGAATGTTTGCCGCAACAGCAGCGACCATTGTTTCTGGAGCCGTGGCAGAACGTGTGAAATTAGGCGGATTCATGATATTCACCGTTTTATACGTTGGTTTTATTTATCCAATTGTTGGCTCATGGCAATGGGGCGGTGGTTTCCTTTCCACACTTTCTTTTGGTGAAGCTGAAGGATTCTACGACTTTGCAGGTTCTACCCTTGTACACTCTGTTGGTGGATGGGGTGCCCTGATTGCAATTTACCTTTTAGGAGCCAGAATCGGTAAGTTTGGTGAAGATGGAAAACCAAAAGCAATTCCAGGACACAACTTACCCTTAGCAGCCGCAGGGGTACTAATTCTTTGGTTAGGTTGGTTTGGATTTAATGGAGGCTCTGTGCTCTCCGCAGACCCAGCAACTACTTCCTTGGTTTTGGTAACAACCTCATTGGCAGCGGCCGCAGGAGGGGTATCAGCATTTATCACCTCGTTTGTTGCCTATAAGAACTTTGACCTTACTATGTTCTTAAACGGAATCTTGGGTGGATTGGTAGGCATCACTGCTGGAGCAGATCAAATGTCTCCTAACGAAGCGGTAATTATTGGTCTTTTGGCTGGAATTATTATCGTAGCCGGTGTCGCATTGATTGACAGATTAAAATTGGACGATCCCGTTGGCGCCGTGGCTGTTCACTTAATATGCGGTATCTGGGGAACCCTAGCGGTTGGAATCTTTGGTCAGCTAGCTGGTTTTGACCAGTTCCTAGTTCAACTTGCAGGTGTAGGTGCAGTGGCAGCATTCTGTTCTTTAACAGCCTTCATCATATTGTTCACCATTAAAAAAGTATCAGGGCTTCGAGTTTCTGAAAAAGAAGAATTGCAAGGATTGGATATCCATGAACATGGAATGGACGCCTATGCAGACTTCAGAATGAATCAACATTAATTATAATAAAGGAAGACGGAGCGTTTGGCAGAACGCTCCGTCAAATAACCTTTTCACTTGTACAAATCTCTAATTAACATAGTTAAACGCTTCTGTATGGAAGCACCTAAATGCTTAAGATTATGAAAACGATTATTAGCGCAAAATATATAAAAAAAATGGTTTTTTTTACTTTGATGGGCCTTACCGCAACGGTCATTGCACAAGAGGAGGAAGAAGCCAAATCAAAGTTCGAATTTAGCGGAACCGTTGACGCCTACTATAGGACCAACCTTACCGCTCCCAATGAAGAGGATGCCATTGCCCCGGGTTCTTCTTTTGCCAATTTGGATGGATTTTCTCTAGGCATGGCAAATGTTATTGCCAGTTACGAAGGCGAAAAAGTTGGTTTTGTTGCCGATTTGGTGTTTGGACCAAGAGGTTCAGACGCTACCTTCAATTCTCCACAATACCTTAACTCTGCGGGAGGGGGCACAGGAGAAATCATAAACCAATTATATGTGTATTGGAATGTGAGCGAAGATGTGACCCTAACCTTTGGTAATTTCAACACCTTTTTGGGGTACGAAGTGATTTCACCTGCAGCCAACTTCAACTATAGTACCTCCTATTTATTCTCTTATGGGCCATTCAGCCACACCGGTTTAAAAGCTGATTTTGACCTAGGAAGCGATTGGAGTGCCATGTTGGCCGTCATGAACCCTACTGATTTAACAGAACTTAATGGAACGGGAGATTATGCCGTTGGTGCACAACTAGGATATTCTGGTCAATTCTTGAATTTTCTTTATAGTCAAGGAGGGTTTGAAATCGACTATACCGGTGGATTCGACGTGAGTGAAGATTTCTATTTGGGAGTCAATGCGGCGCACTTTAGTCAAGAGGACAATGGCGGAAGCTTTACAGGAGTTGCACTCTACCCGCAATTGGCCACTTCCGAAAACTTCACCATTGGATTAAGAGGTGAATATTTTATGGAGGGAGATTTCTTTGGAGCAATTGGCGCTTCAGATGCCGATGGAGACTCCAGCGTATTAGCTCTAACCCTCACAGGAAGTGCAACAATAGGTGACTTGATATTGAAGCCCGAAATTCGTTTAGACAGTGCATCTGAGGATGCTTTCATCGATAACGATTCCGACCCGACCTCAAGCTTGGCCTCTATACTTTTTGCGGCTATTTATTCGTTCTAACTCAAATAACTTACAGAACGTAATCAAAGGCCCTATTCTTAGAATAGGGCCTTTATGGTTTAATAAAATCTTTTGCTCCTGCTCTCACATTGGTTCTCAAATAATTTTGCCTTGGCACAAGAGGGCAGGAGTACTTTTTATTATAGACGCAATACGGATTATAAGCCTTGTTAAAGTCTATTTCTATAGTCTCGCCCTCAGGAATGGTCAAATCAATATATCTTCCTCCACCATACGTTTCTGCGCCATTGGTTTCGTCCAGAAAAGGCAGAAAGAGATAATCCTTGTATTTTTCCTGGGTAAGCAACGAAGGAGTCTGGTATATCTCGAGTTGGTGCTTTTTGCCATTCAGTTCAAAATGCGCAATTCCATAAACCACTTCCTCTGTTTTTTCCCCCGTAGTGGTGCCCAAGAAAAATGGAATGGCATTTGGCGTTCTTTCAAACTTTGCCACTACGATATAAGATGTGTCCGGTTCAAAAAAATCCAATCCCTCAAAGTTCTTTCGAAACCTATCCGGTAGCGGAGAAGTTTCAGGATTTTTAAACGTTTCATTCAACCCGTTTTGAAAATCCAAAATCCCTTTGACGCTGGTTGAAGTCGTTTCAACCTCCTGCTGAACATGATATTTTTTATCCGACTTACAGCTAGCGGTCAAAACCAATATCAAACAAATCAGTCGCTTCATTCGTGATAACATAATTTGCCATAAAAATAGTGGAAATGAACTTTAGAACTATTAGCACTACCTTAGTCCCTCTTTAACAAGCTTTTTAAAATGAAGTATATAATTGTTTTTGTGGTACTATTTTTTACTTCCTCCTGTACCCCGAAAAAAAAACCCGTAACTGCACGGAAAGAGGATAAAAGGGAGTTCCCAGTGCTGGATTCTACCCGGTACAATGTTGCTTTCTTAATCATGGATGGAGTTTACAACACTGAATTTACCGCTCCTTTTGATATTTTTCAGCATACCCAGTACCGAGACAACATCAGGACAATGAATACGTTTACGGTTGCAAATACACTGAAACCCATAAAGTCGTTTGAAGGGGTTCGCATTCTCCCTGATTTTGATTACACCAAGGATTCCATTCCACGCATAGACATTTTAGTGGTACCCAGTGCTGAGCATCATCTGGATACTGACCTCAAAGACACCATTATGCTCAATTTCGTAAAAAAAACAAGCAAAGATGCCTTATTTGTCACCTCACACTGCGATGGTGCTTTTGTGCTTGCCAAGACTGGAATTTTAGACAACGTCGCCTCAACTACTTTTCCAAGTGATATTCCTAAATACAAGTCAATGTTTCCACATTTGGATGTCAAAGACAGTGTACTTTTTGTACACGATGGAAAATTTATTACATCTGCCGGTGGAGCCAAAAGTTTTGAAGCGGCTCTATATTTATGTGAATATTTATATGGAAAGGAAATTGCCGAATCTTTGGCAGGTGGACTCGTGATTGATTGGAACCTTGACGAGGTGCCAAGGTTTATTTCTCATTAACCTGATATCGAGCTCCTTTTAGATATTTGGAAACCACCTCATTGAATTTTGGGTCAATACGAAGCAAGGCAGTATGTTCTAAATTATGCAACTTGTCAGCATCATTGAATCCATTTTTTAAGGCTTCTTCCAAATAGAACAAGGCCGTGCCAAAATCTTCGTTCTTTGCACTGAGTGATATTATCTTTAAATAAAAATCAAAATTTTCAGGATCCAACACCGTTTTTAGCATGTATAAAAATGCCAAGGCATCCTCATCAATCAAATCCTCAGATTTTACAATATCTATGTTGTCTTCTGCTAAGGCGTTCACATAACCCTTCAACCTATTCCCCATTTGTTTTTCATAAGGATTTGTACCCGCTATGAATTTATTGAGTTCGGTCATCTGGTAATTCCACCATCCCAAATTATTGAAGTTGTGGGTTATGACATCCTCTTCCAGATAATAGTCATAATCTTCCTTAAGCAAGGATTCTTTTAAAACAGCTGCATTTTCACCTCTTTTCATCCCCTTAAAGATTCGGTCTTTTCGTAGCTCCCTCTGAATCATTCGAAGTGAGTCCAAATTTTTATAAACTCCGTAAATACCCATCATTCCATCAATATGCTGTTCGGTTGCTAAAAATCTTTTGGTGCTCTTTAAATCATTGATTTTTTCAAGGTCATCCTTATAAACCTTTTGGATATACACCGAGTCAGCAGGAATTTCGTTTCGCCGCATTGACATTAGGGTAAAATATTGCAACGCCTTACTCAAAAAACCAATTTCGGGCCATTCTGTAGTCTGTTGATACAACAAAAGATGGTTAGGAAATTTAAACCTATCCAAAACCCTCTTAACACGTTTCATGGAGGAATAGTTGTAGTCGTTTTTGTTCATAATGCCAATAAAATGAAATGGGCGTTTCGGGCTTAATAATTCAATGTTCGCTATAGATGCCCCAATGGATAATGTACCCTTGACCCGTTTTATAAAAAGGGGTGCTAAATTGGCAAAACGTGCCCCCGAACCCTGACCAGCAGTATAAACACCTGATTTATGTATAGGCAGCAGCCCTGAAATAGCTTGTACTGTGTTTGCAGTCTTAGTCACATTGCTTGATAACGACAACGTATCTGATAGTTTAGGAGCTGCAAGAATATAACCCTCTTCCTCTGCAGCATGGAGAAACATGGAAAGCGTTCTTTTCTCCTCGCCTTTTAAATCACAAACAATGAGTAACGGCCATTGCTCTTCAGTTGTAAAATATGTTGGCAAATACAATGAAAAAGTATCTGAAATGGAATCGTGAACTGGTAAGTTTTGAAGAATAGTTCCCTTTTTTAGGGTCATTTGTTGCGACCATATCTGCTGTGAGGCAAAAATGGCAAGAAAAAGCAGTACATATTTGTTTCCCATAGTTCTTTTCACAACAAAAATCCGGCCAAAAAGATTACACATTATCCTGATTTAAAATTAATCGAATTTTATCATTAAACCTTACCATCGGAAATTGGTGCATTGGCAACGACATTAGAGAGGACGATATGCGTACGACACTCCCCGTAAGTAATAAGTTCATCAATAAATTTTTCCAAATGGGATTGATCCTTGAGCACAACTTCCATGATAATGTTTTCATTCCCAGTTATACGATAGCAATTAATTACTTCCTTGTATGATTTGACCTTACTCAAAAAAGGTTTCAACTTTCCCATGAAGGCCCTTAGCATTATTATTGCCTTTAGTTGATAGCCCGCTTGAGAGTACGAAACATTGGTATTGTAACTAGCTATAACTCCAAGGTCTTCCATCTTTTTTACCCTCTCGGCAACTGCCGGAGGGGTAAGACCTACCTTACGACCAATATTGGCAAATGTTTCACGTGCATTTTGTTGTAGATATGTTAAAATTTCCCAATTCAATTCGTCAATTTTCATAATAAGGAATTTTAATTACATAATTTTCTATTTAAAAGCAAATTACGACTATCGCTTTATAAAGCAAAGTTATGATATTCTTTTTCATCCGTAATTTTATAGTAGAAAATTGCATGAAAAAAAATGGAGAGGAGTTCTTTAAATTCCCTAAGTGTTTATCGCAAATCATTGGCCTTACGTGACTTGAGCGAAGCCATTGCACAATATTTTTCTTACAATAGGGAAAAGTTGTCCATTCGTCAAATCGACAATTTCAGAAATGATATTTCAAAATCTTTGATGATTGACGCCTCGTTGATCACAAAAGAGGTGGAGCAAGCGGCGTTGAGCAATTCGTATTCCGTTCGAATGAAAAGTTTGACTTTCATCAACATAATGACTCGAAACATTCTTGCTTACTGTAATGGCTTGGAGAAAGATGGTGTCAAAGAAAAAGAATACCTGAATCTTCTTCGAAGAGAGATTAAAGGATTTAGGTCTTCCTTTAAAAAATGGAGAAAGTCGTTCAACAACGGAAACGACTAACTACCTCCCCACACACTTTTTTTTACATATTTCGCCTATACTGTCCGCCAACCTGAAACAAGGCATTTGTAATCTGACCCAAGGAACAATACTTGGTTACCTCCATTAGTTTTTCAAAGAGGTTTTCATTTTTGACAGCAGTTTGCTGTAGAGTCTCCAATTGTTTTTTAGTTTCAGATTTGTTTCGCTCATGTAGATTTTGAAGGGTCTTGATTTGATTTTTCTTTTCATCTTCCGTAGCTCGTATCACCTCTGCAGGTAATATAGTAGGTGAACCTTTAGCACTTAGAAAAGTATTTACTCCAATAATAGGGTAGGCGCCGGAATGCTTCAAAGTTTCATAATGCAAACTCTCTTCTTGGATCTTGGAACGCTGGTACATAGTCTCCATAGCACCCAAAACCCCACCTCGTTCCGTTATTCTATCAAATTCCAACAAAACAGCTTCTTCAACCAAATCAGTGAGTTCTTCGATAATAAAAGAACCTTGCATTGGGTTTTCATTTTTTGCCAAGCCCAATTCCTTATTTATGATCAACTGAATGGCCATAGCCCTTCTTACAGATTCTTCGGTTGGAGTTGTAATTGCCTCGTCATAAGCATTGGTATGCAATGAATTGCAGTTGTCGTAGATGGCATAGAGCGCCTGAAGAGTGGTTCGAATATCATTAAAGTCGATTTCCTGAGCATGCAAACTTCTTCCAGAGGTTTGAATATGATATTTGAGCATTTGAGCGCGTGATCCCGCCTCATATTTTTCTTTCAGGGCTTTTGCCCAAATTCGACGTGCAACCCTTCCAATAACCGCATATTCAGGATCCACTCCATTGGAGAAAAAGAAAGAAAGATTTGGCCCAAATTTATTGATGTCCATCCCCCTGCTTAAGTAATATTCTACATATGTAAAGCCATTGGACAATGTGAATGCCAGCTGCGTAATGGGGTTGGCTCCTGCTTCTGCGATATGGTAACCAGAAATGGAAACAGAGTAAAAGTTGCGTACTTCATTCTCAATAAAGTATTCTTGAACATCTCCCATTAACCTCAGTGCAAATTCCGTTGAAAAAATACAGGTATTTTGAGCTTGATCTTCCTTTAAAATATCTGCCTGGACCGTTCCACGAACTTGATTTAAGGTTTCTTCTTTTATGTTTTCATAAACATCTTCTGGCAAAACCTGATCTCCGGTCACCCCTAAAAGCATTAACCCCAATCCATTGTTACCTTCTGGAAGTTCCCCTGAGTATTTGGGTCTTTCAACCTTTTTGCTCTTAAATATCTCTTCTATTTTTCTGGAAACTTCTTTTTCAAGACCATTTTGCAGAATGTACTTTTCACAGTTTTGGTCAATCGCTGCATTCATATAGAAGGCCAAAAGCATTGGTGCCGGACCATTAATGGTCATACTCACCGATGTCATTGGGTCACTTAAATCGAAGCCTGAATAAAGCTTTTTGGCATCATCCAAACAACAAACTGACACTCCCGCGTTTCCAATTTTGCCATATATATCAGGTCTTTCATCTGGGTTGCTCCCATAAAGGGTAACGGAATCGAACGCAGTGGAAAGGCGCTTGGCAGGCATGTTTAAACTCACATAGTGAAAACGCCTGTTGGTTCGTTCGGGGCCACCTTCTCCTGCAAACATTCGGGTAGGATCTTCCCCTTCCCTTTTAAAGGGGTACAATCCTGCAGTATATGGAAACTCACCTGGCACATTTTCTTGTAGGCTCCAATTGAGCACATCTCCCCAAGCTTCATACCTCGGCAGGGCCACTTTTGGGATTTGACTATGGGACAATGATTCTGAATGGGTTTTAATTTTGATTTCCTTACCCCTGACCTTGAATGAATAAAGTTCGGCTCGATACATTTCTTTCTTTTCACTCCATTTTAAAATGGTATCCCAATGATGGGGATCGAGGTTCATTTTCTTTTTATCGAATTCCTTGATCAAAAGAGTAAGAAGGTCTTTATCTTTTCCATTTTTAGAGAGCAACTGAATTTTATCTTCATTCAATCCTGATTTTGAGAGTAGTTGCGACGCCAAATCCTTCTCACCAATATCTAAAACAGAGGATAAGGTCAAAAATATGCCATAAAGTTGTTGGGCAATCTTACTTTGTTCAGTAGCCTTTTTGTCGTAGGCACGATTGTTTTCAGCTATTTCCGATAAATATCGAGTTCGGGCGGGTGGAATCACAAATACTTTTTCCGACATTTCCTTTCCAACCACAAAGTTGGAGACCAAAGTGGAGTTTGACTTTGAAACCAAAGTATCCATGGTCACTTTGTACAAAGTATTCATACCGGGATCATTAAATTGCGAAGCTATGGTTCCAAAAATGGGGAGATCATTTTGGTCAACATCCCAAAGCCCATGATTTCGCATATATTGTTTTTTTACATCACGTAAGGCATCTTGGGCTCCTCGTTTGTCAAACTTGTTTATGGCAACCACATCGGCAAAGTCGAGCATGTCTATTTTTTCAAGCTGGGTAGCCGCACCAAACTCTGGTGTCATTACATATAGCGAAACATCACTATGTTCCAAAATCTCAGTATCAGATTGACCAATACCGGAAGTTTCCAGGATTATTAAATCAAAATCAGCCGCTTTGAGTACCTGTATTGTCTCGGATACATGTTTGGACAATGCCAAATTTGACTGTCGAGTCGCAAGGGAACGCATATAAACCCGCTTGTTGTTTATAGCGTTCATACGAATACGATCTCCTAATAATGCGCCTCCCGTTTTTCGTTTTGAAGGATCCACAGAAATTATTCCAATACTTTTATCAGGAAAATCTCCCAAGAACCTTCGAACCAGCTCATCAACCAGACTTGACTTCCCAGCGCCTCCTGTACCTGTAATACCCAGTACCGGCACCTCTGAAATATTTTTTTTAATTGAAGCGAAATGGCTCTCAAACTCCTTGTGCCTATTTTCAGCTAAAGAAATCAATCTTGCCAAGGTATTGACATTACGCTTTTTCAATAAGGTTTCCAATGTTTCTCCTTTGGATAAGTCGAGGTTAGGAACCTCATTGTCACATCGTTTGACCAAATCATTAATCATTCCTTGCAATCCCATTTCACGGCCGTCATCCGGAGAGTAAATACGTTCAATGCCGTAATCCATCAATTCTTTTATCTCCTCTGGAAGGATGACACCTCCTCCGCCTCCAAAAATCTTGATATGACTTGCCCCATTTTCCCTGAGTAAATCATACATATACTTAAAATATTCATTATGACCACCTTGGTACGAGGTCATAGCGATGGCGTTCGCATCTTCTTGAATGGCACAGTTTACAACCTCTGCTACACTGCGGTCATGGCCTAAATGAATCACCTCTACTCCAGTTGATTGGATAATTCGCCTCATTATGTTGATGGCTGCATCATGACCATCAAAAAGTGAAGCCGCAGTAACAATGCGAATCTTGTTTATTGGTTTGTACGGAATAATTTGTGCCATTGATAATAAACAGTGTGATTTTGCTATGCAATTTACAGAAAATGCAATAAATATCCATTTTTGGTTAGGATATTATAAAAATAAAAGCTGTATTGAGTTAGCTTTTGGATTATCCTAATTTTACCCTGTTAAAAACGATTATGGAATTAACCTTACTTATTCATTGTCAAGATCAACCGGGCATTATAAGTTCAGTTACCCAGTTTATACATTCAAATCAAGGGAACATTGTGTATCTGGATCAGCATGTGGATAAAGAGGCTGGTGTGTTTTTTATGCGATTGACCAGCGAATTTACCAATGGAATATCCATTTCTCAATTCAGAAAAGCATTTGATGATGCATTGGCCCAACGCTATCGCATGAGTTGGGATATGCACTTGGATGAAAAAAAGCCCAAAATGGCAATTTTCGTCTCTAAATATAATCATTGCCTTTATGATCTTCTAAGTCGATTTAAGTCTGGGGAACTGTTAGTTGACATTCCATTTATTTTAAGCAATCATCCTGATTTAAAGTACATAGCTGAACAATTTCAAATTCCGTATTATCATGTTCCTATTTCTAAAGGTTCAAGGGAAATTGCTGAGCAAAAGCAACTAGAATTGTTGAAAGAGCACGATGTTGACTTTATTGTGCTTGCCAGATATATGCAGATTATTTCGCCTGGGTTGATTGATACATTCCCAAACAAGATCATCAATATCCATCATTCCTTTTTACCAGCATTTGCGGGCGCTAAACCGTATCATGCTGCTTTTAAAAGAGGAGTTAAAATCATCGGGGCCACTAGTCACTATGTAACTGCTGAGTTAGATGCGGGCCCAATAATAGAACAAGATGTGACTACTGTGTCCCATTCGCATTCGATAAAAGATTTTATTGCCAAAGGACGAGATTTGGAAAAAATAGTACTTTCTCGGGCTGTTCAACTCCATGTAGAAAGAAAAACCATAGTTTACAATAACAAAACGGTAATTTTTTCCTAATAATCCAACTACTTGGTCTAGTTCTAAGACTTAAGCAGTAAATTCATATCTCATTAACCACAAATTACAATGACTATGAAACGAATACTGTTATGTTTTTTGACATTCCAGTTCTTTGGGTGTGCTGAACTGCAGCAGGTAGTTAATCAATTACCGCAGGGCTCTGTTGGAATAGGAAATGAAGAAATTGCGAGAGGGCTACGCGAGGCTCTAAATTTTGGAATTGAAAAACAAGTAAGCAAGTTAACGGCTAAGGATGGTTTTTTCAGAAATCAACTTGTGAAGATTTTACTGCCAGATGAACTAAAAAAAGTTGACAAAACTTTAAGGGATGTAGGTTTGGGCAAACTCGCTGATGAAGGGCTCCGTATTCTTAATAGGGCGGCCGAAGATGCGGTAAAGGAAGCTACACCGATTTTTGTAGATGCGGTAAAGGGTATTTCATTTGCCGATGCCAAACAAATTTTGCTTGGAAGCGATAGTGCTGCCACATCGTATCTGGAACAAAATACCAGAAAAAAGCTTTACAATCGATTTAACCCCGTTATTAAAAACTCTTTCAAAAAAGTTGGAGCAGATCAAATATGGAGTAATATAATAACAAAGTACAACAATCTTCCCCTTACAAATGATGTAAATCCAGACTTAACCGATTATACTACCAAAGAGGCTTTGGATGGTGTTTTCACAATGATTGCTCTCGAGGAAAAGGAAATACGAACCAAATTGTCTTCAAGAACTACGGATTTGTTAAGAAAAATATTTGCTTTGCAAGATTAAGAGCATTTTTTTATTGATAAAGCAATAATCTGACGGTTAATGTCGTTATTATGACAATTGAACGATGTAATTATAAAAAATTCCTAAAGTTGCCTTAACCTTGAATTTAAAGCAATAAAAGAATTTTGTAGTAAATTATCTGAGTTAGCATTTTTTTGAGTTAGTTAGTTTAAACCGGTGTTCGCACCGGTTTTTTCGTTTTACTAACACCTTAATTACCAAACTTTTAATATTAAATCAAAAGTCAAAAATTTGTTTATATTATTAGGTAAATTATTATCGGGGATTACCTCTTTAAGCTTTTTTTAACATTTACGAGCTGTTAATCTTGTTAATTTGAAACTAGGCTAATTCATCTATATAAACATGGGACGGTCATGTTACTTGTATGCACTTCTTTTTGCAATGTGTAGCTCTTTATGCTATTCGGCAAACAGTGCCAACACATGGCCTCACCCCTACTCTTACGAATTCTCTAGAACAAGTTCCAGCGATTCTCTTCAATGGGCCGATTACTATTATAACATTGGTAGGTACAACAAAGCTATTTCGATGTATAAAAAGGAACTCGGAAATCAGGAATCTGAAAGTGTTTATGTACTGAAAAAATTAGCTTTAAGCGAAGCCGCGATTCGTCATCCATCTGAGGCATCCAACTATATTCTAGATTATCTGACTTTGGATTTCAATCCAAATTTCCTTTTTAACATGGGATTTGATGGCATTAGTGATTCCAAAGAATTCAAGAATATATATGAAAGGATTGTACCTGAAATTTCAACTTGGGCATTAATCTATTTTTTTGTTGCAGTTATAGGCTTTTATGTGGTTTTCATCATAGCTTCGAATAAACAGATACATATGGCATCAAGGCTCTTGATCGCCTCCTTCATATTTATCCATTCGCTATTCATTCTTAACATAAGTGTCAACAGGGCTCATTATATGTTCGAATTTCCCCACACCTATTTAATGTCCACTTGGGCTTCTTTTCTTTATGGACCATTGCTATATTTTTATCTAAAGACTACTTCACAAAAATATAGGTTTAGAAAGATAGACTTATTGCATGCCATCCCAACGATATTACTTGTTGGTTATTTAACCTTCAATGTATACGCCGTTCCCGCTGAAGGGAAAATTCATTTAATGTTATCCCGGATACAAAGTGGACTGAATCCTCAAGATTCGAACAAACTGTTGTTATTGGTCATATTAAAGGTGCTTTCACTTACTACTTATGGATATTTCATTCGAAAAGTCTATTTAAAGAGCGTGAAAGAAAAGCTCTTGGACTCAAAGAAGCGTATTTGGCATAAAAATGTCTACCAAATCCATATACTTTATGTAATAACATATACTACCTATGGGATTTTGGTGGTAAATCAAATCAATTCTGGTTTTATATATGACAGCTCAACAGCAGCTATGGCCTTGATGGTACTTTTTGTGGGATATTCTGCCAATATTCAACCTGAAGTGTTTAGCGGAGTGTATGCCTATAAAAACAGGCTTTTTGCAAAGTATGAAAAGTCTGGATTGACACCAAGCTTATCGAATGAGTTAAAGGAAAATCTAATCCACCTTTTCGAGACTGATAAAATTTATAAAGAAAATAGCATTAATCTTGATATGGTAGCAAAAAGATTGGACACCACTCGGCACAACGCCTCACAAATCATAAATGAGCATTTCAATGTAAGTTTTCATGAATTTGTAAACATGTATCGTATAAGAGAGGCCAAAGAGTTATTGTTGAGGGATAAATCACCAAGACTTAACATTATTAATGTTGCTTATGAAGTAGGTTACAATAACAAGGTTACTTTTAACAAAGCATTCAAGAAAGACACCAATCTCACTCCTTCCCAGTACCAAAAAACTGCAGTACGAATTTAGCAAACATTGGTATTTCTGCATCGGCAGGGTAAAAGTTGATAAGACTTAGCTCATAAAATCCTTACCTCAATTAATTTAATGATAAAAGCAGCCCAAGGGACAATAGAAAAATGCTTGGTGTCTCATTAAGTACATATTTGAATTAGTCAATCAATATCACTTTTGGGCTGTTTTTGTTATGCTATCTGGGTTGTTTTTTTTAGATCCAATTTCAACTAAGGTTTTATCGAACAGCTTCCCATTTTCTGAAGAAAATGTTTCTATTTCGTTAATTTTTAGATAAAACACCTGATTTCTAGCTGAATACACCACAAGCTCATAATCTATACGGCTATTTTCAACGTATCTTTGATATAACAAATCTTTGAAATGAAAAATCAGTATTGCAAAGTTGGAGCAGTAACTCCGATTACAAGCGGAAATGAAGCTGTAGCTGTCTTAGAATTCAGGTACAGAAACTTTATCGAAAAGGCGGCGGATGCCACCTACATTGATACCAATCTTGGAGAATTCTTCAAGAGAAAAGCCGAAAATTTTAAAAAAGCACTTGAGAATTTGGGATAGCTTACTTGAATAGCTTATCCATTTCAACCTCCATTTCTCTTTGCATCTCCTCGGCCTTTTCTGCTGCCTTTTGGGCAAAATCGGATTGTTGTGAAGCATAAAGAATTCCTCGAGAGGAATTCACCAATAATCCTACGTCTTCTGTTAGCCCATAGTTGCAGACCTCTTGTAAACTCCCTCCCTGCGCGCCAACCCCTGGCACCAATAAAAAACTCTTCGGAACTATCTTCCTAATATCGCTCAAAAAAGTGGCTTTGGTCGCCCCGACAACGTACATCAAGTTATCAGAATTCTTGTAGGTTTTTGAAACTTCCAATACTTCTTTATACAACTCCTTTCCATGTATCTCCTTTGTTTGAAAGTCGAACGCTCCTTGATTTGATGTCAAAGCCAACAATATCGTATGCTTATCTTCAAATTCCAAAAAGGGCTCCACAGAGTCTTTTCCCATGTATGGTGCAATGGTAATAGAATCAAAATTCAAGGTTTCAAAAAATGCCTTGGCGTAACGAGTCGAAGTGTTACCTATGTCTCCTCTTTTGGCATCTGCAATGGTAAAAATTTCTGGATGATGCGCATTCAAATAATCCATGGTTCTCTCCAAGGATTTCCACCCATCCAATCCATAAGCTTCGTAAAAAGCAATATTCGGTTTATAGGCCACACACAATTCATGCGTTGCATCAATGATGGCTTTATTGAATGCAAAAATAGGATCATCTTCGTCCAATAAGTGTTTTGGAATCTTTTCTAAATCAGTATCGAGACCAACACAGAGAAAGGATTTTTTCTTTTTGATTTGGTCTACTAGGTCTTCTATTTTCATATTACGGTTCTCGACTGTACTTCGACTTCGTTCAGCACAAGCTGCTCGAACTGATATTTTAAATTCTGTTAAACTGAAGTCTAAAAAATTTCAGAGGCTTCTTTTAGTTTCTCCGTATTTTCCACCAACATCAATTCATCAATGATTTTTTGGATATCGCCGTTGATTATGTTTTGTAGATCATAAAGTGTCAATCCAATTCTGTGATCGGTAACTCTACCTTGGGGGTAATTGTACGTTCTGATCTTGGCGGAGCGGTCACCGCTACTTACCTGGGAATTACGCTTGGCCGCATCCTCCTCCTGTTTTTTGGCCAGTTCAAGATCATACAATCGCGAACGGAGTACCTTAAAGGCCTTTTCCTTGTTCTTGTGTTGAGACTTTTGGTCTTGGCACTGCGCCACCAATCCGGTAGGCACGTGGGTTAAGCGGACTGCTGAATATGTAGTGTTGACCGATTGCCCGCCTGGACCTGAAGAACAGAAATAATCAATTCTTACATCTTTCGGTTCAATCTGAACATCAAAATCTTCAGCTTCCGGAATTACCATTACCGTTGCCGCACTAGTATGCACCCTTCCTTGGGTTTCTGTCTGTGGTACTCGTTGTACCCTGTGCACTCCTGCCTCAAACTTTAATGTGCCATAAACGTCCTCCCCAGACACTTCAAAATGGATTTCTTTGTATCCTCCGCTAGTTCCCTCGCTCAAGTCCATGATATTGGTCTTCCATCCTTTGGATTCGCAATATTTGGCATACATTCGATACAAATCGCCTGCAAAAATACTTGCCTCATCCCCTCCAGTTCCTGCCCTGATTTCCATGACCACATCCTTTTCATCCTCCGGGTCTTTGGGTATCAACAAGAATTTAATCTCATCTTCTAACTTCGGAAGGGCACTTTTGGCCTCATCCAACTGCATTTTTGCCATTTCCAGCATCTCGGCATCACTTCCATCTGAAATGATTTCTTCTGCTTCGGCAATATTGTTGGAAAGGGTTATGTATTCACCTCGCTTATCAACAAGTACTTTCAAATCTTTGTACTCCTTGTTAAGCTTTATATATCTTTTTTGGTCCGAAATAATATCTGGTTGGATGATCAGGTCGGAAACCTCATCAAAACGTTGTTTTACGATATTGAGTTTATCAAGCATAGGTCCATCCGCGTTAAGATGCGAATTTACAATTTTTGATTGGATTGAAAGTTTGGGAAATGCCTCTTAATTCCCAACAAAAGTAGTTCCCAAGGTCACAATAAAAGCGTTCAGCCCATCACTGCGATCATATTGACTAAATCGAAGGTCAATTGTTTTTAACCCGAAAGTTAAAATCTTAGCACTGGTAAAAATGTCCTTGTACTGAATTCCTACACCATATTGATGCGCATTGTATTTAGACAAATCATAGTCCGAAGTATAAAACTCAAAAGTTGATAGAGCTCCTTCTTTGGGGTAAAAATAATCTGCAGCAGACTGGTTATAGTATCGATACGTAGGGTACAGAGTGAATCTATCTGTTAATTTAAGCGGAGTTTCAATACTGGCTGTATGCGAGGTGATACCCCAATTATCCCAATAAAAGCGGTAATAGGAGCGTAAAATCAAAAAATCGGTGGCATAATAGTTCAAACGCCCTCCAATTGGAACCTTGAATCGAGAATCCGGCAATCGCTCTACATCATCTGCCAATTGGAAATCGTCAATAAAGAAATCTTCGGTGTCGCCAAAATATACCCGTTGAAAAGGTGTACTCAGCAATCCGTTCTGGGAAACCAAATCCATAAACAAAGCTCCTTGCAATTTTTTGGTCAAAATCTGTGAAAAGCTAAGGGATACGGCATATGAATTTCTGTTTTCCTTGTCGAAGGCTTCGAACCCTGGACTGTAGGTGCCATTTCCTGTAATTCGATTATCAAAGAATCCAGAACGCAATTCTATAGGATAAATGGCATTCCACTTATCCAAAAAGACATTGGTACTAATAGTAAGTTCCGTGTTTTTTTCATTGAAAAGTCGTGAGTAACTGCCTCCAAATCCAATAGAGAAATAGTCGTACTCTGCTGAAAAGTACGCATTGGCGCTCCAAATGGAATTTCGGTCCTCTGAACTATGCTGATAGCTTGGATTAATATATGCCAATAAATCTTTTCTGGATTCTCCTGAAGAAGCATCAAAAGGTGTGGGATTGATATTGCCATCCAAGGGATTGACATTACTTGACGAAGCAGAAGTATATGCCGAAAGCCCTACATCGACAGTGAGTACATCATCTTCGTTCATGGGCATTCTCAGCACTATGGTCGACGTGGCATCTGTCAATTCCTCTGTACCTTCCCCTCCAGTCACGGCAGCATTTTGGCCATCTTGGCTGTAATAACTGAACAACATATCTATTTCGGTGGTTTCAAGCACTCTTTTAGCATATGATGTATTGGTTTGTTGGGCTAATCCGTAAAAAGTAGTCAGATAAAAAAGGAAAAACAACACCTTCGGATTATTGGATGGTTGGATTATTAGATGGTTGGATGTTATCAATTTTGCATTTATAACTTTTAATTTTTCACTTTCCATTTTCACTTATTAGTTACATCCACATCCGCCTCCTGTTTTTCCCCCATTTGCTCCTGCCGACGCCTCTCTATAAATCTGGAAATTGGTCTCAAAACGCTCAGAAGTTTTTGCCCCCAATTGCATTTCACTGTCATTGAGATACACTTTGTCGTATTCTCGAACGGCAACACACGAACTGCTCAAAACCAGTAAAACAATGAAAAAGATAAATTTTTGCATCCTTTTATTGAACTTTATTTCAAATGTTTAGGAAAGTCCATTCTACCTCCCAAGACCCTCACTATGAAAATATCTTTCTTTTTTTTGTAATAAAAAATTACATGCGATTTAAAGCGGTATCGGAGTAACATTCTATTTTTGACGGCGACATAGTTTCTTCCCAATTCTGGCTTTTGCACAAGTTCTTCCATTACTTTTCTAAGACCACTGGCATATTTTAAAGATTGGGTTTCTCCAAAGTTCTCGATAGTGTATTTGGCAATGGACTTTATATCTTGTTTTGCCTTTGCACTGATTACATAGTTATTTTTTGGCATTATGCTCGCTTAGTGCCTCTTCCCAAATACTATCAATCGTTGCATCCGTAGGGCCACTTTCCATACCCTGTGTCAAAGCATCGTTTAATTCCACAATTCGCTTTCTACGTTCTTGGTCTTTACGGATAATATCTCTTATATACTCACTGTCATTGGTGTAAAAACCTTGCTCTATAAGACTTTTGACAAATGCATCTTGTTGTTCCGTAAATGTTATGGACTTTCTTATAACTGCCATATTGAACCAATATTAATAATAATGGTTCAAGTTAATCATTAAAAACGAGTTAGGCAACAATCGTTTATTTAAACTTTATGATGATAACAACAAGTAGCTGTATAATGATAAAGACTGCGGCCATAATATAAATAACTTTCGAATCACCATTGAAACAATTTGCAATAAATCCTAGTATTTGCTCAATCACACTTAGAGTCTGTTTAAATTTATTGATTTTTCTCAAACAAGATCCCTGAGCTTTTGTGGATTTTATTGTTCGAATCCACCACTACCACTTCGACCCCATCAATTTGGTTTATGAGATGAACCCCGATATCCTTTCCCATAATGAATATGGCCGTTGCCAAGGCATCGCACAGCTCCGCATTTTTCGCAAATACTGAAACACTATTGATTCCGGATGTAGGATAACCAGTTCGAGGATCAATGATATGTGAATATTTTTTGTCGTTTATTATGATGTATTTCTCATAATTCCCTGAAGTTGCCACTGAGGATTCAATCACGGGCAACCAACTAAACACTTTTTCTTTGCTCAAAGGATTGGCAATTCCAACCAGCCATTTCTCCCCTGTTACCTTTGTCCCCCAGGTGGTGAGATCTCCAGATGCATTTATAATACCTCCTTTTACCTGTTTGGACACCATCAGTTCTTTAGCTTTATCAGCGGCATATCCCTTCCCTATGGCACCAAAACCTATACGCATTCCCTTTTCTTTAAGAAAAACCGTTTGTTCATCAGGATCCAAGATTATTTTTTTATGACCAATTTTGGCAATGGAACGTTTTATCTCGCCTTCGGAAGGCAATCCCTTCATGGTTCCATCAAACTTCCAGATGTTGTCCATTGAAGCATATGAGATGTCAAAAGCTCCATCCGTAATTTCTGAAATCTTTTTGGCCCTCTCAATCAATCCATAAAGTTCAGGACTTACTTTGATAGGTTTGATCCCGGCATTTTTATTGATCGATGCCGTTTCCGAATTTTCATCCCAAGAAGATATGATTTTCTCTATACGCTTAATTTCGGAAGCCGCTTCATCAATATTGATATATCCAATTTCTTCGTTTGGGGCCACAACCGTTATTTCGAACCGGGTTCCCATGAGCTTCATGGTTCTTTTTACCATTACATCTTTCTGTTGGCCATAAGTGGCCAATAAAAAAATGCAGGAAAAGAGGGAGCAGACCAATTTCATTTCACAAAACTGTTCAAGAGTGAAATGAACTCCATTGGAGTGCTTTTTTTATTGAAACCGGTTTTGCCCAAAACTGATTTTTCTTTATCCAATACCACAACCAAGGGAAAGTGTCCCTTTGGATTGAATTGCTCAGCCAGTGATTTGTTTGAATTGGACAATTCAAGAGGAAGTTTGTTTTTTTTCTTTCTTGGGAAATCGGCATTGTATAGAACAAAATTGGATTTCGCATAGTTCTTAAAATCCTGGGAATCCAAAATATTTCGTTTAAATCGAATGCAGGGAGCACACCAATCCGAACCAGAAAATACCAAAACTATTGGCTTTTCATTTGTATTGGCCAACTCCAGAGCGTCATCAAAGCTTTGTTGCCACTGCGCTTGAAGTGTACCATAGATAAGTAAGAATGCGATAAGCAATAAAGGTTTCATAGCTCAAGTAGGTTTTAAGCAAAAGTTATTCAAAAACCCTTAGAGTTGTACCATCGAGTTCGGTGTTGAACACTTTCAAAGCTCTAGCAGGGTTGCTATCAACTTGATTTAAGGGAGTTCCATCTTGACCAAAACGCGAACCATGCACGTCACAATAGAAAATTCCGTTATCCTGGCTTACAAACTCTACCTCGGCATACCCTTTATGACTGCAAATTAAACTTGCAGCCACCAAATTGCCTTCCAGATTACGGGCGACCACAATATCTGTCAATCCGTTTTCGGCCACATTAGATGCGACTTCAATAAATCCTCCATTGCTGGCCAATGCCGCCGCAGAGGATGAGGACAAATCGACTGTGAAATCAACCCCCGAAGGCACAATTCGGTCACCTCCTTCAGCATCTTTTGAGCAACCTTTTAAACAAGGGAATGTTAAGGCAAATGCAGCACTTGCTCCTAAACTTCGCAGAAAATCTTTTCTTTCCATAGTGTGGGGTTTATAGAAAGAACGTTAATTTAAAGTGATTCGTATACTAATACTCGAACTTGCCAAATTCGCTTTGAATGGTCAATTTTTTATGGTCAGATGCCTCTACTTTTCCAATGATTCTGGCATCTACATCGAAGCTTTTAGAAATAGATATGATCTCTTCTGCAATTGCCTCATCAATATATAACTCCATTCTATGTCCACAGTTAAAAACCTGATACATTTCTTTCCAGTCGGTACTGGATTGTTCTTGTATCAACTTAAACAAGGGAGGAATTGGGAACATATTATTTTTAATAATATGTAGACTGTCCACAAAATGAAGAATTTTAGTTTGAGCGCCTCCGCTGCAATGTACCATACCGTGAATCTCATTAGAGGAGTACTTTTCCAAAATCTTTTTTATGATAGGAGCATAGGTTCTTGTGGGAGATAAAACCAGTTTGCCCGCATCCAAAGGGGAATTTTCTACAGTATCCGTTAGTTTGGTATTTCCTGAGTAAACGAGCTCTTCGGGTACTGAAGCATCAAAACTTTCGGGATACTTTTCAGCCAAATATTTTGCAAAAACATCATGTCGGGCAGAGGTTAAGCCATTACTTCCCATTCCACCATTATATTCGGTTTCGTAAGTAGCTTGACCAAATGAAGCCAACCCAACAATAACATCACCAGCTTTAATATTTGCGTTGTCTATCACCTTGCTCTTTTCGACTCTTGCTGTAACTGTAGAATCAACTATGATAGTGCGAACCAAATCCCCAACATCTGCTGTTTCCCCTCCTGTGGAATGAATGGTAATGCCGTGCTTTTTTAAATCTGAAATCAATTCTTCGGTTCCATTGATAATAGCAGAGATAACTTCGCCCGGAATCAAATTTTTATTCCTCCCAATTGTAGACGACAGCATGATATTGTCCGTAGCACCCACACAGATCAGGTCATCAACGTTCATGATCAGCGCATCTTGGGCAATACCTTTCCAAACAGAGACATCCCCAGTTTCTTTCCAGTACATATAGGCCAAAGAAGATTTAGTACCGGCACCGTCAGCATGCATTACCAGACAATGATCTTCACTGCCTGTGAGATGATCTGGCACTATTTTGCAAAAGGCTTTGGGAAAAAGCCCTTTATCAATATTCTTAATGGCGTTATGGACATCTTCCTTAGATGCGGAAACCCCTCTTTGGGCATATCTTTTACTAGTGTCTGAAGACATTATGCGAGTTTTGCGCAAAAATAGGCGTTACTTGGCAAATAGCAACTCCCTATACTTTGTAAATGGCCAAAGGTTATCTGAAATCAATTTTTCCAATGTGTCGGATTGTTCGCGGATGGTATCAAAATAAGGTTTGACATTGTCGCAATAGGACTGCGCTTTTTTATTTATCGTAGACAAGCCATTTGCTCGTTTTCGCACCATTGTCATTTCATCCGTAAGCTTTTTTATCGCTACAATATGCTCCCCTATTTGCTCAAGGATGTTCAATTGGCTTTCTGCAAATTTCTTATGGGCTGCGCCATAAACTTCCCTTAAACCGTTCACATTTTCAAGCAATACATTTTGGTACGCAATGGCCGAAGGAACAATATGCCCATAGACCATCTCTTCCAAAACCCTTCCTTCAATCTGCAAGTGCAAAACATAGGCCTCCAGCTCCACTTCTTGATGGGCTTTGAGCTCCACTTCGCTCATGACCGCCATATCCTTGAAAAGTGCTATACTGTCTTTGGCTGTAAGTATCTGAAGTGCCTCGGGAGTATTTTTGTTGTTGCTCAGCTTCCTTTTTCTGGCTTCATCCTTCCATTCCTGGCCATATCCATCACCATCAAAACGAATTCGCTTTGAGGTTTTTATGTATTCTCGAAGCACATTGAAGACCGCTTCATCCTTTTTCAAGTTTTTCTTATCGATCAACGCATCCACTTCCTTTTTGAAGTCAGTAAGCTGCTTGGCCACGATGGTGTTCAAAATGGTCATTGGCTTAGCACAGTTAGTTTTTGACCCTACCCCCCTCATTTCGAACTTGTTTCCCGTAAAAGCGAAGGGAGAAGTTCTGTTTCTGTCCGTGTTGTCCAATAAAATCTCCGGAATCTTTCCAACAACATTCAGCTTGAGCTCTGTTTTTTCCTCTGGAGACAATTTTCCTTTGGAAACTCCTTCCAATTCGTCCAACACATCACTCAATTGCTTCCCTATAAATATAGAAAGGATGGATGGAGGTGCCTCGTTGGCCCCTAACCTATGATCATTGCTGGCAGAAGCAATGGAAGAGCGAAGTAATTCCTCATAAGTGTCCACAGCCTTAATGGTGTTTACAAAAAAGGTCAGAAACTGAAGGTTTTTCATGGGCGTTGACCCAGGGCTGAGCAAATTGACCCCAGTATCCGTTTCCAACGACCAGTTATTATGTTTCCCTGAGCCGTTGACACCAGCAAAAGGTTTTTCATGAAAAAGCACCATGAAGTTATGCTTATCTGCAATCTCTTCCATAACATCCATCAACAATAAATTATGGTCTACGGATAGATTGGCTTCTTCATATACGGGCGCCAATTCAAATTGGTTTGGAGCCACTTCGTTATGTCTCGTTTTTACAGGAATCCCTAATTTGGTGCACTGTTTTTCCAAATCGCTCATAAAGGCAAGCACCCTACTTGGAATTACCCCAAAATAATGGTCATCCAACTGCTGTCCCTTTGCTGCTGATGCTCCAACGAGGGTACGCCCCGTCATTACGATATCCAATCTAGACTTGGCCAATGCCTTATCTATTAAAAAGTATTCTTGCTCCCATCCGAGTGTGGCATAAACTTTTCTAACATTTTTATCGAAATATTGTGCTACTCCGGTTGCCGCTTCGTCAATCGCATGAAGCGCTCGAAGCAATGGAGCCTTGTTGTCCAACGCTTCTCCGGTATAAGCGACAAAAATAGTAGGGATACAAAGAGTGGTTTTATACACAAAAGCAGGAGAAGTTGGGTCCCATGCAGTGTATCCCCTTGCTTCAAAAGTGTTGCGCAATCCTCCACTTGGAAAACTGGAAGCGTCGGGTTCTTGCTGCACCAACTGCGCTCCACCAAATTTTTCCATTGCCCTTCCGTCCGGTAAAATATCAAAAAAAGCATCATGTTTTTCCGCCGTGGCTCCTGTCAGGGGCTGAAACCAATGTGTATAATGTGTAGCTCCGACCGACAAGGCCCATGCTTTCATTCCTTCGGCTACTTGATCCGCAATCTTTCTATCAATTTTAGTTCCTTGAAATATGGCCGATTTTACTTTTTCGAATGCTTCTTTGGTCAAAAATTGCAACATTCGCTCTTCATTGAACACATTTTTACCGAATAGTTCAGACCGTCTTCCAGTCTCCTCTACTTCGATATGAGTCCTTTTACCGCTATCCTGTAAGGCCTGAAATCTCATAATTGATATCCTTTTTCCAATTAAAACACAAATCTACAATTAACAATTTAATAATATATCGTTGAAAAATTACTTTTTTTTCATTTCACCCCGTAAAAAATAGGGGTAATAAAAAAAATGATGCATAATTTGGGTTTTTAACCCTTATAAATCAATATTATCATTGGAAAAATATATTTTTGTCGTTGAATTATTTGAGAACAAATAACTACCGGAATTATGAGCAAATCTAAATTAGAGTACATCTGGTTGGATGGATATACACCAACCGCGAACCTGAGAAGCAAGACTAAAATTGAAGAGGATTTTAGTGGTAAGTTAGAGGACTGCCCAATGTGGTCTTTTGATGGAAGTTCAACACAACAAGCGGAAGGCGGATCATCTGACTGTCTTTTAAAGCCTGTTGCTATTTATCCAGATCCTGCAAGAATCAATGGATACTTGGTTATGACAGAGGTTTTGAATGCCGATGGAACTCCACACGAATCAAATTCCAGAGCTACTATTGACGATCCAGATGCTGATTTCTGGTTTGGTTTTGAGCAAGAGTACTTTATCATGGATGTAAACACACAGCTTCCTCTAGGTTTCCCTATTGGTGGTTACCCTGGACCTCAAGGTCTATATTACTGCTCTGTAGGTGGAAAAAACACTTGGGGTAGAGATTTGGTAGAAGAACATGCTAACCAATGTATTGAAGCTGGACTTAACTTTGAAGGTATAAACCAAGAAGTTGCAGCTGGTCAATGGGAATTCCAATTGTTTGCCAAGGGAGCTCAAAAAGCTGGAGACGAAATTTGGATCGCCAGATACTTATTAGATCGTTTGACCGAATCTTACGGTTACTATATTGAATACCACCCAAAACCTGTTAAAGGAGATTGGAATGGTTCAGGTATGCACGCCAACTTCTCTAACACTACTTTAAGAACTTGTGGTTCTAAAGAGACATATGAGAAAATTTGTGAAGCCTTTAGACCTGTGGCCAAAGAACACATTGAGGTTTATGGGGAATTCAATGACCAACGTTTGACTGGATTGCACGAGACCGCTTCCATCAATGACTTTAGCTATGGAGTTTCTGACCGTGGTGCTTCTATCCGTATTCCTATCCTTACTGTTGAAAAAGGATGGAAAGGATGGTTGGAAGATCGTAGACCAGCATCAAACGGTGACCCATACAAAATTGCAGCTAGAATTATCAAAACTGTTAAGTCTGCAGATGTATAGTGTACAAATTAATTGTTGATAGTGTTTAAGCCGCCCTTTTTGGGCGGTTTTTTTGTTATGCCAGCGTCAAATAGACAAAAGTGGTATAGAAAGCCAGCAAGATAATACCATCGCGCCATCCCAATCGCAATCCTTTTGGAAAAAAGACCAAGGGTAAAATCAAGAACGAAATACCCAACATCCAGAAAACATCACTGGAAAGTAGTTCCTCGTCAACAACCTTTATGGGAGTAATTATCGAGGTGATTCCCAATACGGCCAACAGATTAAATATATTGGAGCCGATCAGGTTCCCCAGAGAGATGGCTTTTTCCTTTTTTAATACCGCAATAATTGAAGCTGCCATTTCCGGAATGCTGGTTCCGACAGATACAACTGTAATTGCAATAACTCTATCGCTTACTCCAAAAGCCTCTGCCATTCCGGTTGCACCATCAATCAGTAGTTCTGATCCGCCCCAAAGTGCCGTTCCGCCGATTCCGAGATAGAGCACGGTTTGATATAGTGGAAGGAGCTCGTCATCTTCGGGCATTTCATCCACCACGGCGGTTTTTTGAAAGCGTAGCAGGTAGACCAGGAACAAAAACAGAAAAACCACCATTATAACCCCCTCATATTGCTGAAGTACCCCATCAAAATAGATGAACCCCACAAAAAGTAATGAAGCAACCATCATCACCGGCCAATCTGTGGTGTAAAAATTCTTTCTAACATCTATGTTGCCCATTAGTACCGTAATGGCCAGTACCAAACCCAAGTTGGCAATATTAGATCCAACAACATTTCCCAGAGCTATGTCGGGAAATCCTTCTAATGCAGCATTAATACTAACAATTAACTCAGGTGCCGATGTGGCAAAGGAAACCACCGTCATGCCAATAACAATTTTAGGAATAGCCAGTCTAAGTGATAATGCGACCGCTGCCTTTAACAGCCAATTGCCTCCAACAATTAGAAGAATCAATCCCAGAACAATAAAAAGTAGATTTCCCAAATGGTAAATTTTGTGCAAATATAGAAGAAGATTTGATGTAGGAGGCATCGGTCAAAATTCCAAATAACTATCTAAATAGTTAATTAACTATAAAAATAGTTGTTTAACTTGATATTTAGTTATACTTTGGCCTAACATTATAATCGCTTGATTGTCCAATATGAAAAAATCAATCCCAATTGTCATACTACTATTTATTGGCATAATCGCTTCATGCAAAAAGGAGAACCAAGGTTATCGCATTGAAGGACAGGTAACAGGATTTCCTGATAGCACCATGGTGTATCTTAAAAATATGGAAACTGACTCCGATTTTGACAGTACCATGGTCATGGGCAATACATTTAAATTCGAGGGTGAATTGCCCGATATACCTTTGCAGGTTTGGTTTCACTCAAGGATAGACCAACAATTTGTATACACCAACTTATTTATGGGAAATGACCACATGTCCCTCACCGGAGACATAAAGGATTTCCCTTGGAACGTGAATGTTTCTGGGTCTAATTTACACAACGACTTTATGGCTTTACAAGGCTTAACCAGGGAGTTGGATATTGAAAGAGATACCATGGTTCGAAATTTCTTTAAGCTCCCCAATGACCAAAGGGAAAACAAGTGGAAAAATCTATCTTCTAGAATGAAATCCATTGACAGCACCACAAAGGCCATAAAAATTGATTTTATTCGAAACAACCCGGACTCCCATTCTAGCATTATTAACCTAGGCTATCTTAAAAACAGTATTCCCAAAGACTCGGTTGAAAAATTCTACAATGCTTATACACCAACAATCAAGGCGAGCAAATACGCTAAAATTGTCTCTATTTTCCTTGAGGACAAGATTCTGGAAAAAAACGATGATTATTACGACTTCACCGCCCTAAGTCAAGAGAATGATAGTATTCAGTTGTCGGAATTAAGAAAAGGCAAATATATCTTGTTGGATTTTACCGCATACAACTGTGGGCCTTGTATTATGGCCGCCAAAGAACTTCGTGAAATTGACCAGACCCATTCCGACTCTTTAAACATTGTTAGCTTTTCCAATGACATCAAAAAAGAGGATTGGTTAAAATCTTTGGAAAGAGATAGTGTTACATGGCCCAGTTTGTGGGATGGAAAAGGCAGATATAGCAAGACTGCCATAAAATATGGGGTCAACGGATTCCCAACCTTCTTTCTTATTGATCCTTCGGGTAAGATCATAGATAAATGGAGTGGTTTTGGGGAAGGTTCACTTTTGGCCAAACTTGAAAAGTTCAAATCTTAAGGTAAAATGATATGCAAAAACTAACGAACAAAGAGGAAGAGGTCATGAAAATCCTCTGGAAACTGAAAAAAGCTTTTGTAAAAGAGGTTTTGGTCGAAATGAAAGGAGATAAACCCCATTACAATACACTTTCGACCATCATCAGGAATCTTCAAGAAAAAAATTATGTGGGGCATGAAGCCTTTGGGAACACCCATCGCTATTTTCCAATAGTGACCAAGGAGAGTTATAGGAAAAAGTTCATCAATTCCACCATTGCCGATTACTATGACAATTCGTACAAAAGCCTTGTCTCATTCTTTGCCAAGGAAGAAAAGATATCCGTGGAAGAATTGAAGGAAATCATTGATCTCATAGAAAAGAAAAAATAGATGGAAGCATTTGCAATCTACTTGTTAAAAACCTCTGGACTAATAGTCCTATTTTGGTTTTTTTATCAAATCTTATTAAAAAAAGAGACCTTTTTTGTCATCAATCGTTGGTTTCTACTGGCTGGATTGATTTTTGCACTCTGCACTCCCTTGTTTTATTTCACCAAAACAGTTTGGGTAGAGCCAATGGTCCTTTCCTATCCAGAAGTTCAAACCGGTCAACCAATTTTCAACAACTTTCCCAAAGAAAAAAGCTTCGACTGGTCCATTGTTATGTTTGCTACCTATATGGCTGGGGTATTGCTTATGACCCTAAGATTTATAGTTCAGCTATATTCCCTGCGAAAATTGATTGATAAAAACAAATCCGTAAAAATTGGTCCGTTCCGTTTGGTAGAGTCCAAAGAAAATGTTGCCCCTTTTTCATTCTTCCAGCATATCATTTATAACCCAAACCATTATTCGCAAGATGACCTTTTGTCCATCATTCATCACGAAAAGGTTCATGTCAAACAATTCCATTCTATGGATGTATTAATGGCTCAAATAATATTAATTTTTCAATGGTTCAATCCATTTATGTGGTGGTATAAGATGGCCATACAGCAAAACCTGGAATTTATTGCCGACCAAAATGTGACATCCCTGCAGTATTCAAAAAAGGACTATCAATATTTGTTGCTCAAAACCAGCACAAATGCACCAAAATTTTCATTCACCAATCCATTTTTTACTTCAACCATAAAAAAACGAATCATGATGCTGAACAGTAAACCATCCAACCAGAAATCTCTATACAAATACAGCTTGGTTCTTCCTTTGCTTGTTGGTTTCGTTTTTATGTTCAATGTAAAAATCGAAGCCAAGATCAAAACACCCTCAGAAAACCTTGTACCCCTTGAATTTGCTCAGGAAAAAATCAAGTCAAGACTGTATACCATTACCCAAAATACTTCAGAAAATGAGTTAGACAAGCTCATAACCCAAGTAAAAACTGATGGTGGGGAACTTCATATTGAAGATATTCAAAGAAATGATAACGGACTAATTGTAAAAATATCTGTTCGTTATGACTCAAAATCCAAAGGTGGAGGAATCACTACTGGTAGCAGTTCTGATGAAAATGGAATCTCCAATGTCTATTTTGGAATATCGAATGAAGGTGGTGCCTTTATTACCTTCACTAAAGAAGCTATACCATACATTATAAAAGGGGAAACCTATTACCAACCCATGAAAGAGGGCGAAGAACGAAATAGCTCTTTCACTGAAACTGACACAGACGGCAACAGTGTCACCACCCATGTAACAAGGGTAAAGAAAAATGGCAAGGAAATTCTTTATATCAACGGTAAAGAATCTACCGAGGAGGAACTCAACAAGTTGGGGATTTATTCCGATAAACCTGTCCAAAAAAAGGATACTATAAGGGTGATTGGATATGCCATTCCACCCCAGCTATTCATGACCAAAAACACTACTGATGATGAGCTCAAATCGCTAAAACAACTTATCCAAGAAAGATTTGGAGGCACTTTTACCTACTCCAAAGTCAAAAGAAATGGCTCAGGGGAAATCATACAACTAGATATTGCCTATAAAAGTGAAACAGAAGGTGGAGCTTCTTGGGCATTTGATAAAAACAAGCCAATCCCTAAAATTATATTCAAAAAGAATGAGAAAAACGGATTGCATATTGAAATCAGTAATGTGACCAAAATAATAGGGCAAAGCGGAGATGTAACTATTAGTTTATACGAACCTGTTGATTCTACTTTCTTCGAAAAACAGAAAGGTATAAATGCCAGTGAGCATCTCAAAAGTAACATATATGTTGTAAATCCTTCACTTTTTAATACTTTCAAGGTGAAAGGATATCCTACACAACTAAACTCAAGTCCTATTTATTTTTTGGATGGCAAGGAAATATCTTCATTTGATATCATAGAACCCAATAATATAGAAAGTGTAAGTGTTTTAAAAGGTGAAAATGCTACTTCAATCTATGGGAATCGAGCCAAAAATGGAGTAGTTTTGGTTACAAGTAAGGGAAAAATAGGTTTTGGATTGCTCAATGAAAAAAAATGGAAAAATGCAACTGAAAATAGTAAAATAAGTCCATGGAAAGTGTCGTATGGAAAGGCTCCTGCAGTCGACCCAAGGACTACTTCTATCATTGATTATCACAAAAAGCTTGACTCTACAGAATATCAAAAAATGGGGAAGCCTAATTTTGATAATGCATTAATCATTATAAATGGCAAGAAAAGTTCTAAGAAGAAACTGGAAAAGTTGGATATGGACAAAGTAGAGTCGATTACAGTAATAAAAAATAGTAATGAAGCTATGGAAAAATATGGTAAAAAAGCTAAAAATGGCGTGATTGAAATCGTCACCAAAAAGAAAAACTAGTCGCAAGAAAACATAAAAATTATTGTTTAAACCGATCTTTTATAGGTCGGTTTTTTTTATGCCCTAAATAATGAGATTGACGAAAAGTGTCTTTTTGACACTAAAATCTCCCTTGGTTTTTAAAAAGACCTCAAAAACACCCCTACAAAAGCTTCTATTTATAACCAAAACCACTTTAAAGACTTACATTTCAAAACTTTATTGAAGAAAGTCACATTTTTTTTGAATTCAATCTCATTTGTTTACTTACAAATGTGTATGCAATTGTATTGATTTCCTTTCAAAAATTTGGAAACATGATTTCCATCATTTTATCTTAAAAAAACGTAACCGGTTAACAACAATTTTCAACCATTTAAAATCAATCAATGCAATGATCACAATCGTTAAGTTTTTGGTGACGCTACTCATACAGCTCATCGCAGTCATATTTGTCTAACCTTTAAAACCAATCGCTATGCTTACATTATTTGGAATACTAATCATACTATTAGGAGTTGTTACACTTGTTATCAGACCTATCTTTAAAAACCATAAACTTTTGCAATCCTTTACTCCCAAGCGAAGCTTACAAATTATAGGCGTCGGGATAGTAATGAGCATAATTACAGGAGCCTTTTTTTACGCCGAACCGGGTACCGCTTATGCCGTACAATATCCTTGGGGAGGGCAAAAGGCTGTCTTTAGGCAAGGAATAAACACTAAAATGTGGGGAAGGTTAATCCCAATCCAGTTTGAACTGCCCATAAAATATGTTATCCCCGCGCAAGACGGAGATTTGGGAGAGCAGAGTGAATACGCCAATGTGGACTCCGCAAAATACTGGGCGTTTAGTGATGCCGTGAAGGCTAGAATCGCCACTTCAGTAGTCATCAGCATCAATACAGAGGACCAGACACAATTTTTATCTGTGGCAGATCGTAACAAAACGGAGAAAAACCTGATTCGTTCGCGAATTATACCCAATATTGACCAATCCATTAAAAACACCTGTAAACTGATGGATGCACAGGATTATATTTCTGGACAAGCGTCTGACTTTGACAGGTATTTTAAAGATCAATTGGAAAACGGCATGTACGTTTTGGAAGAGTACTTCTACAATGAGCAAAAGGACATTATTGGTGATAGTAGCACAGTACGAACCATTGTCAATAAAGAATCTAAGCAAAAGCGGTTCCGAATCAAATTTAAAGACGGAAAACCGATTCGCGAAGAAGGAAACTCTTTAAAAGCTTATGGTTTAACAGTTGTGCAGGCAGTAGTTACTGAAATCGATTGGGAAACCACCTTTGATAAACGTTTACAACTTCAAAAAGAAGAGGTTGCGCAAACCCAATTGGAAAAGCAGCAGGCTGAACGTGAGTTTTATCGCGCACAAAAGGAAAAAGCCCGGGGTGAAGCTGAAAAAGCAGCTGAGCGCGCCCGTTTAGAAAAAGAGCAAATCCAAAAAACAATTGCTGCCGAAACAGAGGCCAAGGTGGCAGAGTTTAACTTGGTAAAGGAGAAAAAGCAATTTGAGGTAGAAAAATATAAGGCCCAAAGCAAAAAAGTCGCTGCCGATGCTGAAGCCTATCAAAACGCCAAGTTGGTAAATGCAGGTTTAACGCCCCAAGAGCGTGCTGAATGGGATTATAAAACCTCCGTAGGTGTTGCCCGTGAACTAAAGGACCTGAGATTGCCTGAAATATTCATAGAGGGCAAGGATTCCAAAAACAGTAATACGCTGCTCGAATCGCTGATTGGCGCAGATTTGGCCAAACAGATGATGAACAAACCTCAAAACTAGCCTTATCCGTCTTAATGTCCCGTTTTATCACGGGACATTTTTTTATAAAAACTTTAGCAATTCGCTTCCAGTTTGTGTTAAACGATTTAGTTATTTTACATTTTTGTAACAAATCAATCGTATAAAAGTGAAAAAAATAACAATTTTATTAGTTTTCCTAGTTTGCCTACAATCCTGTAAGCAAGAACCAAAAAAAGAAGAATCCCCCGACCTTAGCGCAGATTTTGCAGCCCTTTTAAACGACTATTATGAGGATGGGTTAAAGCTCAATCCCATTAATGCTACCACCGCTGGTGACCACAGGTATGACGACATTTTTACCAATGCCTTATCCGATGAGCACACGGCCAAGGTCAGGGCACATTATGAAGGGTATAAAAATAAACTCAAAGATTTTCCGAACGAAAGCCTCACCGAAAGTGAGCGTATGAGCAAAGCTATCTTGGAATGGCAATGCGATATCAATCTGAATGAATTCAACTTTAATGCGAACCTAACCCCAATTGACCAAATGTGGTCTCCCAACTTATTTATGGGACAATTGGCCAGTGGTTCAAGCGCACAACCCTTTGAAACTGTTGAAGACTATCAGAAGTGGCTTAAAAGGGTAGATGGTTATTTGGAATGGTTGTCCAGTGCAGAAGATAAAATGAAGGAAGGCATGGAAAAAGGACATGTGCTTCCCAAATCGTTAATCAAAAAAGTGTTACCTCAGCTTGAATCCTTAACAATTAAAGATTTAGACAAGCATCTTTTCTACTCTCCAATCAAGAATATGCCCGACAGCTTTTCCGAAGAAGAAAAGGCAGCGCTTACTTCCGCATATCAAAGCACGGTCTTGAACAAAATCGTTCCGGCATACGAAAAACTGCATGATTTCATGGCCAATGAATATATGGGAGCCGGACGCGAGTCAAGCGGAATTCAAGGTGAACCTGATGGAGATGCTTATTATGCCCACCAGATAAAGAAGTACACCACAACCGACATGACGGCAGATCAGATTCACGAATTGGGATTGAAAGAGGTTGCTCGAATTCGGTCTGAAATGGAAAAAATAAAGGAACAAGTCGGTTTTAAAGGGAGCTTAAAGGAGTTCTTTGACTATGTTCGCAACAATAAGGAGCTAATGCCATTTACGGATCCCCAGCAGGTAATTGACAACTTTAATGGCATTCATGATCGAATGAAACCTCAAATAGAAGTACTTTTTGACGTAAAACCAAAAACTCCCTTCGAGGTTCGACGTACCGAGGCTTTTAGAGAAAAATCAGCTAGTGCGGAATACAATCCCGGTTCGTTGGATGGCACTCGTCCTGGAATTTTCTATACTCCAATACCTGATGTAACAAAATACAATACCTACTCTGACGAATCTTTGTTTTTACATGAGGCCATACCAGGTCATCATTATCAAATATCGTTGACACAGGAGAACGAGGAATTACCAAAATTCAGAAAAACCCTTTGGTACAGCGGTTACGGAGAAGGATGGGCGCTTTACAGTGAATCCTTGGGAACAGAACTGGGTTTATATACAGACCCTTACCAATTGTTCGGTATGTTAGGTGCCGAAATGCATCGTGCTGTGCGATTGGTTGTTGACACTGGTTTGCACTCCAAAGGATGGACTAGGGAACAGGCCATTCAGTACTCTTTGGATAACGAAGCAGAGTCCGAAGCATCTATTATCTCAGAGATAGAACGTTATATGGCCAATCCAGGCCAAGCCTTATCCTATAAAATTGGGCAACTCAAAATTCGAGAGCTACGTAAAAAAGCTGAAGATGCACTGGGCGACAAGTTTGATATCCGTCAGTTTCACAATCAGGTGTTGGAAACCGGTTGTGTCCCCTTAGCCTTGCTTGAGGACAAAATTGACAATTGGATAAAAGAGAACAGTTAACACAAACATAAGGGGCCGCTTGTGCGGCCCCTTATTTTTAACTTCGTACAGCTAAAACTTTGGCTATCTTTGCATTGACCAACCAGTAAATTATGTTTTATAAGTTTCTAGCGAAAGTCAACAAGATTATTCTCCCTTCGTACTCCAAAAAAAGATTGGACCTTTCAAAGGCCTCCAAGTTGCAATTGGCTATCATCGGTTGGCGCTATTACGTCACCACAAGAGCCCTGGATTAATACTCAAGCAAAGATTTAATCTCGTATCCATTTAGTTTATGAGATCCATTTAAAAAAGTTAGGTGAATCAAAAAGTTACATTGTACTACTTCACCACCTAATTTTTCGACCAATTTACATACCGCAGCGGCGGTTCCCCCAGTGGCAAGAACATCATCATGTACCAAAACCTTTTCACCACGCTCAATAGCATCGGTATGAATTTCCAAAATATCCTCTCCATACTCTAATTCATAAGATTCTGAAACCGTTTTAAAGGGAAGTTTTCCTTTTTTTCTAACAGGCACAAAACCCGCATTAAGTTTGGATGCCAGTAAGGGCGCGAAAATAAATCCTCGGGAATCCACGCCAACCACTTTATCTATTTGTTTACCTTCAACGAATCCATACAAAGCATTACTTGCTTCATTTAGAGCATTGGGATGATTTAGCAATGGGGTAATATCCTTAAAAGTAACTCCGGGTTTCGGGAAGTTTTCAATATCCCGGATAAAGGCATAAAAATCCATATATTTTTTTGGATGAAGTGGTTTTGTTGTAAAGGTAAAAAGAAATATATTTGCACCCCATTTAAGGCCGCGTGGCGCAACTGAATAGCGCATCTGATTACGGCTCAGAAGGTTGCAGGTTTGAATCCTGCCGCGGTCACTGAAAGGCAGTTTAAATCCTGCCGAGGTCACTAAGAGCAAACAACAAATTGCTTTAAAACCATGTAAGTCTTATGATTTGCATGGTTTCTTGGTTTTTAGGAGTTCATTTAATTTGATTGGATATGCATTAAAATGGTAGCTATCCGTCAGTTATTTTTTAAAGTGTCAGTTGAACTGACACTTTGCCTAAATCATCTTATTGAACTGGTATAGTTGATTTGACTTTCGTCTCGATGAATGTTTAATTTTTAAAGACGACAACTATGCGTACAAAAAACACTTTTTCTATTTTGTTTTGGCTACAAAATTGCATATTCCTGAGAAGTTGACCAGGTAGTTCCGACGAAAGTGGCCATTAAAATCCAGTTCAAAATGACCAGTTGATTCCTGTCTAAATTGACCAGTCTAAAAAGTGTGTAGACATTAATTTACCCATTACGACTTTACATTGCATAAATTCAATACAAAGTCAGGATGGCAAATACATTAATAGCTATGCATTTAATTAAGAAAATCTACGACCTGGACCACAAAGGTTTTAGTAAAGTAAAAATTAGTGAGCGTTTAAAGTTCTCAAGGAACACGGTAAAAAAATACCTTCGTTTTTTAAACAGCAATCCATCACCAATGATGACCTTCAACGTCTCAGTGACGAAGAATTATCTTCTTGGTTTAGAGGGACAACACCCTTAAAATCAGCTAAGGTTAAAACTTTAGAAAAAACTTTCCATCTTATGAAAAACGGCTTAAACGTACGGGGGTAAGCAGGTATAAATTATGGGAACAATACAAAGAACAACACCCCGAAGGGTTAATGTACTCCCGTTTTTGCTACTACTACAAACTATGGCAGCGCACCTCTAATCCGGTAATGCATTTTGAACACAAAGCTGGAGACAAAATGTTTGTAGACTTTACAGGTACTAAGTTATACCTCCAAAACAAATCCACGGGAGAGCTAAAAGCATTAGAAGTATTTGTAAGTATCTTGGGAGCTTCTCAGTTGACCTACGTAGAAGCTGTAGAGATCCAGAAAAAAGAAGACTTTATAAGTGCTACAGAAAATGCCTTGCACTATTACAAGGGGTACCTACCTGTATTATCACAGACAATTTAAAGGCAGCTGTGATAAAAAATAACAAATACGAACCCTCTTTAAATGAAATCTTTGCAGATTTTGCAAGGCATTACGACACCACGATATTACCTTGTAGAGCATATAAACCCAGAGATAAATCCCTGGTTGAAAATATGGTAGGTATTGTTTACACTCGGATATTTTCCATTATAAACGAACATACCTATTACACCCTTGAATCCATAAATTACAAAATAAGGGAACTCTTAGACCAACACAATGCTACACGTCTCCAAAAAAGACCCTACAGTAGAAAAGAACTTTTTGAAGAAGTAGAAAAACAATACTTACAGCCTTTACCCTCACACAAGTATGAACTCAAACGTTATGCCTATGCTACCGTATACAAAAACTGTTTTGTATATCTAAATAAAGATAAGCACTACTATAGTGTACCGTATCAATTTATAGGGCAACGTGTAAAAATCATTTACTCCAACTCCACGGTAGAAGTTTACAGAAAATATCAGCGCATTGCCATACACAAACGCAATACAGAGATTTATCAATACTCCACAATAGAAGACCATTTAGATCCTAATCACCAGTTCATAAAAAAGCAAAGTAGTGATCTCTTTATTGAACAGGCAGAACAAATAGGCCGCTACTGTAAAGAACTTATTATTAAAGTTCTCGGAGACAAACGTCACCCTGAACAAGGCTATAAATCCTGTAGAGGGGTATTGAGCCTTAGTTCAAAAGTAGGAAAACAACGTTTAGAAAATGCCTGTAAAAGGGCCTTGGAATATGAAGCCTACTCTTATATGGCCATCAAAAATATCCTGGACAATAATTTAGATACCATCAAAGAAGAAGAAACCTCTCATAAAATAATCCCCTTGCACAAGAACATACGGGGAAAGGAATGCTATCAATAAAAAATAACTTTTAAAACAATTACAGTAACACACTGGAAAAAATGAACAGACTAAGGCTATGGGGCATGAAACGTGCTTTTCAGACCACCATAGAAGCAGGAAGCATCACCTACACTCCTGATGAACTGATAGCATATCTAATTGATGCTGAGTACGATGATAAACACAATAGAAAAATAGAACGACTTACCAAAGCAGCCAAATTTAGGTACAAAGCTAATGTAGAGGAGATTATCTTTTTAGAAAGTAGAAACATCGAAAAAAACAAAATCTTCCAACTGGCAGACTGTAATTTTATCAAAAAGGCAGAGAACATACTCATTACAGGATCTACGAGCGTGGGCAAAAGCTATATCGCTTCTGCTTTAGGACATCAAGCCTGCAACAATGGCCATAGAGTGCTCTATTTTAATACCAATAAACTATTTACAATCCTTAAGATGGCAAAGGCAGATGGCTCCTATTTAAAATGGGTAGACCGTATAGAGAAACAAGACGTACTCATACTTGATGACTTCGGTATGAAACCATTGGATAGCGCCAAAAGACACTTCTTAATGGATATTATCGAAGATAGGCACGCAAGAAAAGCGACCATTATTGCATCTCAATTACCCGTTGTTAAATGGCATGAAACTATTGGAGAAGGAACTGTGGCTGATGCCATTTTAGACCGAATTGTGCATAATGCACACCGGCTCGAATTAACAGGGGAATCAATGAGAAAAAATAATCAAAAAAATAATACTTTTGTTCAACTAAATCTATACGCTTTTTAGACCAAATTTTAATGGTCACTTTTTACCGGAAATACCTGGTCAACTTCTCAGGAATATGCACCAAACTACTTCACAAAGACAAATGGATTCCACAATTGGTTGCTCGGAAAAATTTAAAAATAGGGTGTTTTTGAGATAGCCTGTTGTGTATGTAAATGCATAACAATAATCATTAAAAATTGTCCCATGAAAAAAACAAAAAAGATCTACAGTGTGTTCATGGTCATTTTATGTTTTGCCTGTTCCAAAGAGGACGTAGTGCAATTGACTGATGAAAAAAAAGCGGAAGAGATAAAAGATGCCCCCCCTAAACCCCAAGATGGGGAAGCAGGTTCACGACCCGATATGGGCAAGAACGCCAAATTTCACGACACAGAACATTTTAGGTTTCACTATACCGAAGAAGGCGACCTAGCCATACCAAAAGACAATAACGATGGAAATGATGTTCCTGATGTACTGGATATGTATGGAAAGACCTTTGAAGGCTTATGGACACGATACATTACGGACGAAGGCTGGAACGAACCTCCAAGCGACGGAACCGTGGGCGGTGGTGATGGCCTCATAGATATTTACCTAAACCAAAACGGGCATATAGCTACAGTCTCCATAGGCAAAATGGTAAAAGACAACCCAAAAACCACAGCCAAGGAAACCACAGCAGCTACAGCGTTCATGAATTTTACCAACTTTCAATATGCGGGTGCTGCACCATCCGATGAAGGTCAATATGCCGTTTTGGCCTCCCACGAATTTCATCACATCATACAGTTCGGGTATTTTTCAGATGAAGATGATAAACGTCAATGGGGAAGATGGCTCAACGAGGCCACTTCCACATGGATTGAAGACGCTTACTACGCACATACCCCACAGAATGACTATAAAGCCGTATTTTATGCTACCGATGCCTGCCTTATAGAAACAGACCCTTATAACAGTGGCATTATTGAAGGCGCACAAAGAGGCTATAAAATGGCACTCTTCCTCGATTTTCTAAAGGATACCTATGGGAAAAATGCCATAAAAGAACTATGGGACCATACCGCACAAAACAAACGTTATGAAATTTTTAATGCGGTAGCAAAAAGTTGGAACACTTCTAGGGAAAACCTGTTCATTGATTTTGCATTGGCATTAATGGGACGGGACTTTAAAGAAAAAACCAATTTGCCCACCGTTAGATTAGAAGGAACGATTAACCTTAAGGATACTCCCCACAAACGCTTTCAACCATCAGATGGCGTGGGTTCTTACGGATTCGACCTCGTAGAAATAGTGCCTAACGGAAAAACAGCCAAGATAGAGTTTAGCAACTTCGGAAATAACGTTTTAAAAGGATATGTACTAGGCATAAATACAAATAACAAAACACTAAAACTCTTTAAAATGGATAATCATACCATTTTAAACACAAACGATTATACACAAATCTATGCCATGGTATACAATTTTGAAATCATAGATGCCTTTACAGACTGTCTCACCGCATCATATTCATACAGCATGGAAGTATATGAAAGCACAGAAACCCAAAGCAACACTCTAGACCATACATTTAGTGCCACTTGGTTCAACAACTTTAAGCCTTTGCTCTATAGCGAAAGAATCGATAATGTAGACTATTTCGCCTTTTTAAACACACATAATGAAGCAGGCGTTCCTATAAAAATTTCAGAATTTGAAGCAGAAAGAATCCCGTCTACCGTTTTAGACGGTTTTGACCAACCTATAACGTTCAAAAAGAACAAAGCCATAGACAATGGCGGCTATGTTGCAGATGATGCGCAAGAAGCCTACATCCTTAAATACATAAAATCGGGTAACGACGATGTGTTTTATTATGTATCGTCCAGTCCCACGGAAACATCTACCTCCATTAACACCTTTAAAAGCTTGATTCCTACCAGTAATTTTGAAGAAGAAACAATTAATGGTGTTACATTACATATAGACGAGCAATTAGGGGTTATTCTCTTCATAAACAAGGGGTATTACTATAACCTGGAAGCATCAAATGGCATAGATGTAAAAACCGATTTACAACGTGTAGCAGCAAGTTTGCTCTAAAAGCCCCAATATATTCCTATTAAGAAAAACGATAAATAAACCACTTCAATAGTAAAACAGTAAAAAGATGAAAATATTAAGTGCCTTATTGATAATGTTGACACTTAGCGCCTGTCCGACACTAACAAAAAAAGAAAGTTTAAAAACCAACTTTGACCGTAACAAACAGCTTTATATTCAAGCGGCAAGCTTTATGGATTCGGTTGGTAAAAACACCAGTTATACCGCTTTGGACAACTCCAATGGACATATTCGCTTAACTAATACTGGAGATGAGGTCAGGTTGCTCAAAAAAGAAGAAGTTCCACCAGCCATTGCTCAACTTGTCCTAGAAGAAAATATAAATATAGACAAACAAAACAACAACATCTATTTTCAAATTAACGGGACTAAAGTACACGGCCTTACCAAAACATCGGGAATCTTAAAAACACTGACTAAAGACGAACCAAAAATAATGTTTCCATGGGTAACGAGCTATAGCGTAGAACCTATTGAAAACAATTGGTATACCTATAGAACCAATGATGACAGGTAACTAAAATGAAGCCCAAAACTTGCCAAATTGCTAAAAACAGGCTCTAATCCTGTATGGGTGGGTCTAAATGGGTTCAATCTAAAAATAGTAATATGAAAAAGAACACCTACATATTATTTTTTATGCTGGTACTATTGATATTATCGTGCACTAAAGACGATACCATTCTTGATAACGGCCCCAACCCCGTTAACGGCAGCAACGATAAAGAAAGTGGAGATGAAGCCGACAATAATACAATGTCTACGGAATTAAACTTCACCGTAGTGTCAAAAGATACTGACCTACCTCCCAGAATGGGGCAAGAAATGATAGCGTTTAAAGGGGAATACTGGTTTATGGGAGGTGAAACCCCGCAAGCAACGCCCCGGGAAGGGAATACCTATTTTAATGATATCTGGAAGAGCAAAGATGGGCTTGCCTGGCTTAAAGTAACGGATAATGCACCTTGGCCGAAACGTTCCAATTTTAACCTTTTTGTCTTTGATGGTAGCCTCTGGATTATTGGGGGAAAAAGCAAAACGGTAAAAAGCAATGACGAATGGTTAAATGATGTTTGGAAGAGTGCAGATGGTATTAAATGGACAAAAGTAGCACAGCACGGCCCTTGGCAAACGCGTTTATCGCCCGCAGTTGGGGTACAAGGTGGCAAAATGTATCTAATTGGCGGCCATTCTACCACCAATTGGCACCTGTACCAGGATGTTTGGGAATCTTCCAACGGGACAAATTGGTCAAAAGTGGCCTCCATTAGTGATGAATTGCTGGGAGTGGAAATGACATCACAGGGCATATACGAACAGAGTATCCTTTCATTAAACAATGAGTATTTTATGTTGGGAGGAAGCCTGGCATCTTCATTTCTTGGCTTTACAAGTGTCTTGAAGAGTACCGATCTAAAAAAATGGGAATTGGTAATACGGGATACACCATGGAAAGATACCAACTATACCAGCCTTATAGACATACGTCCATTTGTATATAAAGACAACCTAATGGTTATTATAAACAATGAAGTGAACGGAGCGAACAAATCTGTACTATACGCTTCAAAAGATGGAAGGGACTGGAAATTAAAAAATGAACTCCCCAGTTTTATAGATGGGGCAGTAAGTAAGTTTGGATACCTGCATATACCCCGTTCTTTGGTCGTAAAAGACAAAATCCTTGTTTATGGTTCTTATAAAAAAACCTTAGCTAACCCTTGGTTGGATGATAAGACCCATATCATACAGTTATCTGCAAAAAAGTAAAAACCGCAAACAATATAATAACAGTAATAATAATTCTTAAATCAAATAAAAATGATGCGCATGAAAAAATCTAATGTTTTATTGGTAACGATTATGTTTTTAACCCTGTTGACAGGATGTTCCAAAGATGATGACTTTATACCGGTTGCCGAAGAAGAGCAAACACCAGCCGTACTCAATCAATGGAAATTGGTTTCAGGAACAGGAAGCGCAACAGCTCATAATATAGGTATTGTTCTTGAAGCTAAAAGCGAAACACCTGCACAAGAAACCTATGAAAAGATAATGGAACGCTTGGTAGGCGATGGTGATTTTTCTTTGTTCAAGACCAAGCCATTTGCAGCTAACAAAGAAAAGTTCAATGTTTATTATGCTATAATTCCCAAGGGTTCAGATAAGAACACCTATGCTTCCTATTCTGAAGAAAATATCGAGAATTTTAGAAAGAAGGCAACCGAATATTTCAAGGCAAACAAAAGTACATTTGATGCAGCCAACGAGCCAGTTGAGATTAATGGTTTTGTCGGAAATATGTTCAAGAGCATTGGGCTTAATGCCGAAGAATATCAAAAATTCTTTTACTACGCTGATGGCTTTTCATTGGGTGACTCAGAATTAAATGCCGATAAAAAAACTATTATTGAAAGGAATATAGCCCGCTTCAATGTACTCTTCGGGCAAAAGGAGTTTGACACACAGGTGTATGTTTCCGAAGGTGTGGGCGTAAACTACGCAAACCTAGATGAAACAACCCGTAAGATATACATAAATTATTCAGACGATTTCGCCTTTATCCAATCAGAACTCGTACATCCTGATTATTTGGCAACAACTTTTTCGCACGAATTTGGCCATACTTTTGCGTTTTTCGATGACGAATATTACGATTTCGAAAGCGACCCCACCAAAACAGCATCCATTATATTCAATAACAATTCTGTAAATCTGGGGTATAAACTAGGGAGTAAAACATTTAATCCAACCGATGCATCCACCAATCCTTGGTTGGCTACCGCCATTCCAGTACTTATAGGTGAAAACGATAACCACGAAGGTATTTATACCACAACACCAGGTCCCATTCCTGGTTATGATGGTACCTTGGTAAAAGGTGGCCCTTCAGGATATGGAGGATATCGAGCATCCAATAACTCTATCATGAGGTCTTACTTTAAAATCTCCAAAGCCAACTGGCCTAATGGATGGAATGCCGTACAGCAATTTTATCTCAACTATTTCATAAACAAAATAAAGTAAACAGTCACTTAAAAAAATAAATAAAATGATGAAATTAAATAAAATAATTTCCGTTTCAATGGGATTGATGCTTGTTCTATTCCTTAACTCGTGTAGTAAAGACGACGATTCAATCATCCAAGAAGAAGCATATCAACGAACACAAATACCAGAAAATATCTCTGATATTTTTGTTACAAAAGGAGACGCAAATGCCAAAACGGTATGGATATATGAACAAGGAGGACCAACAACCGAGCTGGATGATGTTGACCTTTCCAATTTCCCGAATTACGATAAGCAATTTAATGTGTATGTACATCAAGTTTTAACCTATGATAAAGATTTGCGCAATGAAGAACTAACCACTGGGCAAGGAGAAAAGGAAACAGCCGTAAATATTGAAATTTTACACAAAGTAATACAACATTTTAAAAACCAAGGCAAAAAGGTTGTGGTCTTTGGGCATTCATACGGAGCCTTTATAGTAACAAACTACCTTGCAGAAAAAGGAACCGCTTTAGCAGATAAATACGTTATTATGGCTGGCAGACTAGATGCTGAACAAAAATTTTATGAGGGACTTATAAATAAGAAATTCCACTATTTTCCAGATTTTGTAACCCCAACATTACACCCTACAAGGCAGCCTGAGAATAATAAAGACCGTATAGAGTTATTTTTGGCAGGCCTTATCATGAAACCCAGATATACGCAAGAATTAAACAGTGCAGATTTAAGTAAGGTCATCTATGCTTTTGCTAACGACGATAGCGCACTGGGACGTTTAACCACAAGCGAAAAGAATTTTTTAAAGTCAAAAAAAGCTGAGGTTTTAGAGATAACAAAGGGAGGTCACAGTGCTATGTTTGAAGCTCCACATAATAAAACAATCTATGATTTTATAACGAAATAAAAGTTGTTTTCAATAAACTGAACCACTATGGACTGCAAGTCCATAGGTTTGATTAATTCGCAGACTTAAAATCTGCCACGTGAAATGACACTTGAGCTTCGTGAAGATTAGTGCAATTCGCGTCAGAAGTTATTAGAAACTGAAAGTCTTGCACCGAAAGCGCATAATTTAAATTAACGATTAAGACCAATGAAAAATATTATAACAATTACGCTGCTGTTTCTTACTGTAAGCATAAATTTAAAAGCCCAAACAGAAAGAAACACAAACCTTCCCCCTCGCTTAGGATTTAAAATGATAGCGTTTAAAGGTACGTATTGGTTTATGGGAGGGGAAGGTACCAAAGGAAAATAATAGGATACGTGTTTATCCCAATCCTGCTACAAATTACATAGAAATTGAAACAAATGGAGAAAAATACACTTGTCAAACCTGGTTTGTTTATAAAACAAACGATAAGAAAAGCAATTAACTTAGAGTGCCTTTAAATTTTTTGAACATTCAAAAATCAAAAAAATTGAACAGATTAATAATTTTTATGTTTCTCTTACTAACCCAAATTAGTGTTGGTCAGACAGAACACATTGAAAAAATATATGATTTTGACGGACAGAGGCCCAGGCGCATGATAAAGGGCGAAGATGGCAACATATATTTATATTCCAACCCTGTGGCACATAAACCAGAAGAACCCTTTACAAAGATTTGGAAATTTAATCCAGAAACAGAAGAAATCACCCTTCTTAAAGAGCTTGATTTTATCGGCGGTAATTTTTTACATTATTACAAAAACAAATTATATTTTACCAATCTTTCCATTAGAAGCAAGTCAGAAATATGGGAATTGGACATTGCTTCCAAAACGCTCTCTAAGTTAAAAGAACTTGAATCCCCGTCGAGAAAACTGGCTTTTTTTCATACGTACAACAATGATCTTTATTTTTATACCTACCCTAGGTCGGACGGTTACTTAAGATTATGGAAATATAATCAAGCAAACCCTCCTACGGTAGTCTATGAAAACTTGATAAACTTAACAAGTGCATCTTTCAACATAGTGGCAACCTATTCGGGCAAAATGTATTTCCCCTCAACGACCACGGCTACAGGAACAGAATTGTTTAGTTATGACGGAACATCTGTAGAACTGGTAGATGATTTCAGGCCAGGCAATGTAAGCTCAAACCCTGGGGAATTATTTGTGCATAATGATTTGTTGTTTATAAGAATAGATAAACCTGCCAACACCGATAATCCGTTAGACCTTCTTTATTATGACGGTACAGATTTAAATGAAGTGCCAAAAGCTATAAATTCTTTTGCGCCGTCTGCCTTTACTTCGTTGAATGGCACACTTTATTTTGGCGCAAAAAACGTAGAAGCAGGTAGGGAATTCCATAGCTACGATGGCACCAACCCTATGGATATTGTAAATGACTTTGTTCCTAATTCTGATGATCCTCTGGCACCAGATGGCATCATCCCATTGGAAATTGTTACGTTCAAAAACACCATATACTTTAATGGACAGGTAAACACTACCGGCTCTGAGCTTTACAGGTTCGATGGTGCTAATATCTCTATAGTGCAAGATTTAATCCCTGGAGTGCAGTCTTCATTCCCAGAACAGTTTATAATAAGCGAAGAATCCCTATATTATTTGGTCAGTGACGACATTTGGCCTATAGGAGAACCAAGACCCACCCCAAATTTGTATAAGCTAACAACAAGTCCTTCAAACCTGGATACCGATGGGGATGGTACCAATGACGATGACGATGCTTTTCCATTGGACAGCAGTGAGGATACGGATACCGATGGTGACGGGATAGGCAACAATGCGGACACCGATGATGACGGGGATAGCATAAGTGATGCTGATGAGGTGGCCAATGGGACGGATTCCCTGAGCCCGGACACCGATCGGGACGGTACCAATGACGATGACGATGCTTTTCCATTGGACAGCAATGAGGATACTGATACCGATGGTGACGGGATAGGCAACAATGCGGACACCGATGATGACGGGGATAGCGTAAGCGATGCTGATGAGGTGGCCAATGGGACGGATTCCCTGAACCCGGACACCGATGGGGACGGTACCAATGATGATATTGACGCCTTCCCATTGGACAGCAATGAGGATACAGATACCGATGGTGACGGGATAGGCAACAATGCGGACACCGATGATGACGGGGATAGCGTGAGTGATGCTGATGAGGTGGCCAATGGGACGGATTCCCTAAGCCCGGACACCGATGGGGACGGTACCAATGATGATATTGACGCCTTCCCATTGGACAGCAATGAGGACACTGATTTAGATGAAAAATCAGATAAGTTTGTTTACTATCCAAACCCTACACGGGAAAAATTGATACTTGTCCTTGATGAAATCGATTTTATAACGCTGGATGTATCGGTGTTTTCCGAAAACGGAAAATTCTTAGGTAGACGCTTTTTTCAGAAATCTACTAAAATAACCATTGACCTTCCAAAGAAAGGAATAAACCTGTTATTGTTAAAGTTTGATAATGGGTATGAAAAACATATTAAGGCAATTAGGTATTAAATCATGGAAAAGGTAATTTTTTCCAACCAATGGGCTATTGATAAAGATGCACAATGGTATGAAATCACAAAAGCCACGTTCACGGGTGATGTAACAGTTGTAAATAGAGCTAAGTTAGACTATGACAGAGGCGTGGAAAGTAACGCTTATCTTAGAAACTGTGATTTTTCAATATAATATAGTACTACAAACAGCTTTTACAAGGGCTGTGAGTACCCAACAACCAAGCATAGATTTTGAAATGCTTCCAAATAAATAACTATACATGATATTATGAAATTTATAAAAAACGTAACAAAAGGTTTCATTATTACCGCTCTTACAACCCTTACCGGATTTGATAAGGAGGAGGGAGACTTATTAAACAATATAAAACCTCAAGATGTTTTTTCATTAAAATGACTACCCTAATAAAAATATATTTACAAATTCGGATATGAAAAAAAACATTTTTTTAATACTGGCTGTATGTATCAGCTCCCAACAGTTTTATGCTCAGCAGAATGATTCCCAAGCGGCACTTTATAACATTGGAACGGGAGCAATTATTGGGGGTATAGGAAGTATAATAAATAAAAAGAAGGAGGACAAGCTGCATAAGGTTCTTCTAAAAGGGCTGACCCAAGGCGCTCTTGGGGGTTATGCCATATTTGAAAGTAAACGAATCGTAAGACAGTATGGAAATTCAGGTAATTATGGACAATTGTGGGCAGCCAAAGCTGTACATTTTGCAGGAGCATCCATAATTGAAAATGCGGCTTCCAACCGAAACTTTTGGGAAAGATGGCATATTAACATAGGGTTTGCAAGAACTGAACTGGATTTGAAAAGGAACAAGAAGTTTTCCGTAAAAATCATGCCTTTTGCACTATATGGTTTTGTTGATGCCATGTTCGAGGCCGATTTTTCCCTGAAATATACCCTACGAACCGGAACTCCCATTTTCTTGGCTAACGGCAGGACCTTATATGAAGAGGGCATAGGACACCTGTCGGGTGCTGCCTTCGCGAACGCTATAATAGTTGAACGTACTGTTCCAGATTTTCACAACTTATTGGCTCATGAATACATCCATACATTTCAATATGAAGGGTTGTCGGGGATAAATACCTTTTTAAACAAATCTTTGGATAAATGGTTTGCAAATGAAAAAACCTATAAGAGCATTGTAAAAAAATATGTTTATCTGGATTTACAGGCTCCGGCATGGAGTTTATTGTATGGTCTTTTTCCATATAATACAAACCCTTTTGAAGAAGAAGCAAGGTACTATGGTGGGTTTTAAGCTAATTACTTTGAAATATGGATGAAGTTCTGGGAAATACCGATTTGGTTAGGCCATAGATGAACTCAAATATTTTAAAAGTTTACGGAATTTTGGTTGTTCCACCTACAAACAAGATATTTGGCCGCAAGTTTAGTTCAATTGATAATTTTATGAATAAAATATAATAGTGGTAGGCATTCCTGATATTTCATTCCGTTTCCAAATTTTATCCAATACCTTCGGTTATAACATAAAAAGCTCCACAGTTTTTATGGGAATACCCCATCTTATGTCCTACATTAAATGGCTCTTATCTTAAATTTTGATGTTCAAGAATAACATCTATGCCATAATCAAAAAATAAATGATTTTGAAAAGAATTAGTATCGTTTTAGTAATCATCACTTTCGTTTCCTGTAGTAAGGACGACATGGAATCTTTTGAGGATATTAGAATGGAAGAGCAAGAACATGAGGAAGAGGAAGAACCTCCTTTAGAAGGGTTGAACGCATTGTTCAATAATTGCCTGATATCCGATAAGCATGACAATATCACAAGAAAACAACCTATTGAAATTACGGCCTATGATCCTTCAAAACATAGAATAAAAACTAACTACAAAAAATTAAAACAGCTTTTAATTGAAGGAACAGATGGGGAAAGTTGGTTTATCACACAGGGGAGCGAAGCCTCAACCATTGTGGAAATTACCAAAGTGGACATTGAGAGTGGTTGGATTTCCATTGGTGAAACATACTTGGGAAAGCTCAATGCAACTGTTGGGGCCAGACTGGAATTTTTCAACCCTTTTGTAAATTATGAAATCATCAACAAAGCACCACTGTTCAATCCCTACCCCAAAAATGTAGTTGAGGGTGATTTCAATTATATACAGGCCGGGGGGCTTATGGAAAAATCCGATGGGTCTTATGTGCTGCTTACACCTGTAATATTTGGAACCCATACTAAAAGAAGTATTTATTTTGCTACCAGTACAGATCTTGAAAAGTGGAATTTTCACAACAAGAAACTCTTGGGAACCGAAACCATTCCGTTTGCAAAACCCAAAGGCAATGTTTTTTCCTCAGGCAACCCCTTGAAATTGGAAAACGGTACTTTTTTAGTGCTGTTGGGGGTAGAGCAGCCCAATGGAAACTATACCTCTGCCTATATGGTCATTGATGAAAACTTGAACATCGTACAATCGCCAAAAGAAATTATGATAGACTCTTGGAATGGATTGGACCAAAATGGATTTCCTTTGTCCATCATAAAATTTGACGGCCGCTACAGGATTATGCTCCATAGGAGACATCCAAACTTTATTGACCGAGAAATCCATGAGATTATCATCGATGACCTATTCAACGCATTGGACCATGGCAAGTCCATTGTTTCTTCTACCATGATTCATAAAGGGGTCAATAGCACGGGGTATTTAAGAGGCAAGGCTGATGATGTTGCATATATCATATATGATTCTGAACTGTATATTTTTATTGCTGGCGAGGAGGTTTCCTCAGGCTATCTTACCTCGAGAAACAGACAATATGGATTGGCACATTGGAGTGGAGGAACATGGGTACATGATAAAAGAAGTCCCATTCTGGTAAATCCAGTTCAACTCTATAACAAATACCCAGTTTACGATTGGGCATGGGACCATTTGGGCACATTCTTATCACCCATAGTAAAAGACGATCACCTATATATGTTTACCGCTTTTGGAACGGATAATCCAGATTATTATATTACGGGAATAAAGGTTCCGTTCTTATAAAAAGGTATTTGATGATAAGGAATATCGAACAAAATCATTCAAATATCCACAACCATTATGAGATTATATTGAACTTATATTTTTTTATAATCATTACATTATTGCTTCCCTTTAGCACATGGGTCTGGCTTTTATACATTTTGTTTAAAAGTATATAGTTGTTCATTCCCTCTTTATGAGTTACCGTGACATGACATAAAACCTCAAATGCTCCAGCATTATTTTTATCATAAACATTAACAGAAGCATTGGGCAACTTGCATCAATGCCATGCATAACTGAGGATACTTGTTGCAATTATTCAGTATTTGCCCTCAAGTTCGTTTAAGGTGGTACATTTCAATTGGCCTTTATCTGTTGTGGCTATAACCATATTGGGGAAATTGGTCAATGCAACCGATAATTGAAGTTGTTTTTATGCTATGAATGTGTGCAGAAAGATATTGGTTAACGATTCACCCATCCATGCTACATAGTAAGTCCATTTTGGTGACGAAAACCCCACCTCACTTCAAGAATTGCTAGAAGATGAAAAAAGTTTATGATGTTAAATCTTCATTATTATTTGCATAAGTATTAGAGAGTTATCCCCCAATTTTAACAAGTAACATATCTAATTCAGAGAGTATACTCTTCTAAACGGAACAGCATTGGCCTTTTTTAACATTATTGAATTCACAATGGTGGTGCGGTGTACATGCTAATTCATTTATTGGACAATAAAATTCCTGAAAATCAAATTATACACTTTTTTGATGTAAAGAGACATGTGTTTTAAGTGGCGTAAGTCTTAACATTACAATGTACAATTTGAGTTAAACTGTAATGCTCCCTATTATTTAGACCACAATAGCTTGGTTGTTGGTTAATATTTGTTGTTGTTTCCGTATTGATTCTTTATAGATTTCACTGGGTATTGCATTGATGGTTCGGTGTACTTTCTCGGTATTGTAATAGCCAATGTAAAACTTGATGTTTCCGTGTAGCTCCAACCCGTCATTTGCGGGGTTGAGATAGATATACTGATGCTTGAGTGTCTTCCAGAATCGCTCGATCCATCTGTTGTCGGTCGCCCTCCCTTACCGTCCATGGAGACCTTTATGTCATTGTGCTCAACGGCACTTGTCCATTTATGGGAAGTGAACTGTGTTCCCAGATCGGAGTTG
>NZ_SRXX01000018.1 GCF_004804315.1 Flagellimonas onchidii
TGTTTGGCAAGTTCTAATAATCCTAACTTTGGTTTGATGATCTTTTCTTCTGTACTCATCTGACAAATCTAATTTAAGGGTTAAACTAATTTATTAAGATTGTCAGATTAAGTCTTAACTATTACAAATTATGCTAAGTTTATTTTATTGAGAGTATCTTTTTGATTCTAAGAATATCATCTTCTCCTTTTTCCGAATGGATATTTGCTTTCCAGTTAGAAAAACTTGATTCTAAAGTTCCTTTATTAATGGGGTTTCCGTTCATTAAAAAAGATTCATAAAGAAGCTCAAAGAAGTCTTTTTTACGCCTACCTATATATTGATCGATACCATTTTCAATAATCAAATGAAACAATGTAAAAAGCAATTTATAATTAGCGGCAGTTTTATTTTTATTAGGTAGTCTAAAATCAATTTTATCCTTTGGCTTTTTGTTCCTAATTAAAAGTTTTAGATTCAATGCCGAATCGCTATCAAGCATCAGTTCTTTGTAATCGACAGAATTAAAAAGTAGTCTCTTAAACTTAAAGCCATAAAGAGCATTTTTCTTTATTCTTTGAACTGAATAATATGCTGCTACAAAAATTAGAAGAATAAAACCCACCCCAACATAACCAGCAATAAAATAAGGCTTGTTTTCCATTGAGATAAATCTATTCGGCACAATCACCATTACAGATATAAGCAATACAACAAATAACAAAAAAGCTATCTTAGTTGTATCATTTTTTAAAATTTTAGATTGTATAAAATCATCAGTAATTAACTCAATTTTATATATAACCTTTCCTAAAAAATTGATTAGATGCTCCATAATTAATCAGTAAAAAATTGTTTTATTTCCTCCCGATTTAGGTCATCGACTTCATCCAAAATTAGACCACCTAGAACTTCTTCCTCAACTTCTATCTCAAACTTATCTATCTTAATCCCGTAAAGACAATTAATCTGTTCCAAAATAAAATTCAAAATCCAAGTATCGAGTAATTGACCTTGTTCTAAATAATGAATTTGTTTTTTTAGCCATTCTATTAGATGGACTTTTATCTTCTTGTTTTTTTCATCAACAATAGATTTTACAATCATTGCTAAATTATCAATAAACCTAACCTTTTCTTGTTTAGCTAAATTGCTAAAAGGATTTGAAATGTTGTCCAAAAGGGAATCACCTTTATAATTTGAATAAAGGTTAAAAGTTAAATACTGCGGAAAAAACCCTAAAACTAAATCCCTCTTTAATATCTTTATTGTTACATAGCCACCAACGGTATTGGCATTATTATTTAAAGGTAAAATATCTAAATCTCTTCCTTTTACAATTTCTCTAAGAATAATATTATTTATAACAAACAAATCATTTTCTATTTCACTAGAATTATTTCCTTTTGCATCTTTAATCAATTGGTTTTCTATGGATTCAATTCCTTTATGACTTAAGTTAGGTTCATTGAACCTATATTCTTTCCTATCTAAATAAACTTTTGACATTCCATCGGAAGAAGGGGGCATATGTTCAAAAAAAGATATTCCAAAAAAACCTCCTTTTACTCCAAAAACTAATACATCCTTATTTAAAGACTTTATCATTCTCTTCGAGACACTTATTTTATTGTAACTTTTTCGAAGTTTGATTTTAAATTCTTTCAAATTTTGCTCCCGTAAATCATCCCAATTTCCTAAAAAGGAAAACATCAAATTATTCTTAAAATGTTCTATTTTGTTATAAAGGGTTCTTTCACATATATTCCTGCTTCCATTAAAATGAGTAAGTTGTGAATCTGAACCTATTATTGCATATTTTTTTGTTTTTGATCCTATTATAAGTGTCATCTATAATTTTACTTGTAACCTTTAAAAAACAAGTTAAGGAAAAGTAAGCTTGAAGTTACTTCTATTTACATAAAATGAGAAAATAGAACGTTAGAAATGTTGTACCTATGTTGTACCCGTCCTAAAAAACAAAAGCTCCCGATTTCTCGGAAGCTTTGTCTTTACTAGTGTGGTCCCACATGGGCTCGAACCATGGACCCCCTGATTATGAGTCAGGTGCTCTAACCAACTGAGCTATAGGACCCGCAAAATTGCGGATGCAATATTACTACTTATTTTTCTTCACCGCAAGGTTTTACCCCGCTACTCTTCCTTTATTTCTTGGCAAAGTTCCACTAAAACGCCATTTGTGCCCTTTGGGTGCAAAAATGCCACCCATTTATTGTCCGCACCTTTTTTGGGTTTTTCGTTCAATAAAACAAAGCCCTCTTCTTGTAAACGGGCCATTTCTTTTTTAATATCCTCTACAGCAAAGGCAATATGGTGGATGCCCTCTCCTTTTTTCTCTAAAAATTTGGCAATAGGGCTTTCGGTCGTGGTAGCCTCCAACAACTCCACCTTGTTTGGACCAGATTTGAAAAAGGAGGTACGCACCCCTTCCGAAGCAACTTCTTCCATCTTATAGGGTTCCACTCCCATTAATTTGGTAAACAGTGCATTGGAATCTTTCAAGTTTTTGACCGCAATGCCTATGTGTTCTATCTTATCCATAACACTACTTTTTAACCGATTGGCTTCAGCTTTTCATCAAAAATAAGCACTGTTGTGGTTTCAAGTCATGAGGTTCGTCATTTATTCCGTTATTTTGCACTATGGAAACACAACGGCAAAGAAAAATAGCTGGAATCATTCAAAAGGACATGGCCGACATACTGCAGCGTGCGGCTACGGATGGAGGCCTTCAGGGGACTTTGATATCCGTTTCCAAAGTCTATATCACGACCGATCTTTCGATTGCCAAAGTGTACGTTAGCATTTTTCCGAACAAAAGTGCTTCAGAGTTACTTGAAGGGATTCAGTCCAACAAAAGTTTGATCAAGCACGAGTTGGCCCAACGTACCAAAAGCCAACTACGCCGAGTTCCCGAACTCAATTTTTATCTGGACGATTCGTTGGAATACATTGATAAGATTGAAAAATCCCTTAAAGGCGAAGAAAACCCGATTGAAAATAGGGACTTGCTTGACAAACGAAAGAAATCCTGATCTTGAATTTCCCTTTTTACATTGCCAAACGCTATATCCGTTCCAAAAGCAGCCAAAATGCTGTAAACATTATCAACTTTATTACGTTTTTGGTCATTGTCATTGGGTCAGCAGCTTTGTTCATCGTGCTCTCAGGTTTTGCAGGATTGAAGACCTTTAGTCTGTCGTTCACCAATGTTTTTGACCCAGATTTAAAGGCGCTGCCGACTACGGGAAAGCACTTTTCCATAACACCGAGTGAAGAAGAAGCGCTTCTGAATATTGAAGGTCTTGCCAATTATTCCAAAGAACTTGAGGAACGTGCCTATATGACCTTTCGTGAAAAAAGTTGTATCGCTTACATCAAGGGTGTTGATGAAAATTACAGATCGGTTACGGGCGTAGATAGCACCCTGTACTTTGGAAATTGGGGTGTGATGGAATATAACGGTGTTGCCGGAATCGGAATTTACAATCAGCTCAACGTTCCTATTGACAACTACCAAAACCCAATGACCATTTTGGTGCCAAAACCGGGCAAAGGTTCGTTTTCGCCACAAGGGCTGAACGCTCCAAAACCCTATAACGAACTTCCCATTGTCTTAAGTGGTGTCTATTCTATTGAAGAAAATCTGGATAAAAAATATGTTTTTGCCCAACTCCCATTGGTTCAGGCTTTGTTGGAAAAAGATAGCACTCAAGTTTCAGGTGTCAACTTTAAGTTGGACAATTCTGCGTCGGTCGATGATATTAAAGAGAGGGTTAGGACAGTTTTGGGCAATAAGGTAATCCTTTTGGACCGCCAAGAACAGAATGGTACTTTGTACCGAATGTTAAACACTGAAAATTTAGCTACATACCTCATATTTACCTTGGTATTGATCATTGCTCTTTTTAATGTCGTAGGGGCTATTATCATGATGATATTGGACAAGCAACAAAACTCGAAAACCTTATTTGGTCTAGGGGCCACTATCAAAGAGTTGCGAACTATTTATTTTACCCAAGGGGTTTTAGTGACTTCGCTAGGAGGACTTATCGGCGTTTTAATCGGATCTTTATTGATTGCTTCGCAATTGGCGTTTGGATGGTTGAAAATAACTCCTTCCCTTCCCTATCCGGTTGAATTTGATATCATGAATGTGCTAATCGTACTGGTCACCATAGTAGTACTTGGTTTTATCTCGTCCAAAATCGCTAGTAGCCGAATAAATAGAAGACTGGTCTCGGTCTAAACAAATTGATGGTCTCCGAACTTCTCCAAAACCTCATCAAAGGCAGCAAAAACATCTGCGGATTCATCGCTGGTCACCATTTTCATGCGGTACTCTTTAAAATGCGGAATACCTTTAAAGTAATTGGTGTAGTGTCTTCTAGTTTCAAAAACACCTAGTTTTTCCCCTTTCCAGTCAATGGACATTTGTAAATGCCTCCGGGCAGCATCTACCCGTTCCTCCATTGAAGGCGGCGCCAAGTGCTCCCCTGTTTCAAAAAAGTGTTTCACTTCTTTAAAAAACCACGGGTTTCCAATGCTTGCCCTGCCAATCATGGCCCCATCCAAGCCAAAATCATCACGCATTCTTACCGCTGCTTCGGGAGTGTCCACATCGCCATTGCCAAAAACAGGAATGTGCATTCTTGAATTGTTCTTGACCTCCGTAATCGGTTTCCAATCAGCATAGCCTTTATACATCTGCACCCTGGTACGACCATGAATGGAAATTGCTTTGATACCCACATCTTGCAGTCTTTCTGCAACCTCAACAATTTTAATGGAATCATTGTCCCATCCCAATCTGGTCTTAACGGTAACGGGTAGTTTGGTGCGCTTTACAATTTCCTCGGTCAACTTTACCATCAAGGGAATGTCCCTTAGTATGCCCGCTCCAGCATTTTTGCTGACCACTTTTTTTACAGGGCAACCAAAATTGATGTCTATAATATCTGGATTCGACTTTTCAACAATATCCACAGCTTGCAGCATAGAATCCAGCTCTGCTCCAAATATTTGGATGCCAACAGGTCTTTCCTTTTCGTAAATGTCCAGTTTGATGACACTTTTGGCCGCATCTCGAATCAATCCTTCGGAAGAAATGAATTCTGTATATACCACATCGGCCCCTTGCTCTTTGCACAAAGCACGAAAAGGTGGGTCGCTAACATCTTCCATTGGAGCCAGAAGCAACGGAAAATCAGGAAGTTCTATGTTTCCAATTTTTGGCAAATCCTAAAATTTTTGGACTGCAAAAGTACAAAATGCCATAAAAACAGAAATTACTCGTCGGCTTCTAACCGTTCCCTTTCATTTTTATCAATTCCTCTTTGGTTGTCATCCAACTTGAAGTTTCCAAAATTATAGGTGAAGCCGAATCGAACGAATTGCGTTTCGGGACGTCTTCGGTAAAAATTATCTTGGTTCAAATATTGGGAAGTGTATGTAGGCACATATTTTTGAAGAACATCTTCCGCGGCGACGGAAACGGTTACCCTATCATTCCAAAGTGATTTTCTTAATCCCAATGACAGGTTCAACTGATCATCCACGAGATATGAACCAAACAAGGATTTGGAAATATAGGTCATGGTCGCCTCTCCTGTAAATGATCCATCTTTTGAGAGTGTCAGATAGTTGGCCAGATATAGGTAAACGCCATCTACGGCATTAGTGAACTCCTGATTATTGCTTTCTTCGGCCAAAAAGGTTTCCTCTTCATGAAAAAGTGAAGCATAAGCATACACAAACCAAGGTGGTAAAATACCTTTGCTAAGCGTTAAATCCAACCCATAAGACTTGCTTGCCAAAACATTCTGCTTTAATTCAACAAGGGTTTGGTCATCATTGTCCTGAAACACCAAATAGGCAATGTTTTTACCATTATCCCGATAGTAGAGATCTAAGAACAACTCGCTGTTGAATGAATAATTTAAGTTGAAGTTATTGCTAAAGCTGGGTCGAAGTCCGGGGTTTCCTTCTTCAAAATCATTTTCATTAAAGAACACCCTAAAGGGGTTTAGGTCATTGTACTTTGGTCTATCCACATTTCTCCCGTAGTCAAAAGTGAAACTATGTTTGTCCGAAGGCGAATATAATATAGAAGCCGAAGGAAATGGCTCAAAAAAATCAATGGTATTGACCTCTCCCGATGTAAGGGATGTTCCTATTGCCTTGGTCAATTCACCTCTCAACCCCAGTTTCATGGACCACTTTTCCCAACTTTTAACAAAGCTCAGGTACCCCGCATACACCTTCTCGTCATATTCGTAGTCATCTGATAGGGAGGTGTTGGCATTGTTGTCCGTTCCCGTAAAGTTTAAAAAATCGATAGTGTTTTTTGACGCTATGCTCGAAACCTTCAAACCAGTTTCAATGGAAGAAGTGCCAATGGGCGAAGCATAGTCGGCTTGACCAGTAAAAATATGAATGTCTTGTTGAGCATTCGTGTCGAATCCGAAGTCCCTCAAAAACGTCCCAGAATCATCTAAATAGGTAGAGAACAGGTTTTGCATGGAGGACCCATCAAAAAAGGTATAATGACCGTTTAAAGATACTTTTGCTCCTGGTTTTTTCAGTTTGTGAACATAAGTAAGATCAAAAGCCAAATTAGTGTTATCTGTATCCTCAAGGTTCCGGGTGGTAAATGTTGAATCTATCTGTCTTTGTCCGTTCCTAATTACTGCATCCAGATTCGTTATCCTTTCTCTGTTAGGGTTAATCGCTAAGTTTGAAGTGAAATTTAAGCTGTTTTGATCATCAAAATCATAGTCCAAAATCAGGTTTGCATTATGCGCTTTGGACCTTGTAATTTCGTCGTAATCCGAATTCCATCTAGAGAAAATAGACCGTGTATCATCAATAAAATTGATTCCTTTAATAGCTTTCCTGATTTCTTTCTTAGGGTTTATGCTATAATTGGTAAATATGTTCAGTTTATCCGTTTTAAAGAAATGGCTTGTGCCAAAAGCAAATTTTGGAAAGACCGCTTGGGTGTATGTCCCATTAATGCTGCCCTTGTACCCGGGAACAATATTTTTGTTGGTTACAATATTTAAAATCGCCCCGCTTTCTGCTTCAAACTCGGCTCCAGGATTATGAATGGCTTCAACAGATTTTATGGTTGTGCCAGACAAGCCTTCCAAAAGGTCTTTAATTTCATTATCCGATAATTGGACTTTTCTATTGTTGACATAAATTTCAGCTCCTCTACCGCGAATAAGAATATCTTCCCGGTTCACTATTATTCCAGGCATTTTCTTTATGATATCCCATGTATTGCCTTGTGAAACTACTGTGTTTTCAACTGAAAAGACCAGTCTGTCTGCCAATCTTTTGAGCTTTGGGCGCTGTGACGTCACCACAACCTCATCCAATAGGTTTTCGGCTAGCGGAATTACCAATGCTCCGAGGGAAATATCGTTTTTAATATCCAACGCCTGTGGTTTAGAACCTGTCCCCACATAGCTGGCCTGTAATAAGTATATATTCGGTTGAACCCCGTCCAGCTCAAATAATCCATTCTCGTTTGCAGAGGTTCCACTCACAAAAGTAGAATCAATGGCCTTAAGCAGTAAAATATTGGCAAAGGGAATAATATTGTTTTCGCTATCCACAACCTTTCCCTTGATCTGAAAAGTCTGGGCAGTTAAGTTTAAAGCCGTCAAAAACACCAATAAAAAAATACAGGTGATTCGCATTAGTTGAGTTTGGGGTTCGTTCCCAAATCTAAGAAAATATTTTAGAGGGGTAAATCCATTAGTTTTTCATATTTTAAAAAATGCAGTTCGCTGGCACTGAAAACAACTATATTTGCATTTGCTAACATCCCAGAATATTGGGTAATGGTTGTCAATGAAGAAGATTAGAAATTTTTGCATAATTGCCCATATCGATCACGGTAAAAGTACTTTGGCAGACCGCCTGCTCGATTTTACCGGTTCTGTCACCGAACGTGAGAAACAGGACCAGTTGCTCGATAATATGGATCTTGAGCGTGAGCGTGGTATCACTATTAAAAGCCATGCTATTCAAATGGAATATGAGCATAACGGCGAAACCTACATACTCAATCTAATTGATACTCCAGGGCACGTTGACTTCTCCTATGAAGTATCCCGCTCTATTGCGGCCTGCGAAGGCGCACTTTTGGTTGTAGATGCTGCACAAAGTATTCAAGCACAAACCATTTCCAATTTATACCTAGCACTGGAAAACGATTTGGAGATTATTCCCGTACTGAACAAGGTGGACCTTCCCAGCGCAAATCCTGAAGAAGTTACTGATGATATTGTTGACCTTTTAGGCTGTGATGCGGAAGAGGTGATTCCTGCAAGTGCGAAAACCGGGATTGGGATTGAAGATATCCTGACCGCGATTATTGAAAGGGTTCCGGCTCCCGAAGGAAACACAAACGAACCTCTCCAAGCCTTGGTCTTTGATTCTGTCTACAATCCTTTTAGGGGGGTAGAAACCTATTTTCGGGTTGTAAATGGGGAAATCAAAAAAGGCCAAAAGATAAAATTTGTCGCTACGGACAAAGACTATTTTGCTGATGAAATCGGAACCTTAAAGCTAACCCAGGTTCCTAAGAATACCATCTCAACGGGCGATGTGGGTTACCTCATCACCGGTATCAAAGATGCCCGAGAAGTCAAAGTGGGTGATACCATTACCGATGCCAATACACCCACCCAAAATGCCATTGAAGGTTTTGAAGACGTAAAACCTATGGTTTTTGCAGGGATATACCCTGTGGACACCGAAGATTTTGAAGAGCTTAGGTCTTCCATGGAAAAACTTCAGCTGAATGATGCTTCCTTGGTATTTACCCCAGAAAGCAGTGCCGCCTTGGGCTTCGGTTTTCGATGCGGGTTTTTGGGTATGTTGCATATGGAAATCATCCAGGAGCGATTGGAGCGGGAGTTTAACATGACCGTAATTACCACCGTTCCCAACGTAAGCTACCATGCCTATACAACCAAGGAAAAAGAAACTGCGCTTATCGTAAATAACCCTTCAGATTTGCCAGACCCTTCAACGGTTGACCGTGTAGAGGAACCTTATATTAAAGCCACAATCATTACCAAGTCAGATTTTGTCGGAAACGTGATGTCTTTATGTATTGAAAAACGGGGACAAATCACCAATCAGACCTATTTGACCACAGAGCGTGTGGAACTCACTTTCGATATGCCCTTGGCCGAAATCGTCTTTGATTTTTACGACCGGTTGAAAACCGTTTCAAAGGGGTACGCTTCTTTCGATTATGCGCCAATAGGCATGCGAACCTCCAAATTGGTCCGAGTAGATATTCTTTTGAATTCGCAACCTGTCGACGCTTTATCTGCATTGGTCCATTTTGATAATGCTCACACCATTGGTAAAAAGATGTGTGAAAAGTTAAAAGAGCTTATTCCAAGGCAGCAGTTTGATATTCCTATCCAAGCTGCCATCGGCTCCAAGATTATTTCTAGAGAAACCATAAAAGCCCTGCGTAAAGATGTTACCGCCAAATGTTATGGAGGTGATATTTCCCGAAAACGAAAGCTGCTCGAAAAGCAGAAAAAAGGGAAAAAACGTATGCGCCAAGTGGGCAATGTTGAAATTCCTCAGCAAGCTTTTATGGCCGTACTTAAATTGAATGATTAGTCACCATTTACTTCAACCTATGCTTCGAAAGTTGTAAATCCGGCATCATCCAATAAACCATGTTGGTGTTACTGCCAATGAAAGTGTTTTTTTCATCATTTTAGTTTTCCTAAAATTCCAGCCCCATATCTAATTCGCAATCGAGTTCAATGTACAGCTTTGGGGTAAGTTCAAGCGCATCTAGTTGATCTTGGGAAACTGTAATTGATTTATCCCTCGCTTCTGCAGTATATGTTCCATCTCCATTATTGCAGATTTCAAATTTGGCGCCTAGGTCTGATATACAAGATTCACAATTATATCCGTCATCTTTGGAACATCCCACAAAAAGCATGGTTAAAAGAACCACTGACAATACACTCCTTTCCATTTTAGAATTTTATAGTTAATACAGCGGAATGTAGCATCATCAGAGGGGTTTATTCCTTGCCAATTGATGAATGCCCTGTATGAATTGACGGATGAAGAGATTTGAAGAAAAGTATAGGCGTCCTATTATTCTATATCGAACGTTTTCCCCAAATAGACCAATTTGTACCCTTCCCCTTTAGGGGAAAAATCCTTGCTGTTGGGTGGAATAATATCTATGTTTCCATTTGGAGCCTTGGTAAAGACGGGAATAATGTCATTATCCTTTTGGGCAATGTTTATAAGGTTGTCGTAATGTGCTTTGTCTTTTAAATCAATTTCTTGGATAGATGGATATTTTCTAACGGCATCCGTCAATTTAATAAAGTCATCATTATAGGAAAACAGCCCCTCACCGAGGCCTATGTCCGGGTCGTTCATTTCTTCCGTATTTACCAAACGGAAGGCTCCGTTCTCTCCAAATTGATGCTGAAATTTTTCTATTGCAAATTTGTTGATGTCCGAATTCCCCGTCAATGCCATCAAATAACCCATATCGTTCAACTCAATGTTATCGGCTATAGAATCTGAAAAAATATTAGCTGTCATAGCCTCTAATCCTAATTTTTGGGCTTTTTCCACGTTGGTTTGATTATTATCGATAAGCACCACGTGCCTTTTGTTCTTTTTGAGATAGCTTCCGATAAGCCGCGAAACTTTCGAAGCGCCGATAATCAAAATCCCTTCAGATTTAGTTAAAAACACACCCACCAATTTGGCAAACAATCGTGCAGTTGTAGCATTCAATAGAACCGTTCCCAGCACGATCATAAATACCAAAGGGGTAATATATTCAGCTCCCGGCTCTCCTTTTGCCAGCAACTTTGACCCAAAAAGTGAAGCGATTCCTGCCGCAACAATCCCTCGTGGACCTACCCATCCAATAAATAACTTTTCATTCAACTTTAAATCTGATCCTTTTGCACTGAGAAACACGCCCAAGGGTCGAATCACAAAAACGACAACAGCAAAAAGAATGGCCGTGTTCCAATTGAAAATCAACTCCATGTCGCTCATATTTATATTGGCCGCCAAAAGAATAAAGAGAATCGAAATCAGGAGAACGCTCAACGACTCTTTAAAATAGAGCAATTCCTTAAAATTGGGCAGGTTCATATTGCCCAATGCCATACCCATGACCACAACCGCCAAAAGTCCCGATTCGTGGGCAAAAAGGTCGGATTCTACGAACACAAAAAGAACAACGGATAACGAAACCACATTTAGCAGATAATGCGGAATAAGATTTCTCTTAATGGCAAAAGCTAACGCATGGGCAAATGTGAATCCGAACGTAGTCCCAAATAACAAGATTTTTCCAAACTCAATAAGTGCTGTTTTGGTAAAGGCCTGCCCCTCCCCAACACTTATAAATTCAAACACCAATACGGCGACCAAGGCACCGATGGGGTCGATAAGGATTCCCTCCCATTTTAAAACTGCCGATACATCTTTTTTAAGCGGGATGTTTCGGAGTATGGGTGTAATAACCGTTGGACCGGTTACAATAATCAATGCGGAGAACAAAAAAGAAATCTGCCAAGTAAGTCCAAAAATATGATGCGCAGCTATACCAGCTCCAAAAAACGTGACAACAGAACCTAGTGTGATCAGCTTGGTAATCACAGGCCCCACATTTTTAATTTCAGCACGTTTTAAGGTCAGTCCTCCCTCGAACAGAATAATGCTAATGGCCAGTGAAACAAAATAATACAACCCATCACCAGGGAAAAGACCTTTTGTACCATTCCATACCGGTTCAATTAACTTAGACCCATCCTCAGTGTACAATGTGGCTATGGGCCCCACCAACAAACCAATCAAAATCAACGGTAAAATAGCCGGTAATTTGAAGCGCCATGCCGTCCATTGGGCAACAATTCCTAATATTATGATTCCTGCAAGCTCTAGCATTGTTCCACTTTTGTTGAAATTTACAGTTTTTCGTTCAAAAATGTAAACAATCCTACAAAGCAGTTTTATCTCTTTTGACATTAAGTGTTATATTGGCCCCCGATCCGTAAAAAAAATCCTTGAACCAGCCCTTTAAAACCGTCTTATTTGGATTTGCGTTTTCTCCTTCGCTAAAAATCAATATCATGGAGACCTCAAGGATTGCGCATTTTTTCAATGCGAAGCTTCTTTTGTTGCATGTAGGAGAAAAAACAACAGAAAAAGAGCAGCAAATACATCAGATTATCTCGCAAATAGACTATAAAGACCTAGACATTTCCATTGAATGGAAGCCAGGAAAGCCTGATAAGGTTTTATTGGAAACCTGTGAAAGATTGAATGTAGACTTGTTGATTCTTGGCGCGCTCCAGCATGAAAATCTATATCAATTTTATGTGGGCTCCATTGCCCGAAAATTGACACGAAAAGTTTGTTGTTCCGTATTGTTGCTCATAAAACCTTCTGAGAAACGAGTGCCCTGCGAACATGTTGTTGTAAATGGATTGGAAGATGACGATACCCCATTTGCCATTTCCAATGCCTGTTATGTTTCCCATTCTCTTGGAGCAAAACAGTTGACCATTGTTGAAGAAATAAGACAAAAAGAAATTGCTGTAAGTGTTGAAGATGATAAATCCCTTAAAAAAGCGACGATTTTAAAGGAACGCTTACGACATCGTGAAGATTCACGAGTTCGAAAAATCTTGAAATCCATTCCTGTTGAGTTTCTAGAAAACCTTAAGATAAAAACACAAAGTATTTTTGGAAAAAGAGGCTATTCTATTGGTCATTATGCCGAAGTGGTACGTGCTGACCTTTTGGTAATGAACGCCCCAAAAAAAACAGGATTATTAGATCGTATTTTTCCCCATGATATTGAATATATTTTATCCGATTTACCAACCGACCTACTGATTGTTAGAAAAAGAAATTGACCGCTAAGACCGACCATACAAAGCTGTTTATGAAAAACCTGCCCAAAAACCTTTTTTCGGGCTTTGTGGTTTCGCTTATTGCACTGCCTTTGGGTCTTGGATTGGCCATAGCCAGTGATGCTCCTCCAATATCGGGTATCATCGCAGCCATTGTAGGCGGTTCAGTTGTTGCATTATTAGGTGGTTCAAATGTTACCATTACGGGCCCTGGAAATGGATTGGTCATTGTGCTTTTGAGTGCTATAACCACATTAGGTGCCGGTGATTTGTACCAGGGGTATCTTTACACGCTTGCGGCCATAGTTGTTTCTGGTGTTTTAATGCTGCTTTTGGGCTTTTTGAAAATGGGTCGTTTGGCCGATTTCTTTCCCGCTTCGGCAATCGAAGGAATGCTTGCTGCTATTGGTTGGGGCATTTTTGCCAAACAGTTTCATATTATGATAGGCCATAACAACGAACATGGAAGCATCGTAAAGTTGTTGGCGCAAATCCCTAATGGTTTAATTGATCTATTCCAAAATGGATCCATTGAAGAACTTATTGCGGCGGGAGTAGGCATCGTGAGCTTGGGAATTATGGTGTTCTATGGCAAAATTAGAAATCAATATTTTCAACTTATTCCTGCACCCATGTGGATTTTAATCCTGTCCATTGGCTTCACTTATTCCTTTGGATGGCTAAATATTCCTTTTCCCCTTGATGCTAATTATTTGATTTCGATTCCAGAGAATGTATTGTCCAATTTAGCCTTTCCCGATTTCTCGAAATCGCTTCAAAAAGATTTTATCCTCAGTGTATTCGCCATTACGCTCATAGCAAGTATTGAATCCCTATTGAGTATTAAAGCAGTTGATAAGCTTGATCCTGAAAGTAGGCGTTCCAATGTGAACAAAGATTTGAAGGCTCTTGGACTGGCAACTTCCTTGAGCGGACTCGTGGGGGGGTTGAATGTGGTCACGGTGATAGCACGAAGCTCTGTAAATGTAAACAATGGCGCCACTAACAGGTCCGCAAACTTCTTCCACGCAACTTTTTTGGTCATTTTTATCCTTTTGTTCCAACAACAGATCAAGCAAATACCGTTGGCTGCATTGGCTGCAATTTTGGTGTATACCGGCTACAAGTTGGCGACCCCTAAGACTTTCAGTAAAGTGGCTAAAATTGGAAAAGAGCAGATTGTCATCTTTTTGGCCACCTTGCTTACGACACTATTTACCAACCTGATAACGGGCATTGGTGTGGGTATTCTCACAACCTTGGTCATTCATATGTTCCTGAATAAGAGTATTTTTCTTTTTCTTGGAAATGTTTTTAAACCGAATGTACTCTTGTTTCAAGAACATGAGGAAAAAACTTATTATGTAAGTGTAAAATACTTCTGCAGCTTTTTAAATTTTTCAAGGCTCAAAAACAAATTGGATGTTATCCCCGAAGACCAAAATGTGATTGTTGATTTTTCCATGTGCGGATTTGTAGATCATACTGTGATGGAAGGATTAGAGGCTTATATGCATGTTTTCTTAAAAAAGGGAGGAAGCATTGAAATTGTCGGTCTAGATAAACATGACGCAGATTCCAAACACCCTTTTGCCATTAGAAAAATACTTCCATTAGGTTCGCTAAAACCTATCGAAAAATACTTTACGCGAAGACAGGTACATTTGGAAGAAACATCCAACGAATTGGGTTGGACGTATGAGCCCAAAAAAAATACACAGGCCTCATTTTTATCGGACTTCATCTTTTTCCGAACTAGGGAGGTAAGTTATTTGTACAATCAACTTTTCACTGGTGAAAAAGGCTGTGCTGTTTTTGATCTTGAGTTCACCGAAGGTGCCTTTGTTGCCAAAGAAGTCGTAAAAACGACTGTTTTCTATATTGATCTACCGCAAGAGATTCCGGTTTTCTCGTTGGATAAGGAAGGACTATTGGAACGATTGTACAAACTAGCTGGGTTTAAAGATATTATGATTGACAATCATTCGGATTTCAACCGCAGGTTCTTTTTAAGTGGTGAGAAGACGGCTGAAATCCAAGACCTTTTCCATGATGAACTTATTTTATTCCTGGAGAGCAATCCATATTACCATATTGAATCAAATGGGCATTCCTTGCTCATTCTCAAAAAAGAGCGCTTATTGAGCGTTCAAGAAATTAAGGCCATGATTTACTTTGGTCAACAGTTGCAAAAACTGCTCAAGCCTTCTTACACAGCCCAATATTTGTTAAAATAGGGCCAATAAACCCATGTTTTTTAACAATTTGCGTGCGGGTTTTCTTATTTTGCACGGCATTTGTTTTCTGAATGACGATTTATCCCATTGAAACTGGTAATTTTAAGTTGGACGGAGGTGCCATGTTCGGCGTGGTTCCAAAATCTATTTGGCAAAGGACCAACCCTGCCGATGCCAACAATATGATTGACCTTGCGGCCAGATGCCTCCTGATAGAAGATGGCAATAGACTTATCTTGATTGATAATGGGATGGGAGACAAACAATCTGAAAAGTTTTTTGGCCATTATTATCGTTGGGGTGACCATTCGCTGGATAAATCCTTAAAAAAATTGGGTTTTCGTAGGGACGATATCACCGATGTGTTTTTGACCCACTTGCATTTTGATCATTGTGGTGGAAGCATTCAATGGAACAAGGATAAAACAGGATACGAACCCGCTTTTAAAAATGCGCATTTTTGGTCCAATCAAAATCACTGGGACTGGGCAACAAATCCAAATGCCCGCGAGAAGGCCTCTTTTTTGAGGGAAAATCTTCTTCCGATGCAAGAAAGCGGCCAACTTCACTTTGTGAAGAAAAATGACCATTCGTTTCTCGAAAATTCAGAACTGGGATTTGGTATCCTTTTTGTTGATGGACATACCGAAAAACAGATGCTGCCACATATAAGCTATCAAGGGAGAACTATAGTCTTTGTTGCGGATTTACTTCCAACAGTAGGACATATTCCCCTTCCATATATAATGGGGTATGATACTAGGCCTTTACTGACTCTGGAAGAAAAAGCCCGGTTTTTGAACAACGCAGCTGAAAATAACTGGCTTTTGTTCTTTGAGCACGATGCACATAATCATTTGTGTTCCTTAAAACAAACCGAAAAAGGTGTACGGTTGAACGAGACCTTCTCCTTTAATGAAATATTTAAAACACAATAAAGTTTTACATTTTATAAAATATCAAATATGAATATCAAATACCTTAAGTTTCCGTTTGCCCTGTTTTCTATTTCTATTCTAATGGGTTGCGGTGCCACTACTTTGGTCTCCACTCCAGTGGAAAACATAGATGCCGTTCCACTTAAAATCTCAGAGCTTTCAGAATCCCAGAAAAAAACATGGGGGCATGCCGACCTTGTTTCCGATACGATACCTGGAATGAGCGTTGATAAGGCTTATAGGGAAATCATTAAAAACAGGCATGGAAAGACTGTTATTGTTGCTGTGGTGGATTCGGGAATGGACTTGGAACATGAGGATTTGGACGATGTGCTATGGACCAATAAAGGCGAACGACCAAACAACGGTAAAGACGACGATGGCAATGGCTATATTGATGATATTCATGGGTACAATTTTTTAGGTGAGGCGTACAACGAGCAATTGGAATATGTTCGTATGCTTCGTTTAAATGTGGGTGACGCTTCGGCCAGAGCCAAAGCCAGATTGAAACTTGATGAAGAATATCCCAAAGCCCTTCAAAACAAACAGCAATACGAGCAAATCTACCAAGTAGTCAAAAATGCGGATGAGGCTGTTAAAAAAGAACTAGGCAAAAACTCCTACACCAAAAAGGAACTTATGGGCATTGAGGCCAAAACCGAGCAAATGAAGCAAAACATAGCCGTCCTCAATCAAATGTTCTCGTATGGAGAAAGCATTCAAAGTGTTATGGAAGAGCTTTCTGATGGAATTAATTATTTCACCGAGCAGGTCAACTATAATCTCAACAAAGATTTTGATGGAAGAAAACCTGTTGGTGACAATCCATATGACGTAAAAGATATGTCCTACGGCAACGGAAATCCAAAAAACAGGGTAGATACTGAAAGTCATGGTACCCACGTTGCCGGAATAATCGCCGCAGAACGAAATAATGGAAAAGGTGTCAACGGGGTGGCCAAAAATGTAAAATTGATGAGCGTTAGAGCCGTTCCCAATGGCGATGAATATGATAAAGATATCGCCAATGCCATCCGCTATGCTGTGGACAACGGTGCAAAAATTATCAATTGTAGCTTCGGAAAGTCATTTTCACCCAATGCCCAATGGGTATACGATGCTATAAAATATGCGGCTTCCAAAGATGTTTTAATTGTGCACGCGGCTGGAAATGATGGAAATAACTTGGACAACCCTGAAAACCCAAACTTCCCAAATGATCATAATTTCGGTAATTCAGAATTTACCAATAATGTTATAACCGTTGGTGCTTTGACAAGTAATTATGGGTCAAAAATGGTTGCCAATTTCTCCAACTATGGAAAACAAAATGTTGATGTTTTTGCTCCTGGAGATGCCATTTATTCCACCTTGCCCAACAACACATACGACTTTCAAGGAGGTACTTCAATGGCCGCTCCTGCCGTATCGGGAGTTGCTGCATTGATTCGGTCATATTACCCACAGCTTTCGGCATCTCAGGTAAAACAAATTATTATCGAATCTGGCTTGCGATCAAAAGCATCGGTAATCGTTTCGGGTGACCCAGAAAAGGCAACAACTTTTGATAATATTTCAAAATCAGGAACCATGGTCAATGCCTATAACGCCTTGCTTTTGGCTGACAACATTTCCAAAGGAAAAACGACCTTGTCCAAAAACACAAAATAAAATGGCAAGAACCTTTTTTACGTTAGTTGGCTTCATCGCAGGCATCGTGCTTCTTAGCGCCCAGAACAATTCATCCTATTGGCAACAACATGCGGACTATACCATGGATGTTAAAATGGATGTCAAGACCTTTCAATATGGAGGTACCCAAAAATTGGTCTATACCAATAATTCGCCTGATGAATTGAATAGGGTATATTATCACTTATACTTTAATGCTTTTCAACCGGGCAGCGAAATGGACGCTCGCCTACAAAATGTAAAAGACCCAGATAAACGTATGATGTCGGATGACAAAAGTAGAATTGCGTCTCTGTCCGAAACTGAAATGGGTTACCTTCATGTGCAGTCCTTGACCCAAGACGGTAAGCCGGTTAAATTTAATGAGGAAGGGACCATTCTGGTTGTCAATCTGGCAAAACCAATTCCATCCGGTGGTAAGACCGTGCTGGAAATGGAGTTTAAAGGCCAAGTTCCGCTTCAAATTCGAAGATCTGGAAGAAACAGTAGCGAAGGTGTGGCGCTTTCCATGAGCCAATGGTATCCAAAGCTTTCCGAATATGACTTCGAAGGCTGGCACCCAAACCCATATATTGGCAGAGAATTTCATGGGGTATGGGGCAATTTTGATGTAAAGTTGACCATCGACAAAGACTATACCGTTGGAGGGTCTGGATATCTACAAAACCCTCAAGAAATCGGTCATGGATATCAAGCCCTGGGAACCATTGTCAAAACCAAAGGGAAAACCTTGACTTGGCATTTTAAGGCTCCTAACGTGCACGACTTTATGTGGGCGGCAGATCCAAACTATATCCATGATGTGGTTGAAATGAAAGATGGGCCAACGCTACATTTTTTATATAAAAACGACCCGGAGATTCTTGAAAATTGGAAAAAACTACAGCCAAAGACGGAAGAGACCATGCGTTTTTTCAGTAAAAACATTGGGAAGTATCCATACAAGCAATATTCGGTGATTCAAGGAGGAGACGGCGGTATGGAATATGCCATGAGCACCTTGATCACAGGAAAAAGAAGCTTTGGAAGCCTTGTTGGCGTAATGGTTCATGAAATGGCACACTCTTGGTTCCAACACATTTTGGCTACTAACGAGTCAAAATATGAATGGATGGATGAAGGTTTTACTTCATTTATTAGCAGTTTGTGTATGAACGAGATTATGAATGAGGGAAAAGAAAACCCATTCGAAGGGTCATATAAAGGCTATTACGCACTTGTAAATTCAGGTCTTGAAAAACCTCAGACCACACACGCAGATCGTTTTGCCACCAATTTTGCCTACGGAATAGCTGCTTATAGCAAAGGATCAATATTCCTTTCGCAACTGGGTTATGTAATTGGTCAGGACAAATTGATGGAAACCATTCAAAAATACTATGAAGATTTCAAGTTTAAACATCCCGTACCCAACGATATCAAAAGGACTGCTGAAAAGGTTTCGGGAATGGAGCTTGATTGGTATTTGACAGACTGGACCCAAACCACCAACACCATTGATTATGGTATAAAAAGTGTTGAGTCCGAAGGCGGAAAAACCAAGGTACAATTAGAACGTATTGGCGAAATGCCAATGCCCTTGGATATTTTGGCGGTATATTCAGATGGCACTCAGGAAACCTTTTATGTTCCTTTGCGTATGATGCGTGGGGAAAAAGATAATCCTTACCCCAGTTTAAAAAGAACCGTTTTGGAAGATTGGGCTTGGGCTCACCCCACATATGGTTTTGTTATTGATCGGCCTGTAGAAGAAATTAAAGCAATTGTAATTGATCCTTCGCAGCTAATGGCTGATGTCGATGGAGAGAACAATGTGCATCAAAAATTACTGGATTAAGAGAACTATTTAGTGTCATCCTGAGCTTGTCAAAGTATATCCTCTTAAGGAGACCTTAGGGGTGTTAATTGTAATTTACTTGTACCTTGCAAAATAAAATGTCCCCTTAAGGGAACAAGGCTCCTCCCTTTCATATGGAAAAGACTAAATCATTCACCTTTCCAAAAAAAGAAAAACTCAAAAGCAAAAAGATTTTTGAGCAGCTTTTTATGGAAGGGAACAGTATCAAAGCTTTTCCAATAAAACTGATATACAGCAAGGCAAATTTTGATGACGATACAAGTTTTAAAGTTGGTGTGGTCGCTCCAAAGAAAAAATTTAGAAGCGCGGTAAAGCGCAATCGTATAAAAAGGTTGTTGCGAGAAGCCTACCGGCTGAACAAGCACATTGTTTTTAACAAGATAGAGGGAAATTTTGCGTTTCTATTTTTATACCTTGGTAATAAAGCTCCATCCTTTGATGAGGTTGACCATACAATGCAGAAGCTTTTGGAAGCTTTTCTAAACAAAGAGTCCTATGAAAAAAATAATACGCAGTAAAAAGGTTCTTATTCCGGTTGTTGCTGTTGCGTTTTTGGTAATGAGCAGCAGCTTTAAAAGTGACTTCTTCGAAATTGCAAAGCAAATAGAAATATTCACTACCCTTTTTAAAGAGCTCAACATGAATTATGTGGATGAGACCAATCCTGCAGAGCTTATGGATTCTGCCATTAAAAACATGTTGGATGAATTGGATCCCTATACGCGATTTTTGAACGAGCAAGATGTTGAAGCGTATAAAATCAACAATGCAGGTGAATATTCCGGAATTGGGGCTTTGGTCCGTTCCTTCGAAAGCAAATTGGTGATTGTTGAACCCTATAAAGGTTATCCCGCGGACAAGGCCGGATTAAAAGCTGGTGATGAGATTATTAAAATTGGGGATATTAAGGTCGCTGATTTCGACGATAACGCTAGTGAACTCTTAAAAGGAGCGAACAACACCAGTGTAGACGTAACTTTCGTTAGACAAGGAGAAACCAAAACAGCTACGCTCAATCGTGAAGGTGTTGAGGTCGATGCGGTCCCGTTTTACGATATGATCGATGCTAAAACCGGATATATTGTACTTTCCAAATTTAATAGAAAAGCATCAAGCCAGACCAAATCAGCATTGCAGGACCTAAAAGGCAGGGGAGCCGAAAAACTGGTCTTGGACCTTCGAGGAAATCCTGGTGGACTTCTTTCGGAAGCCATAAATGTAACGAACCTTTTTGTTCCTAAAGGAGAACTCATTGTAACCACCAAATCCAAGGTCAAAAAATTCAACCAGGAGTACAAGACCAAAAATCAACCTGAAGATTTAAAAATACCCTTAGTGGTTTTAGTCAATGGCAGAAGCGCCTCTGCAAGTGAAATAGTCTCCGGAGGGCTTCAAGATTTGGACCGTGCCGTTGTTATGGGGGCAAGAAGTTTTGGAAAAGGCTTGGTACAACGCCCCTTAAAACTCACCTATGGCACACAACTAAAAGTGACCATTTCTCGATACTATACCCCTTCGGGGCGCTGCATACAATCCTTGGATTATTGGAATCGAGACGAGGAAGGTAATGCCATCCGAAATACAAACTATAAAGAATTTACCACAAGAAATGGACGTAAAGTGCAAGATGGTGGTGGCGTAATGCCAGATATTGAAATTTCCTCGCAAAAGACCAACACGCTTATTGACGCTTTACAGCAAAATAATATTGTGTTTGATTTTGCAACGGACTTTTATTATGACAATAGCTTCGGGTCTGTTGATGATTTTGTTTTTTCCGACGCAAATTATGATAGCTTTAAACGCTATGCGCAAAACCAAAATTTCTCTTTTCAGACTGAAACAGAAGAACTTTTGGAAAACGCCATTAATAACGATGAACATTTGTTGGGGCCAGTGGTTCAAGAAAAATACAAGGATTTGCTTCTGGCTGTCAATAAGGGAAAAATCTCAGCCTTGGATTCTTATCGCAGTGAAATCAAGAAGAATTTAGAAGACGAGATCATAAAAAGGTATTTCTATCGTGAAGGACTTTATCAATATTATTTGAAGCACGATGAAGCCATTTTGGCCGCAACAGAATTGTTAAGCAACAATTCAAAATACAATAGCATCCTAAACTAGGAATCTGTTTTTCAATAAAATCCTTACACTTTCAAAAAAGTATGTGATATAGCTTCTGTATGCTATGATGTGCTGGTTAAATTTTGCTATCTTTTAATCCAAACACATCAAACATATGTATCTCAAAACAAAGGGGTTGCTACTCTCTTTCATCTTTGCCGTAACATTTTCTGTTGTGGCCCAAGAAAACAAACACCCAAATGTCATTTTAATTATCACGGACGATCAAGGGTATGGGGATTTGGGGATTACCGGAAATGACCAAATCAAAACGCCAGTTCTAGACCAATTTGCCAAGGAAAGTGTTCGGTTCAACAATTTTTACGTTTCTCCTGTGTGTGCTCCCACGCGGTCAAGCTTGATGACGGGTCGTTACTCACTTCGAACGGGCGTAAGAGACACATACAACGGCGGGGCCATAATGGCACCAAGTGAAGTTACCATCGCTGAAATGCTGAAACAGGGAGGGTACGAAACTGGCATTTTTGGAAAATGGCATTTAGGGGACAATCACCCGAGCAGACCAAATGACCAAGGTTTTGATGAGTCTTTGATACATCTTTCTGGCGGAATGGGTCAGGTTGGAGATTTTACCACTTATTTTCAAGGTAATCGAAGCTATTTTGACCCTATTCTCTGGCATAATGGAGAAAAAGAAAAATATTCGGGCTATTGTTCCGATATCTTCGCGGACAATGCCATTCAATTTATTGAAAAGAATAAAGACAATCCTTTTTTCTGTTACCTCTCTTTCAACGCACCACATACCCCTTTGCAAGTACCAGAAAGCTATTATCAACAATATGCGGACATAGACCCATCCATCTCTTTTGAGAAAAACAATTCCGCTACTCGGCAAATGAGTGAAAAAGACAAGGAAGATGCACGTAGGGTCTACGCCATGGTGACCAATATTGATGATAACATTGGGAAAATGTTGCAGAAACTTGATGACCTTGGAATTTCCGAGAACACCATTGTAATCTTCATGACAGACAACGGACCTCAACAACTGAGATATGTTGGAGGAATGAGAGGCCGCAAAGGAAGTGTATATAGAGGCGGTGTCCGCGTTCCTTTCTTCTTTAGATATCCATCTCGGTTTAAAGATGACAAAGACATCGAAACAACTTCGGCCCATATCGACATCTTGCCAACGCTTGCGCAATTGTGCAATGTAAAAGTGCCTTCGGATAGAAAAATCGATGGTAAAACCCTTTTGCCTCTTCTGGAAGGTAAAAAGGTTGATTGGGCAGACCGGCCCTTATTTTTCTGTTGGGCAAGAAGGTATCCTGAGCTTTATAACAACATCGCCCTACAGCAAGGTGATTTTAAATTAGTGGGTCAGACCAATTACAATGCTGGTCTTAATGGTTTTGAACTCTTCAATGTTAAAAATGACCCTAACGAGCAAGAAAACCTCGTAAAGCAAAACCATGACTTGGCAAGTAATCTTAAAGGTCAATTGGATGCTCTGTACAAAGAACTTATAACTTCCGAAAACATCACGAATCAACCTTTAATTTCAGTTGGAAATGTTGCTGAAAATCCCATAATACTGAATAGAAATGACGCTTCGGGCCAGCGGGGTATATGGGATCAAGAAGAAATTTATGGTAAATGGGAGGTTGATATTTCAGAGGGCACTTATAACGTCACGTTTAAGTTCATAAAACCTGTAGCCGCTTCTGGCCGAATGTTTTTGGAAACTGGAGCTGTGGTCAATCAAATGAAAAATAACACCGCTACCGATGTCATTGAAATGAAAAATGTGCAACTTCCAGAGATAGAAGGTTCACTTGTTCCATTTTATATGGTTGATCGCAAAAGAGTTTTCCCATTTTGGGTGGAACTTGAAAAAATCAATTAATGCTCCGTGCATATTTCATTTTGTTATATTTTCAAATTATCTAATCATTCAATTAATAGGTTTATTAACTTCATTGCTGCTTTGTTGAAATATTAAATAACCCAAGCCATTAAAATATGACCACGTACCGTTTGCTTTTTTTTATCTCTTTAGTGTTATCCTTGCTAATTTCAGGGTGCAAGCAAAAAGAGCCTAAGCCTTCTCAACCGAACAAACCCAACATAGTTTTCATTTTTGCCGATGATCAAGCATACAATACCATCCGAGCTTTGGGCAATGATGAAGTATACACCCCCAACCTTGATAAGCTAACTAAAAGAGGTGTGACCTTTACACACTCTTATAATATGGGTGGATGGAATGGCGCCATATGTGTGGCTTCAAGGGCTATGTTGTTGACAGGACAATATATTTGGAACGCCCACAGAGCGGATTCCCTGATGCGCGCAAAAAGTTACCAAAATCCATTATGGGGCAACCTTATGTCCCAAGCAGGATATGACACTTATATGACAGGTAAATGGCACGTGACAAAGCCTGCGCAAGAAGTTTTTGATAATGTGGTTCATGTAAGGCCAGGGATGCCAAATCAGACAGAATCAGGTTACAACAGGCCTTTAAGCGAAAATGATACGTTATGGAGACCTTGGGATAAATCTAAAGACGGTTTCTGGAAAAGAGGCAAGCACTGGAGCGAAGTTGTTGCGGATGATGCTTCTTCATTTATCAATCAAGCAGCCCAAAAGGACAATCCTTTTTTCATGTATTTAGCGTTCAACGCGCCACATGATCCTAGACAATCTCCAGAAGAGTTTGTAAACATGTTTCCTTTAGACAGTGTTGAACTCCCCGAAAGCTTTTTAACTGAGTATCCGTACAACGAAGAAATGGGAAGTGGAAGAAAGTTGCGAGATGAACGTTTGGCACCTTTCCCTCGCACGGAACATTCGGTAAAAGTGAACCGTCAAGAGTATTATGCCATTATTGCGCATATGGATGCCCAAATCGGGAAAATTCTCGATGCATTGGAGGCTTCAGGCAAAATGGATAACACCTATATTGTTTTCACAGCTGATCATGGATTGTCAGTAGGACAACACGGTCTTTTGGGTAAACAGAATATGTACGACCACAGCGTCCGTACACCTTTGTTTGTAGTAGGTCCAAACATCCCGGAAAACGAGAAAATCGATGGAGATGTTTATCTGCAAGATGTTATGCCCACAATTTTGGAAATGGCAGGCGCTGAAAAACCTGATTTTGTGCAGTTCAAAAGTCTCATGCCATTGATCAATGGAGAGCGGGCAAGTAATTACGAGTCCATCTACGGCTGTTATACCCAAAAACAGCGTATGGTGCGAAAAGACGGTTTTAAACTGATTGCTTATCCCAATGCTGGAAAATTAAGATTGTTCGATTTGGAAAACGACCCTCTTGAAATGAACGATTTGGCTGAAAATACAGATTACGCTACTACCAAAAATGAGCTTTGGAACGAATTGCTGGCGCTTCAAGAGTCTATGAACGATCCTTTGGATTTGAGGGAATTTGATTTTAACTGATTTTTAATCCATCGGTCAAGTTAAACGGTTTATACGTCAGATCATCTCGCTGTAGCTAGTTCTTTTTCGCTATATTTCGGTATACCATGACAAAAATTAGCCGAAAGGACATCCAGGTAATCAGCAGACACAGCAATTGGTCCGAAAGTGGTGTTGACCATGTTTTAAAAAAACATATTTATCACGGTCCCAGAGATTGGAAACGATTTTTATCGCTTTTCTTTCTAGGTCTTGGGGTTTCCTTCACCTTAGCTGGTATTATTTTCTTTTTTGCCTATAACTGGGACAACCTTCACAAATTTGTGAAAATAGGCCTTGTTGAGGGGTTGGTTCTTGCCCTCATGCTAACAGTCCTATTTTCCAAACTTGATCAGTTGATCAAAAACATTCTTGTAACCGCTTCGGCTGTACTGGTTGGTGTTCTTATGGCCATTTTTGGACAGGTCTACCAAACTGGGGCCAACGCCTACGACCTATTCCTTGGTTGGACCTTGTTGATAACCCTTTGGGTTATCGTTTCAAATTTTGCGCCCTTATGGCTCCTCTATATTGTTTTGGCAAATATTTCCATCATATTATATGACGAGCAAGTGGCTAACGACTGGCCTAATGGTGTTATGCACACTATTCTGTTTACAATAAACAGCGCATTTGCACTTTTCTTTATTCTATGCCATAGGTTTACCGATAAAATTAAACCTCCAAATTGGTTTACCTCAATCTTGGTCATAGCTTCCGTTAGTATTGGAACCATTGGCGTGGGCAGAGGAATAGAGGATAGTTTTCACCCTTCTTATGGGGTTTTGTTCATAATTGTATTCGCGCTTTACACATCTGGCTTTAGATATGGCATCCAAAACAAGCAAATCCTATATCTGTCCCTGATACCTTTTAGTGTTATCCTAATAGTTTCAAAATTGCTGATGAAAATATTAGATGGTGCTACCATGTATCTTACGGTGAGCCTTTTTATCGTATTTAGCGTCAGCCTATTGATTAAAACTCTAATCAATCTTCAAAAAAAATGGAGAAACTAGTCACGATCAAAAACATACTGGAACAAGTCAAATCCTCACAAGAGGGGAGAACTTCCATTATGATGAAAGTGCCATTATCGAAACTATTGAAAAACAGGAAAGTGAAAAATCGAACTTAGCGATAAAATTGCTTTCTGCGGCCGGGGGTTATTTAGCAGCTTTGGCCTTTAGTGGTTTCCTAGGCATTATGGGAATTTTTGACACGGATTCAGGGTACTTACTGATTGGTGTTGCCTCTATAATCATTGCGCTGGTGCTAAATAGATTTGTCGACAATTTGCTCATTGATACTTTTAATGTTTCCATATATTACAGGCCTTGGTTGTCTGACATTTGGTTTGCTCCAGCTGAATCTTGATGAAAGCCTCGTAGCGGTTTTAGTATTGCTTGTGGCACTTTTGGGCTTGTTCGTTTCCCAAAACTATTTGCTGTCATTTATCGGAACGCTCACCATAGCCTGTTGTTTAATGGCTTTAATCTTTATCAATGACAGTTACAACCTAATTCATTTATACATCTCCTTTTATGCATTATTATTGGTGTTTTGGTGTTTGAATGAGGCAAAATTTTTGGTCCAAAACTCATTTTTAATGCGGTTATATAATCCCATTCGCATAGGCCTTGTGTTTTCATTACTATTTGGTCTGATTACCATCGGGATAAAGGGGATAAGGGGTCTTTTTGAAATTTCTGAACATTACCTTTGGATTTCTTCCGTAGTGATTTTAGCAGCTATCATTTCGCTGATTCCCCGAATTTTGAAAGTAGTGGGCCTGCAAAACCCAAAACAAAAAAATGTGGTTTATCTGCTCAGTGTGCTGACTTTGTTGCCCACGCTTTTTTGTCCCTCCATTTCAGTTGCGGTTTTAATTGTGCTAATCGGTTTTTACATCAACCATAGGGCCATTTTGGTTATTGGGATTGCGGCCCTGGTTTATTTTGTTTCTCAGTATTATTACGATCTAAGTTTTACCCTGCTCACCAAATCAATTATCCTTTTCTCATCCGGATTGGTCTTTATCATCTTTTATCTATTTACCCGAAAAATGCCGAAGGAAGATGAAAAAGGTTAAATGGATCATATTATTGCTGAACCTGGTGGTTCTGCTGGTTGTTTTCAATAACAGTGTGGTGAAAAAGGAAGCACTCTTGTCCGATGGCCAGCTTATTTTGCTGGAATTAGCCCCGATAGATCCCCGGTCTTTGATTCAAGGAGATTATATGCGATTACGCTATGCCATTTCCGAAGACATAGATAACGACACTATTTCCAAACGAGGGTTTTGTGTGGTAAAATTGTTGCCCAACGGCACCGCGGAAAGGGTACGATTACAGGAAAACACAACTCCCCTGAATGAAAACGAACATCTTATTGAATACTCTGCTAAAAATTGGTGGGGTATCAACATTGGGGCGGAATCCTTTTTCTTTCAGGAAGGAATGGGTGAAAAATATGAAGATGCGAAGTACGGAGGCGTCAAGGTCGATGCAAAGGGAAACAGTCTTTTGGTAGGCCTTTTTGATGAAGACTTAAAACTAATAGAATAGCACTACTTTTGAACATGCAGAAACTTAAGGTGTGCGAACTTTTTGCCGGTGTGGGCGGTTTCCGATTAGGATTGGAAAATACAGGCAGCTACGAAGTTGTTTGGAGCAACCAATGGGAGCCCTCTACCAAAACACAGCATGCCTCTATGGTTTATGAAGCCCGTTTTGGATCCGAAAATCATTCTAACACCAATATTGAGGAAGTACCCACTTTGGAGATTCCGAATCATGACATTTTGGTCGGTGGATTCCCTTGCCAAGATTATTCGGTTGCGACAACACTAAAAAACTCCAAAGGACTCATCGGAAAAAAGGGAGTATTATGGTGGTCCATCCATCGGATTCTTTCTGAAAAAGAAAACAAACCTAAATATCTCTTTTTTGAAAATGTTGACCGTTTGTTGAAATCGCCTTCTTCACAACGAGGGCGTGATTTTGCGGTGATGCTCAAAAGCTTGAACAATTTGGGTTATGCCGTAGAATGGCGGGTAATTAATGCGGCTGAATATGGCATGCCCCAGCGCCGAAGGCGCGTTTTTTTTCTGGGATATCACAAATCAACGGAAATTTACAAAACACTTCAAAGGACTTCGCCCGCTAAATGGATTTTGGAACAGGGAACTATCGCTTCATCTTTTCCTGTTAAAAAACAAAGCACTAGCACTTCTTTTTCTTTAGAAAAAGATTTGGTCTCCTTATCCAATTCGTTCAATTTGGAGAAGGGGCATTCCCCTTTCCTAAACTCCGGAATCTGTCTAGAAAATGATGTGCACACTATTAAAACTGCTGCAGATTTTTATGGATCCAGAGCGGTTCTTTCAGATGTTTTAGAGGACACTTCAGAAGCTGAATTTTATATTTCTGAGTCAGACATTCCAAAATGGGAATATCTCAAAGGAGCAAAAAAAGAAATACGCAAGACCAAAGCTGGTTTTGAATATAATTATAGCGAGGGGAGCATGGTTTTCCCTGACGCACTTGATCAACCTTCCAGAACAATTATAACCGGCGAGGGCGGTAAATCCCCTTCTCGGTTTAAGCACGTAGTCCAAACCTCAACGGGACTGCGAAGACTTTCTCCTGTTGAATTGGAACGGTTGAACATGTTTCCAGAAAATCACACCAAATTGGACGGTATATCCGATACCAAAAGAGCCTTTTTTATGGGCAACGCACTGGTGGTGGGCATAGTGGAACAAATGGGCAATGCCTTGTTCCAGAAAATAAATGCCCTTGAAGAGCAACTTCAAAATTGATCTGACCAAAGAAAAGCACCTTTCTTCTTTATTGGATTCGTATTATCAAAAACATTTACGGTTTTATAATTTTAAACGCATGCACGCCCTAAAACAGCAATTGACGGGTATTGACCTTGTGCTAAAACACAAAACAAGTCCACAGACCTTCTTTCTGGACGAAAAAGCACAATTGGACTATATAAACGAATCCCTCCCCACTTTTGCTTTTGAACTTTTCTATCAAAAAAATGGCATGGACAAACCCGGTTGGTTATTTGATTCAAACAAAGTCACCCATTTTTATGCTTTGGTTACCAGTATTTTTTCGGATGAAGCTGGAAAGTATACCTCTTGCAACATCACCTTTGTAAATCGGAGAAAATTGATTTCCTACTTGACCAAAAGAGGTCTGACCCAATTATTCTTAAAAGAAGTTATTACCAACAACAAAGATTTTCATGGAAAACTGATTCTCGAAAACCTAAACCCTAAAACAGAAGGCTATTTGTTCTTTTCCAGAAAAAATAAAGTGGAAAGCCCAATAAACCTCGTTTTAAAGTTGGAGTTTTTATGTCGGGTCGGAGTGGCTAGGAAATTTGTTTAGTCCGCGTTCAATGAAGTCTTGCTATTCATAGAAAACAGCGACCTCGTCCAACGCTTTCCTTTTTATGTCGGGGACATATGCTGGATTCTTGGGGTAGCCCACTGGAAGCAACAAAAAAGCCCTCTCGTTACTTGGTCGGTCTAGAAGTTTAGTCAGAAAATTCATTGGGCTTGGGGTATGCGTAAGGGTGACCAGACCAGCATTGTGAATCGCTGATATCAACATGCCACAAGCTATGCCTATAGATTCATTTACATAGTAATTGTTATGTTTTACCCCATTTTCATCAAAAGTGTAAGCCTTTTTAAAAGCAATGATTAGCCAGGGCGCTATCTCCAAAAAGGGTTTGTGCATATCCGTACCCAGAGGTTCCAAGTCCTTTTTCCAGCGTTCACTCATCCGGTGTTCGTAGGTTTCTTTTTCCTCTATTTCTGCCGCTTTTCTGATTTCGGTTTTTAAAGCTGGGTTTGAAACGGCACAAAACGTCCAAGGTTGTTTGTGGGCTCCGGATGGTGCCGTGGAGGCACTCTTAATCAGATTGTCGATAATCTGTTTGGGCACGGGCCTATCTGAAAACTCTCTTACTGATCTTCTTTTGTTCAGCCAATCATGGAATGCCGCGCTTCTTTGAATCGATTCACTTTGTGAAAATGTCTCCGTCTCAAAGGAAACGTGTTTGTATCCATTGATCAAGATATGGTCTTGTGGTTTCATAGGGTCTTTTTTGTAAAATATAGGTCGTGTCGAGGATGGAAGTTACATAAAAACTGAACGTTGTTTTGAAGTGACTTTATCCAATCGACACTCATTTCACCTTTATTGGGACGATAGTTATATCCTTATCTTATTGGTTTGGCCGCAACTTTATATGGTGTTTCCGGAAATCCAAATAGCACTGCTTTTTCTTCATCGATTTCTTTGATTCCAATCAGTGTTTGCCGATTACCATTGTCATAAATTGAGGCAAAATACGTGCCTTGAAGCTGCTCCAGTACAAATTTTTGTCCTTTCCGCTTTAAGCGCTTGTTCACTTCTTGAATTGCAGGGCTGTCCAAACATGTGTTAAAAACCAATGGTCCAAATTCTCCATTCCATTCGATGTTAAATCTCAATTTTTCGATTTCTTTATCGGTTAAATTGGTTTTAGTCGGCTCAATCCTCTCATAATCGGTTAAGAATTCGATGTCTTCTGAAATGGATTCTGTATCGCTGATAACGGTCAGCTTTTTGCCCATTCTATACATTCGAATCCGGCTCTTACTTACAAATTTATGTTTGGTTTCAGATAGTTTTTCGATGAAGTGTTGTTTTTTCTCCAGCAGTCCGTTGTTGGTTTTTTCCAGTAGTTCAAAATGGATGATCTCGTCGTTTTGAAACTCGATAAACTCAGGACTGCAATATGTGTTTGCATCCCTAATCATTAACCAAGTGCCCTGGTATCTATCCATTTTAAATTATATTATCTATTTACATTAACCTGTCTAGCTATCTCCTATCTCCCCAATCTTAGCCGTGCAAATCTCCTCCGTAAGCCGTTTAAGTTCGTTTACCCGTTGGGCCAACTCCTCCAGTTCACCTTTAGTGATCTCGTACTCGTCCATCTTGTAGCGGGCATCGATATAGGCGCGTTTTAGGAGTTCAAAAAGGTGTTTTTCGGTGTCGGTGGTCTTGAGAAAAACGGCAAAACGCTTGTCGCACATTTCCACTTTTATGCCCAGGTTCTCCAGATTATGGTCTTTGGGGCGGTAATCGGTAAAAACGAGCAAAATGGTGGTGTAGTAACGCTCCACAGCTTGATGAAGTTCAAAGGCTGCTTTTAGAAATCTTTTTTTACTCATTTCAAATTCAAACGTTTCCAAAAACTCATTTGCACTCTCAAACCACTGGTCAAAATGGCCCTGTGCTTTTTGTTTGTACTGCGCAGCAGTCAGTTTTTTGGGGTGGGCGAGCTTAATCTTTTGGGAATCGTACAGGACCAAACCTTCTTCTTTTATGTCCTTAAAAAAGTAGTTGCCCATGGTCAAAGAGGCGTTCAATTGTTTTATACCATGAAAAATAAGGCTTACGGGTGTAGTGACTTTTCCAGTAGTAATGAGTTCGGCCTTAATCTTGTCCTCTATTCGAAACTTTTGTTTGAGGTCTTCGTGGGTAATTACCACGAGAATGTCAAAATCGCTGCGGTATTCGTAGGTGATGCCTTTTTCCACATATTGATCCTCTACCCAGTTGCCCCGGGCGTAGCTGCCAAAAAGGATGATCATTTCCACCAATTTATGCGCGGAAAGCTGCTCGGTGAGCAGTGTAAGTTCTTCTTGTTTGGATTTGGGCAAATGGTTCACAAACGCAAAGTAAGGAATTATTTGGGTTGGTGAGGTTATGATATCTTTCTTTGGCAACCTATGTAGAAGGCACCTCTTAATACAAATGCACTTTTTCAACTAATTTGACGTTCTAACTGTACGTTTTGGCCTTGTTTTATAAATATTTTATATACATTGTGGGGCTAAGTTTTTTATTATTTTAATTTATAATACTTTTGTCAACAGTTATTATATTGGTTAATAACTCTTTCCGAACAGATGGCAGCAACTAAAATTAAAAATCAAAACGAAAAAAGTCAGGAAACTTGGAGTTTGTCCGTTGACAAAAATTCTATTTTCACAAATGACGATGTTATTGATGCGTACTTAAAAGGAAAGGAAGATGGTGTAAAAGAGAAAAAACAGATTTTTATTGATAAGCTCAATGAGAATTTAACCAAATCTGCTACCCATACTGAAAGAATGCTTTCTTTTCTAAGAAAGCGAAAGCTAAATCCTGTTTCTGCCCATTTAAAAATCAATGCATACGACGATTTTGTTATTTTGATAACTCTCCCCGAAGATCAGTTTATAGGAGAGGATTTTTTAGTTTCTTATGACTTTGCTGCAACCATTGAAGAAGAAGTTCAATCTGACAGGTATTATAATGTAATGTTCATGTTTTCCGACAGAGAGGAAGACGATAAGTTATTTAATAAAAACTTACTTGTCAGTGATGGTTTTTTTATGGATTATAAAATGAATAAACCTATTGAAGCATAAGACCCATTCTGAACATAATTATCAAGTTTGTGAATTTTTATTGGAAGATGGTAGATTTTATGACTGGGTCATAACTACATCTTTTTATTCAGCTCTTCATTTAGTTCAAGAAGAAATTTTCCCATTTACAGATGACGAGCAATTTACTTATTCCAGTTTTGAACAATATTTTTCAAAGTCTATACACGACGGACAAAAAATATCAAAACACCAATCTACCATAAAGCTAGTTGAACAACGAATTAATGGTGCGGGGACTTTATATCGTCAATTACATGACATGTGCAAAACATGTCGATATAAAAATTACAACGTAAGTTCTAAAAAGGCCAAGGTAGCAAAATCTTATTTGGATAAGATAAGACTTTTGGTTAACAAATAATATTAAACTTGCTCTTCTATCCCATAAGTATTATACCCAACCTTCACCTTCCTCATATAGAGAATACTATATTCCAAATATTCTTCATCTTGGGTAACAAAATCAAGGTATGGAATTACTGGAATAAGCCTGTTTATGCAAAATTTTTACTCTACTATTAATTTCAAAGTTTCTTTGACAAACTCCGTTTTACCTAGCACATAGGCTCCACGGTCATTCTTATATTTTAAGGCCAAATCACGTTTTAAGTTTTCATATTCCTTGGCCCTTTTTTCATTGGCGTTCAAATAATCGCGGAAGTCAATCTGTTTCCACATTACATTGTCTTTTGGACACATATGAATGTGAAAAATCTGTTCTTTTGTTCCGTCTAGGTTATATCCCTTTCCAAAGGTTGAGTATGCCTCAATGTCCTCCCTTTCCGGCACCACAAAATGCGAATAGCCCAATTCGGAAAACTGAGCAATGAGCTTGTCATCAAACAATTTTTCCTTTGGAATTTCAATCATTAGGTCAATGTACGGTTTTGATTTAATACTTGGAATGGAGGAGCTCCCGAAGTGTTCAACTCGTAGAATTGTTTCGTTTCCAACCTTTTGAAGTATTTGTTCTTTTTCTTTTTTAAAGATGTTTATCCATTCAGGATTGTGGTCGACCAATTCAATAGGAAAAAGGGTATTCCAGTCCTCTTTGGTGAGGTCATTCAGGGTTTTCTTCATTGTTGGATGTAGCAAATGGTTAGAAAACGCAAAGTAAATGCTTTTTTCATCCTTTTAAAGCAAATACGCCACTGTTTAATTCGGAGAATGTAGTCCAATTTTATTGCCTTCAGAATCAATAAAAATCGCAAAGAAACCTACCTCATCTGCATGTGGCGTTTTGGGGATTAGGATCTTTCCGCCACTGCTTTCAACTTTATCCAAAATTACCTTAAGGTCGTTACCCCCGTTCAAGTAAACAGTAACACCATCTGGTGATGGGGTGTATCCTTCGCCTTTCATAATCACTCCAACTACCATTTGATCTTCCATGGGTAAAAGGCCCATTTCCACTTCTGGAAACTCCATTTTCTCTATGTCAATTGCTAAAATGGTTTCGTAAAACTTAATGGCCCTTGAGATGTCAGAGGCAGGAATTTCGAAAATGGATACATAACTTTTCATAAGCGTTGTTTTTTGCGTTTCTGGTTTTGGTGCTGGCTGCTTTTCGAGCTCAGGTTTAGGCTTGTTTTGGCAAGCGGTATAGCCCAAGATAATAAGGGCTGCCGATAGGCCGTATAGGATTCTTTTCATGTTCTTTGGTTGAAATGAATCACAAATCTAAAGCGACTTTAATCCGTGTAATTGTAAAAATGCGACACCCTTTCTATTTATAGAAAGCAGCGGAAAGTGCCATGTTTTCGTTCCCTAAAAATTCCTTTGGGCTAATACCTGTAAACTCCTTAAAGTCCTTGATAAAATGTGCCTGGTCGTAGTACTCATTTTCGTAAGCAATATTGGTAAGGCTTTCCCCTTCTTTGTTCAACAACATTTTTAAAGCACTCTGTAATCGAATTACCTTGCCCAATTGTTTTGGACTCATGCCTATTTGCTTGGCGAAGTTTCTTTCCAGTTGTCTTCTTTTGGACGGATTTTCTTTTAGGATGGCATTTATAGAGGTGTTGCCCCTGGTTTCCAAGAGCGCATCTACGGTAGATTTTACAATAGTGTCCACGGTGGCCGTTTCATTCAGTCTTTTTAGCAGAAACTCTTCAACAATTGCTATCCGTTGTTGGGTGTCCGTGCCTCTAATGATTTTCTGTTCAAATTTTGTAGCTACTTCTTCTCCAAACAAGGCTTTAATAGGTGTTTCCTTATTGGCTAAGGTTTTAATGGGCACCGAAACAAAATTGGCAAAACCGTAGGGATAAAAACTGACGGAAAAAGAGTTAACATACCCAGTGGGTTCTACATAAAAAGGCTCAAGCGTCTGCCCCAGAACAAATGCTCGGGGTTGAAGGATAAAATTGCTTCCCGTGGTGTAGCGTTTGATGTCGTCCCCAAAGATAAATGCCATTTCAATTTTACCATCCGGGATTATCCGTTGTCTTTGAGCCTCGTCAGCCGCAGGGACTTCCAAGGTCCAATAGCAACTGACTAGGGATTCTAAATCGGGATGGGGTTGATAGGTTTGGTAGTTCATTCTTCGTTGTTCAAATCCGTTGCTAAAATAGCGTAATGAAAATTATCCGACCAGCCATCTTTTAAGGGCAACACTTTTCTTTTTCTGCCCTCTCGGGTCATTCCCGCTTTTTCCAAGACACGGATACTGCCCAGGTTTTCCACTGCACAGCCTGCTTCAATACGGTGCAAACCAAGTTCACCAAAACCAAACTCCAAAATTCGGTTCAGGCACTCCGTAGCATAGCCCTTGCCCCAAAAATTGGAATGTAGCTTATACCATACCTCCGCAATTCTAAATTTGGGCATCCCTAAATTTAAGGCGACAAGACCAATAAAGTCTTCGCTTTCGGCTTGTTCAATTTTGAAGGTGAAGTTTGTGTTGTTTCCTGAATTGTTTTTTTCGATTCACCCAGTAATAATGTTTTTAGTCTCGTCAATGTTTTTTGGAATGCCCAACGTATTGAATTTGTCCGTCTCGGGCAGCGAATGCAGTTCATGAATGTTCTCTAAATCGTCCAAAGTAATTGGACCAATCAAGAGTCTTTCTGTTTCAAGTCTTAAGTTCATTAATTCTGCAACTTGCTATAAAGTTACAGTAATGTTTTTAAGACTCTACTTTTATAGTTCCTGTACCAACTGGATATTATTACCGCAGGTATCATTAAAAACTGCAACTTTTACCGTTCCCATTGCAGTTGGCTTTACACTAAACTGTACTTCAAGATCAATAAGTCGCTCATACTCTTTTTGAACATCATCAACATTAAACTGGGTATATGGAATTCCTGCTTCCATTAATGCGTCTTGATACACTTTTGAGGGTTCAAAATGATTTGGGGCCGGCTCTAACAAAACTTCAGGTCCGTCTTGCGCTTCTTTGGATACAAGGGTCAACCATCGATTGCCCTCTCCCAAGGGAACATCACGCTTTTTGATAAAGCCTAATTTTTCAGTGTAGAATTCTAGCGCTTTTTGCTGATCTCTTACAGGAATGCTTAATACGGATACTTTCATGCTGTTATTTGTTAGAAATGAAGCGCCAAAGTTCTAAAATCCAACTATTGCATACTTCTTGAAAGTTGCTCTTTTTGATATTTGTATGGTGACTTACCTGTTTTTCTTTTGAACAAGGTGCTAAAAGACCCAAGACTTTCAAACCCAACAGCAAAGCAGGTTTCGGTAACAGACATTCCATCTACTAAATGTTCTTTCGCCTTTTCAATTCGCTTATCAATAACATATTGGGCAGGGGTTAGTCCGTAATATTTTTTGAACAAGCGCAACAAATGATATTTTGATATGGATTGAGCGTTGGCCAGCACATCTAAATTCAAATCGGATTCATAATTGTTGTCCAAATATTGCCGCGTTCTTATAATTGCGTTGATTTGCGGTTGGTTAGCATAAACAATCCGGCCGATTCTATGTATTTCCTTTTCGTAAAATGTCATTCTTTACTACTTCGAGATTTATAAAGTTAACCATAATACGCGTTTGAACACTTTATTTGTTTTTCATCATCCGAATATTATTCATCAGAGATTTATTTTTCCCTTATAACTTCCTCTATTGGTTTTCCATTTTCATAAACAACCAATTTCTCAACTTTCCCTTTATTTTTTATAAACCTGATTTGAATATTATTCTGGTTCAAATAGAAAGTATTCTCGGTTTCAGCAAGCATTTCGGAACTCCACACTTCTTTTTTGTCCACTAAATCGGTCATCCTAAGAATTTCTCCTTCTTTTTTTATGTTAACTATTCTATCAGGGGCTTTGTAATTTCCTTCATATAACCTCAAGGTTTCATCATCCAACTGAATTTTCCCGTATGGAATGTGATCATAACTTATTGTTCTTGCCAGTTTCCATTCCTTGTTGTCCAATCTCCAAATACTTGTGAATTTAGCTTTTGAAATAGGTTTAGTTGTATTGTCATCCATTACCAAATGAAAAATATGTTCTCCACTTTCAATAGCCCCATAATTATGGATTGGATATACTTCAAGGCTTCCATTTATAAGCTTTCTTTTTATTTGCTGTCTTTCTCGTTGTTCCCCACAAAACAGGTTCATGGATTTCATTTCGTTCCCTTTGGAAACAGTTAAGCCTTGTTTGTCATGATAAAACTCATAATCAAAAGCTAAAAAGGATTCATACTTTTCAAGGTCGCAATCATTTAGTGCTTTAAAAAAAGTGCTATCGAGTTTTGAAATGGTGTTATAAAGCTCTCCGCTTTTTTGAGCATAGCTCTTTGTACACAAAAAACTTAAAATACATAGGCAGCCTAAACGTGTTATTTTCATTTGCTTCTTTACTAGGGTTGTTTTATCCTTTTTTCACCATCCGAATATGCGGAATGTCGTCCTCCAAATACTCCTTACCCTGAACAACAAAGCCCAGATTTGTATAAAACTTTAAAAGATAGGTTTGTCCGGAAAGTTCTATGGTGCTTTTTGGGAAGCTTTTTCGGATTTCATCCATAGAAGTCTGCATTATTATTTTGCCATAACCGTATTTACGTTCTTCTTTGGCAACCACTACTCTTCCGATACTGGCATTTTCAAAATAATCCCCTGGCTTAAAAATGCGGGTGTAGGCCGCCACTTTTCCATTTTTGGTGCCTACTACATGTATTGCTTTTTCATCTTTGCCATCCAAATCCTGATATACACAGTCTTGCTCTACTACAAAAACTTCGCTTCGCAACTGCAAGATTTGGTACAGTTCTTTTGTGGTCAGTTTATCAAAAGTTTTTATTGAAATTTCCATTAATCTTGAACTATTACACTTTTGGAATCACATTTATCAAACTCCGGTTGAATGTTCACATGGTTGATTCCGTGCTTATGGTACACATGTTCTTCAATATCTACAAGAATCTTATCGAACTCGGATAGTTTGATATCCTCCTTAAAATCGATATGCGCTTCCAAATGGATTTCTTCTTCATTCAATTGCCAAATATGTACATGGTGAACATTCTTTACTGGTTTCAACGTACAAATGGATTCAACAATTTCTTTTACTTCAATGGATTTAGGTGTAAATAACATGAGAACCTTTGTGGATTCCTTTAGTAAATCGTAACCCATATAAATCAGGTATACCCCTATAGCCATGGTCAAAGCAGCATCAACCCAATAAATCTGGAAGAATTTCATCAATAGGCCCCCTACCAACACCGCTACGGAAGCCATCATATCTGTAAGTAGATGCAAATAGGCAGATTTCATATTCATATTGTCTTCAGAATCCTTTTTTAACAACAGAACACTGAACCCATTGCCCAAAATGGCTATCAATGATAACCAAATTACCAAATTGGAACCTATTTCCTGCGGGTCAAAAAATCGTTCCACCGCCTCAATCATCAAAATAACAGCTACAACCATTAAAGTTGCTGCATTTATAAATGCAGCCAAAATTTCGGCTCGTTTGTATCCAAATGTTTTGTTCTTCGAGGCTTTCTTTTTTCCCAACAATGCGGCCACATAACTTATAATCAAGGAGAGTACATCACTAAAGTTGTGAAGCGCATCTGATAACAGCGCAAGACTGCCAGAAATAAGTCCACCGATTACCTGAGAAACGGTAATGGCTATATTAAGAACAATGGAGATGAGAAGATTTCTTCCCTTTAAATCATTATGGGAGTGTTGGTGGCCATGATGATGATGGTGACCCATACGCCATTGAATTATCTACACGCAACTTTTTCAACCCTTCTTTCATGTCTGCCACCTTCAAATTGAGTTTTCAAAAATGTTTCAACCATATCCAATGCCTGTGGCAAAGCAATAAAACGAGCAGGAAGGCTTAGAATATTGGCATTGTTATGTTCTCTTGCCAAAACAGTGATTTCTTTGTTCCAACATAATGCGCTTCTTACCTTTTGATATTTGTTAGTGGTCATGTTGGCACCATTACCTGTTCCACAAATTACAATTCCCATATCGACATTTCCATTTTCAATGTCTTTTGCAACGGGATGCGCAAAATCAGGGTAATCTACACTGTCAGTGCCATCAGTGCCGTAGTTTACAACCTCAATTCCCTTAGATTTCAATAATCCCATAATAGCCAATTTATAATCGGTTCCTGCGTGATCATTGCCTATTGCTATTTTCATGGTTTCAAATTTGATTTTACATTTTACAAAGGTACAATTCTTTTGATGGAGCAATGTTGATAATAATCAGTAAAAAATTATATAAAACTAGTTATCAGATACTTACAAATTCATATAAATTGTTGATCAATTCTTTAAAAGTTGAATAAACTAAATTTTGATTTTTTAAGTTATTCTAGTAATGCAGATAATTTTTATACGATAGCATAGCAATCAATAAAAAATTAATCAACCTTAATCACCGATTTATCGAAGGTAATTAACATTAAATCCATATTAAGTTTTCAAAAAAATCATGTTGAAAACAGTTATTAAAAATCGTTCATAAAAAATCTAATGTTCTGATTTATACTTTTCTTACGTCTGGAAAAATTGTGGACAAAATCTTCTTCTTGTTCAAGGCAAATTTTTCAGGAAAAAATTATTCCACATTTCAACATACCATCATCATAACCATTTTTATAAATTTTAAAAAAGAAGAAAAAAGTATATATGATATAAATGTTGATAAAGTTGACTCCTTTTGATAATAGATTTAATTCTTGCATACCTCAAGGAGATTAATTTGTATTTTTCAGCAAACTAAGATGTAAATGTCTAGGAAAAAGAAGCGAGCCAGAAGTCAACGGAAGAATGAGATTACCAAAGGCATTTTTACGATTCTCGAAAAAGAACCTTCTAAATCTTTCAACTACAAACAAATAGCTGCCAAACTTGGTATAAAGGAGACTAAGGATAGAAATGATCTTATAAAACGTTTAGGGCAGCTTAAAGCAAGTGATCGGATTTTGGAAGTGGAAAGAGGGAGGTATAAAAAGAAACCTTCACTCCACACTTATTTTACAGGCACGGTAGATTTGACTACAAGTGGAAACGCTTATGTCATTATCGAGGATATGGAAGATGATGTGTTTGTCCCATATAATAAGTTGAACAAGGCTTTTCACGGTGACAGTGTAGAGGTATTTTTAAAACCTAAAAGAAATGGTAAACGGCCTGAAGGGGAAATTGCCAAAGTTCTGGAAAGAAGAAAGAAATCCTATGTTGGTATTGTTGAGAAGCAAAAAACCTTTGCTTTTGTAAGACCTTCTGACCCAAAAATGTATACGGATATTTTTGTTCCCATTGAAAAACTGAAAAAAGCGAAAGATGGGGATAAGGTATTGGTAGATTTGGGTGATTGGCCCACAGATGCTGATTCTCCATATGGTGAGGTTACTCAGATTTTAGGAAAGCCAGGAGAGCATGATACGGAAATACATTCCATTCTGGCTGAGTATGGACTCCCTTATGAATTTCCGTATGAGGTAGAACAGTTTGCGCAAAAATTGGATACTTCAATTAAAGAATCTGAGATTGCCAACAGAAGGGATATGCGTGAGATACTTACCTTCACCATAGATCCAAAAGATGCCAAGGATTTTGATGATGCCCTTTCTTTTCAAAAATTGGAAAATGGCAACTACGAAGTTGGAATTCATATCGCTGATGTATCCCATTATGTGCAGCCGAACACTATTCTTGAAGATGAAGCCTACGAACGGGCAACCTCTGTTTATTTGGTGGATAGGGTAGTTCCTATGTTACCTGAAATCTTGTCGAACAATGCCTGTTCCCTTCGACCGAATGAAGAGAAGTACACTTTTTCGGCGATTTTTGAGATGGATGAAAAGGCCCAATTGGTAAATCAATGGTTTGGAAGAACAGCAATAAATTCCGACGAACGATTTGCCTATGAAGAAGCACAACATATTATTGAAACAGGGGAAAAGAAAATACCTGAAGAAATTTCGATAAGAGATGGTGCTTATGTGGTTTCCGATGATGTGGTTGAAGCCATTTTGATTTTTGACAGGCTTGCCAAAATTATGCGCCAGCAAAGAATGGATGAAGGCGCCATTTCTTTTGATAAAATTGAGGTTAGATTTAATTTGAATGAAGCAAACGAACCTGAGAGTGTATATTTCAAAGAAGCAAAGGATGCCAATAAGCTTATTGAAGAATTTATGCTGTTGGCCAATAGAAAGGTGGCTGAATTCATTGGGAAGCAGAAAAAGACCTTTGTGTATCGAATACACGACGAACCGGATGAAGAAAAATTAATAGCCTTAAATGGGGTTATTTCCAGATTTGGTCATAGTATAAACCTTAAGGATAGAAAGAGCATTAATACTTCCCTGAACAAGCTTCTGGAAGATGTAAAAGGCAAGAAAGAACAGAATTTGGTGGATACCTTGGCCATAAGAAGTATGAGCAAAGCTATTTATACTACTGAAAATATTGGCCATTATGGTCTTGGTTTTGAGTATTATACCCATTTTACATCACCTATACGAAGGTATCCTGATGTAATGGTGCACCGTTTGCTCCAACATTATTTGGATGGCGGAAAACTTCCCAAACCAGTTCAGTATGAAGAAAAGTGTAAACATTCTTCCGATATGGAATTATTGACGGCCAATGCAGAAAGAGATTCGACCAAATATATGCAGATTAAGTTCATGGAGGACCATAGGGACAAAAAGTTTCTTGGCGTAATATCTGGAGTTACCGAATGGGGTATTTATGTGGAAATTTTGGAGAACAAATGTGAAGGTATGGTAAGGATTCGCGATATTCGAGATGATTATTATGTTTTTGATGAACGCCAGTTTGCAATAGTTGGGGAACGATATAATCGTATGTATCAATTAGGTGATGAGGTGTATGTAATAGTAAAGGATACGGATTTAGTAAAACGCCATTTAGATTTTTCTTTATTGGGCAAAAAAGAGAAGGTTACTTTGGAATAAAATTTGTTATCAATTGATTTTCAATTTATAACCAATGAAAACAAAATATTTTTTTCTTGTATTTCTTTCGCTTCAAGTTGTTATATCGCAAAGCGATAAGATAACTCATGAGTTAGATAATTTTATCGAGGTTAAAGGTTTTGATGGACTTTCGATTAACCTAGTAAAGTCCAATACAAATAGGGCGGTAATTACAGGAGCCAACACAAATAAAGTTGCCGTAGTGAACAATGATGGGGTGTTAAAACTCCGAATGGAAATTGATAAAATGTTCAGTGGATATAGAACTTTTATTGATTTGTTTTATACGGAAGAACTAAAAGTTATAGATGTAAACGAGGATGCACGAATAGCTTCTGAAGATGTTTTTGAACAAGAGATTTTGGATGTTAGAGCTCAAGAAGGAGGGGAATTGGTGCTAAAATGCCAAACCGAGCAACTTCTGGTCAAAAGTGTAACTGGAGGAGAAATTGAGGTTAGTGGATTTTCTGATAATCAAGACATCATTATCAATACCGGTGGTTCTTATAATGGAAAAGCATTTAAAACAAAATTTACCACTATTGCAGTGAATGCTGGAGGAAATGCCGAAATATATGCCACAGATTATGTGAAGGCCAATGTAAAGGCAGGAGGAGAGGTTTTGGTATATGGAAATCCGATAAAAATGGATGAAAAGAAAGTTTTTGGTGGAAAAATCAAACGCATGGAATAAGATATGATTGAAGATGTTCAGGCAGCGATTCCCTTAGGCTTGGTCCTGAGTATTATGATTGGTCCAGTTTTTTTTGTTTTGCTCGAGACCAGTGCAACAAAAGGCTTTAGAGCCGGTGTTAGTTTCAATATCGGGGTGATTGTAGCTGATATTGTTTTTTTGTTGATAGCTTATTTCAGTAGTTTTCAGCTATTGGAAAACCTCAGCAACCAACCAGGTCTTTTTGTATTTGGAGGTACAATCTTGTTGATTTATGGCGTAGTTATTTTTGTCAAAAAACCGGCAAAAAAAGAAAATGTAAAGGCCTCAAAGGGGACATATCTTGGGCTGATGATAAAGGGTTTTTTACTGAATTTTATAAATATAGGGGTCTTGGTTTTTTGGCTTGGACTTATTGTTATTGTGGGTCCAAGTCTCGAGAATAGTCCAAATCGGATACTGGTTTTCTTTAGTTCAGTAATACTTGTCTATTTTATCACCGATTTATTTAAAATTTTGCTAGCTAAACAATTAAAGAGGTATTTGACGCAAGAAAAGATTGTATTGATTAAAAAAGGACTTGGAGTAATATTAATTGTTTGCGGGATAGTATTAATTACCAAAGGATTTTTACCTAAAGAAAAATTTAATATTAAAGATGGTATTGAACGGATAAGTGAACAAAAAAACCCAACATAAATGCTGGGTTTTTTTAGAGGCATCGAGCGGATTCGAACCGCTGTACAAGCTTTTGCAGAGCTGTGCCTAGCCACTCGGCCACGATGCCGTTTCAGGGTGCAAATGTACTACTTTTTTTAGCTTACCCAAAGATACTTCAAGGTCTTTGGTGCTTTAAGGAAACTGCTACGCTTTCAACATCTCCTCCCATTGGTGGGTTAATTTTAGCAACTTCCACCTGAGCTTTGTTAACAGTGGGAATTTCCAAGAAAATACGGTCGATAATACGTTTGGCAACATGTTCCAATAAATTAGAACGAATAGCCATTTCCTCTTGTACTATTTTATTTAAATGAACATAATCAACAGTTTCACTAAGCTTATCAGATTGGGAAGGTTTAGCCAAGTCAGCAAAGACATCCAAGTCTACACGATAATCACTACCGATTAACATTTCTTCTTTCAAACATCCATGGTTGGAATGTACTCTAATATTATTTATCCTGATCCTGCCCACAATTCGAAAAATTAAGTGGGACAAAAATAAGTTAAACCAATCTAATACATGCACCTACAATTGCTGATACCTTGAAAGAGGTCCATGCCAACAGTAAGAACATGTGTTCCTGTACTGTATCCTAAAATTTCATTGGTGATGACCTGGTACGAATATCCAAAATAGAAGTTGTTCTTCTTTAAGCCTGCAATAGGAGCAATGTAAAGCGGTTTACCCAATTGATCGTTTAAGAATCTGTAGGTAGCGCCTACGTAATAATAATCCTCAAAATCGTGAAATCGGAATTTAGCATTTAAATCAGTCACGGATCGGCCATCATTTTCAAACCATTGAAAGAAAACAGAAGGTTCTATTTCCAACTTACTGTTTTTGCTCTTTGAAATACTATAACCAGTGTATAAATAATAATTTCTTAGTGTATTGGGCTCAAAAACCGGATTAAACTGCTCAAGGTTTTTGGGTAAAATATTGGAAGCATTGAGACTTATATAGAATTTATCGTACCGATACAGCACGCCTAAGTCAAAATTATGGTTTGTGGTCGCTTTGTCGTCCGTAGGACGCTGACCGTTAAAATCCGTAAAATTTTCTACGTCTATTCTAAACTGGTTGAAATTGTATGAAATACCAAAAGAAAGAAAAATATCGTCATATCTATCCAAAATAAGATGGTGGGCAAAAGAAACCCTTGCTCCTCTTTGTTTGGTTTCACCATTGCTGTCATTGTACATAAGCATTCCCAAACCAGATCTATTCCCAAGGCGAGCGTCAGCGGCCAGGGTCTGGGTATCTGGGGCATCTTCAATACCAACCCATTGAGTTAAACCATTTAAACGAACTTTAATATGATCTCCAATACCGGCATATGTAGGCGACATCAGAAATGGGTTATCAGCAATATATTGTGAAAGCTGTGGTATAGTCAACTCCTGAGCTCTAGCATTAACTGCCAGCAGTAGTATAAAAAACAGTAAACAACTTTTTTTCAACATGGTTCAATAGGTTAAGTGTCATTGTCGATATAGGGTAAAATGTCCTACCATTTCTCGGTCATCATTTTCACCTTGGAGTTTTATGATGTACCAATAATCTCCTGTAGGAAGCTCGCTGTTGTTATAAATTCCATCCCAACCAGCATCGCCATATCCCATGCGATAGAGCTCTCTACCATAACGATCAAAAATGATCATTAGTACATTTGGGAAGGCCTCCAGATTGTCTGGTAGCCAAGTATCATTGCGCCCATCACCATCTGGAGTGAAGAAAGGTGGAATTTCAATATCAATGAATTCCATTTCTATTTCTGCAACAACCTCACATCCATTTTGATCAACAACTCTTACGACATAAGTGTCAGTTCTATTAATGATATAGGTGTTGTCAGTTCCATTGTTTACATCATCAAAGAAGATGGTATAGTCTTCTAATCCTCCGGTTACATGGGCAGTAATTTCATTGATGTTGCTATTTTCCAACACTAGGGACAATGGTTCAAAACCTATGATATTGAAGTCAATAGTGTTAGGACATCCATTTGAGTGCAGAATGGTCAGACTATGATGACCTGGAGCGATGTTTGTGAAATCTGGGGTCAATTGCATCATTGCAGGATCTGTAGTGTCAAGACCGTAGAGCACATCCGCTACCACAGTTTGATCTTCAAATACAATATCCAACCGGTTTGTAGGCAAATCACCATCACATTCATAAACTGGTGTTACCGTAGCATTAAGGTTGACACCTGGGTTGATTTCAACAAACACATTGGTTTCACAACCTTGGGCATCTCTTATAAATGCTACATGCGTACCAGCTGGTAAATTCTGGAACAATACTTGATCCTGAACAAAATCTGCAGCTGCATTGGAATTTAAAGCTGTTGAATATGGGGCTGTTCCACCAGTAATGTCCAATTCGAAAGAACCATCTTCACTACCAAAACAAACTTCATGTAATATGTTTATAGCTTGAGCCTGAACAGCAGTAGGTTGTTCAATTTCGAACTGGAATACTTCGAAACATCCATTTCTATCCTGAGCGATTACATCATATATTCCTGGGGCTAAATCGGTAAAGTGGTTTTCCGTATCGAACAGGTTCAGATTTGGTGTAATAGCGTATAGAATTTCACCAGTACCTCCAGAAACCTCAACGGTAATGGTACCATTATTTTGACCTTCACAGGTGACATCTGTAAATTCGGCTGTATCTACCTGTAAAGGAAGAGGGTCAACAATTGGAATAAGAGCACTGGTCACATCGCAATCCATACTGGTCACATGCACATAATAGTCTCCGGCAACCAAACCATTGAATTCACCATTGGTTTGTGGACCAGCTACAGAAGTGGTCAAACCAGGATCAGAGAATAATTCGTAGGAATAATTGCCCAACCCTCCTATTGCCGTGGCATAAATAGTTGCAGAAGCTTCTCCTGTACAATTGATAAATGCAGCGCTATCATCAATAATAACATCCAAAGGAACAATAGGGTCAACGGTGACTTGGTTAGATATGGTAGCTTCACAACCAAAATTATCCCTGACATAATACTGATACGGTCCAGCGGGAACGGGGAATACATGTGTATTACCGCCTGACATGGATGTATAGGAAATGCCATCTGTACTATATTCATATGGTCCTGTTCCTCCTGAAGCGGTAAGTTCAATTTGAGCAGGGTTCGTACAGGTAAGTTGAGTTAATTGTATAAGGTTGGCCTGTACTTCTGTTGGCTCTGAAATGGTAACCTGCACGGTTTCTGTGCCGCATGACCATCCATCAGAAACTGTAATACTGTAGATTCCAGCACCAAGATTGTCAAATGTTTGACTGCTTTGTGCACCGCTAGTGGAAACAATAGTTGTTCCGGTAGCATCGTATACGTTCAATTGATATTGGTACACACCCTCTCCGTTCAACACGTTGATTGCAGATACCGTGGCATTAGTGTCTCCATAACAAACTAGGGTTGTTGGGGTGGCATCTATGTCGGCGGTAATTGGAATTGGCGCAACTAAAGGTGGTACAGCAGGAGTTATCCGGCATCCGGCATCGTCAATAATTTCTATATCAAAGGAACCTGCAGACAGTCCTGAGAATACAAAACTAACTACATCGGTAGCATTATATATTTGTCCTGTTGTGGTGTTGGTCAATTGAATATCATAAGGAGCAAATCCTCCAGTCGGTGATACCTCGATTTCACCTTGATCATTAGTACAGGTTACATCGGCCACTTGAACAGGAGTCGCATTTAGCATCATATCTGGAGAAGCGATGGTAATTGTGTTGGAATCTTCTGTACAGAGAGGATTTCCAGTTTGTGTAACCCTTACATAGTAATTTCCTCCTGAAAGCCCTGTAATTGGTCGTGGATTAACACTGGTATTTGTGTTAACTAGAGGACCTATCGGATTGTTTGAACTATCAAAAACCTGATAGTTATAAGTTCCTGTATAGCCTGTGATATTGATTTCCATTGCTCCGTTTGTATCTCCAAAACAAATAGCAGGGGCAGTAGGAGTTGCCACAACATCAATTATATCATAAGGAGCGATGTTATGAGGGGCAGTATCAACATAACAGCCAGTAGTGTTATCAGTCACTCTAAAGGTGTAGCTTCCTGGAGCTGTCAAATCAAAGGTGGCCGTGGTTGGCGTTGGAGTGGAGGTCAAACCACCTGATGGATTACCTACCGGCAATAACTCAAATGTGTATGTATTTGTAGGATTCCCATCGTCGGTCACCGTAATCAACACTTCTTCTGGATTGGCACAACTGATAGCAGCGTTTTGTGTAACAATAGCAGTAAATGTATTGATTGGTTGAATCGGTGGAAGAGCTACTGTTTGAGGACATGAATTACCATCCGTAACATAAACAGTTATATTCTGTGTCGCTCCGGTATCAACAATATCAAAAGTATTTGATGTTTGGAAATTAACATTGTCAATACTATACAAATAAGGAGCAGTTCCATTTGTGGCAGTTACCGTTATGGTAGAGGTGTTCACCGTATTGTTTGCATTACAAGCAAATGGTGTAGCCGTTGCGGAAACATTCAACGCAGTAGGTTCTGTTACCGTTTGATCAAAGAAGCCTTCGCAAGACCTTGCAGAAATTACCCTCACTCTATAATCGCCTTGAGGCAAGTTGTCGAAAATGTTGCTTGTCTGCGCAGCTCTGTAAGGCACAGCCAGGTTAGCCATTTCATAAAGTTCATAGTTGTAAACTGGATTAACGGCCGTAGCAGCGTCCAATTCTACAGTAAGAACACCATCGGAACCTCCATTACAACTTACGGGGTCCATAGCAACATTGGAGATAACAGGGTCAACTTTGTCATCTAAATCCTGTGTAATTATCACGGTACAAGGAGTAACTGTGTCTCCATCAGTAACCGTAAAAGTGTAGGTTCCTGGCTGAGTCAGTCCTGTAAATATTCCTGTTGCGTTATTGGCTGTTGTGACAGCATCAGGGAACAATACACTATAGGTTAGGTTGGCAGAACCACCATTAACAGTAATGGTAATATGCCCACCAGGATCAATAGTACAATCTATTGGTTTCACCACAGTTGCGGTAGCCACCATTTCATCGAGTAGAACAACTGGACCAATAGTAGTGGTACAAGACCACTGATCAGCAATCAACACCTGATAAGAACCAGCGCCCAATCCAGAGAAGATGGGGCTAGTTTGAGGAGAGCCTACGTTGCTTCCACCTCTAATCAATTGATAGGTGTAATTGCTTCCTTGACCACCAGCGGTTCCAACCACTTCTATTTCACCTTGAAGCGCAGTACAGTTGTCCTGATTGATACGTAATTCGGTAGCGGTAATACCTGTTGGGTCTACAAGATTTACATTAGGTAATTGGAATTCACATCCATTAGTATCTGCTACCCAAACTTGATAGTCAGTGCCAGCTCCAGGTCCACCAGCAAGCCCTGTAAATTGTGGTGAAGCTTGGTAACTTCCTGGGAAAACAGGTGCAGGATTAGACACTAGATCAACAAAATAGGTGTAACCACCCCATCCGCCAGCAGCGTTGATAACCTCTATAACACCATCGTTTAAAGCACAGGTCACTTGTGTGACTTGAGTATTGGCAGAAATTCCAACATTAGGCCCGGCAATAGTGAATGCTTCACCATATGTACATGCAAAACCTGGAGGGTTGGTATCAGTTACCTCAACATAGTAGTTTCCGGCAGCCAATCCGCTTATTGTAAAACTTCCATCAGCATCACCACCAGCAGAAGTGACATCATCTGCTAGATTTCCTGGTGTGTTGTTAATATCGTAATAGAGGGTATAAGTTGTAGCGCTTGGATAGGTTACACTTCCAGCATCAACAAGATTTAGGTCAACAGAACCATCTGAGTCGCCAAAACAAGTGATGTTGCTAGTGCTTACTACATCCAAATCCAACACCTCGGGGTCAACAACGATGTGCGTTGTTGTAATGACACAACCGGTTACTGTATTTCGTATTTCGAAATTATGAGGCCCAATCGCCAAACCAGTAAAGCTTCCTGATGGCTGGAAAGCATTAGGCAACAATCTAAACTCATAATTGGCCGGAGTAGTCGTTGAGTTGGTCAATGAACCTGTTGCTGTGATAGTGATGTTCTCTCCGGTAACACAAGTTGCCGCAGCATCAATGGCAATACTTGTGGACTGCAATTCATCAAATGGATTAATTGTAGCAGTTGTTGTTCCCACACAACCGTTATCGTCATAAACGTTGATGGTGTACACGCCTCCAGCAGTATCGGTTTCAATAAATGTTGGATTGTTTCCTGATTGAACAACAACAGGGGCCTCAACAGGAACTGTATTTGGATCGTCTTCTTCTATGAATTCATATGTTACATACGTTCCAGACCCTCCTGTAATTCCAGGTTGAACGGTTATTGAAGCATTATTCATATTGTTTCCTGAAGTACATCCAAACTCAACAACACTTGTGTTGATATTGGCCAACACGTCTGGCTGCGTTATAGCCTGAGTTTGTGTTGAAGTACAACCATTGGCTGCGGTTACTTCAATGGTATAAGTAATACCGGCAGCTAAACCTTCAAGTCCGGTAAAGGATGCAGTTGTTGCATTGCTTGAGGTCGGAGCAATAGGGAAAGTAGCCGAACCACCCGTAGCTGAGATAATCTCAAAGGTATATGGTCCAGTACCATTATCGACGGCACTTACATTGATGGTTCCATCATCTGTGCCATTACAGGTCACATTGGTGAAGGACGCTACGCTAAATGATGGCATAATTGCAGCTGGAACTGCAATATTGAACACTCTGGAGCATGTTGGTCCAGTTGTGTTGTTGTCATAAACTGTTATGGTATAGTTTTCTACCGTAGTTGTGCTGAACACAAATGAATTGCTAGGCAGCACAGTTCTAGCGACAACTGTTCCTGAACCATCTGCGATTTCATAATCATAACTACCAGCAAATCCAAGATTATCACCAGATCCTGAAAGAATTTCTATGGTAATTTCTGCATCTGGACTTACGGAGCAATCCAAAAGCTTTGTCAAGGTCGCTGTGGCCTGCAAAACAGGATGCACGGTTACGGTGCTTGTATCTGAACATCCATTACTATCTAAAATGGCAATATTGTATGTACCTGCAGAGATGTTGTTGAAAACACCACTATTATCCAAATAGGTGGTACCACCATCCAGAGAATAGAATATCTGGGCTGCTCCACTAGACGCAGTAATGGTTACAGTTGATGGATCGCTACAATTGTCAACAGCGATTGCATCGATTGTTGGGTTAGGCGTCAATGTCAGAGCAACATTACCAAGTGGCGCTGAACAACTGTACTGATCTTCCATAGTAACATGATAGTTTCCAGCGGGAGAATTCGCAGGTATCTCAATGGGGTTGTCAGAGGTTGAGGTAATGGTCACAAATGGAGCGGGGCCAGTTACCGTATAGGTATAGGTTCCACCACCTCCAAGGGGATTTTGAACTTGGATAAGACCAGGAGTATCACAGCTAATATTCTGTAATACAACCGGAGTACCTGTTAATGGATCTAATTCCTCCAACAGTTCATTTTCCGTTGCTCCAACACAACTATCGACGTTTAAGGCATCCACCTCAACAACTTCGATGAAATAATTTCCTGCACCAAGCCCATTTACAGTAACATTCTGGGGAGAGGAATACGGCACGTTTCCTCCACTGTTTGCGACTGAAACAGGGGAGCCAGAGGTCATATCATAAACAGTCCATCTAAATTGTGGTCCAAAAGGAGCTTGATTATCGGTAACCGTATAGGTGATACTTCCGTTGTTTGAACCATTACAAGATGGTGTTATTGAAGAAGTGATTTCCAAAGGAACGGTTATCAGGTCATTCACATTGACACTACTCTGTCTAACGCATCCTCCGCTATCCCTTACATAGAAAACATATGTCCTTCCAGGAACCAAACCTGTCCAGATGTATTCGCCATGTCCTGGGGTAACAGGATTTCCAAGATTGTCAAAACTTCCACCAGCAAACCAAGTAGCTGCAGCTGGATTAAAGTTGGCTGGATCATCGGAATAAGCATATTCATATCCAGGAGCACCTTGCGAACCTTGAACAGTCACCTGCAGCTCGTTACAATTTACAACCAAAGCAGAGATGGTAATGTCCAAATCATCCAAAGGATAAGGAATGATAAATGGAGGAAAATCTGTTTGACATACAGTATTGCCTAAACCATCTACTGTTCTCATGGACGGGTTTACAATATCGCCAGAATTGTATCCCGTAAGAACATCGGTGGTTCCTGGAATGCTGTTATCACCAATCCAGGTTGCACCTCCATCAGCACTAAACTCAATAGTCCCTAAAGTTGTTGGGTATCCTGTAAAATCAAACCCAAATTCACTTGGAGGGCCGGTACAATCAGCCGCTGTTCTACCAGAAATGATTGCGGTAAGCTCATCAGGATTAGCAATGTTTACAGGGGTCTCTGACACAACGCAACCTGTAGCATCGGTAACATTAATGGTGTAATCACCAGGTATTAGATTATAATACGTTCTGCTTGTAACAAGAACATTGGTGTCTGTCGAATTACCTGCTCCTCCATTATCCAAATCAATAATTTGAATGGTAAAGGGACTTATTCCTGATGTGATATCAACCTGAATCGAACCTGTTCCATCATGACATAAAGGATCTGTTGGAGTGTTTGTAACGGTCAACGGAGTCGCCGGATTTACTGTCACGGTTTCTACATACTCACAGTAGGGAGAAGTAGCTGAATTATCTCGAACATAAACATCGTAGTCTCCGTCGTTTCCGGTCGTTACGGCAAAAGTATTAGTTGTGGAGAACAGACCCGTTGGGCTTGTGGTTGTTGGAACAAAGGCATATTCTAAGTTTGGAACACCACCAGAAGCGGTTACGGTAATGCTTCCATCAGCACATGTACTGATATCAACAACGTCTACGGTAGCAACAAGAGCATCTATTATATCGACAGGTTGCAGCGTACCGACACAACCAAAACCATCCCTTACATTTATGGTATAGTTTCCTGCTGCTAAACCAACAAAAGTATGTGTTGTTGCAGTTGCGGGAGTCGGAGTAATCCAAGCTCCACCATTTAAACTGAACTGATAGTCACCATTACCTCCGGTAACATCGACTTGAATTGTGCCATCATTATTACCACTATAACATGCAGTTGGAGTTGAAGTAAAGGCCAACGTTGCTGGGGCAACCACAGTCAAAGCAACATCAATGGCATCTTCACAAAGATTGGCATCCCTCGCGCGAACCACATAATCACCAGCAGTAAGCCCTGAGAAGATTGTGTTGTTTCCATTTGTAGCATAATCAAAACCAGCGATAATACCACCTACTCCATCTTCCAATTGATATTCATAGGCCGGTGTTCCGTCCGTTGCAGAAGCGGTAATGGTTGCACCCCCATTGGTACAGGTCATCACTGAAGTGATTGAAGCAGTGGCAACCAGAGCGTTAGGCTCGGACAGGGTTTGGTTTAAGGTAATCGAACAAGCTGCGTCTCTTACATCTTGTACCTCTATGACATAATTTCCTGCAGTAAGATTGTTTAACGTAATTGGGCTAGCCGTCTGGGGGGCAGAAAAACCACCTCCATTAACTTGATAAATAAATCCACTTCCAGAATCAAAATTTTCAGCATCAAAAGTTATGGACCCATCGTTTCCGGCATTACATGAAATGTCTGAAAAAGCAGTTATTGCAGCATCAAACGCATGTCCATCTTCAATATTAACATCAACGGTAAGTGAGCCTGAACAAACCTCAGGATATTGTAAAGCCTGAATGTCATCTATGGCAATATCGTTACCATTATTTCCTGACGCAATGGTTCTTATTACGATGTCAATATTGGTATTAGCTCCGGGGTTCAATGAAATTGGAGGAGGGCGATACCAGTCATTGGCACCAGTGTTTTTTGGAATTATACCTGTGGTTGCACTTGCAATTACTGCATTTGAACCATCTACCAATTCTACTAGAATATCGGGGTCTAAACCAGATGTTCCTTGCCTTAACAGATTGAAAACTGCGAGAGAAACTTCAATATCTAAATTTGGTACTACCTCAATATTTCTTTTAGCATAAACAATGGTGTTTACACCGGGGTCTCCAACATTAACTGCTAAAAATCGTCCATTTGGGGTTAATGAAGCATCATTGGGGCTTCTCCATGTTCCAAAAGGATTCGCTACGGCCTGAGTAACAGAATATTCCAAATCGTTTATCTGCCCGTTTGCAGAATTACTTGTTCTGCCATTCAATGGACTACATGCGGTTGCACTGCCATCTTGAGGCTCATAACAATAGTAATCTCCATCAATTTCTGTGATGCTCGTATTTGGCCCTGTTCCAAAGTTTTCTAACAAGATAACACTTGGTGTTGGCGCAACATTGCTAGTATAATTTACTGTAATGGTATGGCTTCCAACCGAGACGTTGTTAAACACGTTTGAGGCAGTTGGAGCGTTTCCATCAATTGCGTAGGTGTAATCAAAAGTTGCGGTATCTGGAGTAACGGTTACTGTGCCCTCGCCATCACATTCGTAGTCGATAGCTGTTGTGATGCCAGGAGGTGTAGGCTCAGGGTCAATGGTTACATTCATTGGGAACGTACAATTATTAGCGTCTCTAATAAAAACAGTGTGAGTTCCTGGCAATAAATATCCAATAGGCGTAACGGCATAGTTAGTCCCTCCATCAAAGCTATATTCATATGGAGCTGTACCACCGATTGCATTTGTAATTCTTACTTCAGCACCAATTCCTGGGTTACATTCCGCAAGTTGAGTAACCGCGGCAGATGCGGACAAAGTTAAGGGTTCGGTAATGGTGTAGATTTGTGAAATATCACAATTGTTGGCATCACGGACCCTGATGTTATAACTGCCTGCGAGTTGATTTACAAAGGTGTTTGAGGCTTGGTATGTAACACCGTTGTTGATACTGTACTGATAGGGAGCTTCACCGCCAGAAGCAGTAATGGTAATGGTTGCTTGGGCCTCTCCACTACATAGAATTCCTGTATCCGCAATTGAGAGTGATAATGCTGTGTCTTGAACAATGGTTAAGTCATATGAAGCTTCACAATAACCTGCCCCACCGTTGTTGTCTCGGACATAAACATCATAGTCTCCGGCCCCAGTCACGTTGACGGGATTGGTAGTGGCAAAATTACCGGGAACAGGAGTCACCCCGTCCGCTACAATGGCATAAACATAACTTCCATCACCGCCGGCGGCAGTGATATTAACATTTGTGCTCGTTGTACATGCTGTAATGTTGGGAGCCGATGCAATTACGGATAACTCTGGATTTATAGTTATGGATGCAGAATCTGTACAGTTGTTACCATCCCTAACATCTATGGTATAAGTTCCAGAAGTTAATCCGGCGAAAACATTATTCGTTCCGAAGGCACCTCCATTGAGGCTGTATTCAAAGTTACCGTCACCACCTGAAGTTACATTTGCCGTAAGGGTTAGACCGACGGCATCGTCAAAACAAGTATCATTTGGGACTATGGCAAGTACAGGAGGAACCGCAGCATTTAGTGTGAATGTTGTGCCTATGGCGCAACCATTCGCATCGGTTACTGTTGCGTTATAGGTTCCTGTTTGTGTCAACCCTGTAAAAGACCCTGTGCTATTTGTTCCAAAAGTGGTTGCATCAGGATTGGTCAATGTAAAGGTGTTGCCTCCCCACCCACCGGTTGAAGTCAATATGACACTTCCATCTATAATACATGTGGGTTGTGTTTCTGCAGCACTTATTGTCAAAGCGGCAGCTGGCGCGTTAACAGTTACATCTGTTGTAGCCGTACAATTGGTTAAGTTGTCGGTTACAATAATTGTATAAGTTCCATCAGCCAGACCGGCCAATGGGATTGTTGCAGCTGTTTGATTGTTTCCGTTAAAGTTGGCAGGCCCGGTTACCGAATAATCATAATCTGTGTTGAAATCGGCAACAGTAAAAGAGATTTCTCCATCGTTGCTTCCCAAACAAGAAATATTGCTGACCAAACCGCCGGAGACATTGATTTGTGAAACAGGACTTATGGTGAAGGATTCGTCGTAGGTACATCCTTTATCGTCTGTTACTCTAAAGGTATAGGTTCCAGGGTTGAGTCCATCAAAATCAGCAGAACCACCGGTAGTTGAAGTAGCAGCTACAGGAGCTGGAGCTATAATTTCGAATACAAATGGAGTGTTTCCATCTACCACTGTTACGGTAACATCTGACGTCAATGCAGGACAATTTGGGGTCGTAGCAGAAAAGGTTAAGTCCGATGGTGGATTTAGCGGATCTAATGTTATTGTATTGGTTACGAAAGTACAGTTGTTGGCATCTCTAATGGTAATATTGTAATCTCCATTGGTTAGGTTGGAGAAACGTTCGGCTCCTACACCATTCACAAAATTCACACCATCAATACTATATTCGTAAGGAGCGGTTCCACCCACTACATTTTGCGCTTCAATGATTCCGTTTTGCAAACATGTATAGTCTTGAATCAGTATGGCATCTCCACTTACTCCTGATGTTGGTCCACCAATTGTAAATGTCTCTGTAAAATCACAGGATATTGCTCCTTGGGTTTGAGTAATATCTAACGAATAGGACCCCTGTGGCAACCCAGTAAATGAGCCAGAGGTGTTTGCTGCAGTAGAGGTGTCCGGATAGGTTAACGTGTAAGATAAGCTGTATCCGTTGGAGTTTGTGACATTTACGGTAAATGTACCATCAGCAATACCAAAACAAGTTTCGTCAGTAAATGATGTAGTGTATTCTACTGAAGAAGCAACAACAATTGAAACACTGTTTGAAACAAATGAACAATTATTACCATCCACCACTATAAACTCATAATCTCCTTCTTCTCCATTGGTAAAGGTAAACTGGTTGGTGACTTGGTAGGCACCGGCAGGAATATCACCAACACTGGCATACAAATCAGCCCCATTGTAGCTCCAAATAGCATAGTTATAATCTGGATTTGGAAATCCACCGGTTCCCGTGACGGTAATTATTCCATCTACACAATCAATATTTTTTGTGGTAATGGCCGTAAGGGCCAAATCTGTAACATCATTAATTGTTACTTGCTCATTGTGCAGACATCCGTCATCGGTAGTAACCTCAACATCATAAACACCATCATTAAGGTTTTCAAAGGTGTAGTTATTATCTGTTGTTGGTCCAAAAGTATCAACAACGGTTCCTCCTTGGGAGATTTCATAATAATATTGTGGTTCTACATTTAAAACAGAAATAGCAATTTCCCCAAGACCATTACAATCTGTATCTCTGGTGGTTACATCAACTTGAAAGTCACGAGTAAGAATACCGATGTTATCCAACACAAAAACACAACCATCGGTTACGCCTTGTTGTCTCATTTCCACAGTGTAAGCTCCATTTGTGGTGATGTCAAAACTTGGATTAGAATTGTATGCAACAAGTTCGTTTCCAGAAGTTTGGTCTATCAATCGATATTCGTAATCTAAAGGCATATTGGTAACGGTGATGTTCCCATCGGTATTACAAATAATGTCCCTTGAAGTATATTGTGGATTTAATGGATTCTTAAAAACATTGAAATAAAAACGACTGAAGCATCCATTCAAATAGTTGATCACTACACGATATTGACCTGCATCCGAGGCTAAGAAATCACCTCCAGTATCTACGGTGTTCCAAGTACATGAGTTGTTTATATTCGGACAATCTGGAGTGGCCGCGGCACAACTTGTTTCATCCAATTGTTCCCAAACAATGCTATTTGCATCAGGAATGTTTATTTGAATCAGTTCAGTATCGTTCAAACCACACAAAAAGATTTGTGGAAGCTCACTACCGTCGTTGGGACACGTTAAGATTTCCCCCTCAACCGTGTTGGAAGTATCGTTGATCAAGGCAGTGATCGGGTTGGATTGTGTTGTTCCAGAGAGTTCAACTGTTATGATTTCCTGAAAGCCCTTACATGGATCGGCAACTTGTTTGTCTACAATATAAATTCCTATATCACGTACCAACAAAGTACTCGGGTCGCTATCCGGGTCTCCGTCATTAAGCACTGTGTCTCCAGCATCAATAACTTGGTTTGCGTTGTTGTCCAAATACCAGATATAGGCATCGAAATTGTCTCCAGCGTCCAATATAACATCGGCACCGCAAAGTTGAACAGTTCTTGAAAAGTCGCAATTTTCTAGATCATCCAATAAAAAGTTTGTAGCTCCTGGTGTTGTAAACCCACAGTCGTCAAAATCGGAAACACTGGGGTCATCACTAATTTGGTTGGCATTGATGTCACCTTCGTATGTTGAATAAGCTAAGTTTTCAATAATGTCGGTACAAGCATCGATAAAATCAAAACAATTTTGTGCGACTTGTACACGAATCCGAATTTCGGAAATAGGATCTCCTTCTTCCACCAAGTTGTCCGGAATGTCAAATACCACCTCTCTTGTAGCTGGAGTGTAAGTATATGTCACACCCGGAGGTAAGGTCATTACCGTCTCGTCCAAAGTAACATTTACAGGGAGTATATCGCGAATGGTGTAATTGACGGCATCATCATTTCCTGTGTTTACAAAGGAAAGCACATAGTCCAGTACTTGACCAAGGTTTACCCCTTGACCGGTAATATCGTTTCCTCCGATATCCTCAACTTTCTTTTCAAGGACAATGGAAGGTTCAATGATTTCCACACCGAAAGTAACTAGAAATGAAGCAAACCAATCACCACTTGTACCTAGTCGAAGTGTTGCACTGGTATCGCCATTATCGATAATACTGTTACTAGGGTTATTTAGATCAAACACATCGGAATCAAAACCAATTGCATTTGTACTATTGATGTTTCTTGTAGTAACATTGGCACCATCTTCACTTATGGTTGAGTTAAAAAAGTTGTTGCTTGGGTTTGCCGAATCCGAAATAGGAGTAAAGGTAGAGCTGCTGTTAGAAACGATTCCAAAGGTATCTCCGGATAAAGAAGTCTCCCCCTCAAGGGTACTTACACCAATTCGGGCATTAACAGGACCAACGGGAATGGTATTAAAACCAGAGACCGTTATGTCCGCTGTATTGTTTCCGGAATGTGTTGTGATTCCTTCGTAACCATCAAAAACGGAGATGTATTTACCTGGTAAAGTTGGGTTTTCATAGATTACCACCAAAGTCCAACCGGCGGCACCATAACTGGTTGCCCCCCTTGTTCCCCTTACGTTTGCAACAAAATATTCACCATTAGGGTCAGCAAGGGCCCGTAATTGGTTTGTTACGTTTTTAAAACAGACATAGGGATCATTTGGAAGGACGTTATACCCATCTACAATTATGTCGTCTTCCTCACCTGCTGGGTCAGGATTATTGTCTGCGGTGAGGTCAATATAACTTCCACCAGGAACTCGGAATTTGACCGAGGTTACGTCATAGTGATTACTGTCATCTGTGTAGGTATGGACATATCTACTCCTATGGTCTCCATCCCTTTCTACATCATAATTTCCAGCCCAATATAGACCGGCCCAATAGATTTGGGAACAGGCAGGGACTGAAAGCGTGGAACTACTAGAGTTGAAGGTGGTGGGGTCAGAATCAATGTCGACATATTCAACATGAAGTCCATTGTTACTGCCATTACCGTTATAAGGTGTATTTACTCCTGACCCATCAGAGAAAACCCTGTTCATAACACTGTTGGATAGGAAGGTATAGTCCCCTTTAATATTTAAATAGGTATTCCCGTTATCTGAAAGTCTTGGTGTAAAAGGCACTTCCTGGGCTTGCCCCTTTAAGCCAATAAACCAGATGCCCATAAGGCATAAGACTGTTTTAAGAAAGTGATTGGTCATTTTAACTATTGGAGTTTGGTTTAACGCGCATGATCCACATTTCGTCATCATACGAAGCGTTTAGTTTGGAATAGTATGAGGTTAATGCATTGTTCCAGGTATCGTGTTTCTTGAGGTACACATACCTGTAGTTGTTTTCTGGATTTATAAAATAGCTGGCATTCAATCCTTTGGCATTCAATTCTTTTACAAATCTTCTTGCATTCGATGCGCTTTTGAATACATTGGCTATGATGTAAAACCCAGAACCCAATCCATTAATTTTATATGTTGAATAGGATACCTTGGCAAGATTTCCTTTTGTCGGACTTACATTCTTCTGTAAGATGTTGTCGTCATATTTGGACTTGGATTTGTTTGCAACAGCGACAAGCAAAGGGCTTCCGCCACCACTTTCAATGCCATTTACGTTCATGATCCAAGCATCTCCATTATAGGTTCCATCAAGTTTTGAATGATAGGCAGCAACTGCTTCCTTTTTATTGTTGTACCCTTTTAGGTAGACGTAGTTAAGTCCGTTTTTCGGATTGATAAAGAAGCCCCCCTTTACCCCTTGAGCCTGTAGTTTGTCCAAAAATGCTGTTGCATTGTTTGGGTCTTTAAAGACATTGGCAATTAAATAGTGGCCACTTTCTACATTAGGAATGGAGTATGACCTGAACTTCCTTCTAGTTTTCCTATTGTATTTACGCGTGGTCTTATCTCGTTTAACAGAGGGTGAGCTTTTGGCAATAGCAGTTTTAGCCTCATTTAAGCGTATTACCTTTTTGGAGGCAGTGGTGTTAGACAAACCATGGTTTGCTACATTTCGAACAGGTTTTTTGGTGATAATATCAGCGCTGTCCATATTGGCGAAATAGACATCTTCAGCTCTTTTCTCCAATTGTGGCATTTGCCCTTGGGTCTCACGACGAACCATTTTCATGACCATTTCAAATCGTCTCTCAAGATCACTTCGGCGAGCTACTTCAATGGAATCTTGACGCAATAAAAGTTCATCTAAAATGGCATCGTTTTCAGCTAGCTTATCTCTTAATCGTTTGATTTCAAGGTCTTTTTCCGTCAAGCTCAGATTTTCTTGAGGTATGGAATCGGCCTGTACCAAGTCTTCTGTATCATCTTCCAACAGTACGCGATCTTCTGTAAGGTTAGGTGTAAACGAGTATGCTAGGGAGACTTCATGACTCAATCCGAAGTTTTCAAAATTGTTGGTCAGACCTTTTTCAACGGTATAACCAACGGAAAGATTTTTGTTAAGATTGAACCCCAATCCAGCGGAAGCTCCATAAAAGTCATCATATCCTGCTTGCAACCACCCTAGCTTCGGAAGATCTAGAATAAGATTTCCCGCTAAAGTAGGGGTTTCGTCACCTGTTTTGCGTACTCGGGCTAGAGGCATTAATCTGGCACTTTCTAGAATCCCGGAGCCATTTTTAAACTGATGGGTATATTGTAGGTGTCCAGAATAGGTTTTCTCGCTAAAATCAGTTACAGATTCACTGGTTTTTAGGTTATAATCGAATAAGTTTTCTGCATATCCACCGATGTCAAAATTTCCGAAGGAAAGATTGAAACCAGGCTGAAAAGTCACTAAAGAGCTGCTTTCCAAACTATTCAAAAATGGATCCACATCCACGGCGTTTGCCCTATTTTGATTGAAAGCGCTTTGGTAGTATGAAAAGTTGGCACCAAAAGTGAAATTACTCTTTTGACTTAACCGGATACCGTAGGCATAATTGGCATGAACACCGAAGTTGTTGAAAAGACCCTCTCGATTTGTGAACAAACTTAAACCAACACCACTTCTGTCTCCTATTCTTCCACTATAACTCAGAAAATAAACCTGATTGTTATCATCAAAAGATACCGATTGGTTTCTGTGAAAAAGATTTATATAGGACTTGTCCTCCCTTACTGTTGAAAATGTTGGGTTTAAAAGGAACCTATTGAACTTCACCAAGTTTTGGGATGGAACATTATAGGCAACGAAAGGATTTTCTTCCTGACCTTTTAACCCTGTAAAAGCTAGCAGCGTGAGTATAAGAAGTAAGTATAAGGGTTTGTTTGCTTGCATTTTGCTTATCTGATAACCGTTATAGTTCCTTGTTTTAGGTTTTCTCCTGCTTTGGATAAAGTGTAATAGAAAACCATACTTTGTTTGTTGAATGATGTTGTTGATTGAGGCCAGTTGTTTTCATAATTAGGTTGGCTAAAGACTTCCTTGCCTCTTTCGTCATAAATGGTTACCAACACATCATCTTTTCTGGAATAGGTGTTTGGCAAGACCCATAGATCGTTAATTCCATCCCCATTCACTGTAATGACATTTGGAATCGCAAAATTGTCTCTGTAGGCTACCGAAATCACTCGATTTACGGTACAATCACCAAAGTTTGCTACCAACAGATATTCACCTTCTAGTTGGAAGTCATATGAATCCAGTGTGCCCAAAAGCGAGTTGTTGGCATCGAACCATTGGTATGATTCCGCACCACTTGCGGTTACCGTTTCTGTTTCCCCTTCTATGATTATTAATTCTTCAGGCTTGTCCAACACCAATAGTGAGTCATCAAAAGCGTTAATGGTCAGTTCGTTAGAGATAACCGGACAATTATGGGTTTTGATAATAAGTTGATAAACGCCCGTTTCAGTGGCTGTTATCGTTTCCGAAGAGGTATCAACGACAGTACCATCTTTAAGCCATTCAAAAGTTTGGCCATCCAAACTTTCAGAACTATTAAGGACTATGGGGTCGGCTCCATCACATAAAACCGTTCCATTTGCTGTAATTTCCAAAGTGATATTTGTAATTAATGAAACAGATAACTGGTTTGAAGAGGCATTAAAACTATCCAACGTTCCTTCCAGCGTGTATGATCCATTTTGTAGGAAATCTGATATAGTAATTGTTTTGGAGGTTTCTCCGGCCAGGGTATTTCCTTCGTGCTTCCATTGATAGGAGAAAGCAGATTCCAAATCTGAAGTGACATCGGTTTTGGCACCTGAACTTCCAACCGCATTTATTGTTGTTAGATTTAAGGTTACATCTGAATTTTGACAGGATGTGTAGGCCCCGACATATTCCACTACAAACTCAAAGGAATCTGGTGAGACCACAGTTGTACTTTCGGAATCCACAAGTGCGCCTGAGCAGCCTCCTCCGGTTTCGTTTACCCTTGCAAAATAGGCTCCAATTTCACTTATTTCCAGAGTACTGTTTGTTTCACCTGAGATTGCAGAACCATCTTTATACCATTGATAAGTTGGAGTTATTGCAGTTGAGGATACAGATAAGGTTTTGGTCTGTGAAGGCAACAGAACAATGTTGGCATCATTTTCTCTGGAAACTGAAAAATTACCCAGGTTTCTTATGGTGACGGCAGCCGAACGCTCTGTACATATAGAAGGACCATCGACTTCAACTTCATATGAGCCCTCAAAACCTGTTGCCGAAGTGTTTATATTAAAAGTATGTTCGTCAACAGTTGGGCCAGACACAACAGTCCCGTCTTTGTACCAGGTATAAGTGTGGCCCATTCCAGAGATATTTGCTTCAAGCGTATGTGAATCTCCTTCGCAAAGCCCAACGTCATCGGCACCGTTTAGGGCGATACCTGTGCTGGCACCTGTTTCAATCGTTATGGTATTCCATGAAAGAGTATCTGCAAAACCTGAACAAATAGGCCCAAAATCCAACTCTACGAGGTACATTCCCGGAGTGCTTACTGTAAGCTCATGACTTTTTTCTGAAAGCAGGGTTCCACTTCTGTACCAGTTATATTGATATCTATCCGCATTTGGAACATTATGTGGTGAGAGGGTAACTGACCCACCGCCACACACTTGAATAACACCTCCCGAAGGGATGTCACCACTTCCGTCTTGACTGAAGAAAATACGAGTGTCAAAATCATTATAGTGCATCGGATATGCGTCAGTGGCTGGACTTGTTTTTGCAGGACTTGTACTTCGGACCCTTAGCTTGTAGTTTTCACCCCGAACGGTAGTTGGGACTGAAAAGTTAAAGTCAAAGTCAAAGTCATTGTTTTTATCTGCTACGCGGGCTAGCTCGGTTGGAGAGCCAAAATTTCCATCTTGGTCTGAAAGCTCAAGAACGAACTCGTTATCCGAGTCTACCAAGGGCAGGGTCCATTTAAAACTTACATCAAATGAATTGAAACCTGAAGAAGCACAAGCTGCCGTCCATACCGTAGTTGGCTTTTCAAGAACTTGGGCACTTAGAATGCCTGTAGCAAGACACAGTATTGCAATTATCTTTGCAATTATTCGATTATATGAACTAGTTTTTTCCATCAGCGTTAGTTTTAAGAGGTTATGGGCAATAATGCCCTCTCGTTGCGCCCCTTAAATTTGTTCAGTTGTCTTCGGCTGTCTCAAGGCCGACTATTTCATATAATATTCAATAACAAATATGATTTTATTTTCAGCTTCGGGAAAGATATTGTTGTAGGTGGCACCAAAACTGTTGTGAAATGGCCTTCTTTGTATACACTTTAACCATTCATCGACTATAAACACTGGTTTTACTACCTTTGCGCTTCAAATTTTGGTTATGGGTGAAGAAGAGAAATCTCTGAATTTTATTGAACATATTGTCGAGGACGATTTAGCGAACGGCTATGGAGATGGTGACCTTCGTTTTAGGTTTCCTCCGGAGCCAAATGGGTATCTCCACATTGGGCATGCAAGCTCTATTTGCTTGAATTTTGGTTTAGGTTTGCGTTATAATGCACCTGTTAACCTTAGATTTGATGACACCAACCCTGCAAAGGAGGAAAAGGAGTATGTTGATGCCATAAAAAAAGATGTGGCTTGGCTTGGATATGAATGGGATACTGAGTGTTTTGCATCTGATTATTTTCAACAACTTTATAATTGGGCCGTTGAACTTGTTAAACAGGGAAAAGCCTATGTTGATAGTCAAAGTTCAGAGGAAATGGCCCAGCAAAAGGGTACTCCTACCGAACCGGGCACGGAGAGTCCGTTCAGGAATCGTACGATTGAGGAGAACCTTGAGCTGTTTGAAGGTATGAAGAACGGCGATTTTGATGAAGGGACACATGTCCTTCGAGCTAAAATCGATATGGCGTCATCCAATATGTTGATGCGGGATCCTATTATGTATAGAATTTTGCACAAACCTCACCACCGTACAAATACCGATTGGTGTATTTACCCTATGTATGATTGGACGCACGGAGAGAGTGATTATATTGAACAAGTCTCGCATTCCCTATGTACATTGGAGTTTCTTCCGCATAGAGAGTTATATAACTGGTTTTTGGACCAATTGGTAGATTCCAACAAACTACGTCCCAAGCAACGTGAGTTCGCAAGAAGAAACCTCAGCCATACAGTGGTAAGCAAGCGAAAACTTTTACAATTGGTTGAAAGCAAAGTTGTTGATGGTTGGGACGACCCAAGGATGCCTACAATTTCCGGTTTGAGAAGAAGAGGCTATACGCCAGAATCCATACGGAATTTTGCTGATACGATTGGAATCGCAAAGCGGGAAAACATTGTTGATGTTTCTTTGTTGGAATTTCATGTTCGTGAGCATTTGAACAAAATTACTCCGCGGGTTATGGCCGTGTTGAATCCCTTAAAGATTGTGATTACAAATTATGAGGAAGGCAAGGAAGAGTGGTTGGATGCGGAGAATAATCCAGAAGATGAAAATGCTGGTAATAGAAAAGTTCCATTTTCAAGAGAACTTTATATAGAACAAGAAGATTTTAGAGAAGAGGCAAATCGCAAATTTTTTAGATTAAAGCTGGGAGGAGAGGTACGTCTTAAAAATGGATATATCATAAAAGCAGAAAGTTGTACCAAAGACGCTAATGGAAATGTAACGGAGGTGCAGTGTACCTATGACCCAAAAAGTAAAAGTGGAAGTGGTACAGAAGAGAGTTTGAGAAAGGTAAAAGGAACTTTACATTGGGTTTCAGTTTCTCATGCAATTTCTGCGGAAGTTAAATTGTACGACCGCCTTTTCACCGACGCTTCACCAGATACACATAAGGATAAAGATTTTATGGATTTTGTTAATCCAGATTCTTTAAGGAAAGTTACCGGGTATTTAGAACCAAGTTTGAAAGAAGCTAAGATTGGTGATCGTTTCCAGTTTCAGCGCCTGGGGTACTTTAATGTGGATACTGATTCAACCGTCGAGAAATTGGTTTTTAACAGAACCGTTACTTTGAGGGATACTTGGGCAAAATTGGAACAAAAATCCTAGTATAAAATTTATCTATTCTTGAGCACATATACCATTTGGTTTAATTATAAAAATCAACTTGTTTTAAGGGAGTTTACTGGCTGTTTAGGAACTATTGAGGCTACTTGCGGCCCGGGTCGCAAAACTGTTCAAGAGTGGCTTTAAATGAAGAAACTTAAAATTATGGATATGATTCAGGAAATTTGTTGCTCTATCATAGAAATAATAAAAAGGGAACCTTTAGGTGTAATAGTTAAGACTTAATCTGACAATCTTAATAAATTAGTTTAACCCTTAAATTAGATTTGTCAGATGAGTACAGAAGAAAAGATCATCAAACCAAAGTTAGGATTATTAGAACTTGCCAAACA
>NZ_SRXX01000019.1:0-58674 GCF_004804315.1 Flagellimonas onchidii
ACAGAGAACAAGCGGATTATTTCCCTAAATTTAGCCTCTGAAATCCTTGAACGGTATAAATACTTGTTAGACATTGATATGACTGGACTTAAGCAAAATTAAAAAACGCTTAAGTTGTCATGACCCTTAATCATTAATAGATATGCGGTCTAACCGCGTATTTGGGGTGTTAGTTCATAGGCAGTAAATTTTAAATTAGACAATAGATACCATGCTTGATTATATTGATAATCAAGTAACATTTTGATTTTTAGCTATTTATGTAATTAATACCCCTTTTTGCAAATTGATAGGGACACAATGTCTAGGGGAACTTTTTAGAGTTTTCTTGGTTAAAAGCTGTACCCCAAACCGATAAGCAACCAATTATAACGGGCTTTTATGTCTTCTGAATCAACGTTACTTGCCCTATTTGATAATTCTGCGTTATACCTTGCTGAAATAATAAACTTATCTGTGATATCGTAGCTCATTCCAAAACCTATATCCAAACCAAGAGAATTGACATCTTCTGGTGTGGTTTCCAAAAAATAAGAAACTTGTGGGCCCGCCTCAACTTTAAAATCATTAAGAATATAATAACCGAATAAAACGGAAAGAAAACCAAAACCATTATTATTGATACTTCCAATATCAACTTGAGGTGTTAGAGCAATTTTATCCGAAAGTTCAAATTGAGAAAAAGCTCCAAGAAAATAACCAGAATCTGATGTAGAAGCACTTCCATTATTTTCAATCACTCTTACATGACCGTTTAAATAACCAGCGTGAACACCAAATTTTGATGTTTGAGATTTTACGTAAAAAAATCCGAATAGGAATAGAATAGATAGACAGATGATTTTTTTCATTTTTTTATTGATTAAATGTTCAGATAGATTTGTGAGTATTTAGGTTAAAAAGATTTAAAATATTTTTTTAGATGTGGTTAATGATTTCGAAAGTACCCTTCAATATATTTATACCATCGGCAAAATAATCGCTATTGGTTCAAATTCCATGAATTTACAGGAGTATTGTACTTTAAATTCATAGAATTTGGGGTGTTTTGAAGTCATTTGATAAAATATAGTCTAATTTGTTGCTAATTGATAACTTAATTCAACCAATGTCAGTAGAATTTGATTATCACATATTAGACTCTTTCGTTTTAAGAGAGCCGTTGATGCCTGTTAATTTATTTCTTGACTTAGCCTCGGGTAGTCAAATAAGTGATGAGGCAATCAAACAGCATTTACAGAATAAGGATATAAGAGAGGCTATTTTCATTGCATCTCCATCCTTTTGGAATCAAGTAGAAAAATGGGAAAATGACAATTGTACCGATTTCAAAAAGGCGGAAAAGGTTAAAATGTCAATCCTTAAATACTTAGCTCGTCTTAGCGTTAGGGCCACACCTTTTGGTCTTTTTGCGGGGTGTTCCATAGAATATTTTGATTCTCCAAATGAACCTGACAGAACTGCCCCTCAAGTAACCAGAAAAACCTTTATAAGTCATACATGTTTAGAAGATCTCCTTAAAAAGATATTTGCCAAAAGGTTTAAAAATTGTACATACTTGACCAACAATACATTATATGAGATAGGGGATAAGCTCAGGTATGTAAGACAAATTGATTCCAAAGGAACTACCTCGTTTGTCATTGAGGAATTATCCAAGAGTGATGAGCTCAGTAAAATTTTGAATAAGGCAAAATCTGGAGCCCATATTTCAGAATTAGGGAATTTGATTCAACACAGAGGTGTTACGCTTTCAGAAGCTAATGAATTTATAGAGGAATTAATCAAAATCCAACTTATCAATAGGGACATTCGACCTTCATTGTACGAACAAAACCCATTGAGCTATGTATCATTATTGTTAAAAGGTATTGGTCAAAATTCAATTGCTAAAGTTTTAGAAGAAGCCAACAACCAATTGATTGAAATTGATTCGGGTAGATTTGACAAAATCCCCCAATACAAAAGGGTTTTAAATAAATTACTTCTGGTTGATGAATTGAATCAATCTCCTATAATATTCAATGTCATTTCATACAATACAACGGGACTGATATTATCGAAGAAAACAAAACAACACTTTCTTAATGCTGTGAAGATTATGAAAATCTTGAACAGTGGGCACAAAGAAAAGAGACTCGAGGATTTCAAGATTCAATTTGAAAAAAGGTATGGAGACAGGAAGGTAAGATTACTTAATCTATTAGACCCCGATTACGGAATAGATTACCTTTCTGTATCATCTAATCTGGGGGTATCAAAAATCATGACCAGTTTCATGTCTGAAAAAGAAAGTTATCCGGAAATGAATCTAGGTTCAATTGATTTAATGATTGCAAGAAAGGTTGCCCATGCGAATTTAAATAATGAAGAGGAAATCGAAATCAATGACATTGATTTAACCCATTATAGAAACAATCATGAGAATATTCCAGATACATTTTCTGGCATATTTGAGATAATTAAAAAGAAGGAAGAAGAACTTGTTCGATTGAGAAGTTTAGGAGGGTCTTCTGCCTTGAACTTAATAAGTCGTTTCACAATTGGAAGTGATGCTTTTTGTGATTATGCAAAAAAAATTTCCAATATAGAACAAAAACTAAGAAAAGATCAAATCATTGCAGAAGTTGTCCATATACCAGAATCTGGACTTGAAACCATACTTGTCAGATCTGATTATATTAAGTATAAAATCCCCATTTTAGCAGACTTGAATCATGAAAACTGTATCCAATTGGATGATTTGTCGGTTTTCCTTAATAACGGAACAATAATTTTATGGTCAGAAAGATTGCAAAGTGAGATAATTCCAAGCATTAACACTTCTCATAATTTTGAGTCAAGTAGTTTGCCTATTTACAGGTTTTTATGTGACCTGCAATCGCAAAATAAAAATAGTGCGTTGAGTCCCGACTTCGACTATTTAGGAAAAATATTCCTGCACATCCCTAGAATAGTTTATAAAGGTATAATTGTCTCTCCTGCTTTGTGGTGTTTGGAAAAAGAATTGTTCAAAATATTCCATGAGAATCTGGATGATAATCACAAGTTATTGTCTGAAGGAGAGAAGTTGAGGAAAGAATATCGAATTCCAAAGCTTGTTTTGTATATACAGGGGGATAGTGAGATACTTGTAAACCTTGAAAACGTTGATTGTCTGAAGTATTTTTTGCAATTGATAAAGAACCAATCGAAAGTTCTACTTCACGAGTTTCTTTTTGATTCCCATACGTACCAAAACGATAATGTACACGCCAACGAAGTTGTTGTAACATATTACAAAAAAGAAGAGAGAAAACAATATGGATAATAAAATTCAATGTTCGTATTTTCCCGGCGATAAATGGCTGTATTACCAAGTCTATATTGGTTTGCAAAACGCAAACAAATTTCTCTGTCAGTTTTTATATCCAAGGATTTTCACCCTCTCTAAGGAAAAACTTATAAAGAGGTGGTTTTTTATAAGGTATAGTGACCCTGAACATCATTTAAGAATCAGGTTTGAGCTTCTGGATTTAATGTGCTTGGGTAAAGTAATTCAAGTAATGAGCGAATGCTTTAATCAGCCATTTTGTAGAGAAGCGATTTGGAACATTCAAATTAACACCTACAAACCGGAAATAGAACGCTATGGGAGAGGAACTATGGAGTTAGCTGAAGAAGTGTTCTTTTTTGACAGCGAAATGATAGTCTCGATTTTGAAAAATCCTAAATTCAAAACAGAAGACTTTGAATGGAAGTCAGGCATTTATATGACTTTGCTTTATCTTAATCTCTTTTATCCAAAATTTGATGCTAAGTTGGATTTTATTCAAAGGGTGCGTGATGCTTATGCTAATGAGTTTAACCTTAATAAGGATTCCAGAATCAGGTTAAATGAAAAATATCGTTCGCTTCGAAGCGAAATTGAAAATTGTGTAGACAACTTTATTCCGATTGATGGCAAGAGTTCCGACGAACCCCATAGTAGTCTGAAAGAAAAACTGAAGAAGTATCAATCTATAATCACAGACAGTGATAGAGAGTCCGTTCTGACAAGCCTAATACATATGAGTTTAAACCGATTGTTCTCCAATAAAAATAGAGAGCAGGAATTTGTTTGCTATGACTTTATTTTGAGGGCTTGTAAATCAAAGTTGGCTAGAGGGTCATGATAAAGTTATGCTTCGATTCTTTCTTTTAAGTTCTTATTATATTCTTTTATTGCCATACGAATGTGGTATGCAATTGATCTTTTTTGATTCAACCTATTATTAAGGGTACTTAATTCATCCAAATCCTTGTTGTCTAGATGATAATTCTTTCTAATCAGTGCCATAACACTAGTATTTGTTCAAACTCATTATTGAAAAAAAGAGCCTTTCTGCAAGGCTAGTCTTATCTGTAATTACCTCTGCCATTCCCTTCATTTCTTGGGAAAAGACCACTTCTTTTTTATAGGATGTTACCAACCCCTCAACAAGTATAGCGTCAATTAGATAGCTTCCATCTTCTTCAGGAAGAACAGGAATGTTGGATACAGAGCCCTGTAGATACCCATTTTCATATGCAGGAAAATTATCCAGATCGACATTAACTTTATGCCCTCTTTTGACTTTACCTAATCCTTTTTGAAAGGTTTTAATCTTTAAAATATAATCTGTATTGTTTGGCAGAATCGCACAGACTAAATCGCCTTGATTTACCGTTGTCTTTGAACTCCAAAACTTATTGAGGTTAACTGTGCCATTAATAGAGGCTTTAATAACAAATTTGTTTTCCCAGTCTCGGATAGCGGCTTTTAGTTTGTTGTAATTTTGGATAAGCGTGTTCCTTAAATATGTACTTTGTTTTTTCAGTAAAAAATCCGAATCTGTAAAACTTACCATCGCAGAATTTCTTGATTCCCGTACGTTGTGAATCTCCGAGGCTATATCAGCTAATCGTCTTTCTGAATCCAAATATTCAATTTGCTTAGACTCATATTCAGAAAGTGAAACAACTCCTTTTTTATGTAGTTGATTATAGCGCTCGAGGTTCTTTTTGAAAAATTCTGTCTCTTTTTGCTGCTTACTCCTCTGAAGTCGTAGTGAACTAAGTCGATTTTCAATGTCTAATATGGAGTTTTTCCTTGCTTTGGTTTTGGTGTTTACTGGAGAGTATATTGAATTTATTTGATATTCAAGATAACTGTTCTCAAAATCAGCATAGGCAGTTTCTAAATTCCCCAAATTCAAATTTGATAAAGAGTTGAACATGGAAGAAAAGTCCTCACTACCCAAATCAACAGTATCTAATATTGAGTATAATAAGAGTACATCTTTATAATCTGCAGTATTCTGAATTATCGCAATGATATCCCCATCATTAACTGGACCGTAGTTCGGTATCAAGAGTGTGTCAATTTTTCCAAAAACCCTAGAAAAGTGTTTTTCGGGAGGTATTGTGGTCGTTAGTGTAACTTCTCCTTCTACAACGTCTGGGTATTTGACAAGCCAAGTAAAATTCAACAACAGTACAATGACCAATACTGTAATTGTATTGCCCCACCTCAATGTCCATGATGGGGTTTTATTCATTATACTTTGAACATCTTCTGAAATGAATTCTTGGTTTTCCATTTCTCAAACTTTATAACTCCAATTGGTTCTTGACCAACTTAAAATATTCGCCCTTAGTGGCTATTAATTCTCTATGGGTTCCCTGCTCACATATTTTACCTTCATCCATCACTATTATATTATCGGCATTTTGCACAGTACTGAGCCTATGGGCAATTATGACTACAGTTCTGTTCTGATAAAACTTTTCCAGGTTTTTGATAATTTCCTTTTCACTATTGGCATCTAGTGAGGAAGTAGCTTCATCAAGAAATAAAAAGCTAGGATCCTTGTAAATGGCCCTGGCTATCAAAATGCGTTGTTTCTGCCCCATACTTATGCCCAGGCCATTGCCTCCAATTTTTGTATTTACATTCAAGGGCAGTCCTTCAATAAATTCCTTTATATGAGCTACTTCAATAGCATATTCCAGTTTATTGGAATCTATTTCCTCTTCGCCCAATGCTATATTTCTTGTTATGGTATCATCGAATATGAATCCGTCCTGCATAACTATCCCACATAAAGAACGCCATTTATCTTGGGCAATCATGTTTAGGTTAGTATTACCAACTTTAATGGTTCCCTTTATAGGTTCATAGTATTGAAGGAATAATTTTAAAAGAGTGGTTTTACCACTACCGCTTTTACCAACAACAGCTGTTACTTCACCTTTTTTGATGGTTATGGATAAATCATTAAGTACCAATTTATCAGTTCCAAAATACCTAAATGAAACCTTTTCCAATAATAAATCTGATTTCACAGGCACTTCGGAAATCCTAGTCTCATTAATGCTATATTCCCCTTGCATATTATGAATTTCCAAAATTCTGGATATTGAGATCTTTGCATCTTGAAGGTTCAATATAAATTCGATTAATTGAGAAACAGGAGAGTTGAGTTGTCCAACAATAAAACTAATAGCTAACATCATACCCAAGGTAATTTCTCCATCAATAACTAATTTCGCAGCGAGAATTGTAATAACGATGTTTTTTAGCTCATTAATGAAATCAGAACCAACCAGCTGATATTGCGTAAGTGAAAGGGACTTGGTCTTCAGATTGAAAATTCTCGATTGAATAAACTCCCAACCTCTTCGTTTATAAATTTCCGAATTATTGAGTTTCGTCTCTTGCATCCCCTCAATGATTTCTAAAAGTTTATTGTGCTCTGACGTTTCTTCTCTAAACATAGTGTCATCAAGTCTTCTTCTTTTGCTTAAAAAAGACAATAAGTATGCGAAATATAATACAGTGCCAATTAGAAATACAGAAAAAATCTTAAGGCTATATAATGCTAATACAATACCAAATACAATAAATGTAACTGATGAAAAGAGAGCATTTAAAGATGAATTCTTGAGCAATATCTCGATTCTTTGATGATCTTTTATTCTTCTCAAAATGTCGCCTGATTGCTTTTTATCATAATATGCTAATGGTAAATTCATAAGCTTAATCAAAAATTCTGATAGCAAAGAGATATTTAGCCGAGAAGCAACATGCAATAGCAGCCAACCACGAATTACTTCAATGATAGTTCTGCCGATAAACAAAAAAACTTGTGCAATAAGAACTAAGTATACAAAATGGATGTCTTGGTTCTTTATGCCAACATCCACCAAATTTTGTGTTAGAAATGGGAATGCCAATTGTATGAGACTTGCACCAAGTAGGCCAATAATCAATTGAACGATTACTTTTTTTTGCCTCTTTAGATATGGGTAAACAAAACCCCAAGTACTAATTTCATTCTCGGTATCATACTCGTTCTTATCAAGTTTTGAAGTCGGTTCTAGAAGTAGACATATACCTCCTTGAGAATTAGCATTTTTAGAATTTCCAATCCAGCGGATTAAAAATTCCTTTTGTTCAATGACCTCATTTCTTGTAGCTGGGTCAGATATAAAGAACTTATTTTTTCGAATTTTATACAGTATAACAAAATGATTCTGATTCCAATGCAGTATACAAGGTAATGGAGCCTGTTTAAGTTCTTCTATCGTTATCTTGACCGCAAGGGATTTGAAGCCTATTTTTTCGGAAGCAGCCCCTAAAAATTTAAGATTGCTTCCCGACCTGGTAGTTTCACTAATGGTTCTCAAATATTCTAGAGAAATATTTTTCCCATAATGTTTTGCAATTACCTTTAAGCATATCGGCCCACAATCTTTGTTGTCTCTTTGTAAAAAGTGAGGAAAGCGTGAACTCATAAAGTGAATTACAATTTAGAAGCTAATTCAAAGGCACGTTTTGCATTCAAGATTCCACCCGACTTGCTTAGTTCTTCAAAGGGAACCTTTTTCTCGCTGTCTTCATCAAGATAAACTTCTCCATTATATTTTGAAGTTGAGTTAACAATTACCTCCTTCAACTCTCGAGAGGAAAGTTTGGGAAATCTATACTTAATTGATGCAGCTACTCCAGTTACCAATGCTGTGGAAATGGAACTTCCAGAGGTTTCATGATATTGATTTAAAGGACTAGTGGTAGTGAAATTAGTTCCTGGCGCAAATAGGTCCACAGTATTTTTGCCATAGCAGGCCCAAATAGGTTTTAAGTTTGCTGTCAATTTGGCTCCTACTCCACCAACCATGATTACGTTTGATAATTCGAATTCCCCGAAACTACCTCTCGGATGCGTCATGACCTCATCCAGATTGTCGCCTGTGTTGCCAGCTGAGGTAACAAATAGAACATTTCGGTTTTTGGCATACTCTAAAGCCAAATAAACTGATTCGGGCTTAACTAAATAATTTAATGTTGAACTATAATTGATTATTTGTGCGTCATTGTCAACTGCGTATCTGATTGCTTTTGAAAGGTCTTCATCATGTTCTGCTCCATTTTCTGGGAAAATGGATAAAACCATAATTTCTAAATTATCGCTATTAGGGGATTCGTTGTATATGGAACTAAAGGTTTTAATCAAAACGCCAGCCATTTCCGTACCATGTACTTCATTTTCAATGTTGATATTCACATTTGGTGAACCAGCGTTGGTTGAGTTTGTAGATTGTTTTAACAAATTTCTTTTTTCGTTTTCATCAAAATCTTTGTTAGAGGCATACTTAGAATTTTGCTCAAAATACACCTTTGAGTCTTCATATTCTTTGGCTCGATTATTCTGTAAATCATCTAATGCAAAATAGATTAATCTTCCTCTTATTTCATCATTGCCAATAGTATAGACCTTATTAAACAGACTGTCCAAAAGACCTTCAGAATATGGTCTTTCAATTCCATAAGTCATTAGTAGACTATCAGAAGAAACTAAAGAATTTTCATACCAGCTAATATATTCCTTATATTCTGCCAATTGAGACAATTCACTATTCTTGCTTTCAAGTGCACTATTATATGTTTTCATAAACGCTTCCTCTTCAAAGCTTAATTCATTTCCTTCTTTATTTAACTCTTGGAATTTGCTTTTAAACTCTCTTATATATCGAATGGAAGTATTGTTTGCAAATCGAACAAGCTTCGTGCTGCCCGATGCCAAATAATTCCAGCCATGTTTGTCATCTATATATCCATTACCATCATCATCCAAATGGTTATCTGCAATTTCATGTTTGTTATACCAAAGGTTATTTTTCAAATATTTATGGTTAATATCAACATCTGAATCAATAAGCGCAATTACAATTTTGTCCATGTTATTGCTTTTCGGAAATTCTGGTGATACATTCTTGGCATTTATTCCTGGAACAGAGTCTTGAGCAAATTGATTGAAATGCCAATAATTGGCATCATTCATTTCCGTGGGCGTAGTTTTTTGCGCTTGACAAGTTTGAAGGAGTAATACAAAAAGAAGGAAATATTTCATAATTAGAAGAGAAAGCCTTGGAATTCACCAAGGCTTCAATTGATTAAAAAAATAATTGTTCATCGCTTTGGAGGGAAACAGCCTCTACTTTTTTTAGGCGGCTTAACAGTATCCCCGCCACCATCACCTCCTTGTACTTTTTCAGTTTCTTCCAATTTTGCTGCAGTGAAATTATCCAAGGATAGCCTTCTTTTTTCTTTTCTCATAATCAGAGTATTTAAGTTATATTAATCTATACAAGTAAATTATGTTCTAAACTATTAAAATTTATGCAAGGTGTGTATAATTAGTAATCCAGATTCTAGGAATTTGTGGCACTTGAAATGCGTTTGATAAAATAGGATGGCTTCAGTTTAGTCCTTTTTTCAAATGCTGTTGAAAATGAGTTTGGGTTATTGAAGCCCATCTCTTCAGCAATGGCCTTAACGGTATAATTTCTAAATTGCTTATCTGTTTTTAATTTTTTGATAGTATAATCTATTCTAAGATTATTAATGTAAGTTATAATGCTTTGGCCTTTGTGTTGATTTATAACTTTAGAAAGATATTTAGAATTGGTACTTATTCTTTCAGCAAGAACATGGGTATTCATATTAGAGTTTAAATAGCCTTCCTCTTTCTCAAATTTGGACAAGTTCATTAAAATTTGTTTTACTATTTTATCTGGTACGCCTATATCTCCATCACTCTCATCTTTCGTTTCTTCGGCAGAGGCATGCATTGACCCGGAATTCATTATTTCATCGAATCTTGACTTATAGGCTCGTTGTTTTAGATAATAAACAATAGTACTGGATAGAAATAGAATCCCTAGAGCAACAGATAGATATATGGTTTTTCTAGATTTTTTGTTTTGCTCATCTAATGTCATTATTAGATCTTCTCTTTCCCTGAGCAGATTCATTCTGTCAAACTTAACGTCCATCAAATCTCTAATGTCCTTGTATTGGGTCATATAAATACTGTCAAGCTTAACTAGTGTTTCAATGGCTTCTAACTGGCTTATTTTATCGTTCTTAGACTTATGATAGTTGACCAAATACTCAAATCCTGGTCTTTGTTCTATATTGAACACATTATCGGATTTGAAAAGAGAATCCATTTTGGCAAAATATTTTAATGCTTTATCTCCCATCCCAAGACTCAAATAAGACTTTCCAAGGGCGTATTGAGAAAGACCAATATTCCCAAAATCATTTTGACTTTTTAAAAAACTAATTGAAGGTAATATGCTATCTATAGCTGCCCGAGAATTACCTTCAAATGATTTGTTTAACCCTTCATTGAAAATGAAGTAATTTTTGAAAGTGGAATCGCCTAGTTTAAGGGATTCCTTGAATCCAAGTTTATTGAAATAACTGGCTGAATCGTTAAGGTTGAGTTTTCTATAAATATCAGCCAGTGCAAAAATTGAGGACAGATAATCAGTTTCTTCTTCTACATGTTTTTCGTTTTGAGCAAAATATAGATATACCTGTTTGAAAATCTTTAAAGCCTCTTTTTCCTGATTTATTCTCTCAGACTTTATCAGACCAATGGTCAAGTTAAACCTATTGATGTAATTTGTTTTTTGATTTTGAGTAGCGATTTCAAGACCTTCAAGTAAAACATCTAGAGATTTGTCATATTCAAGGTTTTCATATAAGAAATCAGCTTTGGACTCATAAGCCAATTCTGGAAACTGAACATATGGCCTTTGTTCAAGCCTACTGCTTACTTGATATATAATTGTATCTAAATGTTCGATTTTTTCTTCTCCAGAACTTGAATTAGCCAAATAGTAGTATCCGTAACAGATATATTCATCCACATTCAACTCAACCGCCTTTGATTTAAATTGAAAGGCATACTTTTTAGCAAGTACTGAATCTTCAACATTCTCAATATACTTTTCATAAATCTCGGTAAGCATGTTTAGTTGACTTAGGCTATCTACTTTGGACTGACCCGTAGCAGAAGACGATATAATAAAAATGATTATTAATGTCGAAGCCTTATTTATGAGTTTCATTCTCTTCCAAAAATTCTAAAATAAAGAATTATACACACCTTTTGTAAAAAAAGGATTATTTGTTCCACGCCTTTATTTCTTAGTCAGGTTCAAATTCAAAGAATTTAAATCGTAATTCCCTGAATGTTAGATGATAGCGTTTTTGTTCTTAAAGATTAAGGAATATATTGATTTAAGGAAACAAAACTAGTTCAACGTATTCAAAGAATCGTTCAACTAATTCATGTTTGAATTTAAAAACTATGGTTTACAGAAATATACTACATCAATTTATGGAGTCTCTAGAGGATATAAAGAATTCGGGCGCCATTAAAAGTCAGAGTGCTAAAGAAGGTTTGAGTCTGTGTAAATTAACACTTACAAAATTAAAATCAGAAGTAGAGAAACGCGGATTTAAGTCTAAACTAGAAGAAATCTTATTTTTTAAGGAAGTTAAAAAAGTTCCCTTAATGTACCATTTTTATTTCTCTGCTGTATTAGTGGCTGAAATCAGCATGCCAAAATCCTCCGTTGAGAACAAATTGGATTTCTTAAATAAGAAATTATCCAGAATTGATAAACGATTGGCAAAATTCTTTCACCTATTACAGTATAGATGTCAAAACGAATCTTCCTTTGATACACAATATTTTACACGTAGGTATCAGGATTATAGGGTATTTAAGGAGGAACAACTAAAAGAGGATTACAAGGATCCTATTTTTAATACAGCTTGTGATAGTGCCTGGGCTGAAATGCATTTTCTCGAGTTGTTTTTGGACTACTTAAGACAAAGAATCTTAGAAATTAAGAGAATTAATGTCATTGGAGAATCAAGGCCATTTGACTCTTTAAAATGGACAAGAAGCAAGGTAGCTTTAGTTGAAATGATTTATGGAATATATTGTTCAGGGGCTTTAAACAATGGTAATATTGAAATCAAAAAAATTGTTGCCCAATTTGAAAAATACTTCAATATTGATTTAGGAGATTACTATGGTTCTTTCATTCAGTTAAAATCAAGAAAATTTAATAGAACAAAGTTTCTTGATGAAATCAGAGCGAATTTAATCCGGAAAATGGAAGAACATGAAGCCTAATAAATCTTAAATAGATAGCAATGTTTCCTGTAATAAAATACTAGGTTCTTACCAACCTTGTAAAATTAAATGGGATGGATTTTAATATTTGCTATAACGTACTAATTGTTTAACCAAATTGTTCCATTATGCCAGCAAATATTTTAACACAGGAGGATCTAGAGGGTTTCAAGGAGTCCCTTTTGGATGAAATCAAGGAAATATTATTAAAAAATGACCGTATCACTTTGGACCGTTGGATTAAGTCCAATGCTGTCATGAACAAGTTGGGGATAAGCCCAGGAACCCTTCAAAATTTCAGAATCAATGAAACCATCCCTTTTTCAAAATTGGGAGGAATCATCTATTATGATGAAGAGGAAATCCATAAAATCCTTATGGACAACAAGAACCTTTTTCTTAAGGACAAATCATGAAAATAGCCTTCTTCAACATACAGAATATCTTCTGCCGCCATATAAGCCTATTGGAGCGGAACAATGCTGATAATAAGATTGGTTGGATAGAGGAATTTGAAACTCTTTTGATTCAACCTAATCGCACCCAGAAAGACTATGACAGGATGCGGATACTTTCTTATTTTCTAGGATTTGATAACAAAGCAAAAACTTCCTATTTCACCATCAAAAACGCCATGGGAGAGTTACTACTCAAAAAGGGTTTGGACACAGAAACCCCAAAGGCATCATATCTGACAAATTGGGAAGGATGGGCAAAAGTTGACTCAATGCCTATCGATGAAGTGCCCATTCTGAACAAGGCCAAGGTCATCAAGGAAGTGGAGCCAGATATTCTCATTCTTTTGGAGGTTGAGAACAGGGCTTCATTGGTTCAGTTCAATAGACATTTCCTTTCATCCAAAGAAAACTCTCCTTATACTGAAACCGTATTTTTGGAAACCAATGACCTTTTTGGTCGTGGTATTGGTGTATTGGCCAAAAAGGGTTTTGATCTTGAGTACATTAAGACCCATGTGAACGAATTAGATGACAAGGGCAACCCCATATTTGATATGGATCTACAAGAATATAGGTTCAGAACAAGTTCTGGTTTGCCCCTTGATATTCTTTGCTCACACTTTGCCAATAACAATTACACGCCAGATTTTTTTGTAGATCGCCAAAAAAAACAATCTGAGTATATAGCCAAGCTCTTTGTCAAAAAGCAAATAGATACCTATAACCATTCAGTATTTATGGGTACTCTGAACGCCCCCGCTTATAGTAATGCTATCTCAACTATGATCAAAAATATCGGTTTAAGTGACATTACAAAGCATCCCAATTTTGCGGTCGATCTGGACAAGGGCAAAGATGCTGGTTATTATAGATTGGGAGCTTACCGAATGGGAGTAAACATCAAACAACGAGATTATCTGATGCTGTCCAACGGACTCTTTAAAACTATTAAAAATTGTGGGTTGGTCAGAAAGGGAATGTGGTATAAAACACAGCCGAAATGGAACATTTTTGGCAGTATTAATAATGAAAAACATGCAGCTAGTGAGCATCCCCTGTTATGGTGCCAATTAAATATATGATTGGGCCATGGAACTATTGAAAATTCAACAGATAATATTTGAAATCCGAGGCCAACAGGTACTCTTGGATTTTGACCTTGCTAAACTTTATGGTACCGAAACCAAACGGCTGAAGGAAGCTGTTCGTCGAAACATAGATCGTTTTCCAAAAGATTTTATGTTTGAACTCACCAAAGAGGAGCATGCGGTTCTAAGGACGCAATTTGCGACCTTAAAATTTTCTGGGCGTGGTAGGCACAGCAAGTATCTGCCCTTTGCCTTCAACGAACAGGGTGTGGCAATGTTATCCAGTGTCCTGAACACTCCCAAGTCCATTGAAGTCAACATTCAGATAATTCGAGCTTTTGTATTCCTAAGAAAATATGCTCTGTCCCATAAGGAACTCACTATCCAACTTAAGGAACTGGAAAAAAAATACGATAGACAGTTTAAGGATGTCTTTGATGCTCTCAATTATTTATTGAATAAGGATATTATGGAGAAAGAACAGCACGATAGAAAGCGAATTGATTTCAAATCCTGAACAGCCTCCTGAGAACATCCCATAGTTCCTTGCTTACCTCAACGACTATTTTTTTGAGCACCTTATATAAACTTACAAGTAACATTTTCATTCCATTATAGTTTTGATTCCCATCAATATGGCCAACCCCAACGCATTGATTTTCTCTTCCCTTTCCAAGTGCATTGCCTCATCCTTATTGGACAGAAAACCAAGTTCTAACAACAGGGCTGGACATACCTCCCTGTTGTCCCGAAGTACTTGAAAGTTGGCCCGTTTCACCCCACGACTCCGATATCCCAATTGTTTTTGCAAGTAGCTATCCATAATCTTCCCCATGGTCTCATTCTGTTTACGGATCGCGCCATTAAACACATACACTTCAAGTCCAGAAGCCCTTGGGTTATCGGCATGGTTGCAATGAAGGGAGACAAAGATTTTTGGGTTTAGAATCTTAGCCAGTTTTGTGCGATGCCCCAATGAGATCAATGTGTCCCCGTATCGGGTCAGGTATATGTCGTATTGCTGATTCAACAATACCTTGTTATAATGTACAATTGCCTGCGCAATCTTTAAGGTCAAGTCTTTTTCCTTTAAGCCATTTATCCCAACTGCCCCACTATCAATTCCTCCATGTCCGGGATCAACAATAATGATCTGTTTTCGGTCAGGGGGCTCCTGTCCAATCACATTGAGGAAGGCCGTGAACAGGCCAAATAAGAGAAGGATTTTTCTTGGTTCCATGTCATATAATATTTAAAATTTCATTGTGCAATCTTCAATGGTTTCGCAAAAACAGCTGTGATTCATCAAAATTTAACACCACAGTCCGTTAATTTTTAGGGCATTACCATCCTTTTACCATCATCACGATACTTTTCGAAAAAGTTTATTCATCAATGGGCTCAATCGGCCGTAAAACAAAAAATCATGAAAAAAACAGTTGTATTCATTTGGGCAATGCTCCTTACGGGCATCCCCGCATTTGCACAGATCGGGGGCATCGAGGATTCGGTCAACGACATCTCTGATACCATCCGGACCATTTTTCCCCTACTCTTGGGGGTCATCTTTTTGGTCGGCTTCCTTTTCAATGCGGGCCACTTTTTTGGCGAGAACGCAGACCTCAAAAAAGGCATCACTCGGGTATTGGTGTTCGTGCTCATTGCAGGAGCCGTTGTCGGCATCTTTACCTATCTCATTGGAATTGTGGTCTAATCAAATGATGTCTATTCCATCACCAATGAGAAAGTACATGATATATAAGGACATCTGCAAAGGAGCCAGGATATGGGGGCTTCCCATATCCCTCTTTGCCCTTTTGATGCTCTCCATCCTGGCATCCCTGCTGATCATCATCTTTTCCTTTAGCCTTATGGTCATTATCCTGGCCATGGGATGGAACCTATGTTGGTATGCCGTCCTGACCAAGATGTCATACAACAGGAACCTTTTGCACTTAAACAAGGTCTTCCCAGACTGTGTCAGTAATAAACAGGACAATCTATTGAACCATGTCGAAAATTAACATCGCCTCCCATCATCCCATTTTGGACATTCAGGATAATATCATCTTTGCCAACAACGGCAATGTGCTAGCCTGTTACAAGGTTTTGCTCCCTGAGATCCATTCCCTTTCCGAAAAGGATTTTGAGGATTTGCACAGCAATTGGTTCCAGGCCCTGAAATCCCTCCATGTCGGTACCGTGGTCCATAAACAGGATGTTTACCTTAAATCATCCTTCACTTCGGAACACCTGCCCAATGGTACATTTTTGTCCAAAGCGACCCATGATTATTTCCAGGGGAGGGAATATCTGGACCACCGAAGCTATCTGTTCTTTACATGTCCCAAGAACAAGGGACTGAACAATCCCAAATATGTCAATCCCTTTAGAAAGACATCTAAAGGGTTGCACAAGGAGCTGGATGATAACGTGAAACGTTTTTTGGCCTCGGTGACCGATTCCGTGAACTATATCAACAATGGAACAAAAATCCAGTTGGGACCTATAGGGGCTGATGAGATTATGTCCTTGACCAAAGAACAGTTCAATGGTTACAGTTCCAATTGCGATACCGACATCGTTTTGGATGGCGCCAATGTGACCATTGGGAACAACCATTTTGATGTACTTGCCATCAACAGTGAGTCCTGCTTCGGGGACAGCGTACAGACCAGTAAGGTCAATGAGTATTTCACCTCGGATGATTTTACGTTCCATCAGGGGTTCATCGATGGCCTGGGGCTTTCCCTAAAGGAAAACCATGTGGTGAACCAGATCATTTATTTGGATGACAAGCATCAATGGAGAAAGCAATTGGAGAAGAAAGTCGAGGAATTGAAGAAAAGCTCCAATTTTGGAACCCAGAACAAGGTCGTTCTCAAAAAGATCGGACATATCCTTGACCAGATCAACAACGATGACAGTTCTAGGATCGTTCGTGGGCACCTCAATGTAATCCATTGGAACAAGGAAAAACGAGAACTGGAGAATACCAATTCAAGGATAAAAGCCGAGTTCAAGGAACTGGATATTGTACCGTATTATCCTTGTGGGAAGGAGCGGAAAAACTATGTCCTGAACAGTTTTCCCTGTTCTGCCCCCAATTTTTCCAATCAAGATCTTTATGTGACCGATCTCAAACATGCCCTTTGTCCATGGATCAATACAACCAATTACAGAACGGACAGAAAGGGAATTGTGTTCAACGACAGGGAATTCAACATTCCGGTGTTGAAGGATGTCTGGGACGAACAGAAAAAGCGCATCAAGGCACGGAATTTTGCCATTTTTGCCCCAACAGGAGAAGGGAAGTCCTTTTTGGCCAATAATATTTTGAGGCAGTATTTTGAGCAGGGCGTACGGCTGGTCATTATCGATTTGGGCGGTTCCTATACCAAGTTTGCCAACCTGTATCCGGGACAATATGCCGTGCTACGCTATGAAAATGGTAAAAGCCTTGGCATCAACCCCTTTTACATAACGGATAGCAATGATGTCACCCCCGAACGCTTGGAGGACCTTTCCATTTTCCTCTTCGAGTTGATGGGAATGGGGACAAAGCCCCAAAAGGAGACCTCGGTCGCCCTGAAGAAAATATTGCATGCCTATTACAGGGAGCAAAGTGACACTTCACATTCCTTGGACAGTTTCTACCAATTTGTCGGCAAGCATCAAGAAGACCTGCTTTCCCGATTGCAGATCCATCCAGAATATTTCAACATCCAAGGATTTCTTCACATTCTTTCGGAATATGTCGGGGACGGTCTCTACAGTTTTCTGTTCGGGACCACCGAAGACCAATCCTATCGTATTGAGGACAAACGGCTCATCGTGTTCGAACTTGATGAGGTGAGGGACAACAAGGAAATCCTTTCTGTTATGCTCAAGCTCATCAAAACGGCCATACAGCGAACCATTTGGAAGAACCGCGAAGAGCGTGGCATTATCCTTTTTGATGAGTTCGCCAAGCAGCTCAAGTTCGATAATGTACTGGAGAGCGTGGAGTTTTATTATCAGGCCATCCGAAAACAGGAAGGGGCCATTGGCATCATCCTCCAGTCCATCAACCAGCTGCCCCAAAACTCGACCTCGGCCAGTATCTTGGAAAATACCCAGGTCATCTATAGTCTTCGCAACGAAAAAGGCTATGGTACATTGAAAGAAAGGCTCCACCTTTCCTCCCATGATCTGAATCAACTGAGATCCATCAGGAACAATCTTTCGGGAAAGCGCAAGTACACCGAAATCTTCATAAAGATCGGGAAGGAAAGCAACATTTTCAGATTGGAAGTTCCCCCGGAAGTATATGCCGCCTATCTGACCGATGGCCCCGACAACAAGGCCATAATGGAACTATATCAAGAAACGGGCTGTATGGAAACGGCCATCAAAAAATTCATTCATCAAAAATCAATAACATCATGAAAAACAAGATTACAACATTAAGTATTGCACTGATTTTAGCCCTTTTATTGCCCGGCGGTACTACCGCCCAGGGGATGCCGGTGTATGACAACACCAACTTCATCACCTTGGGCAAACAAATCATTGAATCGGCCAAACAGACCACCGAACTCTTGAAGACCGTGGAATTTTTACGGGAACAAAAAGAGCGCATCGAAAAGGTAAGCGATGTCATCAAACAATTGAAGGCCGTCCGTGAATTGGCAAAGAACAACCAACGCCTTTTCGATGTGGTACGGAACGACCTTAGGAAAATCTTGAACTCACCACATATCCATCCCGAAGAGGTGGAGCGCATTTCGGAATCCTTCAATGCCATCATCGAAAATTCATTGGAAGATCTGGAATTTGTGGAGCAGATCCTTTCCAGTGATTTTCTAAAAATGACCGATGCGGAAAGGGCCACCGTGCTCAAGGAAAAGGAAATGCGCTCCAAGGAAATGGTGGGCGAGATTGAACGGAAGGCCAAAAGGTACAGGGACATCATTTCCTTTCGGGAAATGCAGGCAACTATCAATAATCGCAAAACAAATTATTGATCATGGCGGGTTTTGCATTGAGCATCGGTTTGGAGTATGTGGATGCGGTGTACGATACTATCACTGGAAGTGATTTTTCCCAGTACACCATTGTGGGAATGAAGGCCCTGGCCATCCTCTTTTTCTTGATCAACATCATGAAAAAGTACAATGAGGGAGTGGCCGAACGGGATGGTCATACCTGGGGACTGACCCCAACGGAACTGGCCAAGAACTTTGCCGTGGTCATCTTGGTCATATTCTCGGATCAGGTCTTGGAGGTCTTCGACAATATTTTGGTGAGCATAGAGACCCAATATCGCAATACGGCCCCGGACCTTGTACCATTACAGTTACAGGATATTTCAATTGAGGAGGATACCGGTCTTTTGGATGCCGCGAGTAAAGGATTGGCCCTTTTGTACGAGGCCCTGGTCAGTCCCTTTTATGGAATGCGGATCATGGCATTTATCATCAGCGTGTTCCTGTGGCTATTGGACCTGTTCATCTATCCGCTCTTTTTGGCGGAACGGTTCTTCCTTCTCGGCATCATGAGGGCTTTCTTTCCCTTGGTCATCAGCTTGGCGGTCTTTGAGAAGTTCAGGGATCTTGCCTATTCCTTTTTTAAACTCTATGCCACCGTGTATATGTTGGTGCCCGCCTTTTTTTTGGTGAACATCTTTATCAATGCCCTTTATACGGAACTGACCACGGATTTTTGGGTGAACCTATTTGGAACGGATTATGGCAGTACGGTCTTTGCCCCCTTGGTAGAACTGGGCACCATTGGGTTCATCGTCTTTTTGAAGTTCAAACTGTACCGAAGGGCAACCTCCTTTTCACTTAAACTTTTTGGTGCCTAAGGCACTCTATAAAACTCAAATGATATGAAGACAATGTATAAAAACATAGATGGGATACTGAGGGCCAACCGCTTTGTGGTCCTGGCCGTGGTCGCCGCATCGTCCATTACCACGACCATTACTGGTCTGGTATCGTACAGGATGTACCAAGAGACCAAGGGAGGGACGTTCGCCATTGGAACGGACGGGTCGGTCATTCCCTTGAAATGGGCCGATAGGAATGAAAACCTTGAAGTCGAGGCCTTGGCGCATTTGGAACTGTTCTACAACTATTTCTATGGCATCGATGCCAGTAATTATGACAGGAACATTGAAAAGGCCCTTTGGCTCGGGGACAGTTCGGTGGACAATGTATACCGGCAGAAAAAAGCCGATGGGGTCTACAATCGGCTCCTACAGTATTCATTGGTGCAGAAGATTGTTTCCGTGGAATCCGAGCTTACCCTCCAAGAAGAAATATGGTCATTCAGGACCGTTGTGGTCTTTGAAATTGACCGTGGGACTGTGACCGATGTGTATGAACTTAAGACTTCCGGCAAACTTATCAAGGTGGACCGGAACTTTCCCAACAACGCCCATGGGCTGTTGATAGGCAACTATTTTGAAAATTCATTGAGAAGGGTCGATGACCTACATTAAAAAATAAAAGTATGAAATTGGACAAAAAGAAAATCGTATTTGGGATTGTCATTGGTCTGGTCATCATTTTTATGGTGGTCTATTCCATGGTCTTCCTGACCGATGGGGATGATAATGGTGCACAGCTGGACCAGCCCCTGGTACCGCAATTGGATGGGGCACAAAAGGAATATGCCTCCAAGTTGGAGGCCATCAATGACCTCAAGGAAGTGAAGACCACCAATGCTCCCAGTATCTATGATGAGAAGTTTTTGGATTCCACGGGGCTCTTTGACCCAGATATTATCGATAAGGAGAAAGCCCGGATTGTGGACAGTATCTACAGGTTGGGGAGGATTGATTATACCCAGGGAACATACCGGAAGCCTGCCAAGGAAAATGAGGTGAAGGTGAGAGCTCCAGAGAAAAAGTCCAAACAGGAAACCGTGCCAAAACCAAAAGGAGCTGCAAAACCTACGCTACAGGAAATGGCCTTGGAACAACAACTGTTCTTTGCCTCCAACCCGCTGTTGAATAATTCAAAAGTGGACAATAGGGTCATTTTGGCCATAGTGGAAAGGGAACAGACCGTTAGGATCAATGATAGATTGGAATTCCGTACCCTAAAGGAGGTTGTCATAGGTGGTAGGACCATTCCAAAGAATACCGTAATATTTGGTTTAGTGGCCTTCCAGCCCAACAGGGTTGTCCTGGAAGTTGAAAACATCGACCATATCCCAATTAAACTGAAAGCGTATGACTATCGGGACGGTCTCGAAGGGCTTTATATCAGGAACACTTTTAGGGCCGAGGCCTCCAAAGAGATGGTGGACGGTGCCATAATCAATGTGCCAGGTGTCCCCCAAATCAGGGGGCTGAAGAACATCTTTAAACGTTCCAACCGGAAAGTCAAAGCAACGGTAAACAAAAACTATAAAATCCTATTAAAAGTTGGCCCATAAGAGGCCTTAACATAGAAACATCATGAAAAGCATATTTATCACTTTGGGATCGTTACTGATGGTAACGGCCCAAGCCAACAACCCCAAACCACTGGATACCATTTATGCCAACGAGCATATGAACATGGCCCTTTTCTTTCCCTCACAAATCAAACAGGGCATTGTGGGGAACAGTAATTTTGTCTTTACCTATAATCGGGAGAACCAACAGACCTTGGGGCTTCTAAAGGCAGTACCAGGGAAGGACAGCAACCTGTTGGTAATCACCGATGACGGTAGCATCTATTCCTACATCATTAGCTATGCCAATAATCTTGAATATCCCAATCGATTCATCACTGAACAGGAACGCATCGGGACAGAAAGACAGGGGATTCAAAAAATTTCCAAAAACGTGGTTCCAAGGGAAACTGTCAGGGATTCATCTATCACTGTTAAAGGGGTCGAGGACAAGTTTCATAAGTCCTGCGAAGCATTGCTGAAACTCCCCGCACGAAAAAATATCAGGAAAAGGGACCAAGGGCTCTCTTTGGCTGTCAAGAACATGTACACTTTGGAAAACGAAGTGTATGTCCAATTTGAAGTAAGGAACAATTCCGGTGTGGCCTTTGATTTTGGCAGATTGGAAATGTCCAAGGTCAATGGGAAAAAGGGAAGGAAAAGCTCTTATCAGGAATTGGAACTTCTGCCCCTATACAGCCATAATATCCCGAATAATGTCGGTCATGGACAGACGGTTAGGTTTGTATATGTGTTTCCGAAATTTCATTTTGGTAAAGGAGAAAGAATCATGGCAAACCTTTCTGAAAACAATACCACGAGAACTGTTCGATTAAATTTTGAATAGTTATTTGGAGATTGTACAACAAAAGGAAATAAAATCTGTGATATTACTTAAAATTACGTTTTCTTTAAGGCATAATTTCCCACATGATTAATGGAAATGTAGATTTAATCTTGAATTCTTTCAAAACAATCCAATGTTACGATTTCTCCTGATAGTTTTTTTGTTCATTACAAGCTATAACCCTCTTTTTTCACAAATTGAAAAAGGGAAATTTTTGATAGGCATTACTTCTACGGTAAGCAATACTGGCCTGACGCAGCTTGGATTCCAATCGGAAAAAAGAAAGGGTGATGGTTTCGAATCTGAATCCGAAAAAACTTTTTCCGTCAACCTGTCCCCGAAATTCGGCATGTTCTTTTGGGATAATTTGACAGTTGGGGTCGAGGGCCATTTAAGTATTTTAAGTGTAAAAAAAGATAGTTTTTCAGGGGATGACATAAATGGCTCCATTTTCATGGGAGGTCCTTTTGCCCGATACTACTACGGTCATAAAAACGTCAGGCCTTTTGCCGAAGTAAGTGCTTTGTTGGGGCGGAGCAAATTCAAATTTGATGACCCGAATCCCGATGGTTTTGACAGCACTATCAATTCAAATATCTCATCATTTGGTGGAGGTATCGGTCTTGCTGCCCAATTGGGCAATAAGATCAGTTTCGATACTGTCCTTGTCTATAATTCATTTACGGATAAGAACACAGATGATAATCCGGCCAATGAAAGAACCATTACTTCTGGTGTCCAATTGAAGGTTGGATTTTCTTTGTACTTGAATTAGCGGAAAACCTTATCTCAATCTATTCGGCAGTGTATGGGATTTAAAACAACTTTAAATCCCATGTTCTTTTTTTGAGGGAGTTGATCTAAATCAAAGTTTAGATTAATCTATTTTTTTCTTGCTCCGTTGCTCCCATTCCTTTCGGATTTCCCGTTATTGATTCACTCTCCCAAGCCGTCGGCTTTTCCTTTTTGACTGCAAAACATCAACATCCCAATAAATAAGGTTTACCTTATTTGGACAAGTATACGGGTTGATAGGCCAATTATTTTCGGTGCCCCGTTTGGATTATGGAATGCCTGAGATATATTTCGGCTTGGATATTTCGGTAATGTTCCGGTGGTGAATCATAGGCTTCGGAAACAAATGGGATGTCTAAAAAATATGCACTTTATCAAAAAAATAGGTGTAAGCGTCACATAAGGAAATCTTTATCATATATTTATTGTCCGATTAAAGTTTATATCAAAGTAGGAATTTATCCCTATAAATGTTGATATATCTTGTAGAAGTTTGAAGGGGCAAAGGCCGAACCGGTCCAATGGCTATCTAATTTTAAGGAATAATAACCTTAAAATTTTTAGTCATGAATGTACAAAAATTCATTTTCGCATTGACCGTATTGTTTGCCCTTGGCTTATCCACCTCTTGCAGTAAGAGCAATCTGGAAGAGGATGAAGCACTTTATAATGCAACAGAACAACAGGCAATTGACGGTAAGGAAATCAAGAATCAGGATACCTGATACATTTTGGTCAGCGTTGATGATCATAGGATTGTCAACGCTGCCTTATTTCCATGATATCATTACCGACCCAAATGGGCTCAAGGAATGGGTTCCCAATTTTGGGTTGGAAAATTTACTTACCGATTCAAATGGTTATATACTCGGATTTTCCAGTTATCGGGTTTTCCTATATACCTTTTTGATCTTTTTGTTTGCGACTATTGGATGGGCCGGATGGTACCAAAGTGCAAAGGACAGGGTTTATTGCCATGGCTTATTGCTGGTGCTGTTATCAGGCTTGTACCAGTTGGCCTTGATATTGTTGAACCTTAGAAGGACGTTTTGGAACGAACCCACCCAAAAGTTGATCATGCTTTTTGTGTTCGCGCTGGTGTTGGGATATTTTTCCATGAAAAAGCATGGAATCAATCTTCGTAACGTTCTGCTCTTGGCACCCTTGTTCTTGATAGCGGTTCTTCCGTTCTACCATGATGTGCTCACCGAACGGAGTGGTGAACTACGGATATGGGTTCCGAATCTTGGCATGGAGACCATGATGACGGATTCCGATGGATATGTAAGGGGTCTTGGGAATTATAGGATATTGGTATATCTATTCTGTACATACCTATTTGCCCATTTGGGATGGATTGGGTGGTTCTTTGATTCCAAAGGCAGTCGTTTTAGGCCTTTTTTACTGGTGCCATCTGCTTTGAGCCTCTACCATGTAGTGATGATCGTCATGTCATGGAGAGAGACAGAGTTCAATAGCCCAAGCATCAAACTGTACATTACATTGGTGCTGAGTGTCCTTTTGGCCTTTAAATTCTACTATAACAACAAAATTCCCCCAAAGACTGAAGTATTGACCGAAAATAAGGATGTTGGAGCATTATGAAAATTGACAAAAGCAGATTCAACTTTATCAGAGCGACCGGTTTGCTCTTTGAGAAAACCCTGCAACGGGTAAATATGATATTGCAGGGAATCGTGGATGCGAAACCCTATAGCATAGATTGGGAAGAAGTCCTTAAGGACTATGATAAAAAAGGGGTCGGGGATGTTTGCGAGTTTGCCTCCAGTTATACGTTTGGGTGGCATGCCAAGCATGGAAAGTTGGACGACGATGCCAGTAAGCATGCCATGTATCTGGAGATTGTTGATGGTATTGCTCAACGTCGGGAAAATGTCAAATGATAATTTCGCCACTGGGGAGATATTTTTCCAAATCTGCACCGGATTGGAAAATGGCCCTATTGACAACCTTGTTCGTTCCCTTTTCATGTTCTATCTCCACAAAAATACTGCTGAGTGAATAGAGCACACAATGTGTCCCAACATTGTCGAACTTGGCCACAAATTCTCCCTTGCGGGCCAAAAGGAGCACTTGTTCCTGTTCCTTGAGCATCAAATAATCATAAAGCTTCACGGGCTTACTGTTTTTCAAAATTCTTTTTCCATTATAAAAATATAAAATGTGGGTTAATTAACCCACGATATTTTTGATAAATCTCTCCACCTTGTTCCATCAACCAAAGATGGATGGAATGAAAGAACATGACGCTTTTCTAAAGGCGTTTGGAGAAAGCCTTAAGCTATTGCGATTGGATAGAGGTCTTAGTTACCGGAAAATGTCACAACGGTGCGAGGTAGATTACAGCGATATCTCAAAAATTGAAAAGGGGATGGTCAATATCCAGTTGTCCACAGTTGCCGAACTGGCAAAAGCCTTGGATGTTCCTGTAAAGGAACTTTTTGATTTTGGTGGGACTGAGAACAGTAGTGATTAATATTTGACAAAAAACGCTTTCTGTATTTAATTTCTTTTCCCGGTTCCCAGATTGACCAATGCTTGAACAAAGCAGAGATTTCCAAAGACTATATTTTTCGATGCCCATTCAAGTCATATTGGTTTTGATGGTCCACGTCATTTTGTATTGCTCCCATTCCTTTCGGATTTCCCGATATTGATCCACTTTCCCAAGCCGTCGGCACTCCTTTTTTGATAGCAAAACAACAACATCCATTCTTGCGGGCGGCATAAAGCCGCTCTGCTTTTTATACGCCCCTTGCAAGCTTGGATGTTGTACCACCATAAGCAACAAAAAGGATACGTGACGGCACTATGGGAAGTAAATCATTTAAAACAATAACGATGAAATCATACGAAAAAAATAAAACGGGAGCACTTCAAAAGTTAAAAACAAACAAAAAGGAAAACGCTCTGGATATAATAAGTAAATCAGTTTTCAATGCCCTGACGGATAGGGCTTCACTATACAGTAATCTTTAAATTTTTAATCATGAGTACATTGAGAAACAAAGTCCAATTGATCGGGAACATAGGGGGCGATCCCAAGGTCACCGTTCTAGAAAGTGGAAGCAAAACAGTTCGCTTTTCCATGGCGACCAACGAGTATTATCGAAACGCCAAAGGGGAAAAGGTGCAGTCCACCCAATGGCACAATGTGGTGGCCTGGGACAAAAAGGCCGATGTCATTGAGCAGTATGCCCATAAGGGCAAGGAAATTGCCATTGAAGGTAGGTTGATCTCACGGAGCTACACCAACGAAATGGATGTGAAATGCTACGTTACCGAAATCGTGGCCACCGAGATCCTGTTATTGGGTGCCAAGGAAAGTAATAGGGAATCCCAAAATGGGGAACAGGCCTCTACAAATAGGAAAGACCAAAAGACCGTTTCCAAGGCCAAGGATGGAAAAGTAGAAAAAGCTGCTTGATCGGTCAGCTATGAACACAAAGAGGGCGCACGCCACCTAATTGTCCCGCCCTCTTTTTCATTATAGATCCTCAAAGAAAATACAATGGGAACACAAGTTAACGAAATAAGCATACGATACAAAGAACGGATTCCCGCTCCCTTTTGGAAACAGATCAAATGTTCCAAGGATGCAGCGGAACTCTTGTTCCAAACATGGAACAAGGATAACATAGCGGTACATGAATCCTTTAAAATTGTTTTGTTGAACAACAGTAACAAGGTCAAAGGCATTTATCAGATATCACAGGGCGGTATTACGGCAACCTTGGTCGACCTACGGATCCTTTTTGCCGTAGTATTAAAAACACTTTCCGTGGGCGTGATCCTCTCCCACTGTCACCCCAGCGGGAAATTGGAGGCCAGTGATCAGGACAGACAGATCACGGATAAGATCCAAAAGGCAGCGGAACTTTTCGATGTCAAGATATTGGATCATATCATCATTGCCCCTACTGGGGAATACTATAGTTTTGCGGACAACGGCCAGATTTAAATTCCTCATCATGATCCATTTGAATTTTTCACAGCCTGCCCAAGAGATGCAGGATGAGCTTTTCCCAATGGCCCGTGAACATGTGGAACATCTTTATAAGGATTCCATGCGATCACACTGTGATAAAAATGGTGGGGACAATAACAAACTTATGGACGAAGAGGCCATAAAGATTTTGTACACGTATAATCATGTGTTCAATATTTGGTTCGGACATTATCCGGCAAAAACACAGGGAGCCATTTTTGGTTCCCTTTTTCTTTTTAAAGATTTTCCATCCCATCCATCAGTATCGTTGCATTTTTTATAAAACCTTCCTTCCCAAACTCTTAAAATCCATTGTTTCTCCAACAGGATGACCCAAGGCCAATACCTTGGGATTGGTATGGAGTTTTCCCCGCTTGCGTGGGGAAACGGAATAGCGAGAGGGTAGCACGGCAAGCCGGTGCTACGAGTATGATTTGCTCCGCAAAAGCCCATAAACACTAGGGCTACCAAGAATGGTGATACGGAATCGGGTTTCGGAATTTGCTGTAAATCCCCTTGAAAACCCTGAAAACATTAAAAAAAGTTGCTGTAAAAAATGAAAAAGAATAGAAAGACTTATGGGTTTTCGGCCATTAATATAAAAAGTAGGGTAGCCAAACGATTCCGCAGTTTCTCTAAAAAAACTGCTAAATCCCACACCGGAACCCTTATAGCAGTTATGGACTTTTTTGAGTGGCATGGTTTTGTTCCATCGGACAGGCTGGGCCAAAGTTTCCTGCAAGAGATCATCAACAACCGGAAACTTACCGAGACTTCCATCAAACGTACAGAGGCATCCATAGCCATAATCCGTGATATTGAAATCACACAGACCAAGCCCACCAATGCCATTTTGGAAGCCTTGCTCGAACAAAAGGTCAAGCATGAAAGACCGAAAGTGGAACCCAAACCTTTAAGGCAAGAGCCGCTGATAGAGACCACCGTTCCCAAGATTAGATATGAAAGGCTCATGGACAAAATGGAAATGCTCAAAAGGGAAAGCCAATATGTGGTGGGAAACACCACCCTTGTAAAGCCTTCTTTCGGAAAACCCTATCTGCGGTTGGACATTACCGCAGGGGAATTGGAAAACTATAAGAGAACACTTCAAAACCTATAGATATGTACATCACCATCACAGCACAGAAAATCGGCAGAGGTTTCGAGACCTATAACAGCAGCGTACGGGACTATGTGGTTTATCTCGAAAAGGAGAACCAAGATTTGGAACCTGATGATCGGCAAGAGACCTTTTTTGACCAAAATGAAAATGCCATTGCCCCTGAAAGGACCATATCAGAAATCGATGGCAATACCGCCAAGCTCAAAAAGAGGGAGCCCAAGTTCTATTCCATTGTGGTCAGTCCAAGCCATCGGGAACTCAAACACATAGGCAATGATTCCGAAGCACTGAGGCGATATACCCGTGAGATTATGAAGGATTATGCCGCTGCCTTTTATCGGGACCGAAAAGTGACGGTTGACGATATCAAGTACTATGCAAAGATCGAACATGAGCGCACTTTTAGGGGCTTTGATAAAAAGGTGCTTGAAAATGCCCCTTACCGAAAACAAATTGCCAAGCTCCGCAATGACGTGGCAAAAGTGGAGCGTGGAGAACTGGAGGGCAATCTACAAACCATCCAAAAGGAAATCGAACGCTTGATTCAAGAAGCCCCGCATAAGATCAATGGTAAAATGGTGGTCGAGGGAATGAAAAAGGAGGGGACACAATCCCACATCCATATCATCGTGAGTCGAAAGGATGTGACCAATACCTACAGTCTTTCCCCTGGGGCCAAGTTCAAGGAATCGGAAACCATCCTTAATGGGAAAAAGGTCAAACAAGGGTTTCATCGTGACGGGTTCTACCAATCTGCCGAAAAGACCTTTGACCGCATGTTTTCATATGACCGGAATTATGTGGAACGATACACTGCCAGAAAGCTATACCGTCAAGACCCCAAAAAGTTCATGGTCGTATTGATGGGATTGCCCACCAATGAAAAACAGATTGCTCTGAAACTGTTGCACAAAGGTGGAATCCAAATCCCCAACATTCCAACCAATAAGATACAATTGGCCTATAAGGCCATCATGAAACTCAAGCAAGGTGTAGAACGGGCCATCAGATCGGGGGCCATTGAAATCTAAGATGATGTTGACCATTACTTTTATACATATCGTTTTGTTGTTGTTGCCAATCGGATGCTTGATTTCTTTGCTTTTGGTCAAGTGCCTCCGTTATGGATTTGCCTTGTCATGGATGTTGGTCCTTGGAATGGGGACTACTCTTTTCTTTCTATTGGAAATGGGCGTTTTTCAGAGAACAATACTCTATGTATTGTTGCCCTGGGGATTTGTAAACCTATTGTATTATGTTTTTATCCCAAACAGAGAGGCCAATACCGTTGATAAAAAATATCGATTGGTGCTACAGACTAAGGGGGCCAAAGTGGTGTTGGACAACATTCGAAGGGGCATTTCCATTATAGGGGCAGCAGGGAGTGGAAAGACCGAAAGTGTGGTCTACAATCTTTTCCAACACTTTGCGGCCAATCGTTTTTGTGGGGTCATGCACGATTACAAAAACTTTGAGATTACGGAAATGGCCTATCAGCTCTTCAAAGGGACTGACCGAAAGTTCCATATCGTTTCCTTTGACCCCATCTACCATCGGGTGAATCCCATTGCACCTCGATATTTGCCCGATGAGGAAAGTGTCCACGAGATTTCCCGTGTCCTTTTGGAAAATTTACTCGAACTTAAAGAAAGCGGAACTACAGGTACCTCTAAATTCTTTCAAGATGCGGTAGAGGGGCTTATGGGGGGAATGATTTGGCGTTTGAAAACAGATTGCCCAGACTACTGTACCATTCCCCATATGATTGCGCTCTACCAACATTTAGACACGGAACAATTAGTTCAATTTCTAAGTGCAGATTTAACCTCCAAGGCTATGGCGGATGCCTTTATCAGTGGAGTGGATTCCGATAGACAGACCGCTGGGGTAAAGAGTACCTTGGCCAATGCCTTCAAGAAGATCAGCACCCAGAAAATATTCATGGCACTATCTGCGGATGAGGTATCCTTGGACGTGAACAATCCTAAAAACCCATCGGTCATCTCCATTGTGAACGATCCAAAAAAAGAAACCTCCCTATCCCCAGTAATAGCGACCATCATCCACACCGTTTCCAAACAGATGAGCGATCGGAACCGTTTGACCTCTTTCTTCCTTATAGAAGAGGCTTCCACCATACGGCTCTTGAACATGCACCGGATTCCTGCAACATTGAGGAGCTATGATATAGCAACGGTCTATGTGCTACAGGACAAGATTCAGAACGATATGCTCTATGGGGACAAGGCAAGCAAGGCCATATTGGGCAATCTCTCCTACCAATTCTTTGGAAAGGCCAATGATCCCGATACGGCCAAATACTATGAACGTTTTTTTGAAATTGTGAAAAAACAATCCAAAAGCGTCAACAAAGGATATAACCTCAATTTTGATACTCGCGTCACTCAAAGTGAAAGAGAGGTGGCCAAGACGCGAGCAGATGCCTTTTATGGATTACGGCAAGGGGAATTTGTGGTGTTCTTTGATGGGAAGGACAAGAAGGTATGCTTTAAAACACCTCAGATTATAAAGGATTTACCGTATCCCAAGATTATTGGTTGGGATAAATTAAAAGCAAATTTTGATAGGATTCATGGGGAAGCACGGTCAATATTTAATTAGGCTCTAACATGTGGAGTATTTCTACCTATTAAAACACCTTGGATTATCCTTTTTCTATAAATAGCGACGAAATTTTATCCGTAGATATTTTTGTTTTAATGTTCCTATGGATGATTTCAAAGCCCTCTATTTTGTTGATGCCATGATTATCTAAATACTATGACAATTCAAGGGCATTATCTTGTGAATCAAAAAGAAACCTATACTTTTTAGTGTTATTCTTTATAAATATTTCTTGCTGGTTCCTCCATTATCCAAAAACCTGAACTGCCAAAGGTCTATATTTACATCGGATTGCCTGAGAATTACCTTGTCCTATGATTTCAAAATTGTATGCCTATGTCATATTTGTGTTTAGAACGGTATGATTATCCATTTTAAATAATTTTAGTGTTCTTTCCTATGTTTTTTAAATGATTTAATAGATTAAGTGCAGACGTTTAGTTGAAAATTTAGAGTTAAATCGTCGCATCTTTATTAAAAATCACATAGTCAAATTTAGATGGAAGAGATATTTCGTTTAAAATATCTTTTCTCCTTCTTCGGGAAAAAGGAACTTTATCGCCGTTAACAACACAGTAGCTATTTTTCAATTGTGAAATGAAGAACTTATTAACAAGGTAAGAATTATGGACTCTAAAAAATCCGTAGTGCCATAGGATGTTTTGATAAAACTTTAAATTATATTGATTTGTAATATACCTATCTCCATGCACAGTGTGGGCTATTGTACCTTTCCCCATTCCTTTTAAATAGCACACCTCTTTTATCTTGATAAAGAGAATTTTATCTTTCTTTGGTAAAACCATAAAATCTATGATATCAGACTTTTCCATACCATAGAGATTTTTATTAAGCAATTCCCTTTGCTGTATTTTTGAAATCAACTTGTGTAGATGACAATAGTCAACCGGTTTTACTATATGATTAATCCATCTAACATTCAATGTTCTAAAAATTAAATCTATACACTCAGTGAAAAAGATAGCATGAAATTTGATTACAGATTGCACTTTCTCTATATAAGGGAAAGTGGCAAAATTGTCAAGGGTAATATTTGAGAATAACAATTGTGGGGCTGTAGAAATTATTTTTGCTTCAATCTCCTGCAAATTTGAAACTACAGCGACTATCTTTATGTTTTCAAAACTATTCTTGATATAGTTAGAAATTTGATTGATGAAACAAATGTCATTGTCGATAAAAGCTAATCTTAACTCACACATAATTGGATAATAATTTATTGTGTTAAACAAGAGTCAATCTTGATACAGATAATGATGTTATTTGCCAGATAAAGATTTTTTATTCTAATTGTCATTGGAATATGAACCGTATAGTGGATAAGTTTGAGTCATTTCTGTATAAAGCAATGCCAACTTTTCTTTCTTGGAAAAGTTGGCATTGACGAACAAGAATTTGTTGTTTCTCATGACATGAAGTGCAAATCGAGCCATATTGAAGTCCAAAATTTTTCCATTTATGGAATTAGATTTCTTCTCCTTTAGAAAAAAAACTATCTCTTGGTATATCTCTGGGTTGTAATATCTGTTTAACAATCTGACTAAGTCATCGTCCATATTTGATAAAGGTTTCAAAAATTAACTAAGGAATGAACAGATAAGCCTTAGATTAGGTTTACATGGACAAACTCACATAAGAAATCTTCGGATAACTAGCTCACTCAACTATAGTCGTAGCGAAGATACAGAGTCAATCTGCTAATTTTTTACTATAAATTGATAACTGGTAGGTATAAAGTAATAAACGGGATTTCCATGCTGGTTTGACTTATTTTAGACTTAAGAGCCAATTGCTAACCAATTAAAATGTGTTCTAAGTGAGGAACTTTGTCAAACTTGACAATTAGAAGAGTAATATCGAATACTTTTTTATTTAAGAAAATACTGTCAGTTAAAGAAACATCCATTAAAGCTTTATCTTTGACTTCATAAGGCATTGACCTCTTGTGAACAATGGTTTGGCTAATATTCAGTTAGTTCGAGCATTCCTAGTATTTATTTAAGGAAGAAAAAGTAAGAAAGCTATTGTGATTATTTTTTGAAAACTGCCATTTATAAAAAAAGAGTTTCTTTTTTTTAGTGGAATTTTAATCTTTATGAAAAAATGGATATTGACATTATTTTATTTGTAGATGAAACGGATGTTTTTCAGGAAAGAATTACGTGTCTTTTAAAAGATTACAATGTTATTGTAAACTATATTAAGCTAGAGGATAATGTTCAAGAATCTATGTTTTGCATTGCATCGGTTAACCATAATGCCTTAATTATAATTCAATTAAATACGATAAGATTGGAACGGTTGGTCAAATGGCATAACGAGTTTCCTGACACAGAGAAATTGAATTTCATATTTATTTCACCGATAAGATCTTTATCACCTAGGCTAATACAATATGAACCAGTTGCATTTATTTTAGAACCTTTGGATTTTAATGAATTTGATTCTCTTTTTAAAAAAGGAATTGGATTAATCATAGAAAACCACACACAAAGAAAATCATTTAAAAATGCGTATGCTTCAAAGCAGATAAATAAGATAATATCTGTTTCGGGAAGTAGAGGAATTGAAATGATAAAAACTCAGGAAATCCTTTATTTAAAATCAGATGGAAGGTATACAGAATTTATAATGCCAAAAAGAAGAGTGTTAGCTTCTAAAAATATAAAAGAGTATGAAGAACTTTTACCGCCAATTTTTTTTCGAGTTCATCATTCATATATAGTTAATTTAAACAATGTGGATTTCATTGATAAATCAGATGGGAGCTATTGTTTTGTAACGAATGGGGATTACATTCCTATTTCTAAAAGGAAAATGAACAAATTGGAACTTTTTTTGTCATTGAAAAAATTAAGTGATTAGCTGTGTTAAAAAAATGCTTAGCAAGGCACTCCCAAAGAACAATTTAAATCAACTTCATTTTTTGTTCAGTTACGTTCGGAACTATGTTTATACCGGAATATATGGATTATGTCTAAGAAATTTATGTAATGCCCATAATCTTTTTAAGATCACCTAACCTCCTTTTGGCTACAGGTAATTTTTGTTTATTTACCATTTCGCAATAATAACCTGATAACTTTAGGACATTTATCATACATCTTAGATTTATCACATAACTATGGTGAATACGAAAAAAGGATTTGTCTTTTAAAATAGAATAATATTCACCTAAGTTTTTAGAAGAAGTTATTTTTTTTCCATCTGCCAAATGGAATAATGTATAAGCTCCATCTGATTCAATAAATATTATGTTGGAAAGTTTCATAAAACTAATTTTATCAAATGTAGAAATGGCAATAAAGTCCACTTGTGGTTGCAACTCTGTATTCTTAGCTAAGATTTCAAATTGAGGGAAGGAGGTATAATTTTCACGTTCGATATCTTTTTTAGCTTTATTTACCGCATTTATTAATTCGTCAATTTGGATTGGCTTTAACAAATAATCTATGGCATTAAATTTAAATGCCTTGATGGCAAAATTATTATGGGCTGTAACAAATATGATCTTTAGGTTTTCCAAATTTATTTTTGTAAGCAATTCAAATCCAGTTTCTTGATCTAGCATTATGTCAAGAAATAATAAATCAGGTCTAAGTTTTTCAATTATCGCTATTCCTTTTTTTTGGGTAAAAGCTGTACCTACTACATCAACGATGTCGCCACAATATTGGTTGAGGTGATTTTGAAGTAATTCAATGCTGTCAAGCTCGTCATCAACAATACAGGTTGTTATCTTTTTCATTAAACTTTTTATTAAATTGGAAAATAGAAGAAAACTTTGGTGCCAGATGGATGTCCTCCTTGGGTTAAATCTATTGTCTTATAAGTTATTTTTCTTTGGTTCAAGTTATTTTTAAGGGTAATTCTTTCTTTAATTACTTTAGTGGACCAAGATTTATTTGAGGTTTTATATTTTAAGCTTTCCTTTCTACCAATCCCATTATCTTGTATTACAACCTGTAAATAGGATTCTGTTTTTTTGAATTTAATAAGTAATACTCTATCATTTTCTTTGGGTTTCAGCCCATGGATGATGGCATTCTCTACAATCGGTTGAAGAACCATACTTTCAATTTCTTTCGATAAGTCTAGGTTGGAATCTACTTCAATTTTATATTCTAATTGGTTGTTGAGTCTAATTTTCTGTAAATACAGATAAGCTTTCAAATATTCTATTTCTTTGGCTATGCTAAGCTTGTCCTCATTACAAATATCCAAAGTCAACCTAAGTAAAGAAGATAATTTTCCGATATATTCATTGACAACTTTTCCTTTTTTTAAAACAATGGCGTTTTCAATGGACCCTAACATGTTAAATGTCAAATGTGGACTCATTTGAATTTGAAGTAATTTAGATTTAAGTTCTAGTGCTAACGCTTTTTCCCTGTAAAAATCTTTAAGTCGTTTATTGTAATTCGAAACCCAAAAAAAGACAAGTCCGCCCATGGTCAGAAAGGCAGAAAATATAAAAAGTTTTGATTTGAAAAAAAATTCCTCTACATATATAGAATACGACAAGATATTAGAAGGATTTCCTTTCTCGTCAAATCCCTTGACCTCCAGTTCATATTTTCCAGGGGAGAGCCCTAAAAGATTTACTTTGCCTGAAGCTCCTATATCAATCCATTGTTCAGATAGATTTTTAAATCTGTACTCATATTTATGTTTGTTCGGATTCAACAATCTGTTTATGGCAAAACTCATAGACAGATGATTTTTATCATATTTTAGAGAAATCACTTTGATAAGCTCCAAGTTCCAATATTTTTTCTTATTTTCCTTTCTGTCATAGATTTGCATATCAACTAAAAATAATCTTGGATTATTTTTTTTGTGGTTAAAATTGTTAGGGTTGAATTTGGTAATGCCGTTTATTCCGCCAAAATAAAAATCACCGCTTTTTGAGATCATAGCTGATTTTGTATTAAACTCATTATTGGTAATGCCATTTTCTTCAAAAAAGGTTTCAATGGAATAATCATCAAAATTTAAATGGACAAGTCCATCATAGGTGCTTAGCCACAGTCCTGTATCAGATTCCAATATTTCGGTAATGTTGTCATTAAATAACCCATCGTTCTCTGTGAAATAACGAGGTTCGGAATCTAGTTTTAATAGACCGTTTCTGGTACCAAACCATATTGTTCCTCTTTTGTCTTTATAAATAAGATTTACATTATTGTCAGGTAAAGGGAAGGGACTTTCTTTGTTGGAATAATGGTTGATTTCACCAGTTTTTAAATCTTTAGAATAGGCTCCTCCGTTATCCAAAAGGCTGAGCCATAGAACATTTCCCTGTTGATCATAAAAAATATTTTGTACATATTTCCCGGAAATGTCGACAGCGTTACCTAGAGTTCCTATGTTTCTGAAACTATTATTTTCGACATCTAGCATGTAAAGTCCAAAATTTCCTGATAGTAAATATTTATTTGCCGATATGGTTTCCATATCGGACACAAAAAAACCTGGAAAGGTCAAATGGTCTGGAATTTTAACTTCCAAAAAAGTTCTGGTATTTAAATTAATCTTTTGAATTGAATTGGCATATCCATATGCAAAGATTGTAGTATCATTAACCTTAATGGTACCCAAAGTAAAATTCTTTAAAAGCTGTTCAGAACCAGTTTTTGTTGAAAACACTACTTGTTCAAAATTTCTGTTTCCCTTTTTTTTTATAAAAAATCCACTGTGTGTGCTTACTAGTATACCTTTTTTAGTCTCGACTATCGACCTGCAACTAATTGGTCGATCATTGGCTAAATACTTTTCAAAAGGCTTGCTAACATTAGGTTTTTCGATATATATGGTCTTGTTCGCGTTAATAAACAACGTGTTGTCCTTGCCAGGTAAAAAATAATGATGATAACCGGTAGTGATAACCGTGTCGATAGCTTTAAAATTGACCTTAGAATACTCTTCTTCAAGTAAGAATGAACGAAAAATGGTATCGTTAGACTTATGCCAAAAAAACTTGTTGTTAAAGGGATTTTGTTGGTCAAAATATGGGGTGACTCTTATATTGCGATAGGGGAATTCTACAATTTGTTTACCCAAGCTTGGAAGATAGTGATATCTATATTGCAGATTTTTATATATATAATGGCCAGATGTTTTTTTTGGAAAAAACCTCCCATTTTCGGTTAAAATGGTATTATCGACCTTATCGTCAAAATAAGATAATTCGGAATCCTCCTTGTTCAACATGGTATTGTAATAAATCCCTATTTCTTTTTTGCTCAACATTTTTTCATCTGTTCTCTCAAAAATAGAGAATAATGCCCCTGCACCCTGTTGACCTAAACGGGACCATTTACCCGCGACTCCCCTTTTTATGATTTCGGAAGTGGTGGTCGAAAACCAGAGATTTCCATGCTGATCTTCTTTTGCAGAGAGGAACGAGACATAGTCTGTCCTATTGTATTTAGGCGTATACCAATTGGTGACGCCATCTTTTAGATTTAATGACCATACTCCATATTTGGTACTAGCCCATAAATTGTTCTTCGAATCAAAAAATAAGTGCTCTGTTTTATAAATACTTTTATTATCCGGATGCTCAAACTTATGTATTATGTGACTTGTACCTGTATATTGGACCACGCCATTAAATATAGAGTACCACAAAAAACCATTATGATCAAGAGCCATAAAATTGGCATGAGTTGCACTGTTTTCTTTGTCGACCAGATTAATTTCCTGAGAAAAAAGTGTTGATTGACTTTTAATGACATAGAAAAAAGATATAGCTATAAACCGTATTTTATTAATCATTGTGAATCAATTAGCAAAATAATACCAATTTATTTATATCAAGAAGAACGATATTCTACATCCTTTAAAAAAGAAATTGGTTACATGTGGAAATGTTTTTGTTAGAGTATTGGAATGATGTAAACTTTTCTATTAACAAGTGTTAAGATGGTTGCTTTTAATGTTAGGAAATCTACTGCAAAAAACTAAAACACAGCTATTACAATGACTTCAAAATTATGTTTAAGGTCTAGCTGTTAAAATTTAAGCGAGAATTACTAAAAACATCTAATGATGCCAATGGCAATCTAAAATTACTATATATATCCCTTGTATTAAAAAGTTTGTACAAGAATATTGGATTGGGTCATTAATCTTTAGCTGTAATTTTTTTCAGTTGTTACATCAAAGATGCCGATGGTTTCCTTGAACCTCTCTGTAAGGAAGGGAATGGTATAATTTTATTGGATAAAGTATATAATGTACCAAGAAAATAAAGAAAAACAGTTGGTGTCATCTGTGATATCTGTCATATTGCTATTGCCTTTGTGTATAGGTATGTGTATAGCGAGTTCGTGTAGCAGGAATGATAGTCCAAGTAGCTGGGAAAAGCCTCTTGAATCGAACGGGAGAGGAGATGTCCCGTTCCAGCAGATGGTGCTCGGTGCTCAGGCAAAGGTTCCACCAAAGTTTTTGCGTGAAGTCAACATTGGTGGCTGTTACCGGGATCCGTCCCTGAGCGAAATCCATCACTGGTAACCTGGAGCTATATGCCTTAAAAGAGTTATGGTTTTTTATTGTAGTCCTAAGCTCTAGTGCCAAAAAAATATCGAATATAAAAGTTTGGACAAGTTTTCCATAAAAAAATGATAATAGAGCTTTTAATTTTCTCTTTTAGTGTGTTTATGAGCTTCTTTGCCATCAATAACCCTATTGCTTATCTACCTGTTTTCATCTCTTTTGTAGAAGGGAAATCTAAAAGACATAAAAAGGATATTGCTAAAAAAGCTACAATGATCTCTTTTATTGTAGTGACATTCTTTGTGATATTCGGTAAGTATATGTTCTTCTTGTTCGGACTTACCATACCTGGATTTAAAATTACAGGAGGTCTTATTTTATTTTATGTAGGTTTCGGAATGCTGTTATCAAACAAGCCAAAGATAAATCAGACTGGAGTATCTGGTTCTAATGGAATTGATATTGCGATAACACCGCTTGCAGTTCCCATTCTTGCTGGACCAGGAACGATACTTACAGCTTTCAATTTTGCCTGTGATGCAGATTACCAGCATATAGTAATTATCGTGTCGATGTTTGGCCTGATAAGTTACTTGTCCTACTTGTCTTTTTCTTTTGGTGACATAATCATAAAGGGAATAGGTTCAAATTTTATTTCTGTAATAGGAAAATTAATGGGATTGATTCTAACAATAAATGGAGTGGGAATGATTATTTCAGGAATTAAAACATCATTTAATCTCATCTAAAAACGTAACATTATAAAAAAAATATGAAAAAATTTGACTTGATTATTGTAGGTGGCGGCAGAGCTATTAATCTTGCTATAAATGCTGCTAATAGGGGCAAAAAAGTGGCTGTCGTTGAGAAGTCTGCACTAGGGGGAACATGCCCCAATAGAGGTTGTGTGCCATCAAAATTGCTGATTGGCCATGCTAATGTGATAAGAACAATTGAAGAATCAGATAAACATTTTATCTCTGCGACTATAGATAAGATTGATACTCGAAAAATATTCGATACAAACAATAAGTTTATATCCTTTATAGGTAATTATATAGAAGATAATGTCCCTAAAGGCGTTAAAATATTCAAAGGAGAAGGGAAATTTGCTTCTGACAAAGAAATCCTTATCAACGAAGAAACGATAACTGCCGACAAAATTGTTATCTCAACAGGGTCAAGACCTCGTAGGATAATTCATAAAAATGCCTGGTCAAGTGATGACATCTTCCCTCTAAGAGGAGATGTGCCTAAATCAGTAACAATTGTGGGTGCTGGATTTATAGGTGTTGAATTGGCCAACTTTTTTGATGCAATTGGTGTAAAGACAACATTGATATCTATCTCTTCAGAAGTGCTAGAACGAGAGGATTTTGACATTCGTACAATATTCAAACAAGAATTCACAAAAAAGGTAGATGTGAAGTTTGAAACTAAGATTAATGAAATTGATTATAACGGTGAGAAGTTTAAACTTCATTTGGAAACATCACAGAATGAAAAATATATTCATGAAACTGAAGTGCTTATCGATGCAACGGGAAGGATGCCCAATACGGATGCTTTGAACTTGGAGAATACATCCATAAAAGTGAATGCCTTTGGATATATTGAAAGAAATGAGTTTTGTGAAACGAATGCCAAGGGTGTTTATACGGTAGGTGATGTTTCCAGTAAATATACACTACAGCATGCAGCTACTTATGAAGTAAAATATTTAGAAGAGCTTTTTTATGGGAGCCAAAAAAAGCCATTTTCTTTTAAGTATATGGCTCATTCGGTTTTTTCAGATCCTGAAATTGCCAGTGTTGGAATCACCGAGGAGGAGGCTAGGGCTCAAAACTTAGAATATGTTACATCTTTTACGGATTGGTCGTATAGTGCTAAAGCTATGTCAACTCGATTGGATTATCCACGTACCAAATTCATTGTAAACCCTAAAACATATGAAATATTGGGATGCCATCTTATAGGACCTGAAAGTTCTAGTATAATTCATCAGGTACTTTCTGTTATGCAAATAGATAATGATATTAGACATCTTAGTGACATGTTGTACATACATCCTGCATTGAACGAAGGAATAATGATAGGTGCAAAAGAGATTATAAAAAACATTAAATCTTCTTAGGGCTGTTGTTGCATAATACCTCATTTCGTTACGAAGCGCCAATTACTCCTTAGCTATTTCCTAATTGTCAAATATTCATTTCATATGGCTTTACATGGGAAAGTGAAAGTTTATTTAAGGTTGGTTTTCTGGTTTATCTTTTAGATATAATGGTCTAAGAATAAGCTTTCAGTTGTTACATCAAAGATGCCGATGGTTTCGTTGAACCCCTCTGTAAAGAAGGGAACAGCCTATTCTTGTTGGATAAAAACTGCAGAAATAAAGTAAAAAAAGTAGAAAATGTACGAGAAAAATAAAGAAAGACAGTTGGTGTCATCTGTGATATCATTCATATTGCTATTGCTTATGTGTGTGGGCATATATATAGCGAGTTCGTGCAGCAGGGATGACGGTCCAGGCAGCTGGGAAGTGTCCTTCGAGTCGAACGGTGGTGCAGCTGTCGCGTCTCAAGAGGTGGCGCACGGCGCCCCTGCGAATGCCCCTCCGCCCCCTTTGCGTGATGGGTTCACCTTTGGGGGCTGGTACCGGGACCCGTCCCTGAACGAGGCCCATGACTTCACGGTGACGGTCACGGGCGACCTGGAGCTCCATGCGAAGTGGGACCCGATACTGTTCACCATTTCGTTCGAGTCGAACGGTGGCGCAGCTGTCGCGTCTCAAGAGGTGGCGCACGGCACTCTCGCAAAGGCCCCTCCGCCCCCTTTGCGTGATGGGTTCACCTTTGGGGGCTGGTACCGGGACCCGTCCCTGAACAAGGCCCATGACTTCACGGTGACGGTCACGGGCGACCTGGAGCTCCATGCGAAGTGGGACATGGTGGCCCCTGTGCTACATACGGTGTCCTTCAAGTCGAACGGTGGCGGCGCTGTCCCGTCTCAAGAGGTGGCGCACGGCACTCTCGCAAAGGCCCCTCCGTCCCCTTTGCGTGAAGGGTTCACCTTTGGGGGCTGGTACCGGGACCCGTCCCTGAACAAGGCCCATGACTTCACGGTGGCGGTCACGGGCGACCTGGAGCTCCATGCGAAGTGGGACATGGTGGCCCCTGTGCTACATACGGTGTCCTTCAAGTCGAACGGTGGCGGTGCTGTCACGTCTCAAGAGGTGGCGCACGGCGCCCCTGCGAATGCCCCTCCGCCCCCTTTGCGTGATGGGTTCACCTTTGGGGGCTGGTACCGGGACCCGTCCCTGAACAAGGCCCATGACTTCACGGTGGCGGTCACGGGCGACCTGGAGCTCCATGCGAAGTGGGACATGGTGGCCCCTGTGCTACATACGGTGTCCTTCAAGTCGAACGGTGGCGGTGCTGTCCCGTCTCAAGAGGTGGCGCACGGCGCCCCTGCGAATGCCCCTCCGCCCCCTTTGCGTGATGGGTTCACCTTTGGGGGCTGGTACCGGGACCCGTCCCTGAACAAGGCCCATGACTTCACGGTGGCGGTCACGGGCGACCTGGAGCTCCATGCGAAGTGGGACATGGTGGCCCCTGTGCTACATACGGTGTCCTTCAAGTCGAACGGTGGCGGTGCTGTCCCGTCTCAAGAGGTGGTGCACGGCGCCCCTGCGAATGCCCCTCCGCCCCCTTTGCGTGAAGGGTTCACCTTTGGGGGCTGGTACCGGGACCCGTCCCTGAACAAGGCCCATGACTTCACGGTGGCGGTCACGGGCGATCTGGAGCTCCATGCCAAATGGGGCTTTTTTGTCCCTGATGCAAACTTCAGGGCCGCCATCAAGGCAAGGATTCCGGATGCCTTTGATGAAAACGACCTTATGGATACGGCCCATGGGGACGTTGTTGGGAGACGGAGTTTTGATGTAAGGGATTCTGGTATTGCCTCGCTGAGGGGGATTGAACACTTTACCGACTTAGAATCTTTGAATTGTAGCGGCAATAATTTGACTGAGCTTGAGATTTCGGATAATACAAACCTACGCTCATTAAATTGTATGTCTAATGATATTGTTGAATTGAATTTGAGCTCAAATCTTGCCCTGATAAGCTTAAATTGTTCAGTCAATAAACTTACTGAATTGAATGTTTCAAAAAATACGGATTTGGTTAATTTGACCTGTAATGACAATAGGTTAATTAATGTAGACTTGAGGGGGATGAGGAGGATAGATAATTTACTGTTGGCTCCTTGTTTAAGCTTTGTTGAGGGAAGTAATGATAATAATATAAACCCCATATCAACTTTAAAGATTCATGAATCTTTAAAAAATCGAACGGAAATAATTAATGCAAAGCAAAGAAGTTGTGTTTCAGGAGGCTTGACCATTGCTACATATTCCGTTTCTAATGAAAGTAAGTTTGACTATACTTTAGTTTGTTCAAGTTATGACCCGAAGAGTAAAAATTGTCTAAACTGATTAATAATCTCATGTCAAGTAAAATGGTAAGCAGTGATTGACTAGAAGATTTATTGAAAATTAAAATCCAAGTTTGGGCAAAGAGTTGGTTCAACAGGATAGATCATAAGAGGCTTTTTTATTGAATAGGCTTTTTGACGAAAATAGGGGTGACAAACTAAATGTTACAACGTAGAATGTTAAATACAATGTTGATTAATAGTATTTTTTGGTCAAGAATTAACTTTAAAAAACTTTGTGATAAATTGATATATTGGTTCAATGGAAATATTAAATAAGATAATAAAACAAATACCTGAAATTGAAGATCAACAAAAATTGTTTGAAGAAACCTTAAAAGGAAATAAGTTGTTGAGTAAGGAGCACATAAAAATGATTGCATGGGCTTCAAGTATGGTTACCAGAGACGAAAAAATTGTTTCATTGATAAAAAGTAAAGTAGGTGAGCTTGATGAGGAAGAAAAAAGGATTTTGCACATAGCATCTTCTAGAATGAGTGTGACGAATCCGTATTTTATGGGAAGAAGTGTTAGTGCGATTGATACTGGTGGAACAATTGAAGATATAGGACTCAGGCCATTTCCGTCTTTAGGAATAGTAGACGAGTTGGCATATCATTACATCTGCATGGTATTTTCATTGATTAATGGAGGGTATATGTGCTATGGCAGCCATAAGGCAAGTTTACTAAGATTAGGCCAACACCCTGGAGCAATAGACCAAGCTTTGAAATTAGCAGTAGTGATTTCAGCAATCAGGCAGAATATTTTTAACAGTGCTTTTCTATAATGTTCAATAAGGCAATGATTTTTAATGTTCTCTATTATCATATTAGTTTGATATAAATGAATACCGTGGATGAATCGGCAAAAGCAGATTTCTTTGTAGATATATCTACTATGTTATAGGCTATAATCGAGTTGGTTTCTTCAGGATTGAATAATTTGAAGAGGAGTTTAATGTTGTTGCAAATATTTTGAGCAACAGGACAATAACATAATTTCGAATCTAATTTGTGAAAACCTGAACACTATCCAGATAGTGTGTAAATTAGAATAACAGGGGTTGGACTTTTTTAGAATCTGACCCTTTTTTCATAGATTGTTAGGAACTGGTGCAGGATGATACCGCAGTTCCTGATGGGCATCGACCATTTTTTGGTTGCCACGATGCAGGAACCGAATATGGCAATATTTGTCTAATCCCTTTTTCCATCTACCGAAGATGATATTGAGGCTGTCTAGCTCTTTGCATACCTGAACAATATTGTCATGAGAATAACTCAGTTCAACTAACTTTTGTTTGTACTCAACGCTATACTTCTAGGCCTTAATCTCTATTTTGGGAAATTAATAAATCAGCAAGATGGTATTTTAAATTTATGTCAATCAATATAGTGAGTCTATACCTTTTTAGAACTGGAACAAGGATTCGCCCCCGATAGAGGTCCATGATTTCACCATGGCCGTCACTGGGAATCTGGAGTTCTATACGAAATACTATAAGAATGGCTTTTTTGTCCCTGATGGAAACTTCAAGAGTACCTCAAAGCGAAGAAGATTCTGGGCGCCTTAGATGAAAACCACTTTATGGATATAGCTCATGGCATAGTTGGTAGACTAGGTCTTGATGTATAAGATTCCAACATTACCTTGCTGTTCAGAATTAAACACTTTACTGCTTTAAAGAACCCCAGGCTGTGTTTAACTAACTCACTTCTCTGGAAGTATCTGTAAATCTTGTTTAGGGACTAGCTGGATATTTCACAATAATCTAATACTTGCCTTATGGTGCCAGCTAAGGATTTTCAGACTCATTACCAAGTTCTATCAGCTTTATAAGCACTTATTACTTGTATCATACCAACTGTTGGCTGATGGTAGGTGATGTTTGGATGTATCAAGGATATTTGAAGTGAAATCAAGACGTGCAAACTAAAAAGCATATGTTAAATCGTAGTAAAAATAAGGCTGTTTCTTTACTAGGTCTAGCAGTTTATATCCTACTTATTAGAACTTATCAATGGTTTAGAACCTATGATGACGACTCTCATGATGCTCCTTTGTTTTTTGTTTTGCACGAGATGAATGAGCTTATGGATTTATTTGATTCAAAGGTAAAATCGATAGATTATATGTATTTTGGTCTTATTTACAGTGTTCTTTTGGTCTGTGGACTTTTCTTATGGGTAAGATTTTGCAGGAGACCAAAGCAGTAAATTCGGGATGCATTGATTTACTATTATAAGCTTTTTTGCCTGCTAGGGCCATTTTGAATTTAGCAAGGCAATGCAAGTTAAGTAGAGGATGTCATTTTCAGATTGTTCAACTAGAACTACTCTTTGTATATTCTTTGAAATTGAGCCAGTGATTTCTGTTAAAGGTGAGCATAGCAAATCATGTTCAGGTACTTACCAAGAAGAGAGTGTCGAAAAATCTTAAAATTAGATGTTTTAGAGTTGTTACATTTGCTCAAGCACAAAATATAAGGATGCTTATTTCAAGACAAATATCATACAAAAATGAAGAAACTGGCCTTAACAAAAAAAATCGAAGAACAGTAAGGATATTTTAGGTCTACTTAAGTTATTAAACAGAAGACATCAAAGAACTAGAGAATGAGCTGGTTATCAATGCATAACAGATTTATAGACAGGGAAGGGCAATAAGGGATAGCCTGATTCCAAAGCGAAAAACCTATAAAGAATGTGCCTTTTAAATAAAAGGTTATTTTAAAGTGCCTGAGGAAAAAGAATAGGAATCTGAGAAATTTTAAAAAAGCCGAGAACATCTTCTCCAATAACGATTGGAAACCTATCTAGTTCATGGAAAGGTTCGACATTATATATCCCCTTGAGGTAATATGTAGGATACGGAAAGTTAATCGGAGCAATTTTTACAGACGGCAGAGTATTCTTTTTCAATCATATCAGGTATCCACTTCTAAAAAGAGCTTGGACATCACATAAAAGCATGTTCGTTGGTTACCCAGTTTTTGAGTTGAAAAGCTAACTGTTGAGACTATGCTGTGGCATAATCTTTCTCAAAACCTTAAAAATAAAGCAGATATACGATAATGTATTTAAATACATAAGGACGATTTATACATAAATCACCAAAGAACCTATAAACAAGTTCAAATTTTATTGGAAAGGGGTAGTATCCAATAAACTGTGTAAACAGGATTTAGGCGGGTCTTAAGACCCGCCTAAATTTTTGTATAATTTTAAACCTCAGTTATCATGGAAGATTACAAGAAACAATTTTTGGAGAGTGGGGCACTTGATGGCATCAAGACCCAGGAAGAGCTCTCGGAACTTCTCAACGGCCTCCACACGGCGGCACTCGAGGCCCATTTGAGCTATCCCAAAAACGCCAAGAACAGTTCGGCCAATGCCCGCAACGGCACTTCAAACAAGAAGCTCAAGTCAACTTATGGGGAATCACAATTGAAGGTGCCACGTGACCGCGATGGCAGTTTTGAACCAGTGGAAGTGCCCAAAGGGCAAAGTATGGCATCACCAATAGAAAAAATCGTCATATCACTGTATGCCAAGGGCATGAGCGTATCGGACATCGAGCAGGAGCTACAGGAGATCTATGGCTACAGGCTGTCCACTTCGGCAATATCCATCATCACCGACCGTGTGCACCAAGAGGCGCTCGATTGGCAGAACAGGCCGCTCGACCCCGTCTATTGCGTGGTGTGGATGGACGGCATCGTCTTCAAGGTGCGCCAATCGGGGAAGGTCATCAACAAGACTATCTATCTGGCCGTTGAATCGAACCGCGAGGGCTATAAAGAGGTATTGGGCATGTGGCTGGGGCAGAATGAGTCCGCCGCGTTCTGGCAGGGCGTGCTCACCGATCTGAAGGCCCGTGGGGTCGGGGATATCCTCATTACCGTGACCGACAACCTTAATGGCTTCACACTGTCCATAAAGAATGTGTTCCCCAATGCGGACACACAGATATGCGTGGTGCACCAGATACGCAACTCCGCACGCTATGTGGTATGGAAGGACAAAAAGGCCTTTACAGCGGATATGAAGCACATCTACAATGCGCCCAACAAGGAGACCGCGGCACAGGAGCTTGAACGCTTTGCGGAAAAATGGGGCACAAAATACCCATACGCAATCCAATCTTGGCGCAACAACTGGGAGGAACTCACGGTGTTCTTTGACTTTCCATTGGAGATCAGGAAGATTATCTATACCACAAACCTGATAGAGAACCTCAATGGGAAGATCAGGAAGTACACCAAGAACAAGATGGCATTCCCAACCGACGATGCCCTTAAAAAATCCGTCTATCTCTCACTGATGCAGATCAGCAGGAAATGGACACAGCCAATACATAATTGGGGACTGATACTTAACCAGTTTCTCGTTATATTTGAAAAAAGGATCCAACTGTAAAAAACAGCTAGACCCGTTTAAGTTCATTTACACAGAATTTTGGATAGTGTCTTGAAAGGCCAGCTTATAGCACACTTACCTGGCAAAAAACCATTCGTATAAGATACTTCAATTATTGTGCCCAAAACTTTAATGCGTATAGGTTTCCGATTTCTATACGCCAACGTACCATTCATCTCCCCTTTCCTGTTAACTATTTGGAAACTTTGCATTGTCAAATAAAAACACATAGACAATGAAAAAAATCATCATTTGTTTGTTTCTATCCATACCGTTTTTAATGATAGCACAAACCCAAGAAAAGTATAGTTCTTGGAATTCCCTAATTGTTGATTATAAGCTCAACGATAATTTCTATCTCAAAAATGAAACGCATTTCAGGCGTACCAATTTCCTTTCTGATTGGCAACAAATTCTTATACGTCCCTCGTTTCACTACAAATACAATGAAACAGTAGATTTTGCTGTCGGGTATACTTATTCAAGAAATTACAGGAACACACGTAACTTCAATGAAAATGATACATGGCAACAATTGCAACTATTACATAAATCGAACAAATCCTCATTCAAGCATCGCTTTCGTTTGGAACAGCGGTTTATTGAAAATGTAGTGCAAATACCAAATGGAAATTATGATATAGATGGAACTGATTTTAAAATGCGGTTTCGTTACCGATTTACATGGAGTATGCCCTTGTTTAAAATCACGGAAGGCAAAAATATTGGGATAACCGCTTTTGATGAAATATGGCTCAATACGGACAAGGGCATTGTTCCAAGGAGCATCAACCAAAATTGGTTTTATGCCGGACTTTCATACCCCCTTTCAAAAAAAGCTTCCATAGGAGTAGGCTTCCTGGATGCTTATGCCCCTGTGGGCAATAGTAATCACAACTTTATCAATAATAACATTTTACAAACGACATTAAAATATCATTTATAAATAAAAAACAATAAAAATGACATCTAAGAATCACAAACACCAATTACAAGCAAATAATAGAACGATGAGAAAAAAAGCGAAAATAATACTGGTTTGCATACTAGGTGCTTTAACATTTTCCTGTAAAAGCAATACAAAATTTACTGGGGCAAAGAAAGTATCCCAAGTTCATAATAAGAACTTACATTGGAGTTATCAGGGTGAAACCGGATCGGAACATTGGGCAGAAATTGAACAAGATTCAGATTGCGATGGAGAACATCAATCTCCAATCAATATTATCAGTACTTATGCGAAGGTAGATAGTTCTATGGAACCATTGGACATTCATTACGCATCAGCGACAAAAATTCACGAAGTGGTCAATAATGGGCATTCGATCCAATATAACTTCGAACCTGGGGATTACTTAAATTATAATGGCGATAAATACGAATTGAAGCAAATACATTTCCACGAAGCCTCGGAACATACCATAAATGGTATTCGGTACCCAATGGTTATTCATATGGTACATGTTAGTGATAAAAATCAATTTGTGGTGCTAGCCGTAATGGTGGAAGAAGGTCAAGATAGTGCCCCGTTTCAATTTTTAGAAAGTTACCTTCCCTTGGCAAAAGGACAAACAAAATCGATCAATACCTCATTTGACTTAAATAAAAACCTACCAAAAGATAAGGGTTATTTTAACTATATAGGTTCTTTGACTACACCACCATGTACCGAAGGTGTTAATTGGTTTGTATTTAAAAAAACGATTACAATTTCTTTGGAACAAGTAAAAGTATTGCAAAAACTGATGCCTCTCAACAATTATAGAAATGAACAACCTTTAAACGGCCGTATTGTAAAACAGACAAGATAAATTGGGCATTGAGAATCAGTTTGAAAAACCATAAATAAGCAGTGTCTTATCAATTTTACCCGCTGTGACGGATGATTATTTAGAAAAACTGGTTTTAAAACCGAATCAATTGGGCAATGATTGGAAATTGAAAAGATCGTATTTTTGAAGCCTGTGAATTTTGACACAAGATCAAAATTCACAGGTTTTCCATGGAAATTAATTACAATTTTATAAGTATCATAGAAATTCTTGGTGTTATACAAGGACTGCTTTTTTTAACCATGCTTTTATTGCTACATTCTAAAAAGAACAAGCCTACTTTATACTTGGGAATTTTTATCCTATTGTTTTCATTAGAGCCGATTCCAAATATTTTGGATAATCTAGGACTGCTTGATCAATACCCTCAATTAGAACTATTACCAGTCCATTTTCATTTTTTAGCCTATCCTTCATTTTATATTTATATTCAAAAAATATCCGTTTTCGGGAACAACACTCCAAGCTATTGGAGTTTGGCTCCTGGTATTTTGGAAGTTGTAGTGGGGATAGTGATTTTTTTGCTCCCAATTGACCTTAAATTAAAATTGAAAGCTTCTTGGTATGCAATGGTGTACTTTGTTATTGGCCTTGGATATTCCATATGGGTCGGTATTTTAATTATCAAATGGATTCATCATCATAAGAAAGAAATAGAAAATCAATTCTCGTTCGTTCTTCATAAACAGTTAAATTGGGCCAGACTGTTCACATATTCCAGCATTGGTTTTCAGCTGTTATTAATGATCAATTTTTTCATTGACGACAGCTATTGGTACTATTTTGTGATTATCATCAATGTGGTTCTAATTTATTGGGTTTCATTTAAAGGTATAGTACAAGAGAATATCACATCTCTTTTTTCGCTTTTTTCTCAATTGGACACACAACCACATTCAACCATAATAACTGAACCTTCAGCTTCCAACTCAATACATTTTGCAGAAAAAACCAAATCAGACGTGCTGACCTCTGGCGAAATGTTTAAAATAGTCAAAATTGTTGATGATTATATTAAAAGTTCACAATGTTATCTAAAGGATAACCTTACCATTATAGATGTTGCTAATGCCATTCATGTACATCCCAAACGTATCTCTATTTCACTGAACAAGCAAAAAGGGAAAAACTTTAATAACTATATCAACAAATTTAGGGTAGAGAAAGCTAAAGCTCTCTTCAAGGATAATTCACTGGAAAATCTATCTGTTGAAGGTATCGGAATGGAAGCGGGTTTTCACTCGAAAGCTTCATTTTACAATGCTTTTAAAAAGTTTGAAGGAGATACTCCAGCTAATTATCGAAAACTAAAAGGATAGAAGCATAAATTATCGTCTAAATTCTATGGGATTTTTACCCCGATATTTTTGGAAAGTCTTATTCATATGACTGGCGTCATTGAATCCCACTTGATTGGCAATTTGTGAAATGGTGTAGGTGCTTTGCTTCAATAACCGTTCAGCAGTTTTCAACCGTGTTTCGGTAATCATTTTTTGCAATCCAAGGCCTGTATGCTTTTTCAGGTAACTACTGATATATTTGGGTGAGAGGTTAAAGGTCTCAGCGATATACTTTTGGGATAACAACGCTTTCTTATCCATGTTTTGACGTATATGGGACAGCACCCGTTGCACCTTGTCCTGTTCGTTCTGCATCACCTTGCTCGAAACCAGGTTTTTCTGTGAAAGGTTTCGGGTGATCAAAACCATAATAGCACCAAATAGTTCGAGCATCAATATTCGGGAGTGCGGTTTTTGGGCGTTAAATTCCTGTAAGATCATATCGGCCAGTGGAAAAATCAATTTTTTGTCCTCTTGGTCCTTGATGATGCATTCAGGTACGGTGTTTGGATTATACAACACGTTTTCAAACTTTTTTATCCAATGTGCTGTACGGTCACCAACTTGTTTTTCGGCAAACAGTTGTTCGGTAAACTTGATGTAGGTAAAGACCGTATAGGAATCAATTTCAAAAGAATGATGGTCTTCCGGGGTCAATAAAAAAACGTGTCCCGGGTCATAGGTAAAAGAAACCCCGTTGAGCAAATGCCTCCCAGAACCTTCATTGACAAGGATGAGTTCGTAAAAGTTGTGCGTATGCTGGGGATACGGCCACGTATCCAGCTTAAGCTGAAAAACATTTAGGGTATATCTACTGAAAATCCGTTTCAAACTAATGAAATTTATTTACAAAACTACCCTTTTATTTTACAATACCTGTGGGGTGGTCAGCCCATAATTTTGCCCCTGTAAATGAATCTTAAAAAATAACAAATGAAGAAATGTAAAAACAATCTCAAGACTTTGTTGATGCTGTTATGTCTTCTCAGCACGACTTTAGCCATATCGCAGTCCAATAACAGAACTAAAGGTAAATCGCACTGGCCAAACGGAGCCAGATTGGTAGTCTCTTTTTCTATGCAATTCGAAACAGGAGGACAGCCTGAAGGGGCGGAAAGTCCGTTTTCAGGAAATCCGTTACCAAAAGGGAATCCAGATTTGCCTGCAGAGAGCTGGTTCAGGTACGGTGCCAGAGAAGGCATTTATCGTATGTTACGTCTTTGGGACAAACACAACATAAAGGTGACTTCCCACGTGGTAGGCGAAGCCGCTATAAAATATCCAGAAGTAGCCAAGGCTATAGCTGATGGTGGACATGAAATCGCAGCCCATGGTATTGCCTGGGACGACCAATGGAATTTGTCCTATAAAGATGAATTGGCATTTGTGAAAAAAGGAATAGACACCGTTGAAGCCATTACAGGACAGCGCGGCGTAGGTTATAATAGCAACTGGCTCCGTAGAAGCCCGAATACCTTAAAGGTATTGCAGGAATTGGGTTTTCTATACCATATAGACGACCTGAGCAGGGATGAACCTTTTATTACCAAGGTTCGAGGCAAAAATTTTGTAGTGATGCCCTATACTTTGCGTAATAATGACATTGTGAATATCGCTGGCAAAAACTGGAGTCCGGACCAATTTCTGGCACAGTTGAAGGCCGAATTTGACCAATTGTATGCTGAAGGTGCCGACTGGCGTCGTATGATGTCCGTAAGCCTTCACGACCGTATCGGTGGTGCTCCGTCTGTGGTAAAAGTGGTGGATGAATTTATCCAATATGCCAAACAACACGAGGGCGTAGTGTTTATGAGAAAGGACCATATCGCCAATATGGTCAAAGACGACCCCAATACACCAATAGACAATGCAGAAATCCAATTCAATAAGTAAAATGATTATGAAAAATCTAATTGTAGTAATAGTCGCTTTTGTTGGAATGTTCACCCAGGCACAGGAGCAATTTCCATATAAACTGACAAAGGTTTTTGAGACCAATGGTTTTGAAGCTCCAGAAAGTGTGGTAAAAGACCCCGTGAACAATGTACTATATGTGTCCAATATCAATGGAAACCCTACGGATAAAGATGGTAATGGTTACATATCTAAAGTAGGGTTGGACTGAAAAATAGTGGAAAAGAAGTGGGTCGATGGATTAAATGCCCCTAAAGGAATGTATATATACAAGGGGAAGCTCTACGTAGCGGATATTGATGAAATCATAGAAATCAATATTAAAACAAGAAGAGTCCAATCTTTTCAGGCACCTGAGGCCACCTTTTTAAACGATGTAACTGCGGATAAAAGAGGAAATGTTTATGTGAGCAATACTTTTGGTTTTTCGGGCATTTATAAGTTATCAAAAAAAGGAAAGGTCTACCTATGGATGAAAGATGATAAACTTAACATGCCCAATGGTTTATTGATAGATGAAAAAGACTTGTACGTGGCCAACTGGGGTATTGATTTGAATCCTGAAACCTACGTTACAAAAACACTGGGCAACGTATTAAAAGTCAATGTAAAAGATAAATCAATCACTCCGGTTTCCCAATCCATTGGTAATCTAGACGGACTTGAAAAGACCATACATGGTCATTTCATAACCGATTGGTTGTCAGGAAAACTATTATATCTCAATGGAGCCAACAATCAGGTTTCGGAAGCTTTGGACTTACCTAAAGGCAGTGCCGATATTGGTTTTGACAAAGCAACGAAAATGGTGTACATCCCATTGATGTTGGATGGAAAACTACTGGGATACAGATTAAGCAAATAAAAAATGAAACAGATGAAAACAACGAATAAGCAAACAGCTTATGCATTACTACGGATTACCATGGGGATTAACCTGTTTGCCCATGGACTGGTACGCCTTCCAAAGATTGCAGGGTTCCGTGATTGGATGATGACCCAATTCCAACACACCATACTGCCCCAATGGAGTGTTTATGCCTGGGGAAGCGTACTTCCAATACTTGAATTGCTAGTTGGTGGTCTATTGATACTTGGGATTTTTACATATCGAGCCGCCATTGCCGGGGCTTTGCTTATAGCGATATTGATTTTGGGCTCGTGTCTTGCAGGGCATTGGGAATGGGCTGGTGGACAAATGGTATATGCCCTGTTCTTCTACTTTATCATCAGTAATGTAGAAAACAATGCGTACGCATTGGATTTAAAATTCAAAATCAATTAAAAAAGAATTAGTATGAAAACCATAGGATTTAAAACATCACACCCCATTTCACATAAAGAAAGCTTTATTGAATTTAAAACAGAAACCCCAAAACCAACAGGCCGTGACCTTTTGGTAAGAGTAGCAGCAATTTCGGTAAACCCGGTAGATTTTAAAATACGACAGAATAGTGCTAAGGATACGATTCTGGAAGAACCGAAAATTATTGGTTGGGATGCCATAGGGACTGTAGAAGCCGTTGGAGGCAATACCGGACTTTTTAAGGTTGGCGACAAGGTGTTTTATGCGGGCGATATTACACGACCAGGAACCAATGCTGAATATCAGTTGGTAGATGAACGTATCGTTGGTTATGCACCAAAAAACATATCGGATACAAGGGCAGCTGTCATGCCATTGACTTCATTGACTGCCTGGGAGATTCTTTTTGACCGAATTCGGATATCACCTGAAAAAGATAAGGGCAAATCCATTTTGATAATTGGAGGCGCGGGAGGTGTCGGCTCCATTGCCATACAATTGGCAAAAAAGGTAGCAGGACTCACGGTACTGGCAACAGCTTCAAGACCTGAGACAATGGCATGGTGCAAACAAATGGGAGCAGATTATGTGGTAAACCATAAAGATTTAATCAACGAAATGCATAAAGCTGGATTCAATGAAGTTGACTTCATCGTCGACTTTGTGGATACCAATAGCTATTGGGATACTATGGTGAAACTTATAAAGCCTCAAGGACATATTGCTTCCATTACGGGTAGTTCCGAACCTGTTGTACTCAATAAGCTCAAATCAAAAAGTGTGTCTTTTTCATGGGAACTAATGTACACCCGTTCTATGTTCCAAACAGAAGATATGGTACAACAATACCATATCCTGAACAAGGTTTCGGAATTATTGGATAAAGGCATCATAGTATCTACCATAAACAAAACGCTAAAAGGGTTTTCTGTTGAAAACCTAAAAGAAGCTCATAGCCTGTTGGAAACTAACCAGACCATTGGTAAAATAGCAATACAATTCTAATGAAGACAAAAGAAATCAATGCGATAAACCATTGGTCACAGCCTTGGACAAATGGGCTCAGGGATGCCCTCAAAAAAGGAAAGAATAACACAGATGTGGGTGAATATCTGGTATTTGAAAATGTTGATATCAAGGTTTGGACCATTCACCTGCCAACGAAACAAGCCCTTCCTTTTCACAAGCATGATAAGCCTTACATCTACATAGCCCAAAGCGAAGGCAAATCGAGGTCATTTTATAACGATGGCAGGGTAACGGAAACAATTTACGGTAAAGGTGAGACAAAACACTTTCCGGATTTGAATGAAGAAAATTATTTCATCCATAATCTAGAGAATATTGGAAACACCACCTTACTGTTCACAACAATAGAATTCAAAAAACAAATTTTAAAGACATGAAATACAAAAGATTATTTTCAACATACGGATTAAAGGGTAAGACCTTAAAAAATAGATTTGTAATGGCTCCCATGACCAGGTCTCGCAGTTCACAGCCTGGTGATATTCCCAATGCGTTAATGGCGGAGTATTATGGGCAACGTACTTCGGCAGGTCTTATCATAACCGAAGCAACTCAGATTAGCCTTCAGGGAAAAGGGTATGCCAAAACACCTGGAATCTATACCCCGGAACAGATTGAAGGCTGGAAACTGGTTACCAACGAAGTGCATGAGCAAGGAGGAAAGATATTCCTTCAGTTATGGCATGTAGGGCGGGTATCCTCTTCTAAAGTAAATGGACTTCAGCCAATAGCTCCTTCTCCTATTACTGCAAAAGAAACCAATGTGTACATATTTGATGGAGCGCCCAATGGTGATGCCACATTTGTTCCAGTGGAAGATCCCAGGGAAATGACCTATGAAGATATAGAGCAAGTCATCAATGAATTTGTCGAGGGAGCCAAAAATGCTATAGAAGCTGGGTTTGATGGTGTGGAGATTCATGGTGCCAATGGTTATTTGATTGACCAATTCCTACGTAGCAACGCCAATAAAAGAACGGATGAATATGGTAGCTGCAAAGAAAATAGGGTTCGATTGCTCATGGAGATTACGCAACTGGTTTCTGAAGCTATAGGTAAAGAGAAAGTGGGGGTCCGTCTGTCCCCGTTCATTAAGTTTAAGGATATGGACGACCCGGAAATTTTAGATACCATTATGTTGTCAGCTAAAAAGCTCAACACACTGGATATTGCCTATTTGCATTTATGTGAAACTGATTGGGATGATGCCCCGGAAATCCCATTGCTGTTTAGAAAGACCTTAAGGTTAAGATTTGGAAATGCAATTATTGCTACTGGAAATAAAACACCTGATGAAGGCGAATTGCTGTTAAAGGAAAATTTGGTTGATCTCATTGGTTTTGGAAGAAACTTTTTAACAAATCCTGATTACCCGCAGCGTGTCGAATTGAATGCCCCACTCAATGAAATTTCTGACTCCCATACTTTGTTTGGAGGAGGTGATAAAAGAGGATATACGGACTACCCGACTATTAAAGAGGATAAGTAGCTAAGATGATATCATATATGTATTCAGCTCAATAATGCCATATGGAAAATAAATGTTCAAGATATAAGGGCTTTACGTAATCTTTTAACTTCTAAAGCATCTTGGACCATTGGTTTTTCTGGCTTAGTTGTACTGTTGGATTTTGACGCTCTGCGCCATTTATATATCCTTTGGACATCAATACCCAATTCATCTGCCAATTCTTTAATGTTATCTCGTTGATAACTTAACCGTACTGCTTGTTCCTTTAATCAGCACTATAAACTCGTTTTTTCAAGTTTCTAAGATGTTTGTTTTGTAACAAACGATCTTAAATTTTATGTCCGAGTAAAAGTAACAACTCCATTTGACTGATTTAATACTTTTAAGAACAACTTAAAGTCCAGATATAACTTTTATGGGACCATCGAAGGATGTGCTGTGCCATGATTTGGAAACGGGGCCTGTCCTTTGCAAATCATTTTTAAAGAGATGTATCATGAAAAAAGCAATGCTCATTAGTGTTCTTGTCATGGGCCTTTCCCAAATCACTGTTGGCGATTTGGAGTATAGAATAGTGGGGGATGCTGCAACTGTAATAGGGAGGGCAAAAGATATCACTGACATTGTGATTCCCTCCGAGATTGTTGTAGGCGCCACTACCTATAGTGTCACCTCCATAGGGAATCATGCTTTTGCTAACAACCGATTGACGAGTGTTACGATCCCCGATGGTGTCACCTCCATAGGGGATGGTGCTTTTAGTCAGAACCAATTGACGGGCGTTACGATCCCCGATGGTGTCACCTCCATAGGGAATGGTGCTTTTAGGGAGAACCGATTGACGGGCGTTACGATCCCCGATGGTGTCACCTCCATAGGGGATGGTGCTTTTAGGGAGAACCGATTGACGAGTGTTACGATCCCCGATGGTGTCACCTCCATAGGGGATGGTGCTTTTAGTCAGAACCAATTGACGGGCGTTACGATCCCCGATGGTGTCACCTCCATAGGGAGTGATGCTTTTAGGGAGAACCAATTGACGGGCGTTACGATCCCCGATGGTGTCACCTCCATAGGGGATGGTGCTTTTAGGGAGAACCGATTGACGAGCGTTACGATCCCCGATGGTGTCACCTCCATACGAGGTTTTGCTTTTAGTCGGAACCAATTGAAGAGCGTTACGATCCCCGATGGTGTCACCTCCATAGGGAATGGTGCTTTTAGTCAGAACCAATTGAAGAGCGTTACGATCCCCGATGGTGTCACCTCCATAGGGAATGGTGCTTTTAGTGAGAACCAATTGACGGGCGTTACGATCCCCGATGGTGTCACCTCCATAGGGGATGGTGCTTTTAGTGAGAACCAATTGACGGGCGTTACGATCCCCGATGGTGTCACCTCCATAGGAAGTTTTGCTTTTGCTTTCAACTACTTGAGGAGCGTTACGATCCCCGATGGTGTCACCTCCATAGGGGAAGGTGCTTTTAGTAGGGGAACTCCATTGAGGCAGATTATCGTGGAGGGGGTTCGGCCACCCAGTATTAGGGTCCTTGGGGATGTAAGCGGTGTGGAGTTGGTCATATCCAAGGGTGCCTCTGTGACAGAGTACCAGAGCGCGGGCTGGACCGGTTTTGGGTCGATAAGGGAGCACCTTCCCCCTGTGATCGTCTTGAACGGACCCGGCTCCCAGTTGTTGGAACCGGGAGGCCCCTATACGGAGCTTGGGGCGACGGCAGAGGATTTTAGGGGAGATGACATTACCATGTCTATAGAGATCGATGCCTCTCCCCCTGTGGACACCTCGACCAAGGGGGAGTACCAAGTTAGCTACAATGTGATGGACGATTTGGGCAAGGCCGCAGAGGAAGTGGTCAGGACTATAATTGTGGACACGGACACCGATGGGGATGGAACGGGCGACAATGCCGATGCCGATGATGACAACGATGGTACCGATGATGGTGCCGATGCCTTTCCTTTGGACCCGTCCGAGGACACGGACACCGACGGGGATGGAACGGGCGACAATGCGGATGCCGATGATGACAACGATGGTACCGATGATGGTGCCGATGCCTTTCCTTTGGACCCGTCCGAGGACACGGACACCGACGGGGATGGAACGGGCGACAATGCCGATGTCGATGATGACAACGATGGTACCGATGATGGTGCCGATGCCTTTCCTTTGGACCCGTCCGAGGACACGGACACCGACGGGGATGGAACGGGCGACAATGCCGATGCCGATGATGACAACGATGGTACCGATGATGGTGCCGATGCCTTTCCTTTGGACCCGTCCGAGGACACGGACACCGACGGGGATGGAACGGGCGACAATGCGGATGCCGATGATGACAACGATGGTACCGATGATGGTGCCGATGCCTTTCCTTTGGACCCGTCCGAGGACACGGACACCGACGGGGATGGAACGGGCGACAATGCCGATGTCGATGATGAC
>NZ_SRXX01000019.1:58684-65141 GCF_004804315.1 Flagellimonas onchidii
GAACGGGCGACAATGCGGATGCCGATGATGACAACGATGGTACCGATGATGGTGCCGATGCCTTTCCTTTGGACCCGTCCGAGGACACGGACACCGACGGGGATGGAACGGGCGACAATGCCGATGTCGATGATGACGGGACCCTTGACGGTAAGGGGCCATTGGTTTCACCAGCAGAGGCATTCACCCCTAATGGAGATGGGATAAATGATACATGGGTCGTACCAGGGATAGACAATTATCCCGACAACACAGTAAAAGTATTCAATAGATGGGGACAAATCGTATTCGAGGTACGCAATTATGGGAATGATTGGGAAGGAAGCTACAATGGCAATAAAAAACTGCCTATAGGGTCTTACCTGTATGTCATTGACCTGGGAGAGGGGTCAAAGCCAATACAGGGTTGGATCTATATGAAGTATTAAATAAGCAAGGTATAATGAGAAATTCAACAATGTTTTTTTGGACGGCATTCTGTTTATGCATCCATTTTGCAACGGCACAGCAAAACCCGGACTATACCCTTTACAAGTACCACATGAACTTGGTCAACCCAGCATATGCAGGAGCAGGTGGGACTGCCCAGCTTGCGCTCGGGCTACGGAGTCAATGGGCGGGGATACAGGGTGCTCCAGAGAGCCGGAGCGCCCTTTTTTCGATGCCCGTTGGGGCAAATTTGGGTTTGGGCCTGTCTATTCTCAGTGACCAGGTATTCATTGAGAAACAAACATGGGTGGCTCTCGATTTTTCATACAAATTAAACCTGGATGACCGTCATGTACTCTACTTGGGGCTAAAAGCGGGCGGAAATTCCTACAGTGCCAATACGACCAGACTTGTCACTTACGATATGGAACAGGACAGGGGTTTAATGGGGATCAGGGATGGGCTCACGCATGTTAATTTTGGTGTCGGGGCCTATTTAAAGCATAGTGACTACTTCATTTCATTGTCATCACCAAAGCTGTTGACCTTTGATTACCCTTTGGAAAAGGGAGATAACAATGTTTACAATGGGGTCTTTGACAAGATGAATGTTTACCTAGCAGGAGGTTATGATTTTAAATTAGGGGAAAACCTAAAGTTTCAGGTGAGCAGCTTATTGCGGTACACGGGAACATCGCCATTGTCCTTGAACGTTACCTCAATTTTTGATTTTGGCCTCCGGTTTAAGTTGGGGACATCCTATCGAATCAATGAAGCTTTGGGCGGAATATTCATGTTTGATGTTAGCTCTGGATTTGGGATTGGTTATGTCCATGAGGTTCCGGTCAACAATGTGGAGAATAATGGGTCCCATGAGCTGTTTATGAGATTTTCCATTTAATGGCGCGATATCAAAAAACGAAAGGGCACAACCTGCTTTTGCCAGGCCGAAGGTATATCACGCAACGACCGTAAAGGGAATTGAGGGATTTCAATGATAAAACCAAGGGAAAATGATAAAAAGATCAAGCGACTTTTTTTCACGTATGGTTCCTGTCGTTTTACTACGGCACAGACCCTATGGACAAGCTTGTTCCTTACATTGTTGACCACCAACATCTTGTTCTTTCCCTCTTCGACCTTTCTTTCAAAATAGGCTTTCATATCGGGGTCGTGGATTATGGCGGAGAGGGCGCTCATATGAAGGTGTTTTTTTAAGAGTCCTGTTGGCCATGGGATGTATCCTGGACTTACGGAACATGGAAAAGCCGGAGGTGAATTCAAAGGACACCACGCCATAGTAACAGACGAGCTGTCTCGGGTTGTCGTAGGGGGTAAAGAAGTTGGTGAAAATGGTAAAGTGCAATGCGGTGACCATACCGATACAAAGGAGACAGTTGCTGAGTTGCTGTTGGACAATCGTCTACTTAAAAAAAAGTACAACTGGCTTAGAGTAAGACACAGGAGGTATATGCGATTTACTCAAGCAGAAAAATACGAGATTATACGACTTGTGGAAACTTCCGAGATTGGTGTCAACCGCACCCTTAAAGAAATTGGGCTTCACAAGAGCACCTTCCATAACTGGTACACCAAGTATAGGGAAGAAGGTATGGATGGACTGGCACCCAAACCAATGGCTCGCAACACCCTATTGGAACCGTATCCCGAACGAGGTACGTGTAGAGATGGTCGATATGGCATTGGATTACCCAGAGGAATCACCAAGGGGAATCGCCTGTAAGATGGTGGATGAAAAACAGTACTACATATCAGAAAGCTCAGTTTACCGTATCCTGAAGTCAAATGGATTGATTACTACACCGGTGTTTGATGTTATAGCTGCTTCCAATGAGCTTAAGGACAAAACCACTGAGATTCATCAGATGTGGCAGACGGACTTCACCTACCTTAAGGTACAAGGATGGGGATGGTGCTACTTATCGACCATATTGGACGATTATAGCCGTTATATTATCCACTGGGAACTATGTTCGACCATGCACACCAAAGATGTAACAAAAACCATTGATAAGGCCTTGGAAAAAGCTGGGGTATCCAATGATCACAGACCAATGCTCTTGTCGGACAATGGCCCATGTTACATCAGCAATGAACTCAAGCAATACATCCATAACAAGGATATGGAGCACATTAGGGGACGTCCCTTACACTTTTCTTGAGCAGTAATATGTGCTCGTCAACTTTTTTGCTGATTCCTATATACTAGGTGGAGAAGCTCATCGAATATCCTAAGGAGCTGCTTTATTTTTCTTACCTCGATGGGAAGTTGGAGTTTTGCTAAACAAATATTTGAAGGAGCTAAGATGTTGTGATATGTCATTTACAAAATCCAGGAATATTTCTATGTCATTGCTTACGTTGTAAAAAAAAATAGGGTATGCCCCCACTTATTACATTATACCTCCCGTTTTTTCTATGGGATAATGGTATTGGCTTCCCATTGATGGATTTTCGCAATCTAAAATTTCATGGGGATGTATAGATGTTTACAATTTATTTTATTCGTTCTATTACTAAAAGGGATGTTCGTAAATGGACAGGTGGTCAATAAGGGTGAAATATATATTGCGGTCAATGCACAAGTATCTGTTGTAAACGATTTGATTAATGCTTCTCATGGGCATTTAATTAATGATGGGACTTTAAGTCTGTTTGGCGATATAGAAAATAATGGAGAGTTTGATTTTGTTAAAGGCGGGTTGGTAGCGTTTGTCGGTGAAAATTCACAAAACATTTACGGTAAGGGAACAAAAATGTTTTTAAATAATGTGCTGCTAAATAAGGAAAAAGAGAATGCAAGATTTAAGGTGAAAGCGGCTATTAACATATTGGGCAAGGTTTATTTTGAAAAAGGGTACATGGAGATGTATGCCAATAATGATGAAGAGTTTTTGGATTTTTTTGATAATGCTACTCATGTGAACGGGTCAGATAAAAGTCATGTGATTGGTTTTGTAGATTGGCATGGAACGGATGAATTTGTTTTTCCAGTTGGAAATGGGAAACAGTATCGCCCTATTGCCATATCTGGATTAAATGGGAAGTTGAATGGATTTAGATGCTCTTATATAGTAAATAAAGGTAATGGGTTTGGTGTTCCCGATGAAACCGTAATTTCTGAGATTGATTTTATAGACAATGTTGAATATTGGGAGGTTAAAAGATTGTCAGGAAATAATAACGATAAGTTTTCAGTGACATTGAAATGGGATGTAAGTACAACACCAAAAGAAATTTTAGACTCTCCTGATAATGTTCACGTAGTAAGATGGGATGAAAACAAAAAAAAATGGATTGATGAAGGAGGAATGAGAAATGGTTTGGAAGATTCGGTGACAGCCATCGTTTCAAATGATGGACTATTTACATTGGCATTGGTGAATGAGAATAATAGGCTAGAGGTGTATAATGCTATCTCGATGAACGGTAATGATTTGAATCATGGTTTAGTTATTGAAAACTTGAAAAATTTTTCGCAGAACCGGGTAAGGGTTTATAACAGATGGGGGCAACTAGTATTCAATATGAGGAACTATAATAACATGGATAGGATTTTTAATGGATATGCAAATACTGGAATTATTGTAAGAAAAAATGACAAGCTCCCTTCGGGAACCTATTATTATACAATTGAATATATCGATGATGATGAATTAAAAGGAGTTAAAATTAAGAAGAAGGTAGGATATCTCTATCTCTTAGCAGACTGAAGAAAAAATTATGAAAGACGTGTTTATGATGAATAGTTATAAGAACTACATGTTTATGGTTTTGATGCCATGCTTTTTTATGGTCTTTGAAGTGAGCGGGCAGCAAGAGATGGCCTCCTCCCGATATATGGTCAATGCAGAAATTATTAACCCAGCTTACACTGGAATAAGTGGTGATTTGGCCATAAAAACATTCGGCCGTAATCAATGGTTGGGGGTAGAAGGAGCTCCAAGAACCATATGGGCTTCGATTAGTTCGCCTTTGAACCCTCTTAGGAGAGGGAATTTGGCTTCATTTGGTCTTTCGTTTGGTGCCGAAAGTATTGGTCCATCAAATAAGATGCAGATTTCTGGCGACTACTCCTATACTATTTCGTTTAGGTCAGATTTGAAAGTTCGCCTTGGTTTAAAGGCTGGAGTGGATATTTTAAATACTGACTTTACCAAACTTAGGGTTAGGGATATAGAGAATGATTTGTTTACGCAAAATATTGAAAATGATTTAAGTCCATTTTTTGGAGTTGGTGGGATGGTGCATACTGATGACTGGTACTTAGGTTTGTCTACACCCAATATTTTAAAAATAAATCTTTATAGTGGTAATGAAACGGTATTGTTGAGAAATAAATCTCATCATTATTTAATGGGAGGATATGTTTTGCAAATAGACCGCGATGGGATATATGAAGTCATGCCAGCTTTTTTGTTGGGTGCCGTTTCTGGAGCGCCAATTCGAACGAATTTATCAGTTAGCCTGCGATACCGAAATAGACTGGTATTGGGTTATTCCTGTAATATTGATGGTTTGATGAGTGGAAGGGTGTCATTTGCTCTAACTGATAAGATGGAGTTGGGTTACGCATATGATTGGTTATATGGAGATAACAGTTTTAGAGCATACAGTTCAGGAAGTCATGAGTTTTTTATGCGTTTTGAATTTGGTCTTATAAATTCAAAGTTTTTTTGATAAAACTTGTATTCAGACGTGGTATTGAATTATAAGGTTTACATGTGTTGACGTTTAAAATATGAAAATTTATATAATGTTTTTTTGATGAGAAAGTTTAATTTACGACATGGCTTAGTGGTCATTGTTTTGATAGGTAGTTTGATGACTGTAAGTGGACAAGTGGCGATAGGAACATTGTTGCCTCATGAGCAGGCAATTTTGGATTTGTCTTCGACAGACAAAGGATTATTATTGCCAAGAATGACTTCAGATCAACGAAAGGATATTGTACCTAAGGTCGGTGCGGAAGGTTTATTGGTGTACGATACTGAAACTAAATCTGTTTGGTATCATGATGGAGATAATTGGAAAGAATATGGTTTAACAGAGACGGTAACCACCTTGACGGATAACCTTGACGGCACGTACACCTATGCGAGTGAAAACGGGACGCCGACAAGGTTTGTTGGCACCGACGACCAGGGCATCGAGGGTCTTGTGGTTGACACCGGCACCAACGTTCTGACGGTCGGTATCGAGAACGGCGCGTCCCGGACGGTCGATCTTTCCCATTTGGACGACAGCGGCACTGATGACCAGACCGCGGGCGAGGTCGGGTACGACAACGGCACGTCGGGCCTTGCATCGGCGGACGTCCAGGGCGCGATCGACGAGCTTGCATCGGGCAGCACCGACGACCAGGGCATCGAGGGTCTTGTGGTTGACACCGGCACCAACGTTCTGACGGTCGGTATCGAGAACGGCGCGTCCCGGACGGTCGATCTTTCCCATTTGGACGACAGCGGCACTGATGACCAGACCGCGGGCGAGGTCGGGTACGACAACGGCACGTCGGGCCTTGCATCGGCGGACGTCCAGGGCGCGATCGACGAGCTTGCATCGGGCAGCACCGACGACCAGGGCATCGAGGGTCTTGTGGTTGACACCGGCACCAACGTTCTGACGGTCGGTATCGAGAACGGCGCGTCCCGGACGGTCGATCTTTCCCATTTGGACGACAGCGGCACTGATGACCAGTCTGTTGATGACCTTTTCCTTTTTGGGGGTGAGCTTAACATCTCACTGGAAGGCGATGGTGTGGATCCATCAAGGGTCGACCTGATAAGCAATAATGCGAACAATGACATTTCCGCGGGTACGGACGGCGGACTCTATCTGAACGTTGCCTCGGTGAGCATTTCGGAGACGGTAACCACCTTGACGGATAACCTTGACGGCACGTACACCTATGCGAGTGAAAACGGGACGCCGACAAGGTTTGTTGGCACCGACGACCAGGGCATCGAGGGTCTTGTGGTTGACACCGGCACCAACGTTCTGACGG
>NZ_SRXX01000002.1 GCF_004804315.1 Flagellimonas onchidii
CCCTTTGCAGACTTTTGAGGATTCCATACTTTTAGCAAAAGAAAAGCTCATCGAATACAATGAGCTTAAAGGTTCTTTTCAAGTGTCAGATTAACCACAACTGTCAGGTTAAGTAGTGGCTAGTACAAATGAACGAAACTCAAACCTTCTAAAAGTCAAATGTGATTTTTTTGTATTTTGTGTAAAACCTTTCGATATGCAAGATTGGCTCTATATGCTTCTGATTGTATTCACAGTGTATATACTAGTGAGCGTATTGTTATATATATTTCAAGATTATTTTCTTTTCAAACCCGAGAAATTACCAGAGGATTTTCAGTTTCATTATGCCAATCAGGAGATTGAAGAATATAACGTTGCGACTAGGGACGGAGCTGTCATTAATGGTGTCCGGTTTAAGGCCCAAGACCCAAAAGGGGTGGTATTTTATCTAAAAGGAAATTCCAAAAGCGTCAAAGGCTGGGGTAAATTTGCAGTAGACTTTACTCGTCATGGTTATGATGTTATTATGGTGGATTATAGAGGTTTTGGAAAGAGCACCGGCCGAAGAACCCAAAAAGCCGTAAAACGAGATATGCAAGTCATCTACAACAAGATTAAGGAAAAGGTTGCAGAAAAATACATTATCCTTTATGGTAGATCGTTAGGTTCTGGTTTCGCTACCAAGTTAGCCTCCATGAACAATCCAAGAATGCTAATTTTGGACGCACCGTATTACAGTTTGAACAAGGTTGCCAAAAAATACATCCCATTTATACCCTTATCCTTATTGATAAAATTTCCTATGCCTACCTACAAATGGCTTAAATATGTTAATTGTCCCATACACATAATCCATGGAACTGATGATAAGCTTATTCCATATAAAACGAGCGTAAAACTTTCAAAAATAAAACCAGAACTGACCAAACTCTATACGGTAATTGGCGGAGGACATAAAAACTTGAACAATTTTGAATCTTATCATAAAATGTTATCTGAAATTATCCATTCGCGTCCTGCAAAGGTTGATTTGGAAGGTTCGAGCATCGATGTGATTCATTCTTCAAAACGCAAGGCCAATGCAAAAGTTTAAAAGGATTGTTGCCTTTGGGTTGTCCCTTTTAGCCTTACTCATCACTATGTTTTATTTCTTTCAAGAAAAACTGATTTTTTTGCCCACGACCCTTCCACAAGACTACACCTATTCCTTTGATGGTGACTTTGAAGAAGTTTTTATTAATGCTGCCGATGGGGCAAGATTGAATGCACTTCACTTTAAAGTTAAGAATCCTAAAGGGTTGATTCTTTATTTCCATGGTAATGCAGGAGATCTTTCCCGTTGGGGGGAGATTGTGGCTCCGTTCACCGAGTTAGGCTACGAGGTTTTGGTTATGGATTATAGAACCTACGGGAAAAGTACAGGAAAGTTAAGTGAAGAGGCTCTTCATAAGGATGCGCAACTCTTTTATGACTATGCATTAAGGAAATTTAATGAGGATGAAATTATTGTCTTCGGCCGTTCCCTCGGTGCCAGTATTGCAACCAAAGTGGCTTCCAATAACCATCCCAAAAAACTTATTTTGGAAACCCCATTTTATAATTTAAAGGATGTCGCTAAGGAGCGTTTCCCCTTTCTTCCAATTAAATTAATGCTGAAATACACCTTTAATTCATCTGATTTTATAAAAAAGGTTACTGCTCCAGTGCGAATTTTACATGGAACTGAGGATGAAGTTGTCTCTTATGAATCGGGACGTAAGCTTTATGATTCCATTCCGAATGAATCCAAGAGGTTTTATACAATTGAAAAAGGTAAGCATAACGATTTGGCCACTTTTCCTTCGTATTGGCAAGCGATAAAAACAGAGCTAGAAGACTAGACTAATCAGTCAAAAAGATCGGAAGACAAATATCGGTCGCCTCTATCACAAACAATGGAAACGATGGTACCGCTTTCCAAAGTATCGGCCAGCCGTAGTGCAACGGCAGCAGCACCTCCACTACTGACCCCAGCAAAAATCCCTTCTTCCGTGGCCAGTCTTCTTGCCATATCTTCGGCTTCTGTTTGACTTACCTCCATTACCGTATCGACTTTTTGGGGATTAAATATTTTTGGCAGGTATTCCTCAGGCCATTTTCGAATACCTGGAATCCTAGAATCGTCCGTTGGTTGAACACCGACAATTTGAACCTCTTGATTTTGTTCTTTTAGAAAAGTCGAGGTGCCCATTATGGTTCCTGTAGTGCCCATACTCGAAACAAAATGGGTAATTTTTCCATCCGTGTCCTTCCAAATTTCAGGTCCAGTTGTTTTGTAATGTGCCTGCCAGTTATCGTTGTTGGCAAATTGATTCAACATTTGAAACCCATGGTTTTCAACCTTGTCTTCAGCATAGTCCCTAGCTCCTTCAATTCCAATATCCGATGGGGTCAATGTAACTTTGGCACCATAAGCCCGCATGGTCTGGACCCTTTCTTTTGTGGAGTTTTCCGGCATTACCAGTTCAATATCCAACCCATAAATCCCAGCTATCATGGCCAGCGCGATACCTGTATTTCCACTGGTCGCTTCAATAAGTTTGGCATTTTTGGTAAAATCCCCACGTTCCAATCCGCTCTTTATCATATTATGAGCGGGGCGATCCTTTACACTACCTCCTGGGTTTTGCCCTTCCAACTTAAAGTACAATTTCACATTAGGATTGGTATTAAGCACTCGGGATTCCACCAAAGGTGTATTCCCGATAAGGTCAAGAATAGATTTAGACATTCGAGGTGGTTTTGATTTTGATTTCTGGTGTATGGAATACCGTAGAATTTGCTGGGACCGAAGATGTTAACCATGCATTACCCCCAATAACCGAGTTTTCACCAATAACCGTCTCACCACCTAAAATAGTAGCATTGGCATAAATAGTGACATTGGACATGATGGTGGGATGTCTTTTGGTTTTCTGCAGGCTTTTGGCGACATATAAAGCCCCTAAGGTCACCCCTTGGTACATCTTAACATTGTCGTGTATCACTGCTGTTTCCCCGATAACCACACCAGTGGCATGATCAATAAAGAAAGACTTGCCTATTTGAGCTCCTGGATTGATGTCCACTCCAGTTTGTCTGTGTGCATACTCCGTCATTAACCTAGGTACCAAGGGAAACCCTCTGGTATGTAACTCGTGGGCCAATCTGTATATGGCAATGGCATAAAAGCCAGGATAGGCCATGTATATTTCTTGGATGGACAGGGAAGCTGGGTCACACTCCAATATAGCCTCGGCATCAAGATTCAATTTCTCTAGTATCTCCGGAAGCTGGGAAACATAGTTTTCCCAGACCTTGGCACATGGTTTTTTAAGTTCCCAACATGCCATGTCTACCAGCCGATTGAACTGCTCTTCCAATAGCTCCAAATTTTTGTCAACCGGAGTATTCACATCGAACAGGGTATGGAACAGTGTATTGGTAAATTCTTCTGTTTCTTGTTTTATCCTATAGTCTAAATAGGGTTGTTTTTTATGCCTATTTAATTCGGCAATGATTTTTTCCTTATCCATATCAGAAATAAAGTCTAAAAATAGCCAAATCATTACCAAGCGCTTATAGAATTAGCTAACTTTAGCTTAAAAATAACACATCATAGCTTTACCGTGCAAAATCCTAAAATTACCCAAGACATCTTCGACTTTCTGAAAGCGTTGGCCAAAAACAACAACAAGGAATGGTTCGAAAAAAACAAACCTATTTTTAAACAACACGAGTCTAGTGTAAAATCCTTTTATGCTGGTTTGCAAGAACATCTGAACATTCATGATGAGATTGAAAAAATGAAGTTGTTCCGAATATATCGCGATGTTCGATTTTCCAAAGACAAAACACCTTACAAAACCCATTTTGGAGGTTCTTTTTCGAGACTTGGTGCTCGTTTACGTGGAGGTTATTACTTGCACCTTAAACCGGGAGATAGTTTTGCCGCGGTAGGTTTTTGGGAGCCCAATAAAGAAGATTTGTTCAGGATTCGAAAAGAACTTGAAATGGATGCCGGTGAATTTCGAAAGGTAATCAACGACAAATCATTTAAACAAGTTTGGGGTGATTTGGTAGGGGAAGGAGTAAAAACTGCGCCCAAAGGATTTGATAAGGAACACCCAGACATCGACCTCATTCGAAAAAAACAATTCATCTTTGTTCGAAAGTTTAGTGATAAACAGGTTCATTCAGCTGACTTTATAAAGGAAGTGGACAAATCCTTTAAGGCCGTAAGACCTTACTTTGATTTAATGAGCGATGTCCTCACCACCAACTTGAATGGAGAATCAATATTAGACTAGCACCTCTTCTTCGAGAAGTAGCACCTGATCTTTGAGGCGTTCAATGACAATGTTCATCATTCGCTTGTTCAATGCCGATGAATTTTGAATATACATTTTGTATTCCTCAATAGTGAATTGCCCTATGACCATTCCCTTTAGGGAATTTCGAAACTTGATATCTTTTTGAATTGCGTTTTCAATATACTCTAAGCGTCTTTCCGCAGAGAGTTCGTAAAAAGCTCCTTTGTGCTTTCTGATGTAATTTTTAAAAACTTCTAGCAATAATGGGTTTTGAAATTTAATTATGGGGCGTAAAATTTCGTTTTGAAAACGCTCATCTGAGCTCATATTATCATTCAAAAGACTTTGTCTGATGTCGGGACGAATACCCTTTAGGTGACCAGATCTCGAATCCATGACTGTAAGTTTCTCTTAAAATTACATAATACTAAAACCGAGGAATGAAGGAGTAATTTAAGTTTTTAACCATCTTATGAACAGGTGATAATAATTCATAAATTCGTTTCTGATAAAACCACTTATATGAAATTTGGAAAGATCGAAAACCCTGAACTTATAGATTTTACAATTCCAGTGGATCATCCAGATACCGCTGTCGTATTGGCAAAAGACAAGATTGAAGGTGATTCTAATATATATGTAGGTTGCGCCAAATGGAACCGTCAAGATCTTAAAAATTTCTATCCCAGGGGAACCAAAGATGAATTGGGGTATTATTCCTCTCAATTTAACAGCATTGAACTCAATGCCACTTTTTATAGAATTTTTCCGGCAGAACAATACCAAAAATGGTACGATAAGACTCCTGAGGGATTTAAGTTCTTTCCCAAAATGACACAAGACGTGAGTCATTTACGTCGGTTAAATGATAAAGTCTACGATATTGCCGATCATTATTTGGAAGTGACCTCCCAACTCAAAGAAAAGTTAGGGACTATCTTTTTACAGATGCACAGCAATTTTGGGCCTAAAAATTGGGATAGGGTAGTACGCTTTGTTGAATATTGGCCCAAAGAGTTTTCCTTAGCCATGGAGTTTAGGCACACCGATTGGTTCAATGATGAAGGGGTGGCTCAAGAACTCTATCATTTATTAGAAGAGAACAACATTGCCAATGTATTAGTCGACACTGCAGGCAGACGAGATTTGATGCACATGAGGTTGACCAAAAATGAAGCCTTTATAAGGTATGTGGGAGCTAATCATGCCACAGACTATCCCAGACTGGATGACTGGATTGAGCGCTTGGATTCATGGAAAGCCAAAGGCCTAAAAAACATCCATTTTTTTGTGCATCAAAATCTTGAACTGGAGTCTCCCCTTTTATCCGCCTATTTTATTGAAAAGCTGAATGCCCATTTGAACAGTAGGCTTACCATTCCCCATACTTTGGTCAAACCCAAGCCCAATACCCTGTTTTAATAGGGCATGCCCACTTCCACGAAAGTATTTTTCGTATGAAATCTTGGCGAAATTGGAGAAGCCATGCAGCAAGTAGAGCCTAAATAGAAAAGTGAAACCTCTTGTAACTTGGATACCTTATGTCCCACGGCTATATCTCTGGCCAGTTCAATGGTCCCAACTGCCGGGCCTCCAACAATGGACAAATACCAAACCCTTCCCGAAGTATCAGTGATATCAATATTGTATCGCTCATTTCGAAAAGCAGGTAAAGAGGGATTATCCTTGTAAATCCAAGGCCGGAGTACGACCAAATCACCAGGGACATGTTGAATTCTTGTGATTGTTCCATCTATTGGTGAGTGAATTCGATGGTAGTTTTTGTTGTGCAGAAACACATTGGTAAAGGTATAGTCCGTAGGGAGTTGACGACGGTCAATTCCAAATACGGTTGCAACCGTTCTAATGTCAGACTTTACACAGACTAAACCCAAATCATCTACTCGATCCTCATCGCATAGCAATCCTTCGCAAGGCCAAACAAAAGGGCTTTCGGTTTCTGGAAGGTGTTTAAACTCTCGAATAAAAAAATCTTGAAAAGATTCGAACTCTTTTTTGCCGTTTGGAGGCTTGAATTTCTCCAAATAATCCTTATCGGTATAATTGACCCGAATATAAGGTTCGATTAGACTTTTGGAAATAGGTTTTTGATAAAAAGAACTATACCATGCAGAACAGGCTCTTTGCAAATTACTTGGGATATTGCCCCAAACATCAATAGATAAAAACCGATAAAGTCTTGCGCGCCATTTTGGCACTTTAAAAACCCTAAAACTAGGGTCTGAATAGTACTGTGAGATAGTTTCCATAAATGTTCGTTTGATTGTGATTGATGTCTTAATTTATGGTTATAATATTTTATAAACCATGGAATTAAGAAAAATTTATTTTTTGATTAACAAAATTTATAAATAAGAAAACTTTCTGTTAAACCAAAAGATTTGAAGGCCTGCGAGTACTTTGTTCGAAGGTAAACTACTAGCGTGAATGGATGAAGCGGCGCCCATCTAAAGTATTATATGACTTGTGGGCAATAGAAGAAAGAACAATCAAAAAACTAGAATTAAGGCTTGGAGGCTATTGCTTGGACCTCATCCAAGACCCGTAATAGGTTTTCTCCCCAAAGCTTTGCTATTTCACCTTCCGTATATCCTCTTTTTACTAGTTCAAGGGTAACATTAAAGGTCTCTGAAGCGTCTGACCAGCCGTCGATACCACCTCCACCATCAAAATCAGAGCTTATACCTACATGATCAATTCCAATAAGCTTTACCATATAATCAATATGGTCTACAAAATCCGAAACATTCACAGGTTCAGGGATTTCAGCATCAGAAATGCTGTCTTTCTCTGGATTTTTCAGATATGAGCTATATTTTTGATGCTTCTCAGTATTTAGATATGCGCTAAAAGCAACAGTTTGGACGACTCCACCATTTTCTTTCAGGGCCAATAGTTGTTCATCATCCAAGTTTCTACTGTGGTCACATAAAGCCCTTGCTGAGGAGTGGGAAGCAATTATTGGCGCTTTGGAAAGCTCGAATATTTGCATACTAGATTCTTTTGAAGGATGGGAGATGTCAATCATTATTCCAAGTTTATTCATCTCTTTTACAGCTTCTTTGCCCAACTCACTTAAACCATCATGCAACCATATATCGTCACTTTCCCCTGTATTGGAATCACAAAATTGACTATGACCATTGTGCGAAAGTGAAATATACCGGGCCCCTCGCTTATAATACTCTTCAAATTTTGAAATATCCTCACCGATAGGATAGGCATTCTCAACACCTATCATCGCCACTTTTTTACCAGACCCAACAATACGTCTTACATCATCTGATGTGAGCGCGAGCTCCATTTTATCAGGAGCGTAGGTGTCACAAAGTCTGAGAATAGCCTCAAATTTTGTAATGGCATTGTCAGAGGCACTGGCATATCCATCGGCATTAAGGGAATCTTGTCCAGTATATACAATGAGCCAAGCCACATCCAAACCACCGGCTTCCATTTTTGGAAGATTTATTTGAGTATCCAAGTTTTGTGTGTAGTTGATACTGTCAGTAAAATTTTTCACATTGATATCATCATGAGTATCTATGGTGATGACTTTCTCATGGATTCGTTTTGCTTTTTCCTCCAAAGTTTCTGCTTTTTTGGCACATGAAAACAGCAATAAGGTGCCCATTAAAATTGATAGGTGTTTCATGATGGCTGGTTTACACCTACAAATAAAGCAATTTGACAACAAAATAAATGCACTATATAACAATTAATTGGAAACCCTATGCTAAATGCACATTTTTAAATTTAATAACTTAAGAATAGGAAATTTGGGAACTAGGGATTTACTCACGTACTTGGAAAAATTGGAAATTGGTTTGAGCAGTTTTTCCTATGAAGAATTGGGAACCGCCGAAGCAGGAAAGCTGAAAAGGTCTTTTGATCAATTTAAGAATGGGTTGGAAGATAATATTTTTGGAGGTTCAGAAATGCACCAATTGGATGTGATTTATGATCAAGTGGGAATAGAGAATCCCAACAAAAAGGTTAAAACTCCTACCAAAGGTAATCATGGAACCGAAACAAGCGATTCAGATGTATTCATCTCACTTTTATCAATACTGCAAAAAACTGATTTGACACCAAAGCAGCAAGAAGTCGTAAAAGCACTTAAAGTGGTCGGGGAGCGAATTATGGACTCCAATGAAATTTCAAAAACTGGTTCAAAATCTTCCGATAAAATACAACGTATAGAAAAAAATGTGGGCTCTTTTTTGCAAACCGAAAGGGTAAACCTTAAACCTGTACTACGGGAATGTATGGGGCAAATGGAGTTGTTGGAAGAGCTTATAAGATTGTACAAACAAAATATTTTAGAATTTATAGGTACCTTGAAGGTACATTTGCAGACTGAAAACTATAGGGGAGTGGATTTTGCTTGTCAAAAAATACAACCCTGTCTAAGAATGATGAAAACGGTAAGTCTTCTGGAGATTACCGAACAAATGGTTACCGTATGCAAAACGGATAATGATTTAAAATACCTTAACTTCCTCTATAACCAGTTCTTGGTAGAATATCCAAAAATTGATGAGTTGGTTGATTTTGAAGTTGAAGTATTGCGCAATATGTAAAAATAAAACCAACATAGTATGAAAGATAAAAGCCTTCCTGAGCATCATCAGAGCATCTTTCATCAGTTGTTTGAACACGCTTCTGACCAAGATTGCCAACTTATTTTACTAGACCAAATTTTAGAAATTGGTGATGAGCGGGAATTTCCATTATTGGATAAATTAAAAAATAGTGATTATCCCATTGTTTGTAAGAAAGCCACTCGGATAAGGCATCAATTGCATCTTAAACTTTATGGTCCATCCAAGCCAGGGGAAAGAAAAAGGCTGCCTATGAGCTTGTGTTTCTTGTATGATGAGTTCAATATAAGACCGGCTAACTTTAAACCAGATTCAGCTATCGATTTTGAAATATCCCCAGATATTTATGAAATGGATTAGGGGTTGATGGATTTTGCAGCGCCATGGAAACGCATATTTTTCCTACAAAATATGTTTTTAATGATTTCACAACCTAAATAGGCCATTTTACCACAAATTATTGTTAAAACATAATGTTTCGGTTAGGTTTACGTTATAAGTGTAACCCAAATAATAAACCGCTTATACTATGTTATACGACACTTACGGAGAAGAATACCTAGCCTTTTTACAGGAATTGAACGAAATATTAAGCTCGAATGAGCTTATTGAACTGGATTACTTATAGTATAAGCCCCAAACTCTATATCCTATGCAAAATCAGAATCAAGAAAACACGGCTTATTTAAATTTTATAAGAGATTTGAATAACATCTTGACCGATTTTAATATTGGTCAGTTGAGCCGTCCGTGATAGTTTAAGTAACAATCGTAGAAAAGGGATGTTCTTTGGGCATCCCTTTTTTATTTGAAATAGCTATCCCCCTAAATATGATTTTAGGATTTTGCTTTTTGAAGTATGTCTTAATTTTCGAATGGCCTTTTCTCTTATTTGCCTCACCCGTTCTCGAGTAAGGTCAAAAGTACTTCCGATTTCTTCCAATGTCATGGATTGTTGGTCGCCAATACCATAATACAAACGTACTACATCCGCTTCACGAGGTGATAAGGTTTCCAAAGCTCTATTTACTTCGGTATTTAGCGATTGATGCATCAGGGCATTATCAGGTTTTGGAGATTCGGCGGAGTTCAAAACGTCATATAAACTAGAAGTTTCCCCTTCTTTTAAGGGAGCATCCATGGAAACGTGTCTCCCTGTATTTTTCAAGGATTGTTTTACCTCATCTACCGTCATTTCCAATTCCTTGGCGATTTCTTCTGCCGAAGGAGGCCTCTCATGGGCTTGTTCCAAATAAGAAAACGTCTTTTTTATCTTATTGATGGAACCTATTTTGTTCAGAGGTAGACGCACTACCCGCGATTGCTCCGCCAAGGCCTGGAGAATGGACTGCCTGATCCACCAAACTGCATACGAGATGAACTTGAATCCGCGTGTTTCATCAAAACGGCGTGCCGCCTTTACCAAGCCCAAATTACCTTCATTGATTAAATCAGGTAATGTTAGCCCTTGATTTTGATATTGCTTAGCAACGGAAACAACAAATCTTAGATTGGCATTGGTCAATTTTTCCAGGGCCAATTGGTCCCCCTCTCGAATCCGCTGAGCTAACTCAACCTCTTCTTGAGCGGTGATCAAATCTATTTTACTAATGTCCTGTAGGTACTTATCAAGGGATTTGGATTCACGATTCGTGACTTGTTTGATAATTTTGAGTTGCCGCATGTAACTATTCTATTTCAGGTGGTTTAGCATACATGATACTACAATAAAGCTAATTTTCCAAGTCGCAAATTATATAGTTATCAAAATGTTATGAGCAATGTCAAAATATTGACTTTTAGCTTCAACCACGCATTTGTTGATAGCAGGTTAATAGAAAAAAGAATACTGGACCAATCCCTCGAATAAAAACTCCTAATTTTGTAAGGTTTATTAGTTTCCAACAATTAACACGTTATTTCTTTGGAGATAGAAAGAACCGTAAGGCGAAAAGAACTGTATGATTACCAACTTGAAGATTTAAAAAAAATCTTTGAGCATATAAACGAACTTCCACAAGGAACAAATATTTTATACCAATTACCCACTGGAGGAGGGAAAACGGTAGTATTTTCGGAAATAACCCGAAAATACATCCAGGATACAGGTAAAAAAGTAATTGTACTTACACATAGAATCGAATTGAGTTCACAGACCTCAAAAATGTTGCACGGTTTTGGGGTAAGCAACAAAATCATCAACAGCGAGGTCAAAGAACTTTACGACCAGGATGAATACATGTGTTTTGTAGCCATGGTCGAAACCTTGAACAATAGACTTCAGGAGGAAAAAGTGACCATAAATAATATTGGACTCGTTATTATAGATGAAGCGCATTACAATTCCTTTCGAAAATTGTTCAAATATTTCGAAGACTCAACCATATTGGGGGTTACGGCCACTCCTTTAAGCTCCAATATTAAGTTGCCAATGAAAGATAATTATAAGCATCTGATTATTGGAGAGTCAATCAAATCATTGATAGAAAAACGTTTTTTGGCCAAAGCCAATTTGTATAATTATGATGTGAGCCTTCGAACTCTTAAGTTGGGAATTAATGGAGATTATACTGTCAAATCATCTGACGAGTTTTATGGTAACCACAGCATGCTAGGGAAATTGCTCTCTGCTTATCAGGAAATTGGAAAAGGCACTAAAACACTCATCTTCAATAACGGTATAAACACTTCGCTGTATGTTTATGAGATCTTTAAAAAGGCGGGGTACGATATACGTCATTTAGACAATAAAAATACGGCTTCTGAAAGACGCGAGATTTTGGATTGGTTTGCCAACACGCCCAATGCTATCCTTACATCAGTAAGCATACTTACCACAGGGTTTGATGAACCTAGTGTACAGACGATTATTTTGAATAGGGCCACAAGATCCCTGACCTTGTATTTTCAAATGATTGGTCGCGGTTCTCGAATTTTAAACGGGAAAGATGAATTTTCGGTAATAGATCTTGGAAATAACATTGCTCGATTTGGTCCATGGAATGCACCGGTTGATTGGCAAGAGATTTTCCATTTTCCTGATTTTTATTTGGAGAACATTAAAAATGATGAAGAAATCGAACGTGAGTTTGTTTACGTGATGCCGGATGAACTTAGAACCAAGTTTGGGAAATCTGAGAACATTACTTTCGATATCAAAGAAGAATACAAAAAAGTATTTGCCAAAGGAGGCAAGTCTAAACAAGTGTTGGAAATGAGCATTGAACAACACGCCCAAATCTGTGTCGAAAATAGCGAAGACGTTTTCGATGCCCGAATTCTGGCCAAGGAACTCAAAGAAGAAATAACCTATCGGGTACGCCAGTATTCCTATTGCATAATGAACAACACCAAAAACTACAAAGAGTGGTTGGAAGAAGATTATGAACGTAAATTACGTTCCAGCATCTCTAAAAAGTTCGCAGCCTTAATGTAATCAGATGAAAAAGCTGCTGATTATCGGTTATGTCTGGCCTGAGCCCGGAACCACAGCAGCGGGGCATCGGATGCTTCAACTGATACATACTTTTAAAACCTTTGGATACCAAATAACTTTTTGTTCTACTGCAGTTAGAACGGAGTATAGTGAAAATTTGGATGTTCTACGAATTGATTGTGTTCCCATTAAATTAAATCATCACAGCTTTGATACTTTCATTAAACAACTGAATCCGGAAATTGTAATATTTGACCGATTTATGGTCGAGGAACAATTTGGATGGCGCGTGGCGGAATTTGTTCCAAATGCGATACGAATCTTGAATACCGAAGATTTACACTCTTTAAGAAGTATAAGAAAAGAATGTCTTAAAAAAGACCTTGGATTTTCAGAGGAGCTCTGGTTCCAAAATGACAATACCAAGAGAGAGATTGCCAGCATCTATAGAAGTGACCTTACACTGCTGGTTTCAAGTTTTGAAATGGATTTATTGACAACAAAATTGAACATATCAAAAAGTACGTTGATGCATCTTCCATTTATGTTGGATGGAATAGGAGAGGAGGAGAAAAAAGAGTGGCTGGATTTTGAAACTCGACAAGATTTTATTTCCTACGGTAACGGAAAACATGCACCGAACGTGGATTCCATTAAATACCTCAAAGAGACGATATGGCCTTTGATTCGTAAGGAGTTACCCGCGATTACTTTAAAAATATACGGAGCCTATTTGCCGCAGCATATAAAGCAGTTGCATAACCCAAAGGAAGGTTTTCATGTTATGGGATGGGTTGAAAATTTAGATGCTGAAATTCAACAATCAAGAGTGTGTCTAGCACCATTAAGGTTTGGAGCAGGAATAAAAGGGAAGTTAATAGATGCCATGAGGAACGGAACCCCTTCAATAACCACAAAAATAGGAGCTGAAGGCATGCACGATGAATTGTCATGGAGTGGCATTGTTGAAGATGACCCTGCAAGGTTTACTAAAGCAGCTGTTGCTTTGTATCAAAAAAAAGAGTCATGGAAACAGGCGCAGCGAAAAGGTTTAGAGATCATCAACAGGTTATATTCCAAAGAGGCGCATCAGGAAAAACTAATAGCTGGATTAAAAACGTTGGAAACCAACTTATCAAACCATCGAAGCCAGAATTTTATCGGTCAAATGCTACTACATCAAACTATGGCCAGTACCAAGTATATGGCTAAATGGATTGAAGAGAAAAATAAGTAAAGACCAATCTTTCAATGACGAGAGGTTAACATTGGTCCAAAACGTTTTATGAACGCAAAGATTCAATCCACTGGGCGTTCATATTATTGATAATGCACGAGTACAATATCCAACGAGGTCTAACTAAAAAAAGAGCCTGCCTCTACATTTAGAGCTTGGGCCAATGCTACAACTGTCGAAATGGAAGTGTTGATCTTACCTGATTCAATCCGGGCAACCTGAACTTGCGAAATTCCAGCATCTTCTGCAAGTTGTTCTTGAGTAATACTGTTCTTAACACGGATACGCCGCACATTTTGCCCAAACATTGACATCACCTTTTGATTTCTGACTTTGTGCATCACTACAAAGTTGTTATTAAAATGTTTTGAGTCTTATAACAACTTTGTTATATTCGAATTTGAATTTCAGAGTAAAATGAATACCAAAGAGTTGATTATCCGGATTATTCAAGAGGATTTGAAGCATAGTCAGCTTGTTGAAGGATTGAATCATTTGGGTTTGGACGCTGATCAATTTCACAGTCTCGGACTACTGGATGTTGTTTTGGATTTAATGAAAGTTCCTCAGGGCAAGCCAGCATTTACATGGGGCTTGATATATACCAGACTTTCTGCGAAAAGCTGGTACTTACAAAATTGAAACCACCTCTGAATCACTACGAAGTTTAGCAGAATTATGTTATGATCAGCTTTCGGAAGTATTATCAGAACATGGAATTAAAACCACAGAGCGAAACAATATCTAGCCAACTTTCATATATAAACCCATTGATTCCCCAACACCGTTAACTTCCATTTTCTGCTAACATAATAATGAAATTGACCATCATTTCGTCTATGTCATTTTGACAATCATTTCGTACCTTACCATAAATAAATTCTGGAAAATATGAGAGGTATTTTAGTATTCTTTATGTTTCTGTTTGGTTTTGCGGTCAATTCTCAGGTCATGCTAAAAGATGAAATTAGCAAGCAATATTCAGACAGATCAGTCCTCAAAAACATTCAAAAAAGAACCAAGCCTAAAATAGTAACCATTTTATGGGACACTTCCCGTTCAATGGAAAACAGGGCTTTGGATAAAGAGCTAAAGTTCCTGGATGCATATTTCGAAGAGCTAAAAAACGTTACGGTACATTATCAACCTTATAGCAATCGATTGGGCATAACTAAAATATTTGAAGTTAATGAAGGGCAATGGGCCAATTTAAAAAAGGAACTGGAATCCTGCATTTATGATGGTGGAGGAACACAGTCACTTTGGAAAGAAATGATGATAAGCGACCATACATTATTGTTTACAGATGGCAAGTACTTCCCAGAAAATCTTGGAAAGGACTGGAATGGGGAGGTGTTTACGGTGAATGGAAACCGAAATGCCAATCACAAGTTATTAAAAGAATTGGCAGAAGATCATAGGGGAAACTACCTGAATTTGGAAAAGATGGCCAACTCGAACATGGCGATGGATTTTATCCGATTTTATCGGAAAGATAATTTGGATTACAACGCCAATCTGGATTTACAAAAACACTTTTTAATTAAAGGTAATGTTGGTGATTTGCAAGAACCATTATCAAATGTAACTGTCCAGGTACGAAATACCGACCGAAAAACCACTTCGGATAACAATGGAGATTTTTCCATTAAAGTTTTTGATGGTGAGGTCCTTGACTTTTCTTATCCAGGAAGGGAAAATGCCTCTTCCATAGTGCAAAGAGGTTCTAAAATGCTCAAGATTATCATGCCCGTCGGTCTTACCGTTCTTGATGAAGTGGTTATTGAGGAAAATCATAAATCAACAGAGCGAAGTCCAACGAATAAAGATATCTCAACAAGATGGGGTAAAATTGATATGGAACGGATAGGTTTTGGGGCAAAACAACTAGATGGCTCAGAAATAAATCCGGCGTCACAAACTATTATGGATGCTATTGAAGGAAAATTTTCGGGTGTGGAAGTTGTTAGAAAATATCCGGAAGATTATGAGATGGTGGCGTTGAGAGATGGTAAATACACAGGCTTTTTCGCATCGTGGGATATTGACGGAATGATCTACCCTCCCGATAGACCTCCTTTACACATTAATGTGCAAAATGTGAGGGATATTACCATAATGCCTGCAGGTTGGGCTGGTGCAAGGTATGGTTTCATGGGAAGGGGAGGAGTAATTATTGTTAGAACAATCAGTGCAACTTTTGATGATTCAGAATCAGCAAGAAAAGACAAAGGCCCCAAAAACAGATACAAAAATGATGCTGTTGAATTGACTTCCCCAATCCATTCAAAACCGATATTCGTGCAGCGTATTGCACAAGCAGAATCCGTCAATAAAGCTTATCGGCAATATATTTTGGAGAGAAAAGCATATGGTGGGTTGCCTAGTTTCTATCTAGAGACTAGCAAGATTTTTGGAGATTATTGGAAGGATACAACGATTTCCAGGCAGATAATGTCAAATCTGATGGAGTTGTTCCCTGAAGATATTTCGGCCCTTAAGATTTTAGCCTATTCATATGAAGAAGAAAATATGCTAGAAGAAGCAGCCTCGATTTATAGACATATTTATAGGTTAAAACAAAACCTCCAAGCCAAAAGAGATCTGGCAAAAGCACATGTGAAATTAGAAAACTATAAAGAGGCCTGGAAATATTACAAGGACTATATAAGCAGAAAGGGTAGTTTGAACGATAAGGGACTAGATAGGCTTGTTAAAAAAGAAATGTTGGTATTTATCCAAAATTTTGGCGACGAAATAGGAATAGACAAGTCCAAATTTGATGGGGAGAAACTTAGTAACTTGAGCTTGGTGGTCGAATGGAACGATTCTAATGCCCAGTTTGAGCTTCAGTTTGTCAGCCCCTCAAGGCCTCTATTTTAACTGGAACAATACCACAGAGCTTAGCTACGACGAAAGTGTTGAGGGAAATCTTTCAGAAGTTTTTGACATTGAAGAGCTGCAACAGAGTAACTGGCTGGTGAACATCAGCTATTTGGGCAACCATATTAATTTACCTGCCTATCTTAAATTCACACTTATAGATAACAATTCTGGTAAAGAAAGTGCAAAGCTAATAACATTGCGACAGAAAGGCGTTAAATACAAGGTGATGAATATTACCAATTGGGGCATGGAGTTTTACTAGTTTCCCAATCTGTAATGGGACGATAAAGAACCTAACTATTTAAGGTTTTGGCTGGTTATGGTAAAGTTAAACGAAGCTTTTCCGCCGGTAGCTGTCCAAAAATTGTAGAGACCTCCCCAAGAACCACTGGGTTCTCCTTTTTTTGCGAAATCTTCAAGATGGGAATTAAGGGTGTCCCACTTTTCTTGAGGAACAGATTCGGTAGAGATCACAACGACTAGGGCGCTAAACTCTGTTTGTGCATTTTCATGTGAAGGCACGCGGTCTCCATTTTCAGCGATGAGATTAGCGGCCGTAAGGGTTGTTAGCCCATCTGCGGTAAAAACCCCAAAATTCTGGGTAGCGTTAGGATTTTCCGCTACTATTATAGGCTCGAGCTCATTAGGGCCAATCAATCCCATTGCATACAATTCTATATTAGAATATGGGACGGAATTCCCTCCATTGGCAAAAGTTCCAAATCCGGTTTCACCATCTAAACTCCCTCGATAGGTGTTGTCACCCAAATCTTCAATCTCATCAAAACCTCCAAGCTGTCCGCCTGCACTGGAATACCCCCAATGTCCACCTACGGTAGTAGGAATCAACCCATGATTGGTCCAATAATGTTGAATTTCATGCAAGAAAGGACCGTTCCTTATATATTCCGTACGTGGCATGTGGATGACCGTTTTAAGTTTACCAGAAGACCCAAAAGCTGAAGTGTTGTCCCAGACATTACCACCAAGCCCTTCAATGTCACTTTGGGCAGAAGTGGATAATCCATAATACAGATCATCTGGTTGCGAAGCTTCAACATTCAGAATAATGATAAAATCAAAATCATCGTTAAAGTGTTCATACACTTTGTTAGCAACCATTTGCATGTCGCCCTCTCCAGCTAGAAATTTATTGTAATCGCTTTCAGGAAGTATTAAGTTGGTGGATTGGTGTTCCTCATCAATCATAAAACCAGCTTCTAACTCCAGGGCATCTGGTGCGTCCGAATCATTAGTATCTTCAGTATTGTTATTATCATCCGATTCATCAGGGTTCTGATCTTCTGATTCGGACATTTCATTTTCTGAATTCGTTTCAGGGGTGCCTATCTCCTCGGTACTACAGGATAGAATCAATACCGAAAACAAAAAAGACAGCGTAAGGACTAGGTAGGATTTGAGGTTGCGCATAAGTGTTCATATTTGTTAACCCAACGAATTTCAAACCAACATATTTTTATTAACACCAATATTTCGATGAAATGCCAGTATGGCTTTTCTGAGTTTTTGCAGGAACTTGGATTTTGTGTTCTTTCAATCTGGTTATCTTTGGGCAAATTCTTTTAAATGATGAATACACCCAATTGGCAAACTGCCATCGAATTTGAAGATATTACCTATAAAAAATATGATGGGGTGGCCCGAATTGCATTTAACCGACCTAATGTTAGAAATGCTTTTCGCCCAAAAACAACAAGCGAGCTCTACAGAGCATTTTATGACGCACAAGAGGATACTTCAATAGGTGTGATTTTGTTGTCGGCCGAAGGGCCTTCCACAAAAGATGGAAAATGGGCATTTTGTAGTGGAGGTGACCAAAAGGCTAGGGGACATCAAGGTTATGTCGGTGACGATGGGTACCATCGGTTGAATATTCTAGAGGTGCAGCGTCTTATACGATTCATGCCAAAGGTGGTTATTGCGGTTGTTCCGGGTTGGGCCGTTGGGGGAGGACACAGCCTCCATGTGGTATGCGATATGACTTTGGCCAGTAAAGAACATGCCATTTTTAAACAGACCGATGCGGATGTTACCAGCTTTGATGGCGGATATGGCTCTGCGTATCTTGCCAAAATGGTCGGGCAGAAAAAAGCTAGGGAAATATTCTTTTTAGGGAGAAATTATTCTGCTCAGGAAGCATACGAAATGGGAATGGTCAATGCCGTAGTGCCGCATGAAGAATTGGAGGATACTGCATACCAATGGGCGCAAGAGGTTTTGGCCAAATCACCAACATCTATCAAAATGTTGAAGTTCGCTATGAATCTTACCGATGACGGAATGGTAGGACAACAGGTGTTTGCAGGTGAGGCTACCCGATTGGCCTATATGACCGACGAAGCCCAAGAAGGAAGAAATGCGTTTTTGGAAAAACGGAAGCCAAACTTCGGGAAGAACAAGTGGATCCCCTAAAAAATATTCTAAAGATTTAACTATAATCTAATATTCTATAAAATGAAAAGTGAATTAATTATTACTACTCTTTTTGAATATTTCACAGATATTAGATATGTTGCCTTATATGTGAACAATAACTTGGTGTTTAAGCAAAAAGGACAAGTAACTAATAGTTCTTCGGGCAAAACAGATGAATTTGAAGAACTTTTGGTCAATCCAACCTTGTTGACCTTGGCAACCCAAAGAGGAAATATTGATTGTGGAGGGCTCAATTATTTGATTATCGGGTATGGAAATTTTTATCAGCTGATAAAGTCTATATCCAAAGGACATATTTCTATTTGCTTGGAAAAGGATTCAGATTTGAACAAACTTCCAAGTGAAATATTCGAATTTCTAGAAAATAAGTTCAACAAGCTCTTTGTTTAAATATAACAACTTATACTCAACATATAAGAACTTCGGGTAAATCAAACTTCCTATAATCAAAAAGAGCCTTGCCGCTTGGGTCAAGACTCTTTTACGAGAACACTATATGAAAATGAAAAAATTTACTTTCGTTATTATTACATGGTAAAAGTACCACCAGTGTTCCCGTAATCGAAATTATTGTTGTGAACTGCCTTTTTATTGTGGTTTAGCAATCCATATTTAGAGAATCATCGACCTATGGTACAGATTTAACGACCTCCGACAAAAACGTATTTACATCAAAATCGGGATTTTCGGCCAATCCAGTGCGTACAACCACTAAATCTTTGGAAGGAATTACAAAAACGTATTGTCCTTGATAACCGTTGCACGAAAATAGGTCTTTAGGCACGTCGGGATATTTGCCATTGGCATTCAACCAAAAATGTGCACCATAAGTACCATCTGAGTGAATTGTAGGTTTGGTGATATAATCAACCCATCGAGGATTAAAAATCTGTTCTCCGTTCCATAACCCCCTATCCAAGTAAAGTTGTCCAAATCTAGCCCAATCCCGAGTACTCGCCCAGCTATATGAAGATCCTACGTAATTTCCCGCAATATCGGCTTCCAAAACCATAGAATGCATTCCAATTTTATCAATTAGGGCCGAATACGGAAAATCAAGATATTCTTGATGGGATCTAAACTGCTGTCTCAAAATACCTGAAAGTAGATTCGTTGTGCCAGAGGAATAGTTCCAAACATCAGTGGGCTTGGCAATACTCTTTTTGTTTCGCTGGGCCTTGGCCATATCAGATTCTAAGAACAACATTTTTGTAACATCTGAAATTTTGGAGTAATCTTCATCCCACTCTAGACCACTCTGCATACGTAATAAATTGTCAAGAGTAATGTTTTTGCGCTCATCTTGTTCCCATTCCGTGATTGGAGCGCGCCAAGTCATATCCAACTTTCCTTGCTGTTCCAATATTCCGTAACATGTGGCCAAAACACTCTTTGTCATGGACCATCCTAAAATTGGGGTGTCCTTGGTAAAACCATCAACATACTTCTCTGCAAGAAGATGTCCTTTATATAAAATAAGAAGTGTTCTTGTCTTTTGAATCTCTGGATTACCAAAAGCCGTGGCAACGGCTTTGTCCAATTGATTTCTATCTACATTTTCAAAAATGGAATCCTTGGGATTCGCTTGTCCGTATGGATATGGTATTGTATCCTTGGTTTGTATTCGATTGGGAGCGGGAACAGGTTTACTCTTATCATAGTCATCATTGATTAACACCGTGCCCAAACCTTCTCTGTATATGGCTTTACGGTTCATAAGACCATAAACCGAAGCAGAAGCCCATTTATTCACCTTGTTGACTTCAGTTTCCGCAAGCTCAATTAGTGGAACATTATTGTCATTTTGAGCCATTGAAGCTGCGGATCGGTGTGCAACAAAAACCCCGGAGGCCATATTTTTTGAGGCATAACCTGAAATTATGGTCAATTTCGGGTAATTCAAGTAGACCACAATCCCAATAGCCAACAGTAGTAAGATAAGTAAGCGTTTAAGTATTTTCATGAATTAAGATTTGTAACTTTCAGGAACTAAAAATAAACAATTATAACATGTCCAACACAGGAATGATCATCGAGGAACGCAGCAGGGATATTGGTGATTTTTTGGTGGGAAGGCTTATTCCCTTTCGGAAGAAAAGGATGATAGGCCCTTTCGTATTCATTGATCATATGGCACCAACACAATTGGGCCCAGATAAGTATATGGATGTGGACCAACATCCACACATTGGACTATCTACATTAACGTATTTGTTTGATGGGGAAATTATGCATGAGGATAGTTTGGGTACCAAACAATTGATCAAGCCGGGGTCTGTAAATTGGATGACCGCAGGGAAGGGTGTTTCCCATACGGAGCGAACACCAGAACACCTTAGAAATGGTAATACGTTTGTAGCCCAAGGATATCAAATTTGGGTAGCATTGCCCCAGGCATTAGAGGATATGGAACCAAACTTCTACCACATTGAAGCCAAAGACCTTCCAAGATGGAAAGATGGGGATGCAACCTTTACCTTGGTTGCAGGAGAAGGTTATGGTAAAAAATCTCCTGTGCCCGTATATTCCCCTTTGTTCATGGTTGAAATAAAAACCAGTAATACCTGTAGGCTTAATATCAATGGAAAGTTAAAAGGTGAAATTGGCATTTGTATTGATACAGGCAGCATAAATACATGTGGAGAAGTTATAGAAAAAGGAAACATTTTGGTAAGCAAGGTGGAGGACAGTTGTGATATAGTGGTAAGTCCAAACTCCCATTTATTGTTATTTGGAGGGGAAGTTTTACCCGAAGAAAGGTATATCGACTGGAATTTTGTCTCCACTAGTAAGGAGAAGATTGCTAAGGCTAAAAAAGATTGGGAAAACAAAACGTTCCCAATGATGGAAAATGACAGTTCTTACGTGCCCCTTCCCAAACCTTTTCAAGGAAAAAAATGATTAACCAGTTTTAAGATTTAGAAATATGAAAAAAACAATATTGGCTTTGCTGATGGCTTGCGCCCTTATTTCCTGTAGTGTTCAAAAACAAATTGTTGATAAGCCCATTATTTTTGATGGTGAACGGATAGCCTTGACAAAAGAATATCTCTTGCAGCGTTATGATTTAAATCAAGACTCTCCACAAATTGAGCCCCAAATGATTGTGCTGCACTGGACAGCCATACCTACTTTAGAGGGGTCTTTCGATGCTTTTAATAACACAAAGCTCCCCAATTGGCGGCCAGATATCAAAAATGTTAGCGGCTTGAATGTTTCCACGCAATTTTTGGTGGACAGAGATGGGACCATTTACCGGTTAATGCCCGAAACCTTTATGGGAAGGCATGTTATCGGATTGAACCATTGTTCCATTGGGATAGAAAATGTGGGTGGTACAGAACAATGGCCATTGACCGAAGAACAGTTAAAATCCAATATTTGGTTGGTAAATTATTTGGCAAAAAAATATGATATAGACTATTTAATAGGACATTATGAGTACACAAATTTTGAAGGACACCCTTTGTGGCTTGAAGTAGACGAAGGATATCGCACCAAAAAAACCGATCCAGGAGTTGATTTCATGGAAAAGGTCAGGAAAGCAACCAAAAAGTTTAATTTTAAGCCTGTACCTTCAAAATAAGAATATGCATAAAAAAATCTTTCTACTATTTGGATGCTTCTGCTTTTTATCAAACGCACAGGAGACCATTACTACTGAGCTTTACGATTCGTATGATCAATTTAAGGAGCCTTCCTTGCAAAAACGGCGAATTAAGCATCATCAAATTCAACCTTTGATTCAAAAATTTGATGCCAATCCGAAGTTTGAGGTTCAAAAAGTAGGAGAGTCCATTGAAGGAAGGGATTTAAGCTTGATAAGTATTGGTTCCGGGCCCATAAATATATTTCTGTGGTCACAAATGCATGGTGATGAACCTACGGCGACCCAAGCTATTTTTGATATCCTTAATTTTTTGAATGCTCCAAAGTTTGAAAAAGAGAAAAGAGAAATCCTGTCCAAATTGAAACTTCATTTTTTACCCATGGTCAACCCAGATGGGGCAGAGGTATATCAACGTAGAAATGCTCTGGGAATTGATATAAACAGAGATGCGCTCAGATTACAATCCCCTGAAGGACGTACGCTCAAAAGAATTCGAGACAGTCTGGATGCAAAATTTGGTTTCAACTTGCACGATCAAAGTACTTACTACAATGCAGAACTAACCAATAAACCTGCGACCATTTCATATTTGGCCACAGCATACAATTATGAGAAAGATATAAATGAAGTACGTTCCAACGCGATGAAGGTGATTGTTTATATGAACAACATCATCCAAAAATACGCTCCTGGGCAAGTTGGACGTTACAGTGATGATTTTGAACCAAGGGCTTTTGGAGATAACATAGCCAAATGGGGTACAAGTCTTATCTTGATTGAATCAGGAGGATACACCAATGATGTGGAGAAACAGGAGATTCGAAAACTGAACTATGTTTCCATCTTGTCAGCTTTGTATACCATTGCGAGGGAAAGCTATTTGGATATTCCAATTGAAGCATATGAAAAAATTCCTCGTAACGATAGAAAACTATTCGATTTAAAAATTGAAAACGTCACCTACGAACTTTTAGGAAAAGATTATATTCTTGATTTGGGAATCTATCGTCAAGAAGTGGATAATGAAGATCACGAAGATTTTTATTATAAAAGCACCATTGTTGACCAGGGTGACTTGTCCACCTATTACGGCTATGAGACATTTGATGCAAGTGGATATGCAATCGTTAAACCAAAAGGCATGGATCCATATGATAATCCAGAAGGTGAAATAGAAACTAATATTACCAGCAAACTAAAGTTAGGGTATGCTTTTCTTTATTATAACGGTAAAGGAAATGACGGAGAATATACCAAGGGACCAATGCATATTTTAAAAAAGAATATTGATATAGGTCAAAAATTTAAGATTAAAATTGGGCACAACCCGACCTTCTTTTTGGAAAAGGATGGAAAATTGACCCATGCCATTATCAATGGATTCATTATTGATTTGGGTAAATCTATCGAAACGCAAAAATTCGGTAATGCTTTAATTTACCATTAATAGCCAAATTGAATACTCATTTCGGGTCCTTTTATGATTAAAACGACCAACATCATTAACAGCGTCCCAACAATTGAAGCAAATAGGGACAATACCAATCCTTTATACCCTCTTGATAATGGGCCAATTGCACTATTCTGAATTATTTCTTTTACTACATCCATAACATTTTTTTTGGGTTAATTTTTGTTTTAGTATTTGGGATGCAATTAGTTGTTGTCTGTATTAGAAAAACAATCGTTCGTCTAAAAACCCTACCATAAGGCGTATGGATTCGTTCTGTTTCGGAGTTAATTATTACCTTGAGTGCTTGTAAAATCATGATAAAATCAAAAATGAAGACAAAATCTACCTTAATTGTTTTAATGTTGTGCCTTGGTCAATTCACATTTGCACAAAAGACCATCAACTTGTTCAATGGAAAAAATTTGGATGGTTGGGTAAACCATGGCGATGAAAAATGGTATGTTGACAAGGGTGAATTAATCTGTGAAAGTGGCCCAAAAGCTGGCTACGGGTACCTTAGCACAAAAGAATTCTACGATAATTTTGAACTTACCCTAGAGTTTAAACAGGAGAATAATGGTAACAGTGGGGTGTTTATCCGCTCTACGGTTGATGGAACAAAAGTTTCAGGGTGGCAGGTAGAAGTGGCACCTCCTGGACATGCGACAGGTGGAATCTACGAATCTTACGGTCGTGGATGGTTGATCAAACCGGATGCGGAAAAAGATAAAGCTTTAAAAATGGGAGAGTGGAATACCATGAAGATCCTAGTAAACGGCCCCACCGTAACCAGTTGGTTGAATGGAACTAAAATGGTTCATTTGGTAGATGACAAAATAGGTGAAGGGAAAGGAGCTATTGCACTTCAAATTCACGATGGTGGTGGAATCAAGGTAAAATGGAGAAATATAAAGCTTAAGCCTATTTATCAGGATTAAGATAGAACGGTAAAAAAGGAAAATGGGCGCACTTTATAGTGCGCCTTTTTTATTTAATTGGAGTTACCTCAAATTTTCTGAACTCTACGGCCCCGTGGTCTCCTTGGATTAAGAATGGCCCAGGTTCTCCTTCCTTGCTGTCCAAAGCGCCACCTGTTATTCCTGGAATGGTTTGGTCAGATATTACGGTTTTACCGTTGGCAATAATGGTTACTCTTCTTCCAATTAAGGTGATATCGTAGGTTTGCCATTCACCTGGATTTTTAGCGGTATTTTCATTCGGCTCCAAAAAACCGTAAACTCCACTAAAATAAATATCTGATGGATCTAATCCCTTGTTGTCTGCAATCTGAACTTCATAACGACCTCGCAAATAGATTCCGCTATTACTTCCTTTTGGGTAGCGAAATTCAACTTTTAATTTAAAATCAGTGAATTTTTGATTACTGATAAGGTTGGCGCCGCCTTCAGCATTTTTAAGAATTCCATTTTCAACGGACCATTGACTTTTTTCAGAGTCTAAATGCCACCCATCTAAGTTTTTACCATTAAAAAGCGCAATGGGTTTTCCCCATTTCGGATTTTCAACAGCTTCCAACTTAGGGGCTCGTGAGCCTTCCCAGGTTACAATGCTTCCGTCTGTGTAAACCATTGTGCCCTTTAAATTATCATCAACCAATTCACCATGGAATATCATGTCATTTCCTTCTGGTTCCCATTGGCGCGGGATTTCAAAATTGAATTTATCCCCATGCACTTTAACTTCTGCTACGGGTCTTGCACTTCCCATGGCGAAAACAAATCGTCCCACTAAAGTCCCGTAACCCGAATGACGCACCTCCAACCACGAAGGCACAGTTTTACCCTCAAATTCCATTTCCAAATCCCATCTTCCTTCAAGTGGGTGTTGTTTTTGGGCAATGGTTTGGAATGAAATCAAAATTGCAATACTCAGAATTGCTAAATGGAACGGTTTTCTGCCAGATATCATAATGGGTCAAATTAAATTAAGTGCCCAAGATAATAATTTATAAAAGACTCCAATCAGTATATTTACTTTATGAAAAGGCTATTGTTTACTCACAACCTCCAATAAAATCCTTGGCATCAAACTTGGTTTGTACTGCCCCTTGTAAGCCTCCATCAGTGAGTTGAATGACCAAGTTGTTTTCGCCACTACCGTCGCGTTTGGGAGTGCAGTATTCAAACAAATAGAAACTATTGGCCTGCTCTGAAACACGCTGAGAAATTTGTGTAAATGTAGCTTCAAGTTCTTCTTTGTTATTGGCAAAAACGCTGGCAGTTTTTCCTATCTGCTCCAGAATTTGAGTGTCAATTTCTGCTCCGAGTCCGATGGTGAAAAAAGAAATGTTACGGTCAGCTTGCTCAACTGCCTTCAAAGCTGCATCTTTTGTAAATCGAGAGGCCTGGTCTGTTCCATCTGTGAATAAAACAATACTGGCCGCTCCAATGATATCTTCTTGCGTGTTTTTTCGCAATAGGTTATCTGCAACATCCGCCGATTTAATTACCGCACCATATAAATCTGTAGAAGGATCGTTGCTAATATCTTCGGTAATTCCTTCGATTGCAGTTGTAAGCTCTGTAGTTGACGAAGTAAGATCATTTAACAGGTGAAGCTCATCTTCTCCATCAAACCAATATATGGCCATTTTAAAGGAATTTGTTTCTGGCGATGGCATTACATTATTGATAAAACTGGTGGATGCGGCTTTCAATTCTTCCAAGCTGCTTTCCAAGACACTATTGCTCAAGTCAAGTATCAACAGGGTATTGTTGCTAAAAACTTTTGAATTTGGGGAAATTCGAGCCAATGATTCAGAAGAGGAGATGGTATTGAAACAATCATCATTTCTACCTTGTTCGTAAATGGCAAATTGACTTGCTGTGAGTCCAGAAATTGGACTTCCTGATTTATCAGAAACTTTAAAAAGAATCGAGACCTTGCCAGGCAAGGCGGTAAATTCATCTTGAATAGAAAGTAATAGATCATTATCCCCGAAACCAAGACAATCGTCGGGTTCCTTTCCTTTTCCTAATTCCCCTAAATTGATGTCAAAATTTACATCATCATCGGCGTTACCACACGAAACTAAAAGGATGGAAAAAAGGAAGATTGCGAAATATTTAAGTGTTTTTTTCATTTTCTAGAAGTTGAGGTTCTGCTTGAAAAACGAACAATTGAGCTGAAAATTATTTTTAGAGTCAACAATAGATTTAAAGAAAAGTTAAAAAAAGAGGGTTGTTGTTAAAAAAAAAGTGGTCGGGCCAAATTATTGGTAACTTCAAGCAGCAACAACTCAATTGAAAAACTATGCCAACGTATCAAATCAATGTAAATGGTGTGTCCAAGACTGTCGATGTGACTGCGGATACGCCTGTTTTATGGGTGCTACGGGATCATTTAGACCTTGTAGGCACAAAATATGGCTGTGGAATTGGACAGTGCGGGGCCTGCACCATTCATGTGGACGGAACCGCTATGCGAAGCTGCTCCTTGACCTTGCCTCAAATAGATGGAAAATCCATTACTACCATTGAAGGACTTTCGGAAGATGGCACTCATCCAGTTCAGGAAGCTTGGAAGGAGGTCGATGTGCCACAGTGCGGCTATTGCCAAGCAGGGCAGATTATGACGGCGTCTGCATTTTTGGAAAACAACCCAAATCCGTCAGAAGAAGATGTGAAAAATGCTATGCACGGTAATATTTGCCGATGCTCGTCGTATACCCGAATTCGAGAAGCAGTAATGACTGCTGCCGAGAATATGGATTAATGTTCCTTTTTTATTCCTAAAAACAAAAAGATGTCAAAAAATAAAACCAACACCTTAAGTAGAAGGGCTTTTATCCGTAATTCTTCTTTGGCAGGAGGAGGTATGGTGATAGGGTTTAACCTTTTTCAAGCCTGTAAGCCAAAAGTCATTGCTGAGCCAGCCATCGATTTGGCCAGTTTGGATTATAACGATTTTAACGCCTTTATAAAAATTGCAGACAATGGTGCTGTAACTATATTTTCGCCTAACCCAGAAATTGGTCAAGGAGTCAAGACCTCTATGCCCATGATCATAGCCGAAGAATTGGATGTGGCTTGGAAAGATGTTTATGTGGAGCAGGGCATCTTGGACACAGAAAATTATACAAGACAGGTTGCTGGAGGTAGTCAATCCATAAGACACGGCTGGGATGCGCTCAGACAAACAGGCGCCAAGGCAAAACATATGTTGGTCAGTGCTGCGGCAGCTCGATGGGGGGTAGACCCCTCTGAATGTACCGTAAATGAAGGTGTGATTACCAATGCTGCAGGAGAAACTTTAAGTTATGGAGACGTGGTCAACGAAGCGGCACTTCTGGAAGTTCCAGAGGAAGTTCCTTTAAAGGATCCCAAGGATTATAAAATCATGGGGAAAAATGCCTCCAATGTAGATATAGGTAAAATTGTTACTGGAGAGCCCCTTTTCGGGTTGGATTACAAAGCAGATGGAATGGTTTATGCGGCCGTGGTTCGTCCTCCTGCCTTTGGGCAAAAATTGGTTTCATTTGACGATTCCGAAGCACGAGCTATGCCCGGTGTAATAGATATAGTGACAATAGGAGAAAAAGTTAGAGGACTTTTGGCAGAGGACCCAAGTTTTGGCAGCAAAATTTCCTCAAGTGACAAAGTTGTAGTTATTGCCGAAACCACTTGGCAGGCCCTAAAAGCCAAGGAAGCTATCAAAGCAGTTTGGGAAGAAGACTCAAAAGTTGAAAGTACCGAGGAACACAATAAAATTTTGGACGATTTGCTCGATGGCAATAAGTTCAACACCATGCGTTCCGATGGAAATATCAAAAAAGCCTTTGCTGAGGCTGATGAAATATTGGAAAGAACATATGAATCTCCTTTTTTGCCCCATAATTGTATGGAGCCAATGAATTTCTTCGCAAGTGTGACGGATGAAAAGGTGCATCTTGTAGGTCCGATTCAAACTCCAGCATGGAAAGCTGGACTGGTTTCAAAGATGTTGGGAAGGGAGGAAAAAGATATTCTTCTTGAAATGACCCGAATGGGCGGAGGTTTCGGAAGAAGGTTGTACGGAGACTTCGTGATTGAAGCCGCAGAGATTTCTGATAAAATCAGGAAACCGGTTAAGGTGGTTTACTCCCGTGAAGATGACATGGAAGATGGTATTTACCGTATGGCTATCAAATATCGTATTAAAGCAGGTGTTAAAGATGGTAAGGTCACGGCCTATCATTTAAAAGAAGCTGCTGTAAATGATAATATGTACGGGCTTATTCCAAACTTCTTTCCTGCTGGCGCTATTGAAAACTATCAAGTGGATGCGGCCAGCTATGACAGCAATATCACTACAGGAGCTTGGAGAGCCCCTTATACCAATTTCTTGGCATATGCCGAGCAAAGTTTCTTTGATGAATTGGCAGAATTGATGGATGTGGATAAAATTCAGTTACGCCTCGATTTACTGGACAAAGTAAAACCAGAGGAGGATGAACGCATTCAATATTCTCCTGACAGAATGAAAGAAGTTATCAAAACTGCCGTAGAGAAATCAGGCTGGGGGACCAAGCCTAAAAATGTATATCAAGGTTTTGTGAACTATTATTGCCACAACTCCCATGTTGCCCAAGTAGCTGATGTGGAAATTGAAAATGGAGAGCCTGTTGTAAAGAAAATCACCTGCGTCGTGGATTGTGGAATAGTGGTAAACCCAATGGGTGCATTAAACCAAATTGAAGGTGGAGTAATCGATGGTGTTGGGCATTCCATGTACGGCGAACTCCAATTTAAAGATGGCAAGCCAACAGCTAACAATTTTGATAGGTATCGATTGATTCGAATGAAGGAAGCTCCAGTTGTGGAAACATATTTCATACAGAATGATTTGTCGCCAACTGGTTTAGGGGAGCCTACGCTTCCACCGGCAGGAGGAGCGATTGCCAATGCGTTCAAAGCTGCTACTGGAAACAGGCTTTACAAACAACCATTCACCAAAACACCAGAATTATTGAAAGTTCCTGAAAAGGAAATTATAGGTTGATTTTTATGACGATATTATTGTTTGGGGTCACTAAGGATATTGTGGGGAGTTCTACACTATCTGTCCCAACCTCGAGTGCCACAGGTCGGAAAATTCCAAGAACGGTAAGGGAATTAAAGGAGTTTTTGGGTGAAACGTATCCAGAACTTAATAAGTTAACTTCATTGGCTGTAGCCGTGAACAACAATTACGCTACCGATGAAGAAAGTATTGATTCCTATGACGAAATTGCCCTTATTCCACCGGTCAGTGGTGGGTAATTAAGGGCAGAAGTGGTATCTTTAATGGTAGTTTGGAGATAACGTATGTTGGTTGATAATCACAATAGAAAAATAAACTATCTAAGGCTCGCTGTTACAGATAGATGCAACCTTCGCTGCAATTATTGCATGCCTTCCGAGGGTATTGATTTTGTAAAAAAAGACAAGCTCCTCACCATTGATGAGCTCTTGCTTCTTAGCGAAATTTTGGTAAAACAGGGAATAGATAAGATTCGCATTACCGGGGGAGAACCATTCGTGCGAAAGGACTTGATGGTCTTATTGCGAAAGTTGAGGCTAATGAAAAACCTCAATGATATTTCTGTAACTACCAATGCTACTTTAATAGGCCCATATATTGATGAGCTGAAAACATTGGGTATCAAGAATATCAATGTTAGTTTGGACGCCATCAACCGGAAAACTTTTGAACGGATCACCCGTCGTGATCAGTTTGATACCGTGCACAATAACCTTATCCGATTGATTACAGAAGGATTCAATGTTAGAATCAATTTTATAGTATTGGAAGGTCAGAACCAACAGGATATTGTCCCTATTCTGGAACTGATGAAACATTACAATGTTTCCGTTAGATTTTTGGAGGAAATGCCCTTTAATGGAGGAGGGAAGAATTTCGCGACCATTAAATGGAATTACAAGGAAATTCTAGAACATATTTCAATGGCATACCCCAATTTCCAAAAGCTTGAATCACCTTCTACCTCCACATCCATCAACTATAAAATTGAAGGACATAAAGGGACTTTTGGCATAATACCTTCTTTTAGCAGAACGTTTTGTGGAAGTTGCAATAGGCTTCGGATAACCGCAACAGGCGATGTAATCACGTGTTTATATGGAAAACCCAAAGCCAATCTTAGAGATATTGTGAGAGGAAAAAACATAACAGAAGAAGTGCAAAGTGCAATTCTAAAAGCAGTTGGAAATCGTGCTAAAACGGGGTTTGAAGCTCAAGAAGAACATGCTCAAACGATATTCGAAAATTCAATGACCTCGATAGGAGGTTGATAAATCCAGAACAAAATGAAGAAAGATGTCCCAAAACTATATGGACTGGTCTTGGCCGGGGGAAAAAGTACCCGTATGGGGTCTGATAAAGGTTTGCTGAAATACCATTCCATTCCCCAGCAAGAACATCTTTACAATTTGATGGGAGAGGTTTGTGATTCAGTTTATCTGAGCATCCGCAAGGATCAAGTAAGTGATTTACCAAAAGGGTTCAATAGTATTGTAGATCAAGATGAATATCGCGGCCCTTTCAATGGAATGTTGAGTGCCCATAAAGAACATCCAACAGCTGCTTGGTTGGTATTGGCCTGTGACCTTCCTTTGATGGATTTATCCTCCTTAACGAAATTGGTTGAAAACAGAAATACCGAAAAGTTGGCGACTTCATATGCCACGAATGAATCTGGATTGCCAGAACCATTGGTCACCATATGGGAACCGAAAGGACTGGAAGCGGCAATTTCTCATTTGAAGTCAGTGGAAAGCAGCTGTCCTAGAAAATTCTTAATCAACTCAGATGTAAAACTGATTAACCCTGAACAGGATGAAGTACTTTACAATGCTAATTCACTTACAGAGTACGAATTTGCCAAATCCAAAATAGAAACTGTTCGGTAGGCATAGAATCTAACAGAATATTACCATCCAAGCTTCACATATTTTAGGAATAGAAAACCAAAACTTGATTTTATGTCCATAGCTCCGGACAATTTTATTTTACTGCTCTTGTCTTTCTTTGTAGTGGCTACACTATATTCTGCAGTAGGTTTTGGGGGAGGGTCAAGTTACTTGGCCATACTAGCGTTGGTCATCACAAGTTTTTTTGCCATAAGGACCACGGCTTTATTATGCAATCTTATTGTTGTCGGGGGAAGTTGCGTCCTGTTCTATAGAAATGGGTATCTGCAAATCAAAAAGTTCTTGCCGTTTATTGTCACGAGCATTCCATTGGCTTTTTTGGGAGCATCATTTCGACTTGAAGAGCATATTTTTTTTATTATTCTCGCTTTGGCCCTAATAATTTCGGCTATTGCTTTAATTTATCAAACTCTATTGCTCAAATCCAATTTTGAACCAAAAAGCTACCCAGCATATTTGTCATATTTATTGGGTGGTGCAATCGGTTTTATATCAGGATTGGTCGGTATCGGAGGAGGCATTTTCCTAGCACCAGTACTTAACCATATGAAATGGGAAAAACCCATGACCATTGCTGCTTTGGCAAGTTTTTTTATTCTGGTCAACTCCATTTCCGGATTGGGAGGATTGGTTTGGAGCAATTCTTTTCAAATATTTTGGCCAGAAACCCTAGGGTTGATGTTCGCTGTTTTGCTCGGAGGTCAACTCGGGGTAAGAATGAGTATGAGCAAACTTTCGGCCAAAAGAATTAGGCTGCTTACTGCCATATTGGTACTTTTTGTGGGTGTTAGAGTACTTGTTAAAAATGGATTTGAACTAAATTTATTTTCATGATTTCTTTTGAAAATGCATTGCAAAAGGTTTTGGAAGAATCCCAAAATTATGGCAATGAATCAGTTAAATTACAATCGGCCTTAGGTCGTATTTTAAGTGAAACCATTGTTGCGGACAGGGATTTTCCACCTTTTGATAGATCAACAAAAGATGGTATTGCTATTGAATATGGTGAAGGTGTCGATACAAACAAACGGTTCAATATAGCCGGTATCGCACAAGCTGGCAACCCACAATTGACCTTGGAGGATGGGTCTACGTGCATTGAAGTGATGACAGGGGCGATAGTGCCAAAAGATGCCAATACTGTAGTGATGTACGAGCACCTTCAAAAAGAAAAAGATGGTTTTATTATCACCAAACCGGTTTTGAAGGGACAAAATATTAATTATAAAGGTAGTGACAGATTAAAAAACGATATCCTACTGGATTCTGAAACATTGGTTGCCCCTTCGGAAATAGGCGTGCTTGCGTCTGTTGGGAAATCGAAGGTTTTAGTTAAAAAACTACCCAAAATTGCTGTGATTTCCACGGGAAACGAATTGGTGGAAGTAGACCAGAACCCTCTTCTTCATCAAATACGAAAATCGAATTCACACACATTGGGTGCTCTTCTGAAGAATGAGCAAATCGATGCAGACCTTTATCATTTACCAGATGAACCTGTCAGCATTAAGAATAAAATTGAATCGCTTCTGCAAGAATATGACATATTGATGCTTAGTGGCGGAGTTTCCAAAGGGAAATTCGATTTTTTACCCGAAGTTTTTGATGAATTGGGTGTGCAAAAAATCTTTCATAAAGTACTTCAGCGTCCGGGCAAACCCTTTTGGTTTGGAAAGCATGAATCTCATAAAACGATTATCTTTTCGTTTCCAGGAAATCCTGTTTCCACCTTTGCTAATTATCATGTGTATTTCCTTCCTTGGCTTAACAAAACTTTGGGAGTCACCACACCTGATTTTACTGTATTTTTAAGTGAACCTATATCCAATACAACGGATTTGACATTATTTATAGGTGTAGATATTAGCTGGATGGATGGAAAGCTGCTGGCAAAAAGGGTGGCCACAACGGGTTCTGGAGATTTGGTGGCTCTATCAAAAGCTAGTGGTTTTATTAAACTAAAGCCTAAAGAGTCTTTGTCGGAAGGCGGTTCCGTTTCATTTATTCCAGTAAGAAGGATAGTATAGCATGACGCATGAATTAAAAGCCATTATCCAAAACTATGAAAAAAGGCAGCCAACGGGTGAGAAAACCGTATTGGCAACCGTTGTGGCTTTGGATGGCTCGTCTTATAGACGTCCTGGGGTTCGCATGCTGATTTTCGAAAACGGGGATATGATTGGAGCTGTAAGTGGGGGATGTGTAGAGAAAGAGGTGCTTCGGCAAGCTCAAACCGTATTTGGGAATGGTATATCAAGGGTCATGGTGTATGATGGTAGATATCGTCTTGGCTGCGAAGGTGTCTTGTATATCTTGTTGGAAACCTTTAACCCGAGTGAGATTTTATTAACTCGTTTTTGGAAAGTAGTTCAGGACAGAAAAACCTTCACCATAACATCTTCATTTGAAAAAAAGCAAGGAGATTCCAAGGATTATTTTACCTGCTTTCGACTCGAAGACGAAATGATTCCAGTCAATAAAAAAGCAAAATCTCCAAATACGGGTTTATTACAGTTTAAGCAAGAAATGAATCCATGCTTTCAATTAGTGATTATTGGTGCTGAACATGATGCGGTACAACTTTGCAAATTTGCCACTCTGACCGGTTGGGAAGTTACTGTGGTTGCCAATCCTAGGGAAGAAAAAACAATGAACGATTTTCCTGGTGCGCAAAAACTGATAAACGTAGAGCCAGAAGCTTTTGACATGACTTTGGACGATCAAACCGCAGTAATTGTAATGACACACAGTTTTGTGAAAGATTTACAGTTTTTGATTGCACTAAAAGAAGAAAAAGGAGCATATATGGGACTTTTGGGACCTTTTAGGCGTAGAGAGAAATTGTTTGATGAACTCATGGAAAGGCATCCCAATGTTTCAGAGGAGTTCATTGAGCAACTCCATGGACCCGCAGGCATTGATATAGGTGCAGAAACACCTCAGGAAATTGCTATTTCAATTTTAAGTGAAATCCTTTCGGTAGTAAACAAAAAAGAACCAATGCTACTAAAGCATAAAGTGGGAAATATCCATAGCTGAGTTATGTCCAAATCCATTTCTATTTTAATTTTGGCAGCTGGAGCCTCTACCAGAATGGATGGGGAAATCAAGCAATTATTACCATGGGGCAATAAAACGCTTTTGGAAAATGCCATTACACAGGCAAAGGCCATTACCAAAAATGTGTACATGGTATTAGGTGCAAATGCTGAAAAAATTTTGGATTCCGTAACAATTGATGCCGAGTTGGTTCAAAATAATGGCTGGAAATCTGGAATGGGAAGTTCAATTTCATGTGGTTTGTCTTATATCCTGAAAAAGGAAAGCCCCCAAGCGCTTTTAATCATGGTAGTAGACCAGCCACTTGTGGATTCAGATTTTTTACTGGAATTAATTCAAAAATTTGATAAGGGTGGTCTAAAAATCACAGCGACAGAATATCAAAATAGGGCGGGGGTACCCGCAATCTTTGATAATTCCTTGTTTTCTGAACTGTTAGAGTTACATGAAGATTTTGGAGCTAGAAAAATCATTGAAAAGTATAAAGACTTTACAAATTTGGTTGCTTCCAATGGAAAGGAAATCGATATAGATACAAAGAAAAAATATATTCAACTATCTGATATACATAATTTTAAATATGATTAAATATATTTTTACTTTAATATTTTGTTGCTGCGCTATAGCTTCAAATCTTAATGCTCAAGAAATGAGTTTTGAGGAATACAACCCAAAATCGACCCTAGTTGTACCACAGAATCCGGTTGACAAAGCAAAATTTACTTTTATAGATGTCCATAGTCATCAATTTAGGATGGCCACCCAAGATTTATCCCAATTAGTGGCAGATATGGACAAACTCAATATGGGAGTCATGGTAAATTTAAGCGGAGGATCAGGGCAAGGACTTCGTGCTATGCTGAAAAACGTAAACGAACACTATCCAAATCGATTTGTGGTTTTCGCCAACGTGGATTTTAGCAATGTAGGTAATCCAAATTGGGGGGAGTTGGCCGCGGCACAGTTGGAATTGGATGTGAAAAGTGGCGCAAAAGGCTTGAAAATATACAAAAGCCTTGGACTTCGAAATAAGGATATTAATGGCAATCGAATCGCTATTGACGACCCAAGATTAGACCCTGTTTGGAAGAAATGTGGAGAACTCGGAATTCCCGTTCTGATTCATGCTGCTGACCCCAAGTCATTTTGGGACTCCATGGACGAGGACAATGAAAGATGGTTGGAACTTAAAACAAGACCAAGAAGAAAACGTTCTGACACAAATCCAGCACCGTGGCAACAAATTATCGATGAGCAGCACAGGATGTTCAAAAAACACCCAAAAACCAAATTTATCAATGCCCATATGGGGTGGTATGCCAACAATTTGGATAGGCTAGGGGAGTTGATGGAAGAAATTCCCAATATGTCTGTTGGAATTGGAGCAATCATTGCTGAATTAGGTCGACAGCCTCGACGGGCCAGACAATTTTTCATCAAATATCAAGACCGCATTTTATTTGGCAAAGACAGTTGGAAGCCTAAAGAATTCCCTACATATTTTAGGGTTTTGGAAACCGCAGATGAATACTTTCCATATTATAAAAAATATCATGCATTTTGGGCCATGTACGGCTTGGATTTACCAGATGAAGTTTTAGAAAAGGTATATTATAAAAATGCACTGAACTTGATTCCAGGATTGGATAAATCCTTGTTCAAAAAATAGCTTATTTGAGAGTTTTAGATGATTTCCTTTTCAAAGGCTCTCTGTTGTCCAACTCTTGGAAAATCCCACAAGAAATTTGCCTTTTGACCAAAGATTTGGATTTTTTGTTTTTTACCAGAGCTTCGATTTCCCGATTTAAAAATTGCATAGGAACTGATTTTGATTAACTAAACGAAAATTTCTCTTTCATATTTTATTGCTTAAACGGTGCTTTCTATTCTTTTCTCAATATACTCTAAAACTGACATCCAATGCATTTTAAGAATTAAAGCAGCAGTTGGTAAGTTGTCTTCAATTATAGCATGGATTATCGACTCATTTTGACGATCAAGATTGGCATAAAATTCAGTATCATTGGCAAAACCATATTCGTAAAACAGTAGTCTTGCCTTTAGGTCTTCTAAAACCTGAAGAAGAATGGTATTCGAACAGTTATTCACTAGAAGGTCATGAAACCGAAATCGAGCTTTTAATCGATCCAAGGCAGAATGGGCCAGATGTACTTCGGTCTGCTGTGTTTTGAGGGGTTCAATGTCCTCTTCTGAAAACGAAGAGGATTCAAGTGCCATAGTTTCTAGTTGGGCTACGGTTTCGTATAGATTTTTGGCTTCGCGTTGAGTTAATCTGGTTACTACAAACCCCTTATTTGGTATAGCTTTTATAATTCTCGCGTGTTCAAGCTGACTTAATGCCTCACGAATTGGGGTTACGCTGATACCTATATTTCTTGAAAGAGCTGCCAGGTTGATGGTTTTTCCAATTTCCAATGCTCCTATCTGAATTTGATGTAGCAAGTGGGATTTGACCTGATTTCGTAAAATCTGTTGATGCATGGCTTTAAAATACAAATCGTATACGATTTTTGTCAATTAATAAGATAAACGCCCAAAAAATGATGTCGATTGTATGGTTTCTATAAAATATGGCCACCTAACGCTAACATTCAAGATAAGTTGGTAAGTTTAAAGTGTGTTTCAAGACCAATAATGATATAATCATCGATCTATAAATGTCTAAATCTCTTTTGTTCATTCCAGATATTTCTGGCTATACAAAATTTATTCAAACAACTGAAGTTGAACACAGCCAACATGTGATTTCAGAGCTGTTGGAGGTGTTGCTCAACGCAAATACGCAAGAGTTAGAGTTGGCGGAAATAGAAGGAGATGCGCTTTTCTTTTATAAGGAGAATGAAATACCTTCACAAGAAAACCTTTTAGCCCAGATAGAGGCGATGTTCACCGCATTTTATAGCCATTTAAAAATGCTGGAGAAAAACAGAATTTGTCCATGTAATGCCTGCGCGACAGCACCAAATCTCGAGTTGAAGATAATTGCTCATAGTGGTCATTTACAGCATATTGAAGTAAAGGGTACTCGTAAGCCTTTTGGGCAACAGGTTATAGAAGCACATAGATTGCTTAAAAATTCGGTGGAAAGCGATAATTATGTTTTAATAAGCAGAACGTTGGCATTGGATATCATGCTATCACCTTATTATTCAAGCAAAATCTATAGATTTAGGCAAGGTTCCGACTCTTATGATGACAAGGAAGTAGAATATATTTATTCCGTAATAGATCCTAAAGAATTGAAACTGAGAAGTTTCTCCCAACCAAAAAAAGTTTCTTTTAATAGGCCGGCAAATATTGTAGTAAAAAAAGAATACCCCGTATCAGCAACGGAACTTTTGGAATATGTTACCAATTATACTTTAAGACATTATTGGACGGAAGGCCTGGACCATTTGGATTACAATAAAAATGAGGTCACAAGATTAGGGACGGAACACGCTTGTGTCGTTAATGGAAAACACCTAAACTTTATCACTGTTACCAAAGAAGGTCGCACCGAGAGTCTAATATATGGTGAATTTACAGAGGATGCACCCGTATTGAATGGCTATTATCAGTTTTACCATTTTAAACCAACGGGAGAAAACAGTTGTGAAATGGAAATAGAGGCATATTGGAAAGCAACCTCTTTAATCCAGAAATTATTTGTTCTGTTAGTGGGAAAAAACTTGTTCCGTAAGAACATAGAAAAAGCGATGACTGGGCTTTTACATTTTACAGAAAAAAATGTTTAAGCTTCCTTTGAATCCAAAAAATTGCCCAAATTGCCCAATGCGGTATCCCAGAATTTCTCATAAAAGCTAACCCATTCTGTAATTTGTTTTAGTGGTTTGGCATCGGCCATACAGAAACGTTCCCGGCCTTTGGATGTGATTTCTACCAATCCTGCTTGTTCCAGAGTCTTTATGTGTTTGGTAACGCCTTGACGGCTTATATCGAATTGCCCTGAAATTTGTGTGATCGATAGGGCAGAGGAGGCAACAATCAAGGCGTGAAAAATTTCACGCCTTTTAGGATCTGCAATAGCTTTCAATGTTCTTGTAATACTATCTTGCATGGACTTCTTGAGTTAAAAATGCAGTTAATTCTTTAATACAATTGTCCCAACCGCCACCATAATTATTGAAATAAGTAATGGCAGAATCACCAGGATAATTCGAGATACCTGAATGCTCCAAAAACAATTTGGTTCCTTCCTTGGTTTCTTGCAAATCCCACTTTACAACAGTTTCGGTGGTGGTGTTTTCCACCACCCATGTGTAGATTAATGTGTAAGGTTGAGCACTTTTTACTTTTCCCGTGATGTTTGTGCAACCATGTTCTTCACTTGAGGTAAAGGTATACTTATAACCTTTTTCAGCTTTAAAGTCTGCCTTTATAAACCATGTAGAGATTTCTTCCGCAATTGAAATGGCGTTCCAAACTTTTTGGATAGGATGGGCAAATACATGCTCTTTGATGATTACATCTTTCATAATGTTCGTTTTTTGAATTATTATATGCAACTAATTTGTTGCTAATATACAAAAGGAATTTTAAAATGCAACTTTTTGGTTGCTTTTTATCGAAAAACCGTTTGTTATATTTGAACGTACCAATCCAAACCATGAAGAAAAAATGGAATGCTCTGGGTAAGCTGGCCTAAAGGCTCCTCAAAAATAGAAACCGATTAAAAGCGCGATTCTATACGCGAACATTTGCTCTCCATAGGTCTGGTAGATGTTAAAGTGGCCGCGGTGGATGAGGACTGGAGTGGTCTGGAATTTGTGTACAGGCTAAAGGATGGAAAGTAGCTTTTCAGCATTATTTTCACATTTTTTTTAGAGTTGGGGCTTAGGGTTTTGGTTATCTTTCAATGCTAATTCAACTAAAGCTAAAACCTATGAAATTCTACACTAAATGTAGCTTTGTCCTAATCTTTGTTTTTTCCCTACAGTTATTCTCTCAAAAGCCAGATTCAACCACATTTAAAGGGCTGGAATTTAGAAATCTTGGTCCGGCGTTGACTTCGGGTCGAATAGCAGATATTGCCATTCATCCCAAGAATGAAAGCGTTTGGTACGTGGCCGTTGGCTCGGGTGGAGTTTGGAAAACCATAAATGCGGGAACTATATGGAAACCAATATTTGATAAGCAATCAAGTTACTCCATTGGTTGTGTTACCATCGATCCAAATAATCCAAGTACTATTTGGGTAGGTACCGGTGAGAATGTTGGTGGACGCCATGTTGGTTTCGGAGATGGAATCTATGTAAGCCATGATGAAGGAAAAACATGGAAAAATATGGGCCTCAAGGCATCCGAGCATATTTCCAAGATTATTGTTCACCCTGGGGATTCAAATATCATTTGGGTGGCGGTACAAGGTCCGCTTTGGAGCAAAGGCGGCCAAAGAGGGTTTTATAAATCCACGGATGGAGGTAAAACCTGGAAGAAAACATTGGGTGACAATGAATGGACTGGGGTTACTGATATTGTTTTGGACCATACCGACCCTAATGTACTTTATGCCGCAACATGGGATAGACACAGAACTGTGGCGGCCTACGTTGGAGGAGGACCAGGTACAGGAATTTATAAAAGCACTGATGGCGGAGATACATGGTCAAAATTGACTACTGGAATCCCAAAATCTAACCTTGGAAAAATAGGGTTGGCCATTTCACCTTTCAATAATGAAGTTATTTATGCGGCTATAGAATTGGATCGTCGAAAAGGTGGAGTTTATATCTCCAAAAACCAAGGGGCGTCTTGGACAAAACAATCCGATGCAGTTGGCGGTGGAACAGGTCCACATTACTATCAAGAACTTTATGCGTCGCCCCATCAAGAAGGGAAGCTTTATTTAATGAGCAATTACGTCCAAGTTTCAGATGATCACGGAAAGCATTTTGTTCAAATGAATGAGGATAAAAAGCATGTGGACAGTCATGCAATGGCCTTTAAAGAATCTGACCCAAACTACGTTTTGTTTGGAACCGATGGTGGTCTTTATGAATCTTACGATTTGACCAAAACATGGCGTTATTTTAGAAATTTGCCCATCACTCAATATTACAAAGTAGCGGTTGATGATTCAGCGCCGTTTTACAATATCTATGGAGGAACGCAGGATAACGGCTCACATGGAGGACCTTCCAGGACCCGAAGCAAGGCAGGAATTCTCAATTCAGACTGGTGGGTAACCCTTGGGGCGGATGGGCATCAATCTGCAACCGAGCCAGGCAATCCAGATATCACCTATGGTGAGTTTCAGCAAGGTTGGCTTTGGAGAATAGACCAGACCACCGGTGAAACAGTATTTATCCAGCCACAGCCATCTGCAGGTGAGCCTCATGAGCGCTTTAATTGGGATGCTCCAATACTCGTTAGTCCGCACAATCCCAAAAGACTGTATTTTGCATCGTACAGAGTTTGGAAATCTGACAATAGGGGAGACGATTGGACCGCCATCTCTGGAGATTTGACTAGAAATGAAGAACGATTGGCCTTGCCAATCATGGGTCGTCAACAAAGCTGGGACAATCCTTGGGATGTTTTGGCCATGTCCAATTATAACACTATAACATCCCTAGCGGAATCACCGATTCAAGAAGGATTGATTTATGCCGGAACAGATGATGGTATTCTACAGGTTACCGAAGATGGAGGTAACAACTGGAGAAAGGTAATGCTGGGCAACATTAAAGGAGTTCCAAACCGGGCTTTTGTAAACGATGTTAGGGCTGATCTCTACGATGCAAACACTGTTTATTTAGTATTGGACAATCATAAAGAAGGAGATTTTAAACCATATCTATTAAAAAGTACCGATAAGGGAAGAACCTGGACCTTTATCAATGGAAATCTTCCCAGAAAACTGATTACCTGGAGAATTGTTCAAGACCATGTGAAACCAGAGCTACTGTTTGTGGCGACCGAATATGGGATTTATTTCTCCAATAACGGAGGAACTTCTTGGATGCAATTGGAAGGTGGTGTTCCAACAATATCTTTTAGGGATATTACCATTCAGCGTAGGGAGAATGATCTGGTAGCAGCCTCTTTCGGACGTGGATTTTATGTGTTGGATGATATTTCCGCCTTGAGAGACTTTGATGCTTCAACCATGAGTCAAGCCAAACTTTTTAAGGTAAGACCAGCATATTGGTATATTGAAAAAGATGAAGTTTATGGACAAGGAAATTCAGAATATGCGGCCAAAAACCCAGATTATGGTGCAACGTTCACGTATTATTTACCTGAAAAAATAAAATCGAAGAAGGATATTAGAAAGGAGAAAGAGAAAAACTTAAATAAGCAAAAAAGCAACGTAGGTTTCCCGGGATGGGAAGCATTGGAGGATGAGAAAAATCAGGAGAAACCTGCAATTATCCTTTTGGTGAAAGACAGTAAGGGCAATGTGGTCAATACCGTAAAAGGAATCAATAAAAAAGGATTCAATAGAGCCTCTTGGAACCTTACCTATGCAGATAGAACAGGAATTAAGCTAAAAAATCCGAAAAGTGATGACGATGATGACTTTTTTGGCTCCCCTTATCGTGCTACTCCGGGTACATATTCGGTTGAACTGTACCAACGTGTCAATGGTGAATTAAAGCAACTTTCGCAAAGCCAGACTTTCGAAGTCAAACCGTTGGCAAAAGGTGCCCTACCGGCCAAACCTACCTCTGAAATAGATGGTTTCAGAGAAATGTACCAGGATTTCCAGCAAGATTTACTATCAACGAACACCGTTTTGAGCAGAGGCTTGGAAAAAGTAGATGCTATGAAACGTGCCATGGATCAAGCGGAAAGACCAAGTGCTTCGCTTTCTTCCAAAATCCATGCTGCCAAAACACAATTACAACAGCTTAATAAGCAAATGAACGGCAGTCCAGCAAGGAATGAAGTAGGGGAGAAGACCCCACCTTCACCACAAGATGGAAGTTTTATCGGTCAGGTAGCTCTTGGGAACACATATGGGCCAACAGGAAACCATAAAGCTGCAATGAAACGGGCGCAAGACCAGTTGAATACTATTAAAAAAGAGCTGAACGCCATGGTCAAAACAACTTTGCCAGCTCTTGAGACAGAACTTAAAGCAGCTGGTGCTCCATGGATAGAGGGACAAGGGCTTATCCTAGATTGATAATGTACAAGAAAACATTTCGTTCCTTCCTTTTTTCCAGTTTGATATCATTGTTCGGCCTAAACGCCCAGTACAGTGAGGAAGATTGGAAGGATCGCGATGCTTGGATGCAAACGGAAAATCTGTTGCAAATGGCAGGTTTGGAGGAAAGGGACAAGGTAGCTGATATTGGTTGCCATGAAGGATATTTGAGTATTCACTTGGCTAAAAAAGTAAAAAGCGGAAGAGTTTACGCTGTAGATGTTAGGGAGGACCGTTTAATGACCTTAAGAGAAAATGCCAATAAACGTGATATCAAAAATATCATTACCATTTTAGGAGATTATGATGATCCCAAGTTGCCTGAACGAGAGCTGGATATGGTGTTCTTGATAGACACTTATCATGAAATGGATTCTCATGAAAAAATACTTCGACATATTAAAAAATCACTTAAACCTAATGGAAGGGTGATGGTTTTGGAAAAACTAAAAGAACGGGTTAGGGGCAAATCTAGAGAAGAACACGTCAGAGCGCATTCATTGAGCCCTGAATACGTTCGAAAGGAACTGAAACAAGCAGGGTTCACCATAATCTCAGAGACACCAAATTATGGAAAATGGGAACGTGAAGATGATAAACAAATGTGGATTATCATTGCTGAAAAAAAGCAGTAGAATTTCTATTCCTTGTTTAATTCTTCTTGCAACTGATCATAAGAAGTAATCCAGCTATACAGTTTCCCACCCAAACTGATAATAGGATTGGAAACGGAGTCCATTTGTATTGGAGACTTGGCCAAAAATTTACCCAGTTGCTCTTTTACTTCGGGTTGCTCATGAAGTGAAACGTTTCTGAACAGATAATTATCGCGTACAAGCTTGGAAACGATACTGTCGCAGGATGGGCATTTGGAACTGGTATAAATGGTAATCTGTTTCTTCGGTTTAATTTTAGGAGGAGGAATATCAAGTTTCTCGTATTCTTTTTTCAGGGCCCTTCGCGAAAGACTGTCATTGACCTTTATACTTTTAGTATAAACGGGTTGCTTGTCCCTAAAAAGAATGATGGTTTTTAGGTTGACCTTAGCTGTAGCTGGTACATGAACCCATCTAGGTTTGGCAGCGCTCTGTCTGAAATTTTTTCCCTTTACCTCAAAAAGAACATCATACGGTGTGTACGATTCGTTTACGGCATAAAAGGTAATGCGGTTTTTACCCTTTTTTTCCTCAATCTTTATGGGGTGGACTTGGGCGAATACTTGGGTAAGACCAAGGCAAACAAAAATATATAGAATTCGATAGATCATATTGTTTATGAAAAATTACTGCCTTAGTTCATAGACAAAGCTTTGTATACCCGGTAAATCTTCCCCAATCTGGTCAACCAATCTTCCGTTCACAATTTGAAATGGACTTGGAGCATTGTCGCCCCTGAAGGAAACCGAAGTTTCATTTGCATTCCAAGTTCCCGTAAAATTATTGGATCCTCCACATTCCGCTACAAACTGACCACCAGTAATTGTTGTGATTCTAACAATGGATTGTTCCAGAGTCCACACAAGGTCACCATCAATAAGCAAAGCTCCCATAACACAGTCCAGTTCGTCCATTAAATTAGTAGAAGAGTTGCCATCATTGTCTATATCTTGGGGCGAACTTACATTGACTTCGATCAAATCCCATATTCCGATAACTTCTGAATTCAATTGTGACGTTTCTCCGTCATCATCAGAACTACAGGAAAACAAACATAATACAAGGAGAAGGAGGGTAGGATACTTTAAAATTTTCATAATGCAATCTTTTTCCAACTATTTTTTAGGTAAAATAAAACAATTTTCACGAAAGCAAATAATCAGAAATGTTAATAAAAATATGAGGGTTGGCCAAAACTGGAGGCTTTCTCAAAAAGAGTAATTCATCGATAAATCGGTTTTTTGGACACTAAATACAATCAGTTTCCGTTAGCGTTGCATAACCCCAAAACTAAAGTTGAATGTATAAACTTGTTAGAACAACCTCGATACTTGCCTTTTTAGGATTTGCCTTATTGTTTATAGAAGGATGTAGTGAAGATGCCAATTCTTTGGATGTTGACCAGAAGTTGACGCAGGCCGAGCTTAAGACCATATTGGAAACCGATGATGTTACCGGAGCGGCTGATACCGTTTTGGCAGAACTTTATTCGAATGCCGCTGCTGGGAAATCAACCCAAAAAACCAACGATTGTTACGCCGTTGAGTATTCACAAAGTGGCTTTGTTGCCACATTTAACAATTGTGTGCTGAATGGGACAGAAAATATTAATGGAAGCCTAACGGTAACATATATAAATGAAGGAGAAACTGTTGCGTTTACAGCAGCATATTCCGATTTTTACGTGGGAAGTATTAAGATAAATGGAACCAAAACCTTTACAATCAGTAGTGATGCTGAACAAGGCACATTGTCCTTTACAGTTACCAGCGAAATGACCGTAGTGATGGAAGATGAAAGCGAGATTACCGAAGTTGGAACAAAAACTTTTGGTTTCTCTTTTGGAGAAAATCTGGAGAACTTCAGCTTTAGCATATCAGGTAATTGGACCATAACGGCCGAAGGACATACATATAGTATTGAAACTACACAGGATCTTGAAAGTGGATTGGGCTGTGAATATGTAACCACAGGAAGCATGGATGTTGCTAAAAATGGATTAAAAGTAAATGTTGATTTTGGTGATGGTGAATGTGATAATATTGCAACCCTTACGTATCCTGACGGTACAACAGAGGAGATAGAGCTATAATTGTTTTCGAAAAAGAAGATGTTGAGCACCGATTTATTCGGTGCTTTTTTTGTTTGGACATTAGGGAAGTGCAGTTTCGGGAACGGCCTTGCCAAAGATTACCGAAAAGTTCTTCTATGGATCAAGAAAATGCTGTTTTTCAAATGGATGGATTGTTTTTTTTCCTTCTGAAAGACACCTCAGGAGTTCAACGAAAAAGATAATGAACGTGTGGCCAAGGTTCTTGGAATGTCCAAAGTGTATGATCTGGGGTATAGAAATCATAGAATGGACAATATCAGTATTCAGGAATTAAGGGCGCGACTCATTTTTTTGTTCAGATTGCTAAAGGTGGATACCATTGTTACGTATGATCCATGGGGGCATTATGAAGAAAACCCGGACCATTACATTACCGCTATGGCGGTGGAATCGGCCAGATGGATGTCCGGGGGGCGCTTAGATTATCCAGAACATTTTGAAGCGGGACTCACGCCACATTCGGTCATAGAACGCTATTATTTTGCCCGAGGACCACAACTCGTCAATAGAATAGTGGAAACTAGCCAAACCATAGACCGTAAAATAGAAGCAAATGCTGCGATTGTAACCCAAGGGCCGGGTGGAGAGGCTGGTGCAAGGTTAAAGAAAAGTCTCGCGGATAAGGGAAAATATCTGCCCATTCTTGGAAACGATGATGAAACCGCCAATCGAAACTATATCAAACATTTTGTTTTGGATAAAGATTCGCAACGACTACGGGGTGTACCTTCGGACAGAGAAATTGGTGAGCCATACGGACTGGATTGGGCAGAACGGTTTCATTACATTGGACCTGAAGCTTCTGTACTAAAGGAATATATTGATGAACATGCCATTGACAAAAAACCATAGATGAAAAAATGGAAGAAAATAATCTATTTTACATAATATGGATTATAGTACAAATATTAACTTAAATTCCTTGCTGACAAAGAATTTTAACATTTCGACTTTTTAGGTAAGTCAAAATATTGGTTCGTCGTTCTCAATCCTTGGTGGTATTTCATCGGTCAAGGAATACTTAAAATCAATTTCTTCCTTTGTCAAATGTCGTTTACCTACCAAGGAAAGACGCATCCTTAAGAGGTCAGGCCTATAATCCCAATTTTTAACCGCCAAGTCTTTGCAGTTCTTTTTGACAAAAATCCAACTGAAATTACAAAGAAAAATATTTCTTGTCGTTGGTACAGGATTTCAAAGCTTTTTCTATTTGTTGAATTTTATTCAGCAAATAAAGTTTTCTTTGAATGCTAGTCATCGTTAGAGTTTTGTTCGGACTCAAAATCAAATGAATCCAAAAGTTTGTTAATTTCATCCTTCATTAAAAGAACTCCAGCAATAAAACCTGCGCAGAATTCGACCATTACCGATAAGATTTTAGAAAGTTCATAATTAAAATTTCAAACTCTTTCTTATCCAAATCAACATCTGGTTTTTCAAACTGATGTTGATTAAGAGTGTATTTTATGGTAATAGCTTCCTTAACCAAATAATGCAAGGCTTCAATTTGAATAGATTTAATGTGGTTACTATCTAACGATTTTTCTTTAGAAGCCTCAACATAGCCAAGTCCAGTTAAGGAATCATAGCCAATTTCGGAATTTTCCTTTTTTTGTTTATCATTTTCAATGATGGAAATAATGACATTACAGCATGCGCCAAAGCCTTCCCTAAAGGATTTTTTAAAATTTCCTTTTTCGGTTTTTCTGTTCGTTAAACAGAAATTTTCTATTTTTTCAACTAACATTGGTTTAATTTTTAGTGTTATCGTATCAATCATTTTGAAACATTAAACCAATGGACAAATACAGGGTTTCAAAGAACGTTTGCTGAAACAATATTATATCATATATCTGATATATACAAGAAATACATTAAGTATAATGTATATATCTGTAAATCAGTATATTATGTAATATACTGAATATCAATAGTTTAAGGTTATTTAATTGACTATCAATTAGTTAAGTGTAAATCCTCTGGAAGAACCTTGTTATTTAGGCGTTCCCAGAGATTTGACACACCCTAAAAAAACCAATTTTAACATTTAAAGCTTTTCCCCTGAAAATCAACGGGTTAATCAAAAAAAGGTTGCACAAATGCAATTCGACAACACGTGTTACTTAGGGCGTGTTTTGAATTTTCTGGAATGTGATTTCCAAGGTTCTAAAAAAGAGCAGCAAAAGAAGCAATTTTTGGCTTTTTGAAATATTCGAAGTACAATCATGGATTTTAAGAAAGATATACAAGATATACACCATATAGCCAAAATAAGCCGCTTTCAGCGACTTTTTTGGGCATAAGATAGGTGTACCCGCCCTCTCCACTTTTTCTTAACGCTCGGCGTTCCTTCGAGCTAAAAAAGTGTGCGAGTAATGGCGGGAAGTTTTTCAGTATGTCCCGATGGCCGTAAACGGCCAATCGAGACGGTAAAATTTGGGACTTCCGCTTCGCTCCAAAAGGAAAGAATTACTTTGCCACTTCGCTCCGCTTCGGGCAAAAAAAAATGTTAAAAAAATAGATTAAGTCACTGAAAATTAGTAACTTATATTTAAATAACTACTACGATGGAATACATTCAAATGGACATAAAATCTTTTACAGCTTCAAAAGATGAGGGAAAAATTATAGAACAAATTCTAAAAGAAAAAGGAATAATATACTCAAAGACTATAGTAAAATCATCTTGGGGTGAAAAGAATTGCCCTAGATTTTACTTTAGAGAAAATTTTAGTTGGGAAAAATCAATTATAACCACATTATTGGTAGCAACAATATAAACAAGAAAAGCCCCGCACAAGTGCGAGGCCAAATATTTGTTTTATCGCCCTTCGGGACGATAAACTATTTGAGATGTAAACCTTTTTTCGGGTGCTTGGGCTTGGAGTTCAATTGTTGTTTTTTTGACTCCTCAACAATCTCAAAAATATAATCAGCTGTTTCCTCCAAGTCAGATGCTACCAAAACATTTGGAACCCTTAAGGTATAATAGCCCTTCAAAAATGAATGATAAGTTCTCTTTAAGTCCGAAAGAGCTTGCTTTTTACTATTTCGATGCTGTTTACCATCCACTTCAATATTTATCTTACTTTCAACAACAGCAATATCTATATGCTTGTGACCATCGAACTTTTCAAGTTCCGCATTAACACCACGTTTTCTAAGAGCCAAATACAATTTCAAAGCATGATTGGTAGAAGAATCCTTCTTTTCTTCAATCCAATCCTGATGGAATCTACATAATGGATATCCATAATTGAGAATTGAAAAATCATACACCCTTTTTGAAATTTTACAACCACATTCAACGCAATGCATAAATCATGATTTTAAAACAAAGCTAAAAGAAAGATTACAATATAAACAAGAAAAGCCCCGCAATAATGCGAGGCTTAAATTCCCTGAATGATGTAGACAGGGTAAAGTTAAGAAAAAATCTTTTCCCTCAACCCTTCTTTAGTATCCGAAACAAAGTTATGCATCCTAATATGCGGGGATGCAGTACTAAATAAGGGTTTTAAACCATATCTAACACCCTCTTCTGTTTTAGTTATAGATACAACCTCCCTTTTAACAGGGACATCACTTAAAAGAAACCAAATTTCTTGGTCTATTTGAAAATGAGCACTCATTTTAAAAATCCTCTAGTTTAAAACCTACCAAATTCAAGAAATATCGAGTTTGTCCATTTTCATCAACAACCTCGTTTCCACGTAGATTGGCCGTCACCTTTTTTAATTGACCTTCCTTAATCTTATTTAGCATTTCCATACGGTCACCCAAAAAATCAATTTGAAATCTCTGGGGATATTGCTCAACTGTTTCAATTGTCAAAAAGCGCTTTTCAAAACCGCTATCAAATTTTTGTACATCCGATACGGTTCTAATCGCACCTACTACATTTACTACCATTTTATAAAGTTTTTTAATGTTAATGCAATATACACTATATATATGATATATACAAAAATAAATTATGGTACGGTGTTTGTTCAATGCTTTAACAATTAAAACCACAGTTGAACGAGGGTTTTTGTGTAATACGTGGGAACCCTAGTATATTGGCTACATTAATTATAAAGTAATATCTTAGTACGAACAAAAAATTTAAATGACTCAAATGAAAACAGAAGATAACTTCTTTTCCAAAATGCAGGAGTTCAACAAAGAAATCGACATTGAAAAATTTATCCAAAAACCAGAGGAACCGAACAGGATAAACATTGATTTGGACACCAAGACCATTAAAAAACTAAGGATGCTGGCAGCATTCTACAATACGGACAAAAAGAACCTCGCACAAGCGATAATAAACCACATAACCACAAAATATATTCCGGAACTACCATAAAACAAAAGCCCCATAAAGGGGCTTTTTCAATCAAACACAATGAGTAAAAAGAAAGAGTAATCAACTTGTCACAAGGCTAAGCTCATAGCCCCTAAAAAATGCATTTTGCGGAGCACTTATATTCTCTATTTCATCAATCAAGACTATTATTTGCGTATTCTCCACTATCTGGAAATCACAGCCCCCTAGCAGCTTTAAATCTATAGTGGTCCCGACACCACAATTCAAAATACCATAAAGGAACTTCCTGTTATTGGCATCGGCCATATAGGAAGCCAATTCAGAACCCGTCATTATAACCTCGTTAGGGGCAACCTCAGTATCAAATCTTTTTTTAAGGGAGCACACGACCTGATGAAGTCCCTCTATGTTCTTATTGCAATTACAATTCATATCTATACACTTTTTTTTGGTTTCCTCCTATATTTAAAAAAAAGGATTTTCCTGTGCCAGAACGTACCCAACAGAAGCAATACAACGAACATCACATCAACCATTGTATTGGTCACGTACTCAGTCCATTCATGGAAAAACCCGAAAAGGACTATAAACGCAGTTTCAATAGAAACAATGGCGACCAACCAACTAAAAACCAAATCCCTCATATCAATCAATCGTCAAAATTTCCTCCCGCTTCTTTGTAACGGGCAACACACCTTCATTTGTTATTGTATAGGAACTGTCCCCAGGATCATTTCCTTTGACAAGCAAATAATCAAAATCACTTGCTATTAGTTGGTTCTGTACCTCAAGGTTGGTATAACCCCCAACGTTGCTTACGTAATACGCTGTACCACCAACCTTTTTTGTAAAAGTAAACTGCGTAGATATAGCGTTCCTATCCGTTGCATGAGCCGATTCAAACCAATCATATAACCCGTCATTGTCCGTATCGGTATCGGGCGTTCCACTTGAAAGCGTTGGGAGTCCCGTTGTCTGGGACTCGTTCGAAACAAAACCGCCAGTATTGCCATTATCATAATCATCTAGCATATGTTGGTCAAGGGCATCAACCCCGCTTATCCCGACACGAGCGCCGACATTGGACATTACAACCGATTCGACCTGTGCCGATGACAAAAGCGTATAGCCGTTGTCCAATATGTGGGAGCCTGAAAGATAACTATTGAACCTTGTATGTACCGTTGCAGCACCACCATTGTAAATATTGTCGTCATTATAAAGCAAAGTACCCGTAGCACTTGTTATCCCACTAGGTGGACAGTTTCCCGAATTACAGTCCTCCATCCTTATGGACTCCAAAAACTGGTTTGCCCATCCATCGTAAAAGAGATTTCCGACGACATCCCCCCTATTCTGTACGACCATCCGCATAGCTGCCGAATAACCATAGACAACGTTGTTCTCCATCTCAAAGATGACATTCTGTGCAACCGTGGATTCTATGCTCCGTTCCGCAGTATTCGCAAAATAGTTCTGCATAACAGAGACATTGGTAATGTTACGCCCCCAGAGAATCATGTTCTTACCGTTGAAGCCCTCACTAATGATACTGTTCTGCACCGTAAAACCACTAACGGAAACATCACCATCACGACCAGTCTCGATTGCTAAATTTTCATCCTTTGACCAACTTATGGAACAATGGTCTATAATGTAATTTTCCCATGTACCAACGTTTGACTGGCTCTGAACCCTGAACGTATCGTTATCAGATGCAAGGCCATCACCGCCCCTGAACCTCATATGGCGGATTATGTAGTTTTCCCCCATTAGGTAGAAACCTCCACCATGCAACGCAATCCCGTCGCCCGGTGCCGTTTCGCCAGCAACGGTTATGTTACTGGAATTGACCGTTATATTACTGGTAAGTTCAATCGTACCCCCTACCCTAAATATTATCGTACGGTTTCCAGATGCAAGACCTTCCCTTAATGAACCCGAACCGCTATTATTGAGGTTCGTGACAAAATAAACATCACCGCCACGGCCTCCCGTAGCATCCTTTCCACCGCCAATAGCAGTAGGGAAAGCCTTCAATTCATTCAGAACAATGGTTTCCTGACCACATGAAAGGAAACCCACGAACAGAAATATATATAAAATCCTTTTCATCAATTCTTTGTTATAACCAGATTATCAAAATACATATCGTTGACACCACTAACCGTACTGGACTGCATAATCTGTATGTCGGGATTGTCCTGTGATGCCGTGGCGGTCAAACTTATATCGCTCCAAACACCCGTATCGCCGTTACTGATTGCATCTTGGTCGGATGAAACCCAACCATCGCCAGTTTGGAGCCTAGCAAAATAGTTTCCCGCATTGCCACTCTGACCACGATAGACCCTATACGTAATGGTCACATTATCACCATTGACCACCCCTGTAGTAGAGGCCTTTATTTCAGTATTGACGGCACTTGTATTGGTTATCTGAACATGCAACGAATATGTTCCGTTGTCAACGGTTCCAGTAGAAGTTGCCAATGTCGCATTTGCGCCAACGGTAAAGCCCGTCGTACTATCCGCTTCATCATTTGGATTTACCGCATTGGCTATCGTATAAGTGGCAGGCGGTACAGGCGTATAGGCCGACCAAGTACCACGAGGTTGATAATCAGCAACATATCTGACCAACTTTACATAACCATATCGTGCAATCTGAAAGGCATCACCACCCTCGGCGTTGATGTCCGCAGTACCTTCAACAACAAAAACAGTACCAGTGCCCTTGTTGGAAATTATAACACTCTCCCCTTCCGTTGCAACATCATTAACGGTGATGGTAACATCCGATGCGGAACTAACAACAATCTCCCTTTTTTCCGAAACATCAAAATCCCTTGAAGTAATGGTATAATCAGAATTCACCGAAGAATAGGACAGGCCTTTGTACAACTGCGATGTAGCCCCAAAGGTTCCCAATACCTCCCAACTATCAGCGCCGTTCTTTCTCAAAAGAACGGTCGAAGGGGAAACAACGGAAAAAGCATTGAAACCCGTAACACCCGAATCGGGTTGGATGGTAAGACCTCCATCCCCGTTATTGGTGAACCATAGGACTGTACCTATTTCATGGTCATAACTGGTATCGGATGCAATATTGACCACATGTGAACCGACCAATTTAAGCGTATTTAGAACGTTCTCAAAATCCCCATTGGTCGTTTGTGTGCCTATACTAAGCTCATTATTCGGCAAATCGAAAGCACCATCAGGGGAAACGCCCCCGCTTATCGGATTATTGCCGACACTCAATGTTTGGCTGCTCAAAAGACCATGCACCAAAAACATTAGTGCGAACAATAAAATCGTAACATGTTTTTTTAAATCTATTCCCATATCAAATCATATAATGTCCAGAAAAATAAATTGTCTTCGCTGCATTGGTCAACCCTGCTGGATTGACATCATCATGATGAACCTGTATACTCAAATCATTACCTATTACCATTGGAAAGAACCTTACACTGCTCCCAAAATTCAAGTACGCATGGCAACGAAAAGGTGTATTTCTTCCCGCAGCGTTCGCAAGACCCGATAATGTCAGAGTTCCAGCCCTTGACTGTACTTGGCTATCGTTCCATGTAAGACCATCTATGAAGCCGTCAAAAAGAACCAAAGAATCCAATTTTGTAATGTTCACATCCACATCAGCAGGGAGTGCGGTTATAGAATCAACACCACCAGCAATGTTCAATGTTTCGACCGATGTGACAATAGCAGCTATTCCGTTAACACCTGCAACACCCTGAACACCCTGCACACCTTGGTCACCCTGTGCGCCCTTTATGTTCATGAGCAAGCCCCAAGCATCATTTTCTTTCTTGTAAAGGTCGCCCGTCAAGGTATTCAACCATACATCCCCGTTGCCACCACCACCAACAACAGGGGCAACCACACCGCTAAGAAAATCATAGACCTGACCTTCAGCGCTTACACCCCCATCGGTGGTTATGTACAACGTATGTTGGTCACGGGGATTGACCAAGGCAAGTTGCGCCTCCGTTCCCAACCATACCGATGGGTCTTGGGGACTTCCATTGCCTATCCTGACAAAATTGCCAGTAACACCCTTTGCGCCATATACCTGCATTACTTCCTATTTTTGTTAAAATTAATCTGGGGTACAATCTTTTCCGCAGAACGGCCAACAACATAACCGCCTATACCTATCATCAACAAATCCCAGAACGGCCTATCCAATTGGGGAAGTTCTGGAAGTTCTGGATTGAAGGACTTTATAACAGGATAAAGGAAGTATTGAAAAACAACGACCAAGGCAAAGGCCAACATGACAATAGGCCTCCACGAACGTTGTAGACCATTGCCCTTTGCCTCCTCCTCTATTATGGCAGCCTTTAACTTATCGGACTCCAAGGAATGCTGCAAAATCATGTTTACAAGACGATTCCTTAATACGTCCCTTTCCTCTTTTGTCGTCACAACATCATCAATAATGCTACCCACATCCTTGATAATGCCACCCCTCAACCATTCCAAGAGCTTTTTCATAATTAGAAATTTAAAATATTCCCTATGTACAACAACTTAATTACTTTCTAACGTACACTGAATAAGAAAAGCCTTTGCTCTTAAACGTATGTACTTTCCTATGATGGTTTCTACCAATTCGCCAAAAATAAAAATTGGAATACACCCATTTTTTATTTTTAAAAAGCGCAATATCTATATTACGACCTTTTGAATCCCTTTTTAAGAGAACATCTCCATTACGCCAAGCTCTTTTCTTTGCCATTATCCTAAATGATAAACTTTTGCGTTATATCTCTTTGACCAATACTTTCTCAAGACCTTCCAACGTTTGAAATAACGTTGCGCAGCAGCCTTGGACACCTTACGCTTTGAATTCCTTCCAAGCACATAATATCCGTACTTGTTCCACATTACTTTGACCTTTGCGCCGTAACGCCTTTTTTGGTATCGTCTAGAAGCCATAAAACCTATTTTTTAGGGTAATTCTTAATCTTTACTATGATATAAATAACCATGACCACAGTTAGGATACATTGCAAAATCTGCCCTACAATGTTCCAGTTTGACAGATTCCAAATAGAAGCGGAAAAATAACCGCCGTAAACCTTTATATATTCCATAGATGAACCTAAACGAACCATTTACAACCTGTTTACAATCCAAGTGAGAACCGCCATTATAATAGTACCTTCTATAGCACCTGCGGTCTTGTCAACTATATCAGGTTCATCTTTTTTTTTTGTTGCATCCCATCGGCTCTTGTACCCTCTCATGTCATAATGTACACGATTGGAATAAAGACCCAGACCACCTTCGGGAACCTTTCCCTGTGAAATCATCGTTTCAATTCCATCGTACATCTGTTTTGCGGTAAGCCCCGCCACCTTGAAATCGGCAGCCTTTCCCTTTGTATGGGTGCTATTGGGAACAGCGCCCGAAACCGTCGCATTATGTTCTGGACTCCTATAACCGCTCGTAATCGTTATAGGCCTGCCAAACTCGTTGCGCATGACCTGTAATACCTTCGCCAACTTGATGATATTGTTCATCACATGGATAGGCATCTTTGCACCGTCCCTGCTCTGGAATTCAGATAAATCAAAGTTTTCAGTCAACACCATTGCCCAACCTTTTTTTAAGTGAACGATACTTCCTAACAATCCTATCCCTTCTCATCCTGTTGTCCTGCCAGTTGCGAACGATGACCACAAGCCCGATTATCGGGCTTGCAGCTACCGAACAAAACAGAAAGACAGCAATCAAGGCAGCTACAAAAGGTATGCACCACGTAGCCAAAATCATTTTTGTTGGTTTCATTTTTTTGTTTTTATCAAATTGGCAGAATTGGATTGGCACGCCTCAATTCTGATTGTTCCCTGGCCGAAAGCTCAGCCCTGAGCCAGTAAATCAAATCACGTTCGGGATTGCCAAAGAGCCAACCTCCCTCACCACCAAGGATATCATCCCTTCTGACCTTTCCGAAGTGTTTATAAATCTTCTTGAAACCAGACAAGGAAACAGTACCGAGCAGCCTAATCACCTCATTGCCACTTGAGCCACCAAGACCGCCGAACTCTTTCATCAAACCTTGGGCTATAGAATTAGCCTCCAAATCGGTCAACTCACTATCAGCCTCGTCTATATCATCAAAAATCCTTGCCTCTTTGCTCTTTCCAGTAAAAAAGAGCATAATGGAACCCCAAGAAATTGCAATAGCGACAATCACCCATATCCAATATTTTGAAAACAACCTAGAAGCAGCAACCATTTTCAGTAGATATAACGGGTTTCAGATTGTACGTTTTAACAGGACTCTTTGAACTCTTGGGAACAACAGAACCCATAGACTTTACCAAACCACTCTTTATCGGGGAAACTTTGGAGGCTATTGCATCCAAATCACCATCAGTCCCGAACTTGCCAAAATCGCCCTTGCCGATTTCTACGTCGCCAACTGGTTTCTTTTTGAACGAGAAAAGCAGCAGGGCAGCCAATAGACCCAAAACGGCCATCATCTTATTTTTGTTACGAGAATGAGACATACAAAACAGATTTTAAAAACCCCTCCTCACTTTTTAGCTCAGAGGGGAAACTTAAATAAAAACCAACCAAACAGTTTATCTTAACTTACGGAAAGACACACCACGCTTTCCGCGTACCCGTTTTTTTGCGGAAGCCTTGGTGAATGAACTTCCGATACGCCTACCATTGGCATAAATACCGTATCTAGGTCTTCTCTTGCGCCTACCGTTACTGGATTTTCCCAATCCAAATATGTTGGCAACACTCAAACCAATATTTTTTACATCAACCATAATGATTATTTAATGAATTTTCTAACAAGCATGAAAGCACCAAGACCCAAGGCCAACATTGAACCACCACCAGAGGAACCACCCGTAAAATCGGAGAGAACAGACCTTTTGGACAGCCTGAACTGCGGAACGGTCTTGTTGTACTTTTTACCCCTTCCATTGGGGTATCTTGAAAAAGTAACTGTTTTAGAATACGTTGTCACGTCATAGCCCATTTCACTCAAAGAAGCCTTTGCCGTAGCCTGTATTTCAGGTATGTAAGCATCCGTACCTTCTTCCAGTTTTTTCAACCCCCTCAAAGTACAGTCTTTAGCCGTATCATACCGCCAACCTATCCACCCATAGAGGGGAACACCCGTTACCGATACTTGCCACATGTCATGTGCGAAGGCATCATTTATACGCTTTTCAAGACCTTCATCCTTTCCATTGAAAACGGCAGCAACCGACATTGCCATGTTTTCCATCCATTGTGGCAGCTCGTTCTTCGCTCTTGAAGGTGTCCAAGTGGAGTTCCAACAATCAAAACCATCCTTTAACTGACCAATGGTCTTCGAGAACACTTGTCCAGAAACAAGCTTTTGGAACATGGGCAAGACAGTGGAAATAACACTAACGGTAGGACTGAGCTTTCCCAGAACACCCGTTGGCTTTGGTTTGATACCGCCACCCGTGGGCATGATTCCCATATTTCTTCTTGGAGGTGCGTACATTGTCAATTATTTTTTTTTAATCATCCTCAAAAGGGTCGTCATTATCGCTAATCATATCCTTGAACCAACGAACAAGGAAAAAGAAGCCGAACATGCACGCCATGCGCATAAAAACACCTTGGTGCAATTTACCGTACATGGCCTTTATCTTGTTATCGCTCGTAGGTGTAGCCTCTGCTTCCCAAGCCTTTATATCGACCAACATTGTTTGACGTTCCTCAGTACTTGACAGATTGAAGTGCGATGCAACCTTAAGGAGCAATTGTAAAACAGTCATAAAATTGATTTTTATTAAGAAAAACAGTTGGAAAGGCCTCTAAATCGAGACCTTTCTAACTATCATAATTTTTGCATCGTCCTCAGCAGCTTTGGTTAGCTTACCTCGAAGCGTGACACCATGTATAGGCATATCCCCCGCATATAGCACCATGTCCTCAATGTCACTTTCCGGATTGTTGTTGAAGTAATCAATGTTCTCCAATTCCAAAAGTTCTTTTGAAACATTTTTGATATAATCACCCTCACCAGTCAACTCTATACCATCAAATTTTGCCTTTGTTGAGTCAAAGTAGTTGGCAGACCTATCCGTTACGGCAACAATCTTGATTATGTTATCCTTCAACGACTCCGTGATATTGGTCTGACCCGAAGGAATACCGATACTATCCACAATACAGATAGGAGTCTGATAGCCCGCTGCGGGGATGGACTCGACAGAAATTGAGCTATGACTCACACTCAAAGAGGTGTAAGAGGTATTTTGCGCTCTAATCTCAACTGTCAATTTATCGGCCCCCCTCAACTCTAGGACACCATCAAAATCAATCTTAAACTTGTTTGTAGAACCATAATCCTTGAGCCATTGCTCATAAGATGGTGTCTGGGCATAAAGAGCTAATAGATAATCCGCTAAATAGCCATTATGGATAATCTCAGGTTTGGCACCAGAACGCTCAAGGGTTATATCAATCCCTATTTTCTGTAGGTCGGCAATCACCGCCTTTGTGGAACCATCTGATTGAAGGGCTGTAACGGTCAAACTTATACCGCTTACCCTTTCGTTTTGTACTACCAGTCTATCCAACTGGTTAAAAGGAATGTTCTTTTGCATTACTTACCAGTTTTAGATTACTTAGCTTTTTCCAAAGTGTCAACAACTTGTTTCAAACCCGCCGTTTTCTTTGCAAAGCCCAATATTTTTTCGTGAAATACAGCAGCTACAAGAGTAACGGCTGCAAGTGCGAGCCAACCCAGATAACTTCTTTTTTTGCGTGTAGCCATATCGACCTTATTTTTTTTTAAATCGTTTGACAACAACTTATACCAGAAAAAAGAAAAAGGTGATTTTGGTACCAACTATTTAGGAACGACCCTTGAGGAGAATTTCAATCTCCTGTATTCTGCATACATCGAAATGAGAAACTTTAAGGCCTTTGTATCGGTGTCTATACTTTCCATTTTCTTGATGTTGTCCAATTCATTGGAATGAACCTTTGAATCAAGCCTAATCCTTCTTTGTCTAGCCATAATAGGAATGGTTCTTACTTACGTAAAACTTTTGGTAATAACCCACATCCTGTAGGTTTGCATACATCTTACCCCAATCCGTACATGTCTGTATAGGGACTGGTTCAATCCTAGCCTGTTCGGAAATACCGAACTTCTTCAAATCCTTCATATATCGTGACCATTGCGAATCTGAAACCTTTAAGCCCTTTCTAATCATCCTCAATGATTTACCCCTTTTCATCTGCTCATTTATCGCAATCATCACCATAGGCCTAATCTTTTTCATTCCCATTTCAACCTTTTGTTTCTGACCTAATAACTGGCTTGCCTTGGTAATTAGGACATTGCCTTTTATCCTTTGCTTTCCATTGGAAGTATAAATCAAGTAGTGGTACTTTTCGTCATACTCATTTATCCTTCTTTCAGCTTCAGCATTGTAATTGTTTATCCGATTTTCCAAATCGTCATCAGGATTGATTGAATGCACCTGATAATGCTCACAGATGTTCTTAAAATGGACGACAGCCCATTTTAATATATCATTGGAAAAAGTACCAATATCCTTATCGTGCAGCAACGTATTTTTCAGACCGAAAGAGGATATCCTATAAAAATCCTTTGCTGCGTTGTAATCAACGTTCCCTTTCTTTTCAAACCTTTTCAATATAGGGGACGTTTCCAAAAACAAATGAACCTTCCTATTTAGATAGGCGTTCATCATCTTATGGTTTTTATGCTCTTTATAAGTAGGCTCGTTCCCCTTGTTCCTTGAATCCTTGTCCGACTTGGTTCTTTTAAAAGCCAGATAAGAAGCGTTGTGTATATCGCAATCCTTTCTAAATACCTTATGTTTATAATAGTAGGAAAACCATTGATTTTTCAGGGAAAGCTCATAACGAAGAACCAAATCCATCTTCTTTTTGAAAAAATCGACCTTGTAAGGCATTGCCCTGTACAGTCTAGAGGCAAAACGAAGTGTTTTTCCGTCATAGTTTTCGCGTGAAAACTTCCCATCGGCCATCTCTTTCAAAATCTCCAACATTTCAGACCTGATAGATTTTACAACATCGGTCTTTTTCAATCCCTCAAATCTCTGAGAGTCCAAATATTCATCCAACAACTGACTTCTTTTCTTGGATTCTTTGGAAAGATACCTTTTCAAAATCTTGTCCATCCATTTGCGGTTGACCTCCAAATGCTTCTTTAAATCCCCATCTTTTGAAATTGAATATTCCGTACCCTTATGGTAAATCTTAAAATAAGCACCGGTACTGGAATAATATTCCAAAGACGTGTTATAGTCCCTAGGTGCCTTTTGGTTGCTCTTGTACCTGTTATGATTGATTGCCTTCAAGTGCTTCAAGTACCGCAATGCATCCTCTTTCGAGCCAAAATATTGGTTGAAGCACAAATCGACCCGTCTAACCTCTATGTAACGTTTGTTGAGCAATGCCTCCAACTGGAAATGATTGCACACATCATTTATAAAAGTGTCTATAAAACTATCAAGACGTTCATGTATGTATTTCTGCTGAAAGCCCCATGAATGCGCCTTCAAGAAATTGCCGTCATATAGGTTAGAATTTATCTGCGGAACGAATTCAGCCAATGAATGCCCATAAAGATATTTTGGTACTGACATCTGAAAGTCTATATAGCCAGCACTTTCGTTAATCCTATAGGTAATCCCATTATAGGAACTGGGAACCCTATACGTACCATTTATTGACATATTGACTTCCTTCACTTTCCTTTCGTCGGTAAAACGCATAACGTTCCTTGTCTGGTGGTGGTAATGGACAACGGAAGAATTTTCATCAGTCAAAAAATCGTCGTCGTCCCTCCCCCCTATTTCGTGCGTCTCACGGGAAACCACCATTTGACGGGTCATGTACTTACCCTTATAGTTCAACATCTTCTTATAAAGGTCGTTATGCTCAGGTACGGCATATCTTGTGAAATGGCCATTGGTAACAGCTATTTCATTCAAGGTGCCTTTTTTTGGGTCGTTGATACCGTACAATCTCAATTGAACGGTGTCAATCATCCAGCAACGTTTTGTACCTATTGTAAAACTCAATGCAATCGCAAAGCCCCTTTGTTGAGTTCAACGGGTCAAAACTCCCGTTGTGGAACCTTTTCCAGGCATCCTTCACAATTCTTTTGGTGTCATCAATTGTTTTATCGATGCTGCAATATCCGTGTATTAAATTGTGCATTTGCAGCCAAGCACTTTCTTTGACCAATTCAAACATTTTCACAAGGTATTTCAAGTTGTTCGGCCTGTTTCTTTCTAAGTTTTTTTGATTCAACTTTTTTATCCCTATAGAAATCACCATAATACGAATTCCCAGAAAAAAGGAGAACGTCCCACTCCCTTTCTGTAGATTGGTTACTTAAAACGCCCGTAAGGGTCTGTAAATTCAAATCCATGCACAGATAAGCATAGATTTCAGGTATCTTGTGAAGTTCAAAAGTCCTTTTCCACACCAATCTGGCATTTGAAAGGACTTCTTCCGTAAATGGTTGTCTTATCTGGTAGTCTTGACCTTCTTCATAAAAAGGTTTGGATGGCTTTATCAATATAAAAGCCCTTAAATAATTATGATGCTGTTTGTCTGCGTATACTATGTTTGGGTTCATTTTTTGTTTCGTCTAACGGATTAATAGTCTTTAATTCCGTCCTGTACGAAACCCCGTCAGTAAGTCCCCTTATATCGTTTGCATAACTGGACAAAACCAAATCATACATTTTCTGTAAAGGGTACAACTGAGCCAACATTACCTTTCTTTTGTTAACTTGGGCATCCTTCTTCAAACAGTCCAACAAAGATTGAACACAATTGAAGGAAACGCGTATCTGGTTGAACTGGACATGGTTATCGCCTGCCAGATTACCATATATGAAATAATAGGACTGTTCAAAGTCCTCTATGCATATCTTCAAATCACGCTTGGTCATAAGATTAAAGAACGGGTAATAAAGGTTTCTAATGGCAACCAATTGGGACTGTATAGCCCCAAGAATTAGCACATTATCGTGTATGACATCCCGAAATTTCTTTATAAATGCCTTTGCTTGATTCTTGTTCCTGAACTTATGGGATACACCCCAATCTATGAATACGGAATACCTATTACGGTTAAAGGTAATATCAAACTTTAATTTGTCCATCGGTCGGTTTTTTAGGTAAATAAGACAATTAAAGCAAAATATATGTATATGATATATACAAAAAGATTATTTAGGTAAATGAATACAAAATATCGTTAAGTTACTGTATGTCTTGTGTATAGAATTTGCTATAATATGGATTATAGTACAAATGCCTTTGTATTGTTTTTAGCGGTTGGCATTCGATAGCTATAATTCCTCATTATGTAAAATATCCCTCGTGTTTGCGTCCTGTAGCGAATTCTCAACAGGGTCATGAAACTTATTTTCATCGGTGTGCTACGCACAGTTTGTTTTCATTTGTATCTATAATCAGTCGCTATGTAAAATAGCCGCTCGGTCAACAGCACATTGCTTTCATAAAAAGTAAATGCCCAAGCATTTATTTTTATACGCAATTCTCAGCCACTTGGCCAGCGCCATTAAAAGCTCAGCTTTTCGTCTTTATTGAAACCTTTGGTTTAATTGAGAATTTGGAAAAGAAAAATTTCAGAAACTGTTCGTCAGCTTGCCGCAAAAGCTTAAAATTTCTCTGCGAGCAAATTTCTAAGCACTTGCTAACATCCCTCTTCGGAATCAGCAATTTTTGTGAGTGCTTATAATATTATGTAAAATAGAAATGATGTTTGGTGTGTTGTCTCTTTTCTTTTTTCTTGATAAAAAAGAAACAAAAAATCAAGAAGAAAATATGCTTCAACGCTCCCTTTGTGTCTTAATAGCTTCGCTATTTGGGCGTTTCACGCCCTAACACAAAGCCCAGAGCAATGGCTCTTTGTGCCAAGCCACAAATTCACGCCCCTTCCGGCTCGCATTTTCTTCTGCCCTCACTCTTCTACAGACCTAGTTTCTATCATAGAAGTTTTTTTAATGATTTCATGGTATCAACCAGAATAGACGGAATATCACCATCTAATATATCCTTATAGCTAATTGATTTCATACTCATAATGTCAACGACTATGCAAGCGGCAGGATTAATGATATAATTTTTGGAATAATAGGACGACAAGTATTTAAACAATGTTTCAGCATAAATCCCCAAATCACTTGGTTTAAATCCATCCTGCCAGACAACAAACCAAATTGCTCCAACACTTTGATTGCCTTTTGCACCAAAAGAGAATATGTGTTGAGGCAAAATTTGAATAGGCAGGCCATTCATTTCAAGTATTGATGGCGGTTTACGCACAAAATTTAGATTAGTTGAGGGCATCCATTTTGTGAAATCGAAATTGACATACTTCCTTAGTATATCAATATTTCTTTTGTACATGGTCTTTGTTCGAGATAGTTGATTTATACTATGGAGTTTTGATACTTCATCTATCTTATCTACAATTGCCGAACTATCATTTTCTTTAAAAGCTTGACTTATGGCACTAACACTTCTAACCCAATAATTTCCTCCATCTCCAGAAGTTGGTCTTTTTCCAACTTTAAGTTTATTGATCAACGTGGTTTTTCGAGGGGTAGATAATCTTCTAAACTCGACGAGTTTTTTTACGGGGACTTTTTCAATTGCCATATTTTTTTCAATTGATTCTACTTTTTTCTTCTTTTGGTAGGGCCGACCTTAATAGTCTCAACAACTGTCGTGCTAGGTCTTCTTTTAGCCTCTTTAATTGTAATAAATTGACCATTTCTTGCATCTCTACCTCTTTTACTTTGTCTTGCCATTTTATTTTCTATTTAATTGAATATTATTACTCGGTTTATATCTAATTATATTTTCTTTTTCTAGCTTTAGCGCCTCTATTCGTGGTTTAGGCTTATCTTTTACAACTCTAGTAAACAACTTGCCAGATCTTCTGTGTTCAGCCATTCTTTTCTTAAACCTATCTGCATAAGTTATTCCTTCATATACACGCTTACCTTTGTAGTAGTGCGTATAATTTACAGTATCATTTGGGCTGCCAAAAAATGTTGCCAGACCATAGCCACTTAGCCCTCCCCAAAAAACACCCTTGATTACATGCCATATATCATAATTAGCACCATTGTTATTGTCTTCTATATGCTTGTTATTGGCAATATATCCACCAATACCTGCACCTAGAATTACACCTAATAGTTTTTCATTATTTGTCGCCATAACTTGAATTTATTGTTTTAATACAACATCACGTTACAAATAAATAACCGCATGGCGCAACCTATGTTCGCCAAGAAAAAAAATTAAAAAAGAGTTTATTTTTTTTGGGTATAGTTACTTAATGCTCCCTTAAAAATATCTATGAATTCAGCCCTTAGAAAGGCTGGTGAGATTATTTCAGCTGTTTTTCCATAACTTAATATTTTTGAATAAAACTCGTATGAAGGTTTTACAGAAACCTTTATAATGAACTTCGTGTCATCATCTTCTAAAATTTCTTGTGTGTTGTGTATGGGAAGGGCTTTTAGATAGTTACCTTGATCAGGGTTAAAGGAAATAACAACTTCAATAGGAGGTTTGTGAGATACAGTTATACCGAAGGAATATTTAAAGTATTCTACACTATCAAACTCAATTGGTTGGAACTCTTCATCTAAAATGGAAACATCTACAATTCTATCAAGTGCTAAAGTAATTAGACTTTCATTTTTGTAATTAACACTAATTACATACCATAATTTTTTATCCTCTTTAAGTAAAATTGGCTTTACCCTATGTCTTTTAATCTCATCATCGAACTTTTGATAGTCTATTTCTAATACTTTTTTCTTAGCAATAGAATCTAAAATATCAGCAATAAGTTCAGTTCCACCAATTAATGGGTGTTTCTCGGTTTCTAAAATAGTTTCCTTCTCAAATAATTCTTTAACATTTGGCGAGATATTTGAATTTTCTATTACCTTTTTTACAGCTTTGGTAATTTCACTAAAGAGAGGGTATTCTTTATATTGACTTATTGTTTTGGCGTAAAAAAGCAGAGCACTTATTTCATCTGGTTCTAATTCTAATGAAGGAAATATATGCTTTGGGATTTCTTCATAATAATATGTTTTCGTAGCAGTATCCTTATGTATTGGAAGAAAAAAGCCAAGTTCGGTGTCTTCGGCCAAATCTTCCAAGTCCTTCTGAATAGTTCTTAGTCTTACCGGAATTCCAGCATCATTGCAAATTTCTACGATTCGAGTTGATTTATGCTTACCTCCCCTTCTAAGTACATTGTGAATTATTCTATACCTCTTTAGAGCCTCTTTGTTTTTTGGCATAATATCAAACAACTAATTCTTTAAAATGTTCATAAAGCATTACCATTGCTAATGTGTCTAATTCGCAATATTTCAATAAGGCAGAGGTAATCTCCTCAATTTCTGCCTTAGTCATATCGGTATATTGGAGTTTGCCGTAGGCGGTTAAAGCTGCACCTCCATCGTTAATGTTTTCAATTTCAGAAATTGATTGCTCAATTTTTTCTTCAGTCCAATTATCAAAGACAGGTGGAAGAGAATTGTATGGATTTATTAGCTCTCCTTCTTCTCCGCGTCTTAACCAGACAAAATCATTTGAAAAGTTTGTTGATGTCAAAGAGATGTCACCGATTGATTTTGAATATTTTTTTTTCAAGAAATCACTACTGTTAAGGGCTGCCGGCAATAAGTCTTTTAAAGAATTCGAACCATTTGTTGTTGGATTAAAATAAAAGTTCTTTGCTACAGCCCAGAGATCAACCATATCCCTTTCGCCTTTCCATATATTAAAGTTTTTACTCGTTGAATGTGAAATACTTTCAATAAATTCAATCAAGGTATCTTTATCATCTTCACTCGACTCTATTAGTTGAGAGTGAATTGCATTTAAAATGGTGTTTTCATGATTATGAAATCTAAAAATAGTTCCATTATCATTTTCAAGTGATTTTTTTAATTCACGTATAAAATCAAAATTTGGGAAGTATGCTGCTTTATTGCTTATATACTCTGAACAATGGAGAATATTACCATTCCTTTCATAGGAATGATGAGAAAATTGAAAAGCAATTTGTTCATATGGTTTTCGTCCTTTTGAAAATGGTAAAGCTGCGGTGCATGTTTCAAAATCAATAAAATGCAGTGGATATTCCCAATTTTCCATCTCTTCTTTCAGCCTAAGCCTCTCTACATAAATGGTTTTATCATTTTTCAGTGCTTTTTCAATTTGAACCCATGCTCTTTCACCATCAGATAGCTTTCCAACACTTGACTTAAATCCAATATCATCTTTACTAAGGTTTGTAACGAAAATCTGCTCTTTATCAAACAGTTTTTTTGACTTTGTCCAATGAATTCCTCTAATGTCAAATAAGTTAGGTTTTTTAAAATCCTCATCTTTCCAACTATGTTGTATTTTAAAACATTCTTCGAAGCCAGAAATTAACCCATTCTTTTTGTCTTCAGCCGAGGTTTTAAACTCACACTTGTTACAATTCATATACGATGTGGGCCAATTACTATATGTATCATTTTTATATATGTCCCCATATTCTTGTATAGCCTCAATAAAACTTAATCCATTTCCGTAATCATATTTCCCATTTTCAATACCAGTAATGATTTCCGTAATATCTTTCTTACCAAGTATTGGGTTTCCCAATTCATCTTTTGACTTTGCCAACACCTTTACACCAGTTCTGCTATTTGCCAATTTTGAAACTCTGAAAAATTGATTTAAACCGTCAATTGAAGCTTTTTTGGTTTTATCGGCCATCATAATAGATGATTTAATTCTAAAATCGGGGTAGCACAACTGAATGACATACTTTTGAAATGCAATATCAAACAAGTAGGGCTTCCATTCACTTACTAATCCACCCTTTTTTCCAATAAAATTGTATTCATCGTCAGGATCAAACGCTTTTGATTTTACCTCAATTAATTCAATATTCTCCCCTTTCTTAATTAGAATATCAGTTCTTATAAAAAGGCCATCAATAAGAAAAGCAGCTTCATAAATTGTTACGTTCTCATTTTTTAATAGTTCCTGAGTATGATTCCAATGCTTTTCATAATCCCAATCTTCTCCCTCCAGTAGATGCCCATTAGGATAATATAATCGTGCAAGTTCTTCTACTTGAAAACCACCTTTGGCCAATGCCTCTAAAAATGGGTTTTCATTTTTTAAATTTGCATATTTTTTTTGCCCGTATAGTACAATTTATTGGAACACTCAAGACCTAGCTTAAACCTTGATTTAGTAAGAACCCTCATTTGATTATCAACAATAAATTTGGTGCCAATTGGAATAACCACCTTATTCAATTGAACAGAAATAGATTTCAGTAGATGGGGGATTCGATAAGACGAAAATCTTATCTTCTAAATATAGATATTGAATTTTGAAACTGATTGCAAAAAAACCTTAGAAATTCTGGGATTTTTCCGCAATTTCAAATAGCAAGAAATATTTATTTACATCACAAAGAAATCCTTCCAACATAAGTCAGAAGGACTTTTAATAATTCAAACAGTTTATTTATTGGGCTTTGAGCACAGAAAGTCTAGAGGACAATTTCAATAAAAAATTGACATGAACTCCTGTTTGAGATACACAGTCAAAGATGTTCTTTTTGGATAAGCCCAATACTTTGTTTTCGATACTGCCGGACAACATACAATGTAAACCATCAATATGACCCTCCAGAGAATTTACATCGAAATAGTCATCAATAATGGCAATAATCTCAAGGATTGCCTTCTTTGGTTTTGAATCTGCCAGGGCGAGTTCCTTCTGTAATTGTTGATACCATTCTTCATGGATTTCACTTTTTCTTGTAGACATAAAGAAAATTTTAAAAGCGGAGCCACCCCGTCAGCCCTGTCTACACAGTCTAGGACTGGAAGCGGTACTTTCGCGGCCGCTGGACTTGTAAGCGACTCCTTATCGATAAATAATTGTTTTAGAATTTTCCTAAAACTGTGTAGACGCAATAAATATACAAATGTTTATCATAAACAGAGGTACTTCTTTTCCATTCCATACACTTTCACCTCCCCCACTCCGCGGGTTCGGCAAAACAGTATTCCATTGTCTTTTTAAAGAAGATTTTAGAAGAAATTTTTCAGCGAGTTGGGTAATAACTTTCGCTTTTACCAAAGCTCAAGTTACATAACGCGGTACATTATAGTACAAATGCCTTTGTATTGTTTTTAGCGGTTGGCATTCGATAGCTATAATTCCCCATTATGTAAAATATCCCTCGTGTCTGTGTCCTGTAGCGAATTCTCAACGGGGTCATGAAACTTTTCCTTAAGCGGTCGGCTACGCCGCATCAATGCATCTGTATCTATAATCAGTCGCTATGTAAAATAGCCGCTCGGCCAACAGCACATTGCTTTCATAAAAAGTAAATGCCCTTGCATTTATTTTTATACGCAATTCGCGGAGCATAAATTTCTAAGCACTTGCTAACATCCTCCTCTGATTCAACTATTTTTCCTTGGCACTTAAAATATTATGTAAAATAGAAATCCTATTGAAAGTGGTGTCCCCTTTCTTTTTTCTTGATAAAAAAGAAACAAAAATCAAGAAGAAAATATGCTTCCACGCTCTCTTTGTGTCTTAATAGCTTCGCTATTTGGGCGCCATGCGCCCTACACAAAGCCCAGGGCAATGGCTCTTTGTGTTACCCACAAATTCACTCCTCTACCGGCCCGCATTTTCTTCTGGCTTTACATCCGAACATTACGAAACCAATATTTTACAAGAGGAAGGATCAATATTATATCACCTTTTTACAAACGTACTGTCCAGTTCCTGGTACATTTTAAGGGCTTTGTCATTCTCCGTCTTTATATTCTCATATAGAGAGTTGGCAATAACTCTGATTGCATGTTGCTCTGCCTCATTCAATTCTGGATACCGAAACTCCCCTTTTTGCATATGAGTTTGGATTCTTTTCTTTCTTTCAAAAAATGAGTTTAAATCATCATTTTCACGACAAATCTGCTCTAGGTGATCTTCCCAATTTAGATAGTTGCTTGAATCATCTCTACGTCGTTTATTGCATGATTGACACGCTGGAACAACATTTCCTGGATGATGCAACCCATATTGAGTCCTGTTAAACATGATTAAATGTTCAATCTGTAATTTGTTAGCCTGAACACCACAGTACGCACATTTACCTTCAAAAACCTGATTTTTAATTTGTTCAAATATTTTTTTGGAATTTCCTGACCCTGTATTAAAGCTTTTTCCCCAATAATATTCTCCCACTTTGGTTAGAAAAGCTCGAATTGCTGTATTTGCAGAATCTGAAGACGTATTGTAAACTGCCATTTTCTACCAATAATGTTCCAATTAAATTTTAGTTGAGACTAAAAGCTCCCGAATATCCACATCCAGAATTTGGGCAATTCGTTTGAGGTCCTTTAAATGTGGCTGGGATTTGTTATTACAGATTGAAGTAATCGTATTTGGGTTTCGGTCCATTTTAACTGCCAATTCTTTTTGGCTTATCCCTTTTATAACAAGTACTTCTTTTATTCTATTTATTCGCTCAGGCATAGCCTAAAGCTAGGTATAATCAAAACTTTGAGCAATAAGGTGTTTTTATTGATATAGTTAAAAACGGTAAAAACATTGTTTAAAACAATATTAATATAATTTAAAAGCATAAATTTAATTTTCATTTTTACAATAAATACCTATATTTATATAGTTTTTAACAGTATTAGTATGGGAAAAACAAATAAAATTGTCTTGAAATGAGCTTAAAAGTAACCGACCTACGTCCCCTACTCTCCTATATCCAAGAATGCCACGAGGGTGACCTTCTTTCCCTTACCCAAAATTTGGACAAAACCATTTTTATGTTCCACTTCATTCCCATGGACACCTTTTCAGATTTGGAAAGACAAAATTGCTGTCATGTTCTCATGGAACTCAAGGAAGCGGTTATGGAAGTTTACCTAAATAAAAATGACCTATGACTCATTCCGCAAGAAAATGTAATTAACTATTCGGATTTTTCAACAACATGCTCTACTGATTCTTCAAGTTCATTCATTAACGCCCAAATTGCAGATATCATTTGTTTATCTCCCTCGGAAGGGTTTCTACTCCATCCAACAGTTAGTAATCCCTTATGGTCATGCAAAGAAACCACGTCATCATTTCCACCAAAGTATTCACTTAGATTATAAATTTCAACGACTTTTTCAAGCCTCTTTAGTCTATGGGGTTCTTCATTTGCCCTCGTAGCTGTCAGAATAATTTTCATGTTATAAGTTGTTTATTGTAAAGTATTTGTTGCTATAAATCATTATGAATATTATCCGTCAGAGAGTATTTTTATTAGAAATCTTTGAGGTTTTTCTGTAGTTATTGGGAAATTGGTTCTCAGAGTACCTTAGGTAATAATAATATTCATCAAGAGGGTTCATACTTGTATATTCAATTTCAATTACTATGTTATCCATTACTTTAGAAGTATTTGAATTGAAGAACATCATCGGTTTTATACTCTCGGATGTTGTGTATTTTGCCGTTGTACCTAAAAGAAATACGTCTTTATCTGAGTCTTTTTCTCCTACCACGTAATTTTCATTTAGATTATTAATGTCTTCAAAAATAAATTCCAATTTACTCTCTAGCGCTGGTATCCATTTACTTTTTTCATTGGTTCCGTTTTTATAATCTTCCATATTGAGATAATATCTGTATGATTTAATTATTGCTGGACCAAATCCCAAATTAGTAAGTTTAAACCCTTTTTTGGTTTCAGAATCTACCTTAATAAAGGTAATTTGTAGTAGCGGTTGTTTATTTATTCGTTCTATTTCTTTTTGAGTTTTACTTTGGTTGATTGAGATTAAGACCGCAATAAATGCAACAACAAGGGCCATAATGTCGACAAATTTCCTGCCAACAACAGATATAATCGTTCTAATAATTTTATTCATTTTATCTTTTATTTGCCCGCAGACACTTTCTCAGAATTGGAAAGGCAGAATGCCTCTCACGTTTTGATGGAACTTAAAGAGGCGGTAATGGCAATCTTTAAATATTCAAATTTTCGTTTAGATTAATAGGTTTTCTGCATTCCAATAAAATATAAATTAAAATATCTAGTAATCTAAAACTAAGTATGTTTAGTAATAACAAAGAGGCTTGATTTAATTTCTCCCCTAAATGCATTCAATCTATTCCATTGGTCAAGAAAAGCTATATTGCCATATTTCAATATAGATAAGTTCAAATCCTCTATCATAGACGACCAAGCAGATAAATCCTCAAAATAATTTAGAAAATCCGTTTCCTTATTTGAGTAACTGTCTTTACCAACCTGCATATCAAAAATCAAAATGCTGTCAGAAGACATTATCTCGGAAATTGTTTTAATAAAGAGATTAATAAAATTACCATTAGGCATGTAATAGAGCAGTCCTTCCAGAAATATTAGCGAACGCTTTTCTATATTAAATCCATTGCTCAACAATTTGGGAACTAATTGATCCTTTTTTTCAACAACATCGCAATAAATCAATTTGGGTAAATATTCGACTTTTATTTTGCTGATTTTCTTTTTAAGAACAGCTGGCATGTCAATTTCATACCCTTTTAAATTTTTATGTTTTTTTTGAATTTCATTTACAATTGTACAGTACCCCGAACCTATAGAAAGTAATTGGGAGAAAGATGAATCACTCTTAATAAAAAAATTTATTTCATCTCTAATAATTTTGTGTCTTACTGCTATTAACTGTTGAAAGTGTGGATATAAATCCATTTTTTCTTTAAACATATTTTCTGCACCTTTATCAACAAATAACTCTGCAAAACTATCTTTAAATAAGGGTGTATTGTGCTTTTGTTCTAATGAACGAACAAGAGAAGTTACTGCACCAGTATCTTTGATTTTAGTCATGCGTAACTAGAATAAATATCAAGATGAGTACTACTTCTCCACTCCTCCTTTTCTCCATCTGAATTTTGAACAATCAAATACCCCTCTTTAGAGATGCCTACCACTTCAACGCTGATTTCTATTCCTCTTTTTTTCGCAGTGATTTTTTTGCCAATCATTTTCGTCTTTTTCAGCCATTCACTTCTCAGATCCTTTTTTTCATAAAAAATGCTTTCCATTTCATACATGAGAGATTGGAAAAGATTCTCAATTCTTTGTCTTTTACCTGTAGCTTGAAATATTGAAATAGCTTTGCTCTTTATCGCATCGGGGAAAGAATTGTGGTTTACATTAACTCCAACACCGATTATAAGTTGTTTTTGTGCTATACCTTCACAAAGTATTCCGCAAACTTTCTTATTCCCAATAAGCACATCATTTGGCCATTTTACATGCGCTTTTATATCATATTCTCGTTTTAGCACATTGACTAAACTTATTGCAGGTAAGAACATTATGAATTGATCAATTTTTTCATCAAAGTCAATGACCAATGAAAAAAGAAGCCCCTCTATATTATTTGATATCCATGTGTTATTGTTAGTTCCCTTACCTGCAGTTTGCCTCGCCGAGATGTAGACTGTTCCCTCTGGCAAAACTTCTTTCTGAATAGCTTTTTTGGCTTCTTCATTTGTGGATCCAATGACGTCAAAATATATGATGTTACGCCCAAACTTCTTTGTACGCAATCCTAGTGATAGAGATTCTCTATTCATTGTAAAATGGAAAAAATTGAAAGAAACTTAAGGCATTAGTTGCTAAAAAGAATTCTAAGCTTCGTTATCTGAAATACGTGTTTGCACCAGCCAAAATGCTACCCCATAAGTCATCTGGTTCATCTTCGTCTTTAATATTCTTAGTTAAATGCCAAAGGGTATAAATCTTCCCATTACCCTCTTTATCTATAGTATGCTGCCCAACCCAAGAAGTTATTGAGCCATATTTACCAAAATTCACAGTATAACCAATTATGTCGCCCGAGACGAACCCTGTCAAATCAAATTCTTCTTCTGGTCCAGGACTGCCAACACCAGTCTTGTAAATCCCTTTAACTTCCCCTTTGGAATTTACACTTAAATCCATTTCTGAATTCAGCCCATTTTTCCAAACCCCATCAAAATCAACGCTTATATTAGAATTAGCAGATTTTTTGTTTTTATAACCTTCGTTAATGTACTTTTCTATACTCATTTTACTTAATAATTATAATTTAATACTATTAGTTTGCATGCATTTTTTAGTTTTCAAACATGAATAGATGAGAACTATGTTTCTTAAATGTTGGGGGGAGACTTAAAAGTAGTCAGGGAGAAAATTAGTGATTTAGAAACAAAATTCATTATACAAAAACCTTAAAAATTCTGGGGTTTTTGTCCATTACATGCACTTTTGCCTTCTTCCCTACTGGTTTTGGGCAAAAAAGCATTCCATTACCTTTTCAAAAGAAGTTTTTAGAATAATTTTTCAGGAAGTGCGGTACCAACTTTCGCTTTTACCAAAGCTCAAGTTACATAACGCAAGAACATTATGGAACAGATTGTTTCATTTCCATAATAAGCCATTATGTAAAATTGCTTTGGAAGTCGTTTTTGAGTTAAATAACCTTACAGTACTTTTAATTTGCCTCTTACGCTTGAATAAAGTCGGATACTATTGTTCAGGCACAAGGCGTATAAGTCTACCGGGTCCCTCAACCACAATGTAGAGATAACCGTCTGTACCCATTTGTGCATCACGTACCCTACCTATACCATCCAATAGCGTTTCATGGCCAACAACCTCGTCGCCATTCATCTTTAAACGATGGAGGTATTCGAATTTGAGCGAGCTAACGAACAGGTCATTTTTCCAATTCCCATAAAAATCACTGGACACAAATGTCATTCCACAGGGAGCAATGGAAGGAGTCCAATAATATACGGGTTGTTCCATGCCATCCAATGCTGTGAGGTCTGTAAATGTGGTTCCATCATAATTGATGCCGTATGAAATCACGGGCCAACCGTTGTTGTTCCCTGCTTCCAAAATATTGATTTCATCACCTCCCCGAGGGCCATGCTCGCCTTCCCAAAGCGCTCCAGTTTCTGGATGGAGGCTCATCCCTTGAGGATTGCGTGTACCATAGGTGAAAATTGAATTGACCGCTCCCGATGTATTATAAAAAGGGTTGTCGTCAGGAATTTGACCGTCGTCATGTATACGGTGTATTTTTCCAATAGCATTGTCCAATTCCTGAGGGTAAACATCCCTATATCCGCGATCACCTACAGAAACATATAAATAGCCATTGTTATCAAATACCAATCTTGAGCCATAATGGCGAGAACTATTGAGATACGGAAGGGCCGTAAATATATTCTCTACATCAACCAAGTTGTTTCCCTCTAGCCTAGCTCTTGCCACTGCGGTGGATCGCTCGGATGAATCATTGGGGTTGGCACGCGAATAGGATAGATAAACCAATGAATTGTTTTCAAAATCTGGATGTATAAGCACATCCAACAATCCGCCCTGCCCCTGCGAAACAACATCTGGAACGCCTACAATTTCTGTCAATTGCTTATCATTACCTACCAAAAATAACCCTCCCCCACGCTCGGTCACCAAAATTTCACCATTGGGCAATTGTTCTAACCCCCATGGAATGCCGGGAATCTCATCTGTAATGGTTTCCAACCGAAAGCTGAGGTCATCCGATAAGATCAAACCAGACAAATCGGGGTTGTCCTCCTCTAACATCGCTTTGGTTTTTCCATCGATCTCGGTAAGAATATAGTTGGTCAAATCCTCGATTTCTTGTGCACTTAATGTAGAATTATAAGCTGGCATGCCATTGCCAGAATACCCATCAGTTATAGACTCTATTACATTTTCAACGGAATTGCCATAAGTCCAATCGCGTTCAACAAACGAGGCTAGGTCTTGTCCATGGCAGCCTCCGCATTGATTTCTATACGTGAGGGCCACATTTTCTGGGTCAACAATTTCATTGTCCGGATCAATTTCTTCTTCGGGCGACTCGGGATCCGTCGAGCTGTTACAGCCTAACAAGATGAACATAAAAGACAGCAACACATATTTCGTTGTGTTCAACCATTGGCAAGCGTACTTTAATTTGAACGTTATCTCAGAAAACCGATTTGAGGTGATTAGGTCCATAATTATCTGTATTAGATGGGTGGTGAAAATCTATAGCTTGAATTACCAAAGACGAACTAATTTATAGTGCCCTAGTAATTAGCAAATTAACGTTACATATTGAAATAAAGTATAGCGTCAGGGTTTCGAAAGGGGGCTCATTATCAGTAGATTACTATCAAGTTATGGAACCCTAAGACGCGGTTGTATAGAGATTTACTTAAACGGTGAAAGGAACTATTAGTCCACCATTTCATGCACTTTTACCTCCCCCACTCTCCTACTTCGCTTTCCAGCTCCGAAGGATTCGTTTACGGTTCGGCAAAACAGTATTCCATTATCTTTTAAAAAAGTTTTTAGATGAAATGACCTTACTAAAAAAACTATTGTTCCAGACTCACTCGAACCGCATTCATTCCCTTTTGGCCTTTTTCGAGTTCAAAAGTAACCTTGTCATTTTCATTGATTTCATCAATTAGACCAGAAACATGCACGAAGTGTTTTTCTTGGGTTTCTGTGTCCATTATAAATCCGAAACCTTTAGAATGATCAAAAAAGGCGACTTTACCCTTACGAACAGGGTCAAATTCTTCTTCAATTTCTTCTTTTTGGGGAATGCCCAACACTATCTCAGAAGCATCGATTTCTTCCTTTTCTGAGGGCAATGAAGGAGTATCGGTAAGATTACCATATTGATCAACATAGGCAAAAGGAATGCCTCCTTCGCTTTCTTTGGCTTCAGCCCTTCGAGCTTCTTTTTTCTTTTGCTTTTCTTCGCGTTTCTTTTGCCTTTTCTTTTCTTTCTCTCGTTTACTAAAAGTTTGCTGTGATTTTGCCATGTACGGGTTTATGCCATTAAGGTAATAGATTTATTTGCAACTGAGTATTCTTTGAAATAAAAAAGCCCATCTTTTATAGATGGGCCTAAAAAAACTAGACTTTATGAATTTAGATGACCCTTACGTTTACTGCATTCAATCCTTTTTTTCCTTGCTCTAAATCAAATTCAACTTGGTCACCTTCGCGAATTTCGTCGATTAATCCAGAAACATGTACAAAGTGCTCTTTATCTGCACCTTCTTCGTTGATGAAACCAAAACCTTTGGTGTCGTTGAAGAACTTTACTGTTCCTTTACTCATTACTATTATTTAAAATTAAAATGCAAAGGTGCATCAAATTATCCAGTATTCTGTTATTTGTTTCAGATTAATTTAATTATTTTATTGAATGTCAACAAAGAAACATAATGCGGGACGTTATAATGTTCTACTTTTAGTAGTTGGCGTTCAATAACAATAATTCCCCATTATGTAAAATATCCTTCACGTCTTAAGCCCCAATAAAAAAATCGGATAGGATGTCATATTTTTAAAACTCTTGTAACTAAAATAATAGATACAAGACTTAAGAATGACCAAACAATTAGAAGATACCTTTCTAGCAGCCTTGGAACAAAATCAGCAGAAGCTTTTCCGAATATGTACGGTTTATTCAAGCACTTCTGAGGATGCCAAAGACCTTTTCCAAGAGGTTTTGGTACATATTTGGAAAGCAATTCCCACTTTCGAATCAAAATCTTCTATTGGAACTTGGATGTTCAGGGTAACTATAAATGTCTGTCTCCGTTTTCGATCCAAGCACACCAAAAGAATTGATCGCTTCATAAACTTGGACAGTGTCACTATTTCCCAAATGAACGAGGAGCCCAAAAGAGATGAACAAAATGAACAACTAATCAATCTTAGGCATTGTATAAAGCAACTGAATGATTCTGATAAAGCGGTAATCGCTCTTTATCTAGAAGAACTACCATACAAGGAGATATCAAATATAACCGGTATAACAGAAAACACGGTTGCAGTTAAGATAAAGAGAATTAAAAAGAAGTTGTTGAATTGTTTAAATGCGAAGTTATGATGGAAGATGAACTAATTCAGATTTGGCAATCCTCTAGCGATCAAGAGCGTATAAAGTTTGAAAAATCAAGGTTGATGATTGAGTTGGAATCCAGTTTAACCCGTTTGCATAAATGGTGGAAATATCTAGAACTGGTTGAAGGAGTATCGATATTGATATGTATTCCGGTGTTTGCATTTTACGTTTACTTTGTTCCATTTATCCTGTCGAAAATTGCTTCAGCATTAACAGTGATATGGCTGATTTATGTAATTGTGAGGATTGTAAGGATAAAGAAGTATAAACCTAGTGCCTTCACGGAAAGTTACTTAGATTATTTGCACAAAACCAGGAAGTATCTCAAAGTCCAAATGTATCTTTTGAAATCGTCTCTTTATTGGTATATCCTACCGGGCATTTTTTTCATTTTTTTGTTCCTTGTAGGTGCTTGGGAGAAGCCGGAAACCCACAATGTGATTATATTAACAGCGGTACTTGCTATTTGTATTGGAGTTATCACCTATTATATAAACAAAAGAAGGGTTCGGAAAGAGTTTGAGCCTAGGTTGAAAAAAATTGATGAGCTTATTGCCGTTATGGAAGAATAGTGTTGCTTAAAAGGGAATCCGTGCTTTTATCTAAAATGAAAATCACCTATAAATGAAAACAAATAAAATACTTACAGCCATTTTAATTTTGTCAATTACCACAACAGCATTTGGACAAGATATAAACGGCCAATGGAACGGACTTCTAAATATTCCAGGTTCACCCTTGAGATTATCCATAAATGTAAAAGAAACACCAAATGGGCATAGTTCTACCTTGGATAGTCCTGACCAAGGTGCTTTTGGTATTCCCGTAGATACTACCTTATTTAAAAATAACATCTTAAAATTAGTGGTGGTCAAACTTGGAATTGAATACAATGGGGAGTTTTCAGACGGGTCATTTAAGGGCAATTTTATGCAAGGGCCAATGACTTTGCCTTTGGAATTGTCCAGGGATAAGTTGGAAAAATCTTCTGTAAATAGACCACAAGAACCTAAAAAGCCATATCCCTATCATACTGAGGATGTAACTTTCAAAAATACAAGGGCAAATATCACCCTGGCAGGCACTTTGAGCATGCCCAGTAAAGAAGGTAAATTTCCAGCAGTAGTTTTAATTACCGGAAGCGGCCCACAAGATAGAAATGAAGAAATCGTGGGACATAAACCTTTCCTGATAATTTCCGATTACTTGACTAGAAGGGGATTGGCCGTTTTGAGGTTTGATGATAGAGGTTTCGGAAAATCTACCGGTGATTTTTCTAAGGCTACTTCTGCCGATTTCGCTACAGATGTCAGTAGCGCAGTAACTTATTTAAAAACAAGAAAGGAAATTAATGAAACCAAAATTGGCCTGATTGGCCATAGCGAGGGAGGGTTGATAGCTCCAATGGTGGCTGCTGAATCTAAGGATGTAGATTTTATTGTTTTATTGGCGGGGACAGGAATTGCCGGAAATGAATTGTTGTCCTTACAAGGAAAATTAATTGAAAAAGCGTCAGGGGTATCTGAGGAAAAAATAAAAATATCTGGTGAAATCCGGGATAAAATGATTGTTATGACAATGGCATCAGATAATCTGGAAATGTTGAAAGATGAATTAAGAACATATTTGGACAAGGAACTTCAAAATGAGTTGTCCAAATCTTTGATACCTCAAGGAATGACCAAGGAACGGTTCATTTCGTTACAGGTAGATTTTATGGCTACTCCTTGGATGGTCTATTTTTTAAGGCATGACCCAGCCACTATATTGGAAAAAGTAGACTGTGCAGTATTGGCGGTAAATGGGGGAAAAGATTTACAAGTACCACCCAAGGAGAACTTATCGGCAATTGAAGCTGCACTCAGAAAACATGGGAATGAGAAAATTACTCTAATAGAGTTTCCTAATCTAAATCACTTGTTCCAGAAATGTGAAACAGGAGCTCCAACAGAATATGGAGTCATAGAACAAACGTTTTCACCAATCGCTTTGGAAGAGATTTCCAGTTGGATATTGAAACAAATACGATAATTGCCACACTGTTTTTGAGGTAATATTGTACTTTTTAAAATATCGTTGAATTTAATTCAGGTGTTTGATTATAACTTGGATATAGGTATATAAAGTTTTAAATAGTTTTGCTGTTATATGGGATGCCATTTCATAAATGGCTTTCATGTTAAAGAATTTAGCTATATATGTATATACATTAACTCAGCCTATATTCAACAACCCTGAAACTGATATGTTGGCAAGCTTAAATTTTTGGAACACTATCCTTGCTCTGGAAGCAGTTTTTGCTTTCGTATTGTTTGTTTTTTTGATTAAGCTGTCAATCAAAACTAAAGTATACCTCCCACTTTTGGTTTTCACGTTTCTTTCGTTTGCGGAATTCACCATTTTGGCATTAATACATTTTGGGGCAATTGAGTACTTTCCGCATTTGATTTATATCAATGAGCCCTTTTTTATGCTCTTTGGACTTTTACTGTTTCTATATGCCAGAAGTCAGGTGTACCAACAATTCTTCTTTAGAAAGAACGATCTTTTGTTTTTCGTCCCTTTTGTTCTAGCGTTCATAACCTATCTGCCCGATTTTTTAGAAACCTCAACAGAAAAACTTGCTTTGCTGAGCAACGAAGGAGATACGGGGTTTGATATTGTACAGTATATATGGGAATGGAATTTTTATCTGGTGGTAAACATTTTCTTCCTTGTCAGGGCAATGAAAGAGTTAAGAGTCTACGATTTCAAATTGAAAGCGCAACATTCCAATATTAAAGATTCAAGTCTATATTTTACGCAACTGTTAATCAAGGTATGCCTTGGTTTTTATATTGTGGAACTAGTTTTTGTTTATCTTACCTATTATGGATTTCCTCATTATAATCAGATATATTTATCGTTAAATCTATTGACGGGGATTGTGTTATTACTGGTGAATATTGACGCGATTAAGTCTCATCGGCAGATTTTTCAAAACCAACTCTCCCAAATAAAACTACCAGTGATAACAAAAAATGAACTTGGGAAAAGAGAGATTAAATATGCGAGTTCAGGATTGAATGAAGAATCTTCCAAAAAAATTGAAGTAAGTCTGCTTCAGTTCATGGAGGAGAGAAAACCATACCTAGAGCCACAACTTCGAATAAAAGACTTATCCGCATTAACAGAAATACCCGTGCATCACATATCCCAGGTTCTTAATCAATCTTTCGATAAGAATTTCTATGAATTTATTAATGAGTATCGCATTAAAGAAGCCATGAGATTATTGAAAAACCCAAAATATCAAGATTACACCTACGAATCCATAGCTTTTGAAGTAGGTTTCAACTCGAGGTCGGCATTTTATAATGCATTTAAAAAGATAAACAATACAACACCTTCAAGATTATAGGCTTCGCTTCCTTTTACAATTGTCCTGATTTATAAATCAAAGCAACTCCCCAGTATTTTTCTTGTCCTGATTTAAAAGGCGCTACAAAAAAATGATTCGAACAGACTTATTTTGTTCTCAAAGTAATTAACGATGAACAGATTAAAATTTGAAGAATTGTTTGAAAAACCTCTAGGAGGATGGGATTTTAAAAATCCCGAAAAAGGACACCAAGATAGGTTTTTAAAAAAGTTGCAGAGGCACAAAAACACTTTTTGGTTGAAAATCCAACCTGGTGGGAATCAAATTGATTTTTGAAAGTACCATCCTTTTTCAAAAAGGCAGAAACTAATATGAATGCTAAAAATAAGAAAATGAATTCATTGATAGCCATACTTCTTTTATTGACAACCTACTCTTCATGTGATAAAGATCAAAATGTCGGGATTAATTCAAAAACACAGGAAAAAAAAGTAGTGATCATTGGTGCTGGGGTCTCGGGCTTGGCGGCTGCAAAACATCTTAAGAAGAAAGGCATCGATGTATTGGTCTTAGAGGCGCAGGATAAAACAGGAGGTCGATTAAAAACGGACAGAAGCTTGGGTGTTGCCTTTGACGAAGGTGCAAGTTGGATTCATGGCCCAGAAGGAAACCCGATTACATCCTTAGCATCATCAGCTGGAGCTGAGACTTTTTTGACAGATGACTTCAATGTTAAGGTGTATGACCAAAATGGTTCCGAATATTCAAGCAAAATACTTTCAACAGCTGAAAACCAATACAATAGGAAGATATTTAGGATAAACGGGGCTGAAGACCAAAGCTTTGGTAATGCTTTTTATAGCAAGTACCCCCAATACCAAAATGATAGATTATGGACCTATATGCTTTCGGCCTATTTGGAATTTGACACGGGTGGAGACCTTTTTAAACTATCATCCACATACTTTTATGATGATGAGGAGTTTGATGGTGATGATGTTATTATCACCAATGGTTTTGATAAAATTACCAACTACTTGGCCCAAGATATTGATATCAGATTAAACAATAAGGTTCATAGCATTGATTATTCCAACGAAAAAACCATAATAACCACCAACAAAGGTGAGTATGAGGCTGACTATGTATTGGTTACTGTTCCGTTAGGGGTATTAAAGAAAAACATCATAACATTTATTCCCTCATTACCAGAGGAAACCCAAAATACCATTGATAATTTGGATATGGGATCTGTAAATAAATTTCTTTTTACATGGGATGCTCCATTTTGGGACAATGACCTACAGTACATAGGTTACACTCCAGAACAAAGGGGGAAGTTCAACTTATTCATGAACGTTGGCAAATTTACCTCTGCGAATGCCTTAATAACCTTTGCATTCGGTGATTATTCCAAAGAGACAGAACAAATGTCTGATGCCCAAATTACAGAGGAAGTAATGGTGCATTTAAAGGCAATTTATGGTAATGACATTCCAAACCCTACCAATATGCTAAGGACCAAATGGAATACAAATGAATACACCTTCGGTTCCTATTCATTCGCAACAAATGGAACAACTGGTGAAAGCTTTGAGGTATTTGAGGAACCTATAAACGATAAAATATTCTTTGCTGGAGAACACACTATTGTCGATTACAGAGGAACTGTTCACGGAGCTTATTTAAGTGGTGTCAGGGAAGCAAAAAATATAATCAAGCTATTAAAATAATATTTCCCTCTATAAAGCTTTAAACATAATACGAGTACACTATTAGATTTTACTTATTTGAATAACCTAAGTGACAGAACGTATTTGGTTTTTTCATTCCTATAAACCCTAATTGTATTGAAAAGAATCATTACGATATTATAAAGGTAAAGTATCATAATGGGAACCAAGAATTTTAGAAAAATTCCTTGTGGTTCCACATTTTTCATTATTCTACCAACTAGTCCTGAAAACCAAAAAACAATATATAGATAAAATAAAATAGACCATGTTATTTCAAAATTTAAAATTGACTTCCCAACATCGTTCACATTTTTCAGTTTATCTTTTTTTAGCAGCCAAAAGATTAACGGGAGGATAATACCCAGTAAGGGGAAAAATAAGAACCCAAGCGCAGAAAAGTTCATTAAAGTTAGGTATCCTTTATCTTCTTGAACCTGCCAATCAATAACTTTATCAGGAGTTGTATTTAAAGCTATTGCCAACCTTTTTAAAGTATCTCCCCTAGGTACGGTTTCGTTGTTCTCAATTCGTTGAATGGTTCTGAGGCTTAAACCGGATTCTTCGGCCAATACTTCTTGCGATACGCCCTTTCGTCTTCTTAAATCTTTTACTCTCTGTGCCAAATCCAAATTCTTCATTTTAACATAATCATGATTCTAGGGCAAAAGTATCTGGTCTTTGCTGTGTTGATAGTGCCTGTATTATGTCATTCTTACGTCATTCGTATCTAGACATATGTTGCTCACCAATTAAACCAATGCGTAAATTTCAGGGTCAATGACCAACTTTTTCCAATATTTGGATCTAACAATTGCGTATTCGTATACACCAAAAATAAGTCGGATGCCGGTTTGTATCGCCATTGAAAGCGGGAGTTAAGATTAAAGTTTCTTGACTGTTCATTGTATTGGAACAATGTGGCAAAAAACAACTTGTTTGTAAAGGTCACATCTACCTCAGAACCTATAAGCCAAAATTCAGTATCGTTCCACGGAGCAGGTAGGCTAATATGGTTATAACTTAGGTTTGCATTTAAACTCACATGGGGCTGAAACCGATATCCGAGTTCCCCGTTTAGATTTATGCGGTTTCCATCCAAGTAATAGCCCCCAAAATAGCCACCCACGGTATATGTGAACATACTTTGAGGTTTGGAACTATAGTCAAAGCGTGCGGCATTCCATCGGTGTTTGGTTCCAACATCAAGAGAGTCCTTTCCAGATTGTGTTGGGTCAAATGGGGCCAACAGCTCAACATACTCATTGATCAGTCCTACCTCAAAACTGCTTCGATTGCGGAAACTGAGCAAATATTCTAATTCGCTCATGTTATCTGTTCGCTGTAAATCTCTATTTAAAAAATAATTGCTGTTCCATTTTGGACCATGGCTTAACACTTTACTTTCCTCAGTTTTCGGAAAAAAGGTATGGCCCAAAAAAGCATTTACATTGACAAAATCCTTTCGAGGTACAAAACCTACTTCGGCAGTATAATCTTCTCCTACATATTGTTCCTGTACTCTCCAATTCCATTTTCGACTTTTATACTCCAAATGTGCTGCTTGCGTAAGATCGTTGCCATTGATTCGGCCGGGCGCAAAAGATTTGAGAGCGAAAGCTTTACCTGTCCATAAATTATTGGAAGAGGCCAAATTGTACTCTACTCCCAAATTGCGATTGAATTTAGGGAATTGGGTGCGTAAAGAATCTGCCTCTTGAGGATAACGAAGGGATTCCTTATTTACAAACATGAACCCAATACTTGACCGACTGAATACCTTACGTTGCAGTGAAAACACAGCAAAATTTTGATTAGGTCGCCCAATATCGTCAATAGTAGCCGTTTGCATGTCCATTATCCCTAAACGCCATTTTTCATTTAAATTACCACTTAGCCTCGCTCCCGCGCGTATGGGAACACCTAGGCCTATCCGCCTCGAAAAGAAAGGACGAATAGTTGGATATCCAAAATTTGCAAAGAGATCTCCATTTTCCAGAAAAAATTGTCTTCTCTCAGGAAAAAACAACTCGAACCTATCCAAATTGGTTACTTGGCGATCCACTTCTACTTGAGAAAAATCGGGATTAATGGTCAAATCTAGATTTAGGGAAGAACTAATACTAATCTTAACATCTCCTCCAACTCTTTTTTGAACATCGTTTTCTTCATCAAAATCTTGCGAGAGGCCACCCAAAACATATGGAATTATGGAGAAATTGGTTCTGGGTGCGGGCGGAGGTGTATCCCAAACCAAAAAACCTGTATAGGCCAAGGAAGCGGTGGGAAATTGTCTGGGAATGGGCGTCCAGCTTGACTTTTCACTGGACTTTAAATCTAATCGACTAAAATTAATGCCCCATTCGGTGACACCGTCCTCATATCGAATCGATTTAAAGGGGATGGCCATTTCAACTACCCATTTGTTTGGATCTTGTTTGACCTTAGAAACCCATTTCGTATCCCAATTCAAATCCACACTGCCTCCTCCAAACATAGTACCGTCCCATTGTGCTCCAGCGGCATTGGAACCAAAAGAAAAGCCCGTGGTCTGATTGTTGAATGGGTCAATGAACAATAGAAAGTTATCATTCTTTCCGAAAGAAAAGTCCCTCCTCAACGATTCCACATAATACTTGTCGGGAACACTATTGAAAAAAATAGCCGCCAAGTATATGTTTTTATCATCGTAGGTCATCCGAATCTCCGAAGTTTCATTTGCCTTTCCCGTGTCCATGGGCAAAACCATGAAAAAATCATCTGCCACATCCGTTTCCTGCCAAGCTTTTTCATCCACTACCCCATCAATAGTGATTGGATGTGTCGTTTTTCGGATATGATATCTAAAGTTTGCGTTCTTTTTTTGGGCATGTAGATGAAGCACCCCAAGAACAATGGTAAAAACTAAAATGCTCTTTTTTGGCACAATGGAAAATCTGAATTGGAAAATGACTGACTATTATTATGGTTGAATACCATAGTTAACAGCAATGAAAATAGGATTTTATACCTGTACTCGGTTTACTTTTTATCTGAACGACATGATTTTACGTATTAAGAACGGGAAGTTCCATAGATTCATTTAAGAATGTGATTTATTTCACAATGTATTTCAGTCCAAATTAAGCGGAAATTCATGAATAGGTAATCTCATTTACAAAAGGAAATGGACATAACAACTGAATGAGTAATCAAGATTATTTTTGCTCCCGATATAGTTGAAAGTAACCCCAAGCAGCAATACCCCCAATGAAAGAAAATATGGCCAACATCCAAAATACATGTTGATGTCCTTCTATTCCTGGAGCATTATCCAGAAGATAACCCATTGCAGGACCTGCAAAAATATCAGGCGTATAACCTACAAGTGAAATAAGTCCTACAGCTGTTCCCGTAAGAACCAAAGGGATTTGACCTACCTTCATCACAGCAAAATATAGGGACCGTGCCGCGTAAACCCCAGAAGCCACAATTAAAATCGAGATAAAAAACAAGGCCGTTGCCGAAGCCGAAATTATACCCGAGGCAAATAGTACTGCGCCAAAAAAGGAAACCACAAAACTAACCACTAGCCATAACGTAACACGAGTACGATCTGCAACCACTCCTATCAACACACCGATAATCGGACGAACAAAAAGTAGAAAGGTCCCAACTTGGGCCGATTGTACCTGATCATACAACATAACATCTTGGGCATATAATGAAAACACATCGGTTATTTTATAACCCACATAGGCGCACAGAATAATGATCATCAGTAACCATACGGAAGGAAGGCGAGATACTTCCCGTATTTGTGACACCGTAATTTTCTCTAAAACTATATCTTTTTCCAATTGAGCATCAATCTTCATAAAAAACCAGACCAATAAACCCACAAAAGCAACAATAGCGGAAGAGACCAAGACCACATACTTAAAAGCATGTCTGCTTTCCGAAACACTTGCTTGCGAAACTTCGGAAACAATGAATAAAGAAAAGATAAGTACACCCATGGTCCCGAACAGCGCCCCCACCAATCCACGGCCACCATCCAAAAACCCAAACGCTTTCCCTTGGGAATTACTGCCTCCCCAAACCCGAGTTGCTTTGATCATTGGCGCCCAGAACAAAAAAATTGTTGTGAAACCCCAATAACCGTAGAGGAATTTTAATGTTGTAAAACTTGGGAAAGAAGCATAGACCAGTCCACCAAGAGCTGTCATCCATAGTGCCACAGCGATTAATTTTCTTGGCGCAAGTCTATCAGCTAAAGGCCCTCCAAAAGGATAGAATAAAAAGGCGACCATTCCGTAAATAGACTGGCATACTCCAATTTGCCAATTATCCAGCTGAAAAACCTCCAATACCGTAGGTCTAAAAACCCGTGAAAGCACAAAAGGAAGAATAAACACCGACTCCCCTGCTAAAATAAGCACCAATAGGAAGTGCCAAGGGGCCTTTTTTTGACTCATGAACTTTTGTTGGAATACAGATAACTTGCTAAAAATAACAATTTGAAGTGATTTTGAACAAGAACCATGACTCACAGAAGGCCCTTCTCCTGATTTGTCATCCCAAACCGAATTTTAATTCTTGTTGTCAAAAAGAAAAGCTACATTTTCCGGAACATGCTTCATTTGAAATTCGGTCCATGTTGCGTGGTCAACAATGTTTTCACTCTTATCAAAAAGCATTAGGCTCCCTCCTTTATTGCTCAATTTGATGGTGCCCTTTACCGTCCCTTCAATTTTTTTGGAATCCCCAGATTTGATTTTTCCTTTTAGGGCAGTACTTCTTCCCTGTCCATCCATCAATTTCCAACCATTGAGTTCTACATCTTCTGCTCCCCGATTGTCAGTGATATCCATTCTCCTTCATTTTCATCACCGGCAGGATTGATCATTGCCGAATTGATTATGATCTTTCGCTTTTGTAGGTGGGTAATACCCAGTCTTATCTGACCATGTGTGGCAATAATATTACTAGAGCCTATAATTGGAATGCGTTCGGGCAAAAAAGATACATTTACACTTTGGTTTCGTTGGGGTCTATCAAGGGCAAACAACGGATTACGGTCAAAAAGGGCTTGACCAAAGTTAATTCCTGTACGTTGCTGTAATTCGGTAATCGTCATTTGATACTTTTGGTTGATTTTGATTACGGAGCCCCCATCCAGATCTCGAATCACTTCTTCATCCTGAAATACCGCAAACGAAGCCACACCTAAGTGTTTTTCTGGTTCATGTGCCTTTGAGCGATAACAGATTACCTTGAAAAAACCAGAAGGAACACGAGCGTTGTCGGTTTGGGACAGATGAATGTGCCTATCCAAGTCCCCATAAATTGGGCCCGTAAACACACAAAGTTTATCGTTGGAGTCCAAAGAGAATGGTCGTACAATTTTCATTTCAAGTGTCTTCCATTCATCCCTGTTAAGGTTTTTGTGCTGTAGCGAAGAGTTCCCATAAATGAAAGTGGCCCTACCGGCCTTGTTGGATTCGTCATCAGTGTCTCCCCACATATTGTTGAATCGCATTACCATATGTCCGCGATCATAAGGGTTTTCAATCTTTTCCCCATTTGGAGCAGTTCTATCCTTGTAATAATCGTTGTCAAGTTGGTTCTTCGGACCAATGTCCTTATCATTTTTCCAACTTCTTTTACCTTCCCCACTGACGGAGGGCCTAAATTTTGACTGGTCTATATTATAGGCAGAATAAATAAGTTGCCTCGTGTGTTTGTTCATTACCAATGTATAATGAATATGGTCCGAATAAATATCATCCCTGAGCACGCCAGGTTTTCTTAAAACAGATTGTGCCAAACTTCGGCTAAATTTTGGTAGCGGAACACGGATACCATCCCCAATAAAATCTGGGTCATATCCAATTTGAATCTTTGAACTCATGACTTACCTTTTAATCACCCATAATGGGTGTAATCGATTGAAAACAAATTAATTGGGGGATATTCTAAACTTAAATAATATTTTGCAAATGCAGCTGCTCAAAAACCTTAAAAAAACTATGGTTTTTCCGGTATTTTATCGCCCCTTTAGTTATGGAATCGTAAAGAAGCTTTTTGAAGATGATTGTCCGATAATTGAATCTCCATAAATTTATTCAACATCGGTGAAATATTTTAAACATTCTACTAAGAAGAACGCGGCTAATTCTACGCAAGCGTTAATTTCAAACTCCTATGTCTATATTGATTGGGAGTACATTTTTCATACTTTTTAAACACTGATGAAAAGTATTGACTTGTGGTAAATCCTCATCGATAGGCGACTTCGGTTATGGTAAGATCGGTATCCTCCAAAAGCATTTTTTTGGACAATTCAAGGCGCCTCATCATTAAATAGCGCATCGGGGTCAAATTGGTTATTTGCTTGCAGTGATATGTAAATCTGGTCAATCCTACTCCAGCGGATAAAGACATGGACTCTATGGTCCAGTTTTCAGCTAGACTGTTTTCCAATTCCTTTAAAAAGAAATTTACGCTCCTAGAACTTTCAGTAAGTGATTCGTTCAATATTATGTCATATCGAGCAAAAGAATCAGCAAATTATTGATGTACAATCGGATTTTTGAAGCACTACTCCCCAATCTGTCAGCGTCAATGGCTTTGCCTATGCTGATAAAGCAATTACGAACTTCTTTATCGGTCTTTAAAATTGATTTTTCATTTTGCCTTAATATCGTGGTCAGTTTAAGCAGGTCCTTTGATGTTAAAGTGATCCAATCAGGCCACCGCCAGTCCTGATGCGGCCGGCAATACCCCTCCGGAGCTCCAAATTCAGATTGAACCGAAGGATTCCATGTACTTCAATAACAAAAAGGTAAACTATAAGGTTGTGGTCAACGATGCTGAAGATGGAAGTTCCGAAGAAGGAACTATTTCAGCAGACCAGATCAAGGTAACCTTTAGCTATATTCCTGAAGGTGAGGATATGATCAAGGCCATCGTGGGACATCAACAAAATGTAGTTCCTGAAGGAAAAACAATCATGGACGCCACGGACTGCAAAGCTTGTCATGCTATAGATGTGCAAGTAAATGGCCCAAGCTATATGGAAATCGCCGAAAAATACACCAAAGAAAATCGCAACTATCTTATAGACAGAATCAAAAAAGGAGGTTCAGGAGTATGGGGCGAACCTTTAATGTCCGCACACCCACAATTAGATATAGAGGAAATCGGCAAAATGGTGGATTATATCTTATCCCTTAGCCCTGATGAAAAAGTGGAGGAAAAATTACTGCCCCTTTCCGGAACAGTACGGTTCAAAGAACACATCAAAGGCGATAGCGGTGGAAAATATGTATTGATGGCCTCTTATTTAGATCAAGGCAATGCTGAAGTTCCCAATTCCGCTTTGGCCACAAGTTCGCAAGTGATTTTTAAGGCTTCAAAAATTGAAGCAGAAGAAGCAGATATCAAGAGTGAAGACGTTGGAAATTGGAGTGCTGGCAGTGCTGGACTTGTGGGATCCATCAAGCACAACAGCTATATTGGCTTTAATAACATCAACCTAAATGGATTAAAAAGCATTAGCTTTTCAGCTTTCTATATTGCCAACTACAATTATAAAGGTATCATGGAGATTCGCGAAGGTTCTCCAACAGGTACAGTAATTGGGACTACGCAGTTGGGTTATTTCCACGAAACCAAAGAAGGTTTTATGAGCTATGAAATTCCGGTTCGACCTACAGCTGACCAAGAATCTTTAAGAACCCAGCTGACGAAAAGCAATTTGTGGCCAACGCCAACTGGGTAATTTTGAATTATCAATAAGGGTTGGGTAGGCTTTCTACTTCCCATTATACTTTTTGTTGTACTTTTTGATGATGGCCAAGTGCTTGTCGTCCAAGGAACCGGCGGTAAAGAATGAGATTCCCTTTGCGCCATTTTTATGGGCGAGTTCAATGGCTTTGTCAAAATCTTCATAGTTTTTGCCATAGTGGCCAGTAAGGATTCCGGTGATCAGATCTTGACCGGGGTCCATATCACGAACGCCCTCTTGGGTCGCGAAGCCTACCCAGTTTACGTTGCCTTGATGGTCTTTTTTATAGGCCATCGGGAAAAAGGTATCCAATTTCCAATGTCCCCAATCTTGGCGCACATATTCACGGGCCAATTGTGGAAACGGAAAAACAGCTGCTGAAGTGGCAACTCCCGCCTCATGGCAGATATCCACACACTCATCGACCAAGGAGGTAATGGCATTCATGCGAAATTGTTGCCAAGCAGGGTTTTCGGCCCTATCTTCCAAATCCATGGGGTCGGTTCCAAACATCTCTTTGAACTGTTTACGGGCGTTGGGATGATATCCAAAATCATATTCATCAATAATATGGTCCTGCACCAAAGGCCCTCCATTGTGCTTGTATTTCTTTTGAAGGTCGGCACCCAAAATCACATCCACAAAACGGATATAATCAAAATGTACGGAGGCCACCCCGGGTATTGCCGCCTTTTCCTTCACTCGGTTTTTGATGAACTCCCTCGCTCCTTCCGAAAATGGACTCAAAAAGTTATAGTAGCTCACATAAGGGTCATATTCGTTACAGCTTTGCCCCAAGGCGTTCACAGAATACCATTCCGGATGCTTTCGGGCCTCTTCAAGACCGCCAATGTTCATCATCCAGAGCCAGGCATGTACCCTGATGCCGTATTCTTTGGCCAAGGGAATCAGTTCCTTTAGGCGCTCGGTGCTGGCATTGGGCAACAGGTCGGTGATTCCGGCATCGGCCAAGCGCTTTAAGCGGGCTTTTTGTTCGGCGACACTCGCTTTGGTCTTTCCCTTTCCTTTATTCACATCGCCCCAAGCGGTAAAATAAAATTCCTGATCGGAAAAACCATTATCTACTTTTTGGGCATATATGCCCATAGTTCCCACCAAAAGGAACAAACCCAATAACCGTGTTGCCATTTTCATTCTGAAATCTGTTTAAAATTGATAAGAAAAATACGCTGTTTTGGTTTCTGCTCGCCAACTTTTTATACGAATGCACTTTTTACCGATCCCAACAGCATGTATAGGTTGGTTTGTGTACTTTTATGCAAGCCGCAGCATTCCCCACAAATTGTATATTTGAACTATGAACGTCCGTCTTACCAAGGAACAGAAAATTAAGGTCTTAAATTCTGTTGATGTCTACGATATAATGCAGCAGATATTGTTGCGCGAAAACAAGATCCGCCGCAACCAAGAACATTTTTGGGTGGTGGGGCTCAATACCAAAAACAAAATCCTTTTTATAGAGTTGATTGGCCTTGGTGCGGTAAACCGCGTAAATGCCGACCCGCCCGATGTGTTTCGGATGGCCATTTACAAACTGGCCGTAAAGGTGATCTTGGTACACAACCACCCCAGTGGTTCGGTGGATGCCTCTAGAGGAGACCAAGCGTTTACCGACCGTATGCTAAAGGTGGGCAAACTGATCAATATTGAAGTGGTGGACCACCTGATCATTACCGAAAACGATTATACCAGCTTTGCTGACGCAGGCATTATGGACAAACTACGCAACTCTGGCCTGTTTGAGATCATGGGACCCGAAAAAAGGGAGCTGGAACAATGGAAGATCGATACCGAACGAAAAAGGGCCGAAAAACAAAAGGCTAAGGATATTGCTAAAGAGCTAAAAGCTCAAGGTATTGATGTTGAAATTATTAAGAAGGCTACGGGGTTGACGGATGCTGCGGTGAGGAGGTTGTAAGGTTTTGGTTGATGAACGCCCAATGTTTTTTATTCAATCGAATTTCAATTGAAGATTTATGTTGTTGAACTCTAAGGAAATCTCTGGATATTTTTCGAATAATTCAGGAAGTGTAATTATTTCTAACTTCAAATATTTACATATCCATGGGAGCTTTTTAAAAGCCTTGTTATCATTATTTGTTTCAGTTTCCTCGGAAACGATGATTACGCCATCGGATTGATTTTCCAGTGAATATAGTAATAACTTTACATCCGCTGACTCTAAGAAACTGTTTTTCCTGTTTTCGAATTCTACAGGTGAAAGCACGTTTTTTGCTGAACCATTTATAAAGTTATTCTCAACTAATCTAAAGAACTTTGAAGAAGGTAATAAGTCCGTTGTGTTTACTTGATTTTTCTTAAGTTTTAAGTATTCTAGTTTATCAATTACTATTCCTTTTGCTGTATAGGAGCATTCATCGAAAACTTTATCAAGTATGATTATTTCTTTGTTCTCAATTTTTAATTTAATTAGATTAAAGAGCACATTATTAGTATCGAATGGTAAATAATAGCGAACCAACGACAACAAGGAACTAGTATCGATTGCTACTATCACTGTATATATCTATCTAATTTATCTGGTTTGATATTTAGCCTTTTACACACTTCATATTCATTCAATATACCTTCATAAAATGCTGTTTGAATTGTAGATACCAATAAAGGGGATTTTATTGGTTGAGGAGCGGACCCCCGTTGTTTTTTTCCTTGAGCCTTTTCTATTTCTTTTATTCTTTGGAGTTCTGCCTGTCTTTCTTTAAACGCTTTTTCAAATTCCATTTTCACGTTATTGTAATTTGAAGGAGATATTTTGCGCTCAAGCAATAACCTTGTGAAAAGTGCTATTTGGCTCAAATGTGTTTTCTTCGATATTTTCTCAATTAGTTCAAATTGGTAGTCATTTTCAGGTCCTACAGAATGTATTTTTTCTAAAGTATCGGCAAAATCACCAGCTAAAAAGTAAAAAGAAAAATCGTTGCACCAGCGCTCAATAGATGAAAGATTGTGGTTTGCTAAATGCTCTATTTCTAACTTTTCTATTTCTTCTTCATTCAGAAGAAAATGACCCAACTCATGTATCAATGTGAAAATTTCCCTACGGAAAGATAATTGTTGTCTCTTTAGTACAATTACATTTGGATTAAGGAAAAACCCATCAATATTTGCTTTTTCTTTTTGATTCCAATATTCAACAAATTCAAAAACTAAAATATTATGTTCGGCAAACTTTGAAATTAACGCTTTTAAAAAGTCTTTCAGGTTATTGGTAAAAACCGGATAAAGAATCTCCCGTATTTCTTTAGCAACACTTTTCGGATTGTCATTTATGGAGAAAATGGGAAACACTCGTTCATATTCCATATCAGATAATTTTGCAATTGCTGATAATGAAATTTTAAATTCTTCAAAGTGATTAACTATTTTTTTTGCCCCAATATTTAAATCAGAATTGAAATTTTGCTTTCTAAAAAATATACTAGCCTCTTTAGAAGTTTCAGGTGCTTTAGGATCTAAATAATAATGTAGACCTTTGTTGAATACCTTGTCGATTCTTTTTAAATGACTCAATTTTATTTCATCTCTAAGAATATCCTCAGGGATTATCTGATTCTTTAATCCCTTACTTATTAATATCAAAAAATCATCCAACGAAAATTTATATAAATTCAATAGATGTTTTAGTCTTAATATGTTGTGGTTAACCTTCAATTATTCCTTTATATTTCATTTCAAATATAAGAGTATTTTTCTGACACGTTGATAACCTAAGTATATCTCAAATATCAATTATAACGTAATTATTTAGTCCCCGTAATTCTATCCTGAATCTCTGCAAACAATCGTTGGTAGGTCGGAGCACCAACACTAAAGTGTTGTGCCACTCTTACCACATAACCTACCAAAGCCTGTACTTCGGTATTGGCTTTTTTGGCGGTAACGTCAGAATGCAGCGAAGAGGTTGCTGCATGGGGCAAGCTTTCTAGTTTGGCCATATTGTTGGAGATAGCAATGCCTTTTTGGTTGGCAATTTGGACCGCTTCGTTGACCAGGGCGATCACGGTGTTTCGTTTGTCGGTGTCGGCAACTATGGGGCCTACGGGTTCATCAAAATAGGCGGTGGCCGTGGCCATTACCGAGATAAAGACAAACTTTTCCCAGATTACCTTTTTGATCTGTGGGGTCAAGGTCACTTCTACCCCAGCCTCTTGGAACAACTTTTCCAACGTATCCAACCGGGCATCGGAAAGGCCTTCCACACCAAAAAACAGTTTTTTAATATTGCCCAGGTTCTCCACCACCCCCGGGCGTGACAATCGGGCAATAATGTACACACAACCATCGCACACCAAGTTGTTGGGCAACAGTTTTTGGATACGTTCCCTACAGTCCACCCCATTGAGCAGGGGCAAGATCACCGTTTGCGGGCCAATACAGGGCTTGAGTTGTCGTATGGTCTGCTCCAGGTCATAACTTTTGGTACAGACTATGAGATAGTCCACGGCCCCAATCTGGGCAGCATCGTCCGTCGCCAACTTGGGAATGGCCACAAACTGCTCGTCACCCTCAATAACCTGTAATCCTGATTTTTGAATTTGCTGCAAATGTGCGCCACGGGCCAAAAAATGGACCTCCACAGCTTTGCTGTGCTCAAATTGTTTGGCGAGCAGGCCTCCAAAGAAGCCTCCCACCCCTCCTATTCCGGCAACAAGGATTTTTGTAGCTGCCACGGTTACATCATCCTTGGGTTCGGGTAATTATCCGATTGATCTTCTGTTGTCTTGTCCATGCAGATAAAATCTTTTTCCATCAACAAGAAAAGCTCATTGCCATTGTTCAAGGTCAGGGTGTGCTCAAAACCTACCACTTCGTTCTCGTACCAACCTTTGCAGGTGGCTGCGGGCACGATCAAAGTAATGGTGTCGTCCGCAAATTTGGCATCCATATGAGCTTTGGTGTCCGATACCTTGACGGCATAGGTAAAGGTTCGGCCGTTGAACTCGGTGGTTTCGGCAAAATGGCCTGTATTGCAAAAAGTTTCCACCTCGCTCCGTGTAAGTCGATATCGGACGGAATTCCCTTTGATTCTTATTTTCACACGTTTAAATTTTAGTGATTAGTAATGCCTTTTATCATTTTAACCGAAATTCGTCAATTCGAGTGTCCCGAACTTGCTTCGGGATGTATCGAGAATCAGAATTTCAGAACCAAAAACCTGGTTCTCGATACTTTTTCCTTTGGAAAAAACTCGAACTGACGGTTTTGTAATGTATTGGAAATCAAATAGACCCTTATTTCAATAGTAATTAAGCTGTTTCTGATTCCAGTACTTTCTTTTTTTTGTAGCGCAACTTGCCCAGTTCTATACCGATGGAGGTTTTTGCCAACATGGTAAACACAAAGGCGCCCATGGCCCAGATACCCAAAGTTACCCAGATTTCAATCCAGGTGGGGGTGTATTCCGCTATTTTTCCGTAGGGTCCGGGGATAAAGCCGGGAACGATCAGGCCGAATCCCTTTTCTATCCAAATGGCCACAAACAGAATAAAGCAGCAGAAATACAAGACCTTAAAGTTATTGCGAAGTTTATGGAATGTCAATAAAACGGTCGCCAAAATATTCAGCGGGATGGCCGTCCATATCCATGGCAGCAATGCGGTTTTTCCTTCCAATCCAAAAAACAGGTAATAGGCACTTTCGCTATGGTGCGTGGGCGCATAAAACTCTTTAAAGAGTTCGGAAACCAACATGATCAGATTGATCTGTGCGGCCACAGTGACGATCATGGCTATTTTGCTGATGGTCTTATCCTCTATCTTGAATTCTGAAAACTTTCGGATAGCGGCCAACACCAAAATGATCAGGGCGGGACCTGCGGCAAAGGCCGATGCCAAAAACCGAGGGCCCAAAAGGGCATTGTTCCAAAACGGACGTGCCTGAAGTCCTTCGTACAGGAAAGCGGTTACCAAGTGGATGGCCACGGCCCAAAGCACGGACAAAATGGAACCGGGAATATATACTTTGGACTTCGCCTCTTTGCCCTGATAATGCCGAAAGAGAATGTACAACGGAATGGTAATATTGATAAAGAGGTAGCCATTGAGCACGATAACGTCCCAAGCCAGCATGGAATTCGGAAAATTAAAGACCCCTATCCCCGGAATCATATGCCACAATACGGAAGGGCCTCCCATATCGGCCACCACAAAGGCGAGGCACATGACAAGGGCGGCTACGGCGAGTCCCTCCCCAATCAAGACCGCCTGTTTAAAGTCAATGTCCTTTAGGACATAGGTGGGCATCACCAGCATTACGGCTGCGGCGGCCACCCCGACCAGAAAGGTAAAGTTGGAGATGTAGAGCCCCCAGCTTACACGATCGGTCATTCCGGTTACGCTCAGGCCTTCATCCAACTGAATGGAATAGCAATACATACCGATGAGCATGATCACGGTTAAAAATATCATCCAAATATGGTAGGTTTTGGACCCATGGGTGATGTAATCCAAACTGTCCTTCACCATATGTCGAAATGCCCTAAATGTTTCCATTCATTTTGTTTTTAAACCTTTGTAATTGGCCGAAAACAGCCTAAATTTTACCAAGGTTACCTTATTTCTATAAACTTTTACAGTTTGTCATTCCGTACTCGATACGGAATCCACGATTTCTTATGGATTCCTGCTTTCGCAGGAATGACAAATCGATGTCAAAAAAGCTTCATTCTTTTGTTTAAACATATGGATTTAAAATCCACATTATTTGATGTTTACCTTTAATCAATATTATTAATCCATAAAATACCAGAACTTGGGTTCGGTTCCCAAGTCTTCCTTTAATCGAAATACCTGTTTGTTCTCCAATACCCATCGGATCGTACTATCGGGATCCAACAAATTGCCAAAGATCCTGGCACCAGTGGGACAGGCCTCAACACAGGCAGGATCCTTTCCAGCCCTAGAGCGCTGCACACAGAAGGTACATTTTTCCATTACCCCTTTTTTGCGCAATCGATTCCCCAGATAATGTTGATTTTTATTGATTTCATCTTCCGGTATTTCGGGCTTGCTCCAATTAAAGCGTCTACCGTCATACGGACAGGCCGCCATGCAATAGCGACAACCGATGCACCAATCGTAATCGACCACTACGAGACCATCTTCTTCACGCCAGGTGGCCTGAACCGGGCAGACATTCACACAAGGGGGATTATCGCAATGGAAACACTGCGTGCCCATATAAAAATGCCCTTCTGCGGGTACTTCGTGGTAATAATTGTCATCGGCTTCGTTGAATTTGAAGCCCTCGCCATCCTTCATCTCGTGGATGCGGATATATTGCATCTGCGAATTACGGTCCTGGTTGTTTTCTTTGACACAGGCACTGACACAATCCATATAGCCCTGGCATTTGGAAATATTGAAGGCATAGCCGAAAAGCACATCTTTTGACGCATCGGCAGCCGACATTTTAATGTTTTCCTTTTTGCGCAGTTGATAAGATCGCACCAAACGATCTACGGTGGCCTGTTTTTCTTCCTGGGTCATTAGTTTGTAGTTGCCCTTAAACTGTTCTTCCCAGTCTATCTGTGCCTTTTCCTTGGCTTCTTCCCCAGCCGTTACGCTACAGGAAGTATGTACGGCTCCTGCACCTACCAACAGGCTTGCCGTGAGTTTGCGAAAGGCGGTCCTACGGTCCATTTTTACATCGAACACCTGTTGAAAACCATCCTTACGGGTTTGCCCTACCATGGTTTCTTCCATCAGTTCTTGTTCCACGGCAGCATCGAATTCCTCCGCAGAAATGGTGTAGTCATCTTTTGGAGGTTCCGCTGCGTGCGAACCACAGCCTCCACTTGTTTTGCCGCAGCCACATGTTCCGCCAGCGGCTTGTTTTTTGTTGAGGCCTAGATTTAATTGAAACCATTTCTTTTTATCTCCCATGATATGCGTATTGAATGGCTATTTTCTTTCTTTTACTTTTTCCGTATTGAACCGTGCAGGCCATTTGGAGGCAATCTGCGGTTCATGCGGGTTATGACAGTTTACACAAGTCATTGCGGCCCTGGGCTTTGCCCAACCGCCAATATTCTTCCCGTGGGCACCGCCTTTCCAATCTTCAACCTGGTTATTATGGCACTGCGCACACAGTTGATAGCTCCGATTAAAGTCTATCGTATTTCCAGTTAAGCTATGCAGATTGTCCATGTCGTTTCCGTTGTGGCAAGTGGCACAGTTCATCGCATTGGCATTGGCATGATTTATTTTGATATCCCAATGCGCTTTTTGCTCACCAGGTTCGTTTTGCATTTGTGCCAAGGGCTTGGAATGGCACTCGGTACAGGCATAGGATTTTATCTGCCCCTTACGCTCGGGAATCAAAAACGTATGCGTTCCCTCCCTTATTTCGATGGTGTTGATGTCACCAATATAGGCTTCGGATGAAATTCCAGGGTCTTGGTAGTGTTTGCCCTCTTCCTCTATCTTTTCCTTTAGACTATGATATTCACCCTCTTTGTGCTTGCATGAAAACATACCGCACAGCATGATGATACAACAAACTATTCCAAGCTTTTTCATTCTACATTGGTATTGGCCCTTACGAACAGTTCAACTTTTTTTACTTCTTGTACTTTGGGCACATGGCATTGCCTACAATTGACCCGTTCGGGGTGGTCGAACCAGAGTTCTTTTACCGCTGCGGGCCCGGCATGGCATGAAAGGCAGTTCTCCCGCATCTGCAATTGATGTGGAATGGCGGGAGGACTGCCCGGCAAAGCATTATTGACTCCTACTTCTGGGGCCGGTTTCTTATAGAAATTGGTAGCGACAAAGGTCGATTTCGTTTGTTGCTCCACATGACACTGCTTGCAATTGACCATTTCAGGGTGTGGTGTTACCGGTGTGTAGGCATTGAACTTTTCCACAAAGCCTCCATTTTGGTGACACTGCAAACAGACATTCCCTCCCATACCCAATTTCTCCTTAACGGGATGGGGAATACTGGGTGGCGCCCCGGTATAGGCCCTATTATTATAATAGGTATCCAAGGTGCGCTGATGGTTTTCATCCACCGGCATGTTGAGATAGTCCAAAGCATATTCAGACCGTTCAAAAACCTTTTTTTCGGAAGGAATGACAGGAATATCACTTGCCTCGTGAATAGGAATATAGGCTTCTTCCAGACCTTGATAGTAGCTATAGGTCCAGTTTGCCAAAAACCCGATGAACAAAAGGGCAAAAACCAATAAGATTCCGACTCTTTTTTTCATCTTAGGCTTTTTCAACTTTTACGGCACATTTTTTATAATCCGGTTCCTTGGAAATGGGACAGAATGAATCCAAGGTGATGTCATTGATGAGCATATTTTCATCAAAAAAGGGCACGAAGACCTGCATGGGTGCCGGTACTCCCCTTTCGTTGACCGAAGCGGGCAGGGTAATTTCACCCCTTCGCGTAGTGAGCTTTACTTTGTCCCCAGTTCTAATCTGCATGCGCTTGGCATCATCGGGATGTAATTCCACATAGGCGTGTGGCATGGCTTGATGCAGTACCGGAATACGTCTTGTCATGGATCCGGTATGCCAATGCTCCACTACCCTTCCCGTTCCCAGCCAGTATGGGAATTCAGCATCCGGTTCTTCCGCTGCGGGCTCGTAAGGGCGTTGCCAGATGATGGCTTTTCCATCTTTCTTTCCATAAAAATGGAAGTCCTTTCCATTGGAACAAGCGGGGTCATACTTGGCATTGAAACGCCACTTGGTCTCCTTCCCATCCACATACGGCCACATGGCACCGGGCTGTGATTTCAGTACCTCGAGCGGGGCCATATTGTGTTTTTTGTTGTCGTGATGTTTTCGGTATTCGTTATAGATTTCCTCAATATGGGTTTCGTTCTTATAATAGAACTGCTTTTCAAAGCCCATACGTTTTGCCACCTCGATCAATTGCATGGTATCGCTCATGGCCTCTCCGGGCGGCTCCACCATTTGCTCAAAATATTGGGTGCGACGTTCGGAATTGCCATACATCCCCTCACGTTCCACCCACATGGCCGAAGGTAAGATTACATCAGCAATATCAGTGGTCGGAGTTGGATAGATATCCGAAACCACAATGAAGCGACCTTCCTTTTTGGCACCATCCCGGTATCTTTTCAGCTTCGGCATGGTGACCATGGGATTGGTGACCTGAATCCACATAAAACGAATATCTCCTCTATCCAAAGCCCTAAACATTTCTACGGTATGGTAGGTAGGTTTTGGAGCAATATTTTCAGCGGGCACGTCCCAAATTTTTGCCGCAAACTCCCGATGTTCTTTGTTCATGACCACACCATGAGGCAGTTTGTGGGTCAAGGTACCCACTTCCCGTACCGTTCCACAGGCACTAGGCTGGCCCGTTAAAGAGAAAGGACTGTTGCCCGGGCTTGAAATTTTTCCCGTGAGCAAATGGATGTTATAAACCAGATTATTAATCCAGGTACCTCTGGAATGCTGGTTCATCCCCATACACCAAAATGACATTACCTTTTTGTTGGGGTCACCAAAGTGTGCGGCGAGATATTTGATGTCCTTCACCGAAACTCCCGATAGTTTGGAAACTTTTTCAGGGGTATAATCTTCTAAAAACTTCTTGAAATCTTCAAGCGTTATGGGTTCCGGCTTGTCCGTGAACTTATAGTTGTCTTCCAGACCATAGCCCATATTGGTCAGGCCTTTTCTTAGATTGCAATGCTCTTCAACAAAGGCCTTGTTCATCCAACCATTGTTGATGATCTCGTAACAGATGGCATTCGCAACGGCCAAATCGGTCTGCGGATTAAAGATGATGGATTTGTCCGCAGCCATACTGGTTCTGGTAGTGCGAGTGGCAAAATCTATGATTTTTACTCCTCTTTTTAATCTTTGGTCAAGCAATCGGGAGAACAAGACTGGGTGCATCTCGGCCATATTATTGCCCCATAGCACAAAGGTATCTGCATGATCCATGTCCTCATAGCAGCCCATAGGCTCATCGATTCCAAAAGAGGTCAAAAAACCTGTCACGGCGCTCGCCATACACAATCGGGCGTTGGCCTCTACATTATTGGTACCAATGCAACCTTTAAAAAGCTTTGATGCGACATAGCCGTCAGGTATGGTCCATTGACCGGATCCATAGATGGACACAGCGTCTTTGCCATAATCCTTAATGGTTTCCTGCATTTTAGAAGCGACCAAATCCAGAGCTTCTTTCATCGAGGTTTCCACATACCTTCCATTCTTTTTGACCAAAGGTTTTGTCAATCGGTCTTGACCATACATCGCCATGATGGAATGGTAGCCTTTTACACAACATAATCCTTTATTCACTGGTGATTTTGGGTCACCTTTTACAGCAATGGCCTTTCCGTTTTCCGTTCCGATGAGCACTCCACAACCTACACCACAGAAGCGGCATGGCGCTTTTTTCCAATCGAGGTTGGCGCCAGCTGGGATTCCCCTTTCTTGTTCTTCGGCGAAGACAATTCCCGGGAACATACTGGCCGCAGCTGTCATAGCCGACAACATGGCCATCTTCTTGATAAATTCGCGCCTGTTGGTGTGTACGGATTGATACATAATTATGAGTTTTTTGGAGTGTTAAAGCCGGACACCAGCGCCATCAACTTTATATCACTTATTTTTTCTAGGTTTTGCTTTAACTCTTCTTCCTCCTGTTTCGAATCTGTTTCCGTAATCAAAATCAGTACTTCTTCGTTTTCCGCGGGTACTACCTCACAATGTTGCATATTGGAGAGTTCATTGGTCAATGTTTCTTTTTTTCCTTCCGCTGGATGTACCAAATAACTTTTTATTGGCATGACTACTGGTCTAGATTTGTTTGAAATAATGTGGGTTTAATGGTCACCATGACCCAACCCCAATAATTGGCATTTCCATCAAAATTGTTTTTTAGGAATTCCATTCCCTCAGATGCAAACAAATGGGAATACCCTGCTTTGATATTGACATCTTTTTTGAAATTATAGTTCAGTACAAAATCCGCTTCCACGCCCAATTGCTTTGAATTGGTTCCCGCTAAATCTGCAGCAGCAGAGAAATTATGGATACGCCCACCAAGGGAGGTCTTTTCTCCCAATCCGATGGCGGACCCTACGTATACATCCAGAAGTCCCACATTATTGGCATGGTTACCCACAAAAAAGTAATCCATTAGGCCGTTGAACTTGTGGTTGGTTCCATAAAATGGTGTAAATGCCTTGTTTTCACCATTGGAAGGTGCTCCATTGTCATTACCGCTTATCAGTTCACCCCCAAGAATCAAAGACCACTTGGGTTCTATTTTATAGCTTCCTTCGAGAGCCAACAGATAGGCATTTATATCATTGTTGTTGACATCATTTCCAAATTGATAATATAGGTTAGCAAACCATCCCAGCTTTTCTTCGGTACCCTTAAGGTGTGTGCCTATAGTTTGACTAAACCTTGTTTCATTATTATCTGCGTTTAAACCATCAATAAATTGCAATCCATTGTTCAAGAAAAGAACACTTGCTGATACCCCTTCCCAATCCTGATGAAACCAAGCATATTGAAGACTCTTATAGGTATTTGCTGTGGTTAGCAGATTGTTTAAGTTGGCTTCCCCTTCTTGATTGAAAGCGACTCCAACATGCAAACTCGATTTATTTTTACTGTACTTTAATAAAGCTACATCATGGCTTCGTGCCTGTTGTGCCCATGCCACACCACCAAAAATCCGTTGGTCATCATAGTTGAGTACCTGTCTTCCCAGTTTCAAAGAAAATTCAGGAGAAAACAACAATTCGCCCCAAGCTTGATGCACCCCAAAGCCGTTACGGTCGGCCCGATTCAATTGGGGAACATCTCCCCAAACCCTGATATCCTGAACACTCAGGTAGAAATTTAAATACTCATTTTTATATCCCGCATTCAATCGTGTCCGTTGTGAAACAAAGGCAGACGGATCCGCATTATCCGGAAAAAGGGACTGAAAACCATGCCTGAACTCAAAGCGGGGCCTTAGCTCAGCATCAACCTTGACCTGCGCATGTGTTGCCAATACGGTAAATAGCAATAGGAACAAACATGTAGTAGTTCGTTTCATTTGGCTGGAGGTTGAAAGTTGTGATGAGCTGTTTGAATTTACAAAATTTTTGTAGAAAAATTCCATCAAAATCGAAATATTAAGGGTTTATAATTCGATTGGAAATTTCCGATTTAAAAGGGAGCTAAAACATGATAAACGTCATGTTTTCTTGAACTGATTTATGTATTTTCCAACGACTGCCGCGGTTATGATCACCAAATAAAACTGTCCCATCAATCCAATTAGCACAGCTGCCTTTTGAGCAAGTGCCGTGACCGGTAATATATCTCCGTAGCCAATAGTGAGCAAGGTTATAAAACTATAGTAGATGAGTCGTTGCGTAAGTTGTTCCGGGTCCGATTCGGTAAAAAACAGTCCTTGGAACGATTCGGGATAGGTCATTTCAATGCTCAGGCAAATAAAGAACCCCAAAAGTCCCAATGAAATATACCCACTGACCAAACCCAAGATCACATTTTTATTGACTTTTTTTATAGACCATACCTGATTGATGATCTCTACGGTCACCACAATGTAGAACAGGAAAAAGGAGATCATCTGTAAATAGTCATAGATTCTAGACTCGTGGTTTTCGAGCAATGTCAATCCAAAGGTGAGCAGTGTGACCGCGAGAAGAACCGCGAAAAACAACATCAACTTTTTTCGCTTGGAAATCAGAATAATTCCAGCAATAAGGTTTACCACAAAGAGTAATGGAGCCAAAATGGCTTCGAAAAATACAGGAGGAAAGATCAGCGACCCAAACAAGATGGCAATCTGGCTGAAAAAGAAAATCTCGAAGCGATAACGGTACAGCTCTTTAATCATAATGCGCAATGGAATAAATCTTAATTTCTTTCTTTTTTCCTTTTAACAATACTTCACCAATGGGCTTAGATGAAAAAGTTTCTGTTACTCCTAAATCGTTCAATAGTTTTTCGGACAATAAGAAGTTTACGTTGTGCTTGTTACATTCCGCTTGAATACGCGCCGATGTATTGATAACGTCTCCATGATACGCCAATTCTTTCTTTATAAAGCCTACTTCGGCAGCCATTAGGGTACCTCCGTGCATTCCAGCCTTAAATTCAGGAAAGACACCATACTTTTCCAAGTAATGATCGTTTCTTGATGCCCGTTTTACTTCAAAAGCAAAGAAGATCTCTATACAATTACTGTTGGACAGCCCTCTTTTGTAAGACCAACTTAAAACTGCTTCGTCTCCGACATATTGGTAAATCTCAGCTTCATATTTCAATACTACCTCATTAAGGTCGAAAAAACAATCTTGTATAAACTGACTATACTTATGGTGACCCAACCGTTCGGCTATAGTGGTGGAATCCTTCAGGTCAAGAAACATAAAAATACGTTCCTCCTCCTTGGGATTGGCATAGACACCTCGTAACATTTTTAGAAAAATACCGCTCCCAAACCGCTCGACCGCAATTTTTAAAGTGGAAAAAACAAGAGATGCAATCAGTAAGTAAAAAAGCATGCCCCAGACCATTTTTTCCCGTAGCCACCAGCCGGGCTCAACCTTAAGGTCAACAAAAGTAAACACCTTTGAAACTACCGTTGCGGTAAGGCTAAAGACACCAATGGTAAAAACGAATTCTATAAAAGTCTTTAAAGTCAACATAAGACCCAGACTCAATCGTTTTGAAATCAGCTTGTCAAATAAAAAATCTATTGTGGCGTAAAGCACTCCTAACACCGCTCCCATCGCACTTAACGATGCCAAAGGTTTTAAAAAACCCGTTGTTCCCGCAATTTCATCAATTACGGTAACTCCATCTTCCTCTTCCAACCCGAAATATCTAAATATGGCAAAACAGGCTAAAGCGACACTCCAAAAAACAATGGATTGCCATAGTAGATTCAGGTAACGTTTTAGGTTATGTCCCATAGTAAATGGACTACGCATCCAATAAAGCCTCATTAAACTCATATCCCTTATAGCTCACCCTAAAGAGCGCACTGTACAATGCTGGGATGAACAAAAGGGTAATAATGGTTCCGAACAACAGCCCGACCATAATGCTGACGGCCATACCTTCCCACATTTCACCTCCACTCAGGTAAAGCGGAATCAAACCCAATACCGTGGTAAAAGTGGCCAACAGAATAGGCCTGAAACGTTGCAGACAGGCCCCAATAACCGCATCTTGTTCGGTTCGACCCAAATCCCGTTGTTCAATCTCCATGCGGTCGATAAGCACAATGGCATTGTTGATGACGATTCCCGCCAAAGAAATTACCCCTAAGAATGGCATAAAGCCAAAGGCTTCTTGAAAGACCAACAAACCAATGACAACACCAATAACGGCCAACGGAATTGTAAGTACTACCATGGTCATTTTTCTAAACGAATTGAATTGAATGATCAAAAGCAATACAATGATAAAGCCGGAAATGGGCAAATACCCGATTACAGAGCCCATACTGTCTGCTGTACTTTCGGCATCTCCACCAAATTTATAACTGTAGCTATCAGGCCAATTAACGGATTCTTGCTCTAACCATGGCGTTATTTCTGCTGTGATGGCCGAAGCGTTCGCTCCTTCACGCAATTCACTACTGATATTGATGGTTCTGCGTAAGTCTAAACGTTTTATCTTGGAATATTGCCAAGCGGGAACAATCGAGGCCACTTGCAATAAAGGCACCGTCTTTCCGGAATTCTGTGAAAATACATTGAGAGTTTCCAAAGATGCCAAGGACTGTTGTTGGGAGGCATCGCTTCGCATTACAATGGGGATTGATTTATCGTCTTCTCGATATTCCCCGGTCTGGAAACCATCCAAGACGGTCTGAAGCGATGTAGCGATATCCTGACTCGTCACTCCTGCCGTTTGTGCCCTGTTCTGATCTATTTCAATCAAGAACTTTTTACTTTTTGGCCCCCAATTGTCCTTTACATTTTTGGTTCCAGCGATGCCCGCTAATTCTAACTTAATTCGTTCCGAGATTTTGGACAGTTCATCCGGGTCACTACCCGATACCTTAATCTCTATTGGGGTGCCTCCACCTCCAGCTCCCAATGCTCCTACTTTGATATCAGCATTCGGAAAATTATCAAAAGTAAACCTGTCCAATCGGGCAATCATGGCATTGTTTTCATTGAAGGAAGAAGTATTCACCAAAATATGGGCGTAGTTGGAATTGGCCTCATCCGGAGAATATCCCAAATCATAAGATTCTGGCCCCTCACCGATATAGGATGACCAATCAACAATCCCTAAGGTTCGATTGGTATTCGTCTTGAGCGAATCGGTCATAAACCGCTCAATCTTTTGAACCACTTCCATGGTGCGTTCAATCTTATTGCCTTCTGGCAAATTGATATCGATGGTAATCATATTCCGATCGCTATCCGGGAAAAAGATGAACGGAATCTTGGTAAAACCATATAGCGAAACGAAAAACGCAAGGAATATGGCTATAATAACTTTGTATTTGTTCGCCAAGGCCATCAGAATCAAATTTTTATAATAGCGCTTACAGGTGTTGATAATCCTGTCAACCAAACTCGGTTTTTTCTCTCCTTTAGGAGCGACCTTCAGGAACATATAACAGAACATGGTAATTACGGTAAGGGCAATAATCCATGAAGAAGTCAATGCAATGGTTATTACCACAAAAATTGGTCCCACAATGTCTCCCATCGTGGTTGGGGATAGGTAAAATGCCAAAAAAGCGGCAGACGTGGTCAAGGTTGATATGAGCAATGGCATCCATAGTTCAGAGAATGCCTCTTCGGCCGCTCGCTTCTTTTCAACACCCTGTTCCAACTTTACCATAATGGTCTCTGCGACTACAATTGCATTATCCACCAGCATTCCTAAGGCCATGATCAAAGCAGCTAGGGTAACTTGGTTCAGCCCAACGTTGATAAGCCCCATAATCATTAAGGTCATAATGGTCACTATGGGGATCAAACTCGCGATTACAAATCCCGTTCTAAAGCCAAGGAAAACCAACATCACCAATAAAACAATCCCAATAGATTGCAGGAGGTTGTTGATGAAGTCACTTACCTTAACATCTATATAAGTATCCAAGGAAGAAACCCGGGTCAGTTCCAATCCTACAGGAAGTTTCTTTTGCCATTGATTTACAACTTGGTTGACAGCTTCACCCAAGGCAACGATGTTTCGGTTTTCTTTTAGGTTGACATGGAGTGAAATCGCTTCTCTACCGTTGATGCTTACGATTTGATTTGGTGGGTCGATATAACCTTTGGTTACCGTGGTGATATCTCCCAATTTTACCAATTGGGTGCCATTGCCCACAGCAATCAACATATCCCGGATGGCCTCTACGGAATCAAAGTTTCCGGTAGGTTCCAAAATGATACGTTCATCGCCCACATTTACCTGACCTCCAGAATTGAGGATATTCGTGGTGGAAATGCTTTGCTGTAATTTAGAAGCCGAAAGGCCATATTCCTTTAATCTCGTATTATCAAATTCTACAAAAACCCGTTCTTCTTGCACGCCTCCCAATTCTACTTTGGCCGCATCGGGCAATTTGATAAGGTCATCTTTGATGTCATCGGCATACTCCTTCATTTCTGCATAGGAATACCCATCGGAAGTCAAGCCTACTACTATTCCGTAAACATCCCCTACACCATCGTCATTTAAATTAGGGTTTACACCACTTGGCAGACCTTGAATGGCATTCAATTTCCGTCGCAATCGGTCCCAAACGGATTGCATTTTTTCTTTAGACACTTCATCCTTTAGTGTAACACTGACCACGGAAAGCCCTGTTCTTGAGGTACTATTGACTTCATCAAGCTCTGGGAGTTCTTGTGCCACTTTCTCAATTTTATCCGTCACCAATTGCTCTACACGTTCTGGACTAGCACCAGGAAATGAGGAAACTACGGTCGCGACACGCACCGTATAGGGCGGCATACTATCCCTTGAAAGTCCAAAATACATCGAGATACCCAGCAAAATAATGGTCGCCAAGACCATAAAGGTTATTCGGTTCTTTTCAATGGAAAACTTAGCTAAATTCATAGGTTGGTTTTAGTGAAAGTGCTCTTTTATTGCAGTTTTACCTCTTGTCCATCCAACAGCGTCTGTAAACCTGCTGTGGCAATTTTTTGCCCTTTGGACAATCCAGATGTTATTTCAAACCCATCAGAGGCGAGGTCACCGATTGCAATGGGTTGTTTTTTGACTTTAGCTGTCTCCCCTTCTTCTTCAATCAAAAACACAAACCGTCCGTTACTGTCTTCACCCACGGCATGGGCAGGGACAACCAGTCGGTTTTCATCAATTTCATGATCTCCAAAATCAAAGGCAACATTGGCGGCCATTCCACTTTTAATCGCCTCACTTGGATTTACAACCGTTACCCTAACTGGATAAGTGGCCGTGTTTGCATCTACGGCCGGAGCTACTTCGGTTACTTTGGCTTTAAAGGTTTCGTTGGGTATTGCCGAAAAATCTACAGCGACCTCCATGTCTTCTTGCACGCCATTGATAACACTCTCTGGCAAGCCCAAGGAGATTTCCATATCAGTTCCTGAATTTAGAATGGCAACAGACTGACCAGCCTGGGTATTTTCATCAATCTCGGCGGAAATCGAAGCTATGATGCCATCTTCTGGAGCATAGATGTATCCGTAGTTTATTTGTTCCTGTTGAATTTCGACACCTCGGTTGGCCGATTTATAGCTCTCCTCCGCATTTTTAAAGGAGTTTTTTGCGGCTTCAAAATCACTTAGCGACGTACTTCCTTTCTCATACAAAGAACGAATTCTATTTAAATTCAATTTGCTGGTGTTCATTTGGGAAGCTGCACTGTTCAGTTGGGTTATGGACTGCTCATAAGCTAATCGTGATTGCACATTATCCAGTTTGGCCAACAATTGTCCCTTTTTCACCTTTTGACCCAATTTCATATCAAACTGGGTGATGATTCCCGAACTTCTAAAGCTCAAATTGATGATTTTGTCCGTACGCGCTGTTCCACTGAAGGTCCTCACCCGTTCACCACCAAGAAATCCCACTTCTTGGTATTTGACCGGGCGTAAGAACTTTTCTTCCTTCTTCTGTTCCCCGCCACAGGATAAAAACATTCCTGTTACTATGCAGAACAAACCTAGTTTTGAGATTAATTTCATCAGTCTGTATTTTTTGTCAGTTAATTTCTAGTGTCTAAATATTCAAAGAATCGTTGTCTGAACTCATTGTTTTTTTCCTCAGAGTTCAACAAAAAATAATAACCCAAAAACCGCTCTACCTGCAACGAGTTGATCAAGTAATTATAGGTGGCATTGGCTCGGGCCAACTGGGCATTTAAATAATTGTTCTGTGCATCCAACAATTGGACAATGTTGACCGCTCCGTTGGAGTAAGAGGCTTGGGTTAGTTCCAAAGCTTCTTCCGCAGTTTCTTCGGATATTTTTGAAAGTTGGATATTGGAAACTTGGTTGATCAGATTCAATACCGCATTTCGAATATTTACCGCAATACTCAATTCTGTATTAGTTTTATTGATTTCCAATTGTTCTTTTTGAATGATTGCGGTTTGGCGGTTAATATTGGATAAATTTTGATTTATAATAGGAATGGACAGGTTGAGACCTGCATTATAGGTATTGTCCAACAACGAAACACCTGGGGGTGGCGTACTGCCCGCGCCTGACCTGCTAAATGTGGAACTGTATTGACCTTGCAATGCCAAAGTTGGCAAGAGTCTACCATAGCTATTGAGTTTTATGTTCCGCTCCGTTGCCAAAAGATTGTAGTCCAACGATTTTAATTCGGGAGCATTTTTATAGGCTTCCGCTATCAAGAAATCGATAAATGGTTCTCTTAATGTAGGATTGTCCAAAAGCTCAAAGAATTCTTCATAATTATAGCGTTCAAAAATACCTTCGTTGAGCTCTACCTCTTCCACATCTATTTCAAGACCTGCAGGATTGTTCAACAGTTGGTTAAGTACCAAAAAACCTTGTTCCAATTGATTGACCGCTTCGATCATGGATTGGGTGTTTTGTGCCATTTCGCTTCGAAACCTAAGCATATCGGATTTTCCAGATTGCCCCACTTCAAAATTTTGTTGTGCGATTTCTAGATTTCGCTTGGTCAAATCAACATTTCTGTTTTGAATCTGTGCATTGACTTTCAATATCAATGCATTGAAATAAGCGTTTGAGACGTTAAAGATCAAATCCAGTTCTGCGGTATTAAAATTGGCTTCTTGTGCCTTCTGCAAATTCTTTTGGATGGAAATATTGGCATTGGCCGCTTCAGAAAACAAAGTTTGACTAAGGGTGATATTACCTCCCGTTGAGAATTCCGGATTTTGACCGGCACTTACTTCTGCAGCATCAGGGTCAATATAAGTAGCAGTACCGGCAGCAGTCAAATTTGGGAGGTAATTACTGTTAGCTGACTTTATGTCTTGCCGAGCTAATTCCACATCTTTTTCATTGGATTGGAGAGATAGATTATTCTCCAATGCATCATTGATTGCGGTTAGGAGGTCATAATCCTTTTCCGAAATAACGTTTTTGAATTCTCCAACAAAATCGGTTTGCCCCACCAAACTATATTTAATGGGTACACCTATAGCTTCCGCGGTGTTGTAATTGATGGTCAATCTTGGGGTATAATCAATATAAATGGGAAGTTCTGACAGAGGCGTACCTGTCACATAGGCTTCAATGGTAAGCGCAATGCGCCTAAAGAATTGATTCAGATTATCTTCTGATTGATAGGTTGCCATAATGCCCTCTTCCACAACATCAGTCCCATTCACAGTAAAGGAAGGAAGCTTTGTCTGGATAAAAGCCTCGGCCAGTTGTTGGTTCTCCTCTTTACTAAAGAAAAACCCTCCAGCCATATATATGGCATCAATGCCTTCCAAATTTGTAATTATATCTTGAATGTTGTTAAATGAAATCAGCTTGTATTGAGCATCAAGATTTTTAAACTCCCTATCAAAAGTTTCCTTGAGGGGTAAAATTTCAAGAAAAGGTGCATCCACGGCTATGCCCAAGTTTTCGAAGTTTGTCAGTTCATGAAACTTTTTAAAATCCTCTTCATAGGATTCAGATTCAACCAAATAGGTGAAATTTTCTATTCCTGAAGTTGCATTGGTCAAATCAAGTTCATGGAGGTCACGATTTACTGCTCCGAACAGAATGGTGGGTTTTTTATGGATTTCAAGGAGGCTAATAACCTGATTGTTTACAACTCCAAAGGCCAGAATAATATCTGTGTTGTTAGACAAAAGTTGCTCATAGTTCTGCTTTGCTTTGGTTAGATCGAAGTCATTGGTCAAAATGTTTTCTTCCGGAAATTGTATGACCGCGTCCTCTCCTACTACTGCCACAATTTCGGATTTTAACTTCTCCAGTAAGGGCGACAGCTCTGGATTCATTTTATCTATAAGAATACCGATTTGATATGTTCTATCCGCCTGGGAAACTAAGGTCAGTGAAAAAAATAAGAGCAGCAGTAAAGACAGTTTTCGTTTCATATAAAAAGGACTTACGAAACGGAAATTCCGGTTAATAGTGTTCATGGGAGGTTTTTGTGTCTTTTTAAATTTAACAAAAAATATAATGCTCTCCATGTTATGGTACACGAAGCTATTTGTCCCGAAATGTATCAAAAAACAAATGGATATCGTTGCCAACAAAGAAAAAACTGAATGTCTCTGCTTATCCTAGCTAATAACTTTCGATTTATTCTTTACCTGAATTCTTGGGCAACACTTCCTCTGGAAATGGAAAGAGAATGGTTGAATTCTTTTCAGCCGCTATGTTGGACAAAGTTTGGTAGAGTCTTAGCTTAATAGCCGATGGAGATTGATCTATTTACAGTCTTGCCTCTTAATCAATCATAATTTAGATAAGCACTAAACTTGTTGATTTTAGCTCTTTAATCATCCATACAGACATACTTTATTCGAACCATACGTTTTCGACCAAAAGTAAAGGCACTTAAGAGAATTCCACCCAAAGTATTACGATATTCCACGGTGTGGATCTTTCCAGATGGACATTTCTTTGAAACATCTATTAAATAGGTATAATCTTTATCTCTAGTTCCAATATTTAAAACGGTATCGAGTTCGATTACCTGCATACCCCTATAATAATCATCGCCAACAACCGGTGCCACAGGGTAATAATCGCCCTTTGCACTGCTTAATCTGATGGAATAGCGTGAGTTGAACAGCAGTATCAACAACAGCATGATTAAAATAACAATAATAATATGCCGTTTCACATTCATATCGATTCACTTTTATGTTTCAAGTCTTCAAAAACAGATAGTGCAGGACGCATAAATACATCCTATAATTATCTTCGATTGTTTAAAAGGGGGGAAGTTTAATCCAGAGAGAACTTCTGGTGACTTAAAATTATAAAATTATCGATATAGCCCATTGCAGAAAAACCTTAAAAAAATTAAGGTTTTTCTTTGATTTTCAAGCTATTCGTGATTTCCGCTCCACAACTGAAAAAGAAAGCGAAAACGCATGGGATAATTCCCATTTTGGTTTAGAAAATCAATACATTAGTGTAGTGTTGATATTATTTGAAAGGCCTAAAAAATGAGCCGTTCATTTTACTTTAATCCCTTGGTTGTCTTCAAACCTTCCGGTTACTAGCCAGCCGCCAAAATCCTCGGACACAGCAATAAGCAAGGTGTTCTTTCCTTTCTTTAAATCGAGGTAAACTGCGTCGAAAAGGCCAATGGTTCCCAAATATCTATAGTCTCTACTTCGGAAGCGATTGGTTCCTTTATAGATAGGTTTATTGTTTAAAAAGACCTGCGCTCTATCACTATACCCAAAATCGAAAAGTTTCACCTGATCTTTATCCGAAGTTATGGTCAGCCTTGCAAAAACCGTATTTCCAGGAACATCACCATCAATTTTTATTACTCTTGCAATGTTGGCGGCCACTCCCTCTTCTACGTAGATTTTATTATTCCATTTAAGACGGGACACCAAAGAACTTATCATTTGAGGATTCTCCAATTCTTTTTCCTCAAACTTGTTGGATACCGTCCACTCCCCTATGACGTTCTCAATGGATTCCCTTGTTCCTGGTTCAAAATTTTGGATAACCGGAGTCCGTTGGTCCACTTTGATATTGGCAATGTGAAAACCGCGAACCAATCCACCTGAAAAACTAATACCTCCCGCTTTGGGCTCATGGAACAATTGCCAAGAAAGATGGGGTGTTTCCGAATAATCCAAAAACACTTGGGCCTGACGGTTATTGACAACAATTTTCACATGGGTCCAGGCATCAAAGTTATATTCATGGGGAAAAGAATATTTTGGGCCAAAGTAAAACTGCCAATTGGCAAGTCCGTTGGTTACCGGAGTAGCTTGGTTGGCATCTGGATTTCCAGATTGATGCGGTCTGATATAAAATTGTTCAGAATCGTCATCATTAATTCTGAAGTATACCCCAGGGAATCCACGGTCTTTGGTTAAATAGATGTCATATTCGATGGTTCCATTTAAAAAGGATATATCTTTTAAACCAACCGTGCCTCCCTTAAAATAGATGGTCTTGTGTCCCTTAAAATCCTCAAAGATGTATGATGAAGTGTTCATTTTTAGGTGAACTGTATCCAAGGGAATCGCATCTTGACCGAAAGAAAAGAATATAGTGGAAAGAAAGAGAATGGATAAAATGATTGATTTGTTCATGACTGCATATTTTTTGATACATCTAAGCTCCAACACGGGGGGCAAAATTCAAAAACAAGTTCGTTCAAGTTGGTTCATTCCGGTTCAGACGCTATTTTTTTGTGATCTTTGTAGCCTAATCTCATTTCATGTATCCAGAACATAAATTGGTGCAAAAGTGTTTGCTGAAAATTGAAGAACTCCTTGACTGGGGAGACTCAAATTCTTGGCACAATGATATGTTTGTTGAGCTTAGTGAGCGCATTCAACAAAAAACCAAAGTATTGCTAAGCCCTGTAACTTTAAAAAGGGTCTGGGGAAGAATTGATTATAGAAGTGCGCCAAGTATTACCACGTTGAACACTCTGGCCCAGTTCGCGGGTTTTCAAAACTGGAGGGATTTTAAGAACAAGAACTTGATAAGGCAAAGTACTGGTATTTCCAAAAAAATAAATGCTAACCTCGGGATAATCATGCTTAGTGCCTCTATCATGACCATCATTTTTATTTCCTTTTATTCACTTAAAGGTCCTGAAGAAGCTGTTAATATTGACCTATCCAAAATTGTATTCGAAAGCAGGCCCATTACCCATGGACTCCCCAATTCTGTGGTTTTTGATTTAGACCTTGTTGGAATCACTTCGGACAGTATACACATTCAACAATATTGGGATACAACAAAGACCATCAAATTACGTCCAGGGCAAAAACAGGCCACAGGGCAGTATTATTTCCCTGGATATTTTCGTGCAAAGCTGTTGGTAGATCGCACGCCAATCAAACAACACGACCTTTTTATTAAAACAAAAGGCTGGTTGGGCACCCTGGATTATAAACCAATTCCTAAGTACATTTCAGCTCAGGACATTTTTACTAACAGACTTTCTTTTAAACCCCAAATCCTTACCGAAATTGCCCAGAATGAAGCCCCTATGAACACTACCTTTCATATGGTTAAGGATTTTGAAGCAATTTCTGGGGATGATTTTATACTCGAATCCACCTTACGGAATACCTACAATGATAAATGGGCTGTATGTCAGAAGACGAGTATCGTTATCCTGGGCACCAAAGGGGCCATGGTAGTATCATTTTCAATTCCGGGTTGTGTGTCTGAACTTGGCGTAATGATGAATGATGTTTATGTGGGTGGCAAAGAACATGATCTTTCGGGTCTGGGACTTGATTTATCTACCGAAAAAACCATAGTTCTTGAAGTCAACAATAAACAGCTAAAGATTTTGTGTGAAGGGCAACAACTTTTCCAAGGGCAATACCATGAAAGTATAGGTCGAATTGCTGGTTTACGCTATCGTTTTTTAGGAGCTGGCGAGGTACTTCAAAGCGAGCTCAAATCCTTGAAAGGGGAAGCATCCATAGATTTTCTAGCTGAGGGTATAGCAGTCGAATAACTCTCCTTCCTGTTAGGAATATTACTTTACGTTCGTATTTTGATAGGTGTTGTTATTTATCAACTCAATTTCCTAATATTGAAAAGAAAATCATTAAGAGTAAAAAAATGAGCACTTATAAGGTTTTGGTTGTGGGTTGCGGTAACATGGGCACCTCCCATGCTAGAGCGTATCATAAACTTGATAAATTTCAGATTGTTGGCTTGGTCAGTCGAAATCCAGAGAGCAGAAACAAATTATCTGAAGAATTGGGCGGGCTTCCTACCTTTTCTGATTTTGATGAAGCTCTTAGCGCAACTCAACCAGATGTGGTTTCCATTAACACTTATCCAGAAACCCATGCCGAATATGTACGAAAGAGCCTGAAGGCCAACGCTCACGTTTTTGTAGAGAAACCGATAGCTACAAGCATTGAAGATTCAACGGAACTTGTACAGCTCGCCCAGTCCAACAAGCTAAAATTGGTTGTAGGGTATATTCTTCGAGTACATCCAGCTTGGACAAAATTCGTGTCTCTCGCACGGGATTTAGGCAAGCCTTTGGTGATGCGGATGAATTTAAACCAGCAAAGTTGTGGTGTGCAATGGGAAACACACAAAAATCTCATGAAGTCCATGTCTCCTATTGTAGATTGTGGAGTACATTATGTAGATGTCATGTGCTTAATGACCCAGGCCAAGCCTATTAAAGTAAGTGGTATTGGAGCAAAACTATCAGATGAAATCGATTCCCAGATGTATAATTATGGGCAGTTACAGGTAACTTTTGATGATGGTTCCGTAGGGTGGTACGAAGCTGGCTGGGGTCCAATGATCAGTGAAACCGCTTTTTTTGTAAAGGATGTGATGGGACCCAAAGGTAGTGTGAGTATAGCAGAAAAAACAGATACAGAATCTCAAAACATTGATGAACACACGCAAACCGGAGCGCTGCACTTGCATTATAGTGATGTTGATGCTAAAGGTAATTTCTTCAAAAAAGACGAACTAATCCCTATAGAAAATGAGCCATCCCATGATGAGCTTTGTCAGCTGGAGCAGGAATTTCTTTTAAAGGCTATTGAAGAAAATTTAGACTTATCACAACATCTAGATGATGCCATCAATAGTTTAAAAATCGTCTTAGCCGCGGACGAATCTTTTAGGACCGGAAAAACGGTTTATCTCTAAAATCCATCGGCCTATGGACTTTTAAGACAAGTAACGTTCGCGTACAATTTTCAAATGATGCGCCTGATGTCCACAGATTATAAATCCCATAGCCCTAGTACTCATTTCTGAACCACTAGCTGTACCAACCCTTAATAACGCTTCTTTGTCAAAAGTTCGGAATAGTGATAGTGTGGACTCTCTGACCGTTTTATACTCTTGAATGATATCCTCTTTCTTCCTTTTGGAGGCATTGGATTTTGGAACATAAATATCCTGGTCAAAACCGGCCAAAGGTGTACTGTCGTTTCTTGCGAAGCGCAGGGCCCTATATTGAAACACACGCTCCGCATCAATCACATGCAACAATAGCTCGGCCAAGGTCCATTTTCCTTCAGCATAAGCATAACTTAATTTATTCTCAGAAACACTTTCCAACAAGGAAACAAGCTCATCCCTCCCCTTCCCCATCTCCGTCAATAAATCATCATCTCCAACAGAAAGGATATAATTATGATAAAAAGGGTTGTATTCTGAAGCTGAAAGATCAGATACGAACATGGCCAATATGTTTGTAAAAATTAAAGTTCGTTGAAAATGGTGTGCATCAAACGTTTCTTGTCGTTAATGCTTTCTTCAAGCGAAATCATGGTTTCGGTTCTGCTAATACCATCAATATCATCAATCTTAAAAATGATGTTTTTTGCATGGGTAGTATCCCGAGCTCTAATCTTGCAGAAAATATTGAATTTCCCTGTAGTAATATGGGCAACAGTAACATACGGTATTTGGTTCAACCGCTCCAATACAAATTTCGTTTGATGTGTTTTCTCCAAGAAGATACCTACGTAGGCGATAAACGAATAGCCCAGTTTTACATAGTCCAACGTTAATGAAGAACCTTTAATAATTCCTGATTCTTCCATTTTCTTAACTCTTACGTGGACCGTTCCGGCAGAAATCAGTAGTTTTTTGGCAATATCTGTAAAAGGTGTACGGGTATTGTCAATCAACATATCTAAAATCTGGTGGTCTATCTCGTCTAACTTTACTTTGCTCATAGTTGTGATTATTTGCAGCAAAATTAGTTAATTAAGAAATTATATTTAAAAAAAATGTGTTTTTTTTAAACAAAATGTAACATTTAGGGGTAATCACTTGACTATTTTCTTACATCGAGAAGTAAATCAATGATGTTTTTCTTAGCATGTAGGTGTTCAACATCTTCGGAGTCAGCACAGTCATAGGTTTTGTGGCCAAAGAAACCATCCAGATTGCCTATATCCGCAATTTCAGGTACAAATGATACCTTGTCATTTTCCAAAGTCTCTTTGTAGCGGATACCAACCGCAAGTCCCTCTTCAGTTTTTGGATTTAAGTGATGCAGGTTCTTAATCAAAATATCGAAAAACAACTTTTGGTTCTCAGGAATACTAAAATAGTCATCGGTGCTAAAGTCATTTACCGTATCATTCGCGATGACTTTAAGGCTCTCTACCAAGGAATAGAAAATATACTCTCTGGTCTTTTCTCTTTCATAATCATTAGGATAATGACCTGCTTCAAAAAGAATCGTGGGAACTTTTTGCATTTGAAACGAATCTCCAACACAATTATCATTAAACCCATCATCATATCTACCAACCTGACCTGGAATCGACAATTGCAGTTTATGGTTCATAGCAACGATAATCCGCATGGCTTGCTCCCTTGTAGGGTTTAGCTTTCTAGTTTCATCGCTTGCTGGCGACAAAAAGGAAACGGTAGCAGACTTTTCCACGTTTCCCGCACTAAAAAGTGTGCGTTGACCATGAAGGTTAAAGCAAAAATCTGGCTGGAACTGTTCAAAAAGTTTACGTAATATCTTACTTTCCGGTTGGGTAAGTTGTTTGGCATCTCGATTCAAATCTACTTCATTGGCATTTACCCTAGTGTATCTTTCAGCGCCATCAGGATTCAAAATAGGCACTATCAAAAGCTCACAATGCTCTCCAATGTTTGATGCCAGGGAATCGTTGGAAGTCAAAAAGGCAATCAAATCCAAAACCGCTTTTGTAGTGGTAGATTCATTACCATGCATTTGAGACCACATGAAAACTTTTCGCTTCCCACTACCAACAGAAATTGTATGAATAGAATTGCCGTCTACCGATTTTCCAACATTAGTCACTTTAACTCCTTGGAGTTTGGGCAACCATTTTTCTTCCAACATTTGACCAGTTACGTACCGTCCGAAAATCGAAGCTTCTCTAAAATCATTATGGTTCATTCCCCTAGTTTATCATCAAAGGTTACAAAAGTAAACTATATTAAAATCACAATTGTAAACATATTTCAATTGAAAATGCTCCATCACCATATCGGAAAATTCGGTTTTTGATACAATTGTAAATCAAAAACAGGTAATTTAAAATATTAACATCTAAAAACCTAAAAAAGAGATTTTTGCGCATATTTAAGTTAATTTTAAATTTAAGTATTCAACAATTAAAAACCTATATTTTGATTGTAAGTTACATACTTGTTCTATAGTTTTGTATAAATCAACAATACAATTGTGAATGATTCAATTCCAGACAGGATTCGAAAAATTATCGAGCACTACGGACTATCGGTGTCTTCTTTCGCGGACAAAATTGGAGTACAACGCTCCAGTGTTTCACATTTACTCAATGGAAGAAATCGACCCAGTTTGGATTTTGTAATGAAGGTGGTTCAATCTTATCCAGAGGTCAACTTGTATTGGCTGTTAAACGGAAAGGGTGAATTTCCATCAGAAGAAATAATCAACCCTTCCTCTACCCCTTCAAAAAGTAGTATCAAAAACTTGAAAGCACCTGCTCGTATTCCTTCCTCGGAAAACGACCTAAAGGAACCCATAAAAATTGTTATTTTTTATTCTGATGGCTCATTTGAGTCTTTTCATTCAAAAAACAAATAAAGTCTGCCTCAAAATTCCCAGTTTGCATTTACTTTGCACCTATGTGGAAAAAACTATTCATTACTATAGCCTCTGCTTTGCTATTTTCATGTGGAAACCCACCAGAACGCAATTGTAAAAATTTTAAAACGGGTACATTTTCCTTTACCACAATCATAGATGGTGAAGAAAAGACCACCACTTTCTCAAGAACGGTGGATACTGAAATAGATTACTTTGAAGGTCATCGCGATACTTCATCAGTTAGGTGGATAAATGATTGTGAGTATATTCTTAAGAACAAGAGTCCAAAAAACAAGGCTGAGGAAAAATCAATCCATATAAAAATATTGACAACTTCAGATTCTTCTTATACATTTGAATATAACGCCATTGGCGACAAACGAAAATTTAAAGGAACTGCTTTTAAAACACACTAACCATGTTTGAAATTTTTACCAGCCCAGATGCCTGGATGGCATTGCTCACCCTTACCTTTTTGGAAATTATACTAGGGATTGACAATATCATCTTTATATCCATTGCTGCCGGAAAACTGGAAAAGAAAGATAGGCGAAAAGCCACCAATATTGGATTGGTTCTTGCCATGGGGATGCGAATTTTACTTTTATTTGGTATTACCTGGCTAACCAAAATGAAAAAACCCTTTTTGGTGCTCGATGAAGAATGGATTACCGGAGGTATTAGCTGGCAAGCGGTCATCTTATTTGTAGGAGGACTTTTTCTCTTGTATAAAAGCACAAAAGAGATTCATGAAAAGATTGAAGATAGAGGCCATGATGAACGTGAAGTGACCAAGTCAAGGTCATCCTCCTTAACCAACGCCATTGTCCAAATTACGGTTATTAATATCGTTTTTTCCTTTGATTCCATACTGACTGCCATTGGGATGACCAACGGTATTTCACCAAACCCAACGGATGCGCTTGTTTTAATGATAACAGCTGTGGTTGCCTCGGTAATTATAATGATGCTGTTTGCCAACCCAGTAGGGGAATTTGTAAATCGGCATCCTTCCGTTCAAGTTTTGGGATTGTCTTTCTTGATTTTAATTGGGTTTATGTTGATTGCTGAAGCTGCTCACCTATCTCATTTGATTGTATTTGATAATGAGGTTGGGGCCATTCCTAAAGGGTATCTATACTTTGCCATAGCCTTCTCTTTGATGGTGGAGTTCTTTGATCTTAGAATGAAAAAGAACAAATCGAAAAATAAGGTGATCGAAGAAAACTAGTTAGGGCGTTGATAAGCTAGTCCAGGGTATTCTTCCTTGTGTTGTTTTTGTAATTTTTGCTGCTGCTTGACGGTAAGTGTACTACCATCATGACTCCATCCAGGAGGGCCAAAAATATACATAAACTTATGATAAAGTTTGTTGGATTTCTTTACATCATTCCAAATATCTTTAAACTCATGGGTCAGAATTACTACCGGGTTATATGAGTTTGGCGAATGGATTACGCCATATTTCACGTCAATATCATCGTCCAATTCTTTCCAGGTACCAAAAAGTTTGTCAAAGATATTTAAAAACCCTCCGTGGTTTTTATCCAGATATTCCACGTTTTGGGCATGGTGAACCTGATGCATGGTATGGGTATTAAATATTTTTTCAATAAATCCCATTTTGGGAATATATACCGAATGTAATTGAAACTGCCAAAGCGCTTCAATTCCCAAGCACACCACAACCATTTCTGGAGGAAAGCCTATCGCTGGCATCCACATATAAAAAAGCGGCTTATATAAAATGGTGAACCATCCGTTACGAACGGCAGTCCCAAGGTTGTAGTTGTCAGAGGAATGATGTACAATATGTGCTGCCCACAGTATGCGTATTTCATGATTGGCCCTATGGAACCAATAGTAAGTAAAGTCATCAGCCAATTGGCAAAGCAGCCACATGTACCAAGCATACCCAAAAGATTTGTAGCCCAAAAGATTTTGACGTACACCATCGACAACTGGGTTCCAAAACTCATAAACCCATTCAAAAAGTACTATCGCAAAAACAACTTTGAAAAATGGGCCCAAAATTGCGGAACCTATTCCCATAAATCCACTGGCAGCCAAATCCTTCCAACTATAAAGATGTTCGTCTCCATGTGTCTTGCTATAGGTCAGTTCAAATAGAATAAAGGCAATAAAAACGGGCACGCCGTAAACCAGCGGGTTGGTAAAATCCATAAAAACAGTTTAGCTTTCGGTTTGGTGAATGGTTATTCAGCAAAATAGCGGAATATTCCTTTAAAACAAAGAAGTTTGATCAGAACCTTCGCTTTCACCCTTATTATTTTCCTTGGAATCTCCTATTCTTTCCTCATCAACAACCTCAATTTCCTCTGGAACAGGGTCTTTGGGTTCTTCAAAGGGAAGCGGTTCCAACGCATTAATATTCTTTACTTTTTCGGAGGTCAATTGATTGCCCATCGCCTTTATTCCTTTAATGGAAATAAAGCTTTCCACATCTACCTGTTGATTTGGTTTTGCCTCTTTACCTCTTGGTTTAGGGAATTCAACCTCAATCATAGGTTTCCAATCCGTGGATACGAGTTCCATTTGGGATTTAGGGTGCTCAGAAATAACAATTTCTTCCTTGGCTGGATTTTCGATAAGGAAACGCTTTATATAATATCGCTCTTTCTCACCTTCATAATGCACCACGGAAATGGGTTTTTTGGGATTCCACTTCTCCAATACGACCATATCATCCGCGAATCGGGTCAAAAGATCGGGCGGAATTGTTTTTACCCTTCCTTTTTGGTCCATAACCAATAACAAGTCCTCACCTTTAAAGTCGCCAAGAAGCTCTCCTCTTCCATCCACATTTAAACGGTTCACAACATCATCGAACCAAATTTTTCTTGGTTTGAGCGTTGAAACGCCCTTTTCCTTGAGCTCGATTCTCTTCACGGCATATTTGGTGACCAAATTTCCTTTGGAACCCCTTCCTTTAATTAAGACATCGGCAAAATCCAAATCCCACTTGAGCTTTTTAATACTGCCAGATTGACGAAGCAATACGGTTATAACTTCTGCCTCACCATTAGGGTTTGCCGTGAAATACATCACCTCGGCTGAAGTTTTCCCTCCTGCCAGCTGGTACATCTTGTCTCTTGTAACTCCCGTCACATTGAAACGTTTAATATAGCTCGGGCCTCCCCTACCATCCTTGTAAATCATGTTATAAGTTGTGCGGGCATCTTTCTTTTTAAACACTCCAACATGAATGATATTCTTTCCCACAAAGATTTTTGAATCCACTTTGGTCACCATCATCTCTCCTTTTTTGGTAAAAACGATGATGTTATCGATATCACTACAATCCGTTACGTATTCATCTCTTCGAAGGGATGTACCAATAAAACCTTCTTCACGATTTACATACAATTTAGTATTGCGAATCACTACTTTAGTCGCTTCGATATCATCGAAAATCTTGATTTCGGATTTTCGTTCCCGCCCCTTGCCATACTTCTTTTTAAGTTCTTTGAAGTAGTCTATGGCAAAATCAACCAAATGCTCCAAGTGATATTTGGTCTGGGCAATTCGCTCATCCAGACTTTCAATAAGCTGCTGGGCCTTTTCCAAATCAAATTTGGAAATACGTTTAATTCGAATCTCGGTAAGACGAACAATGTCCTCTTCAGTAACTTCTCTTTTAAGATTTTTAGTGTGAGGCTTCAAACCCTTGTCTATGGCTGCAATTACCCCCTCCCAAGTCTCTTCCTCTTCGATATCACGGTATATCCTGTTTTCAATGAAAATGCGCTCAAGTGATGCAAAATGCCATTGTTCTTCTAGTTCGCCCAACTGAATTTCAAGTTCCGCTTTCAGCAATTCAACTGTGTAATCCGTAGAGCGCTCCAACATTTCCCGAACCCCGATAAACAAAGGCTTATTGTCTTCAATGATACATCCTAAAGGAGAAATAGATGACTCGCAGGCCGTGAAGGCATATAAGGCATCGATAGTCTTGTCTGGAGAAATACCACTCGGGAGATGTACTAAAATTTCAACCTCGGCTGCGGTATTGTCCTCAATACGCTTTATTTTAATCTTGCCTTTGTCATTGGCTTTTAAGATAGAGTCTATTAAAGAAGAAGTATTGGTTCCATAGGGTATCTCCTTTATAACCAGTGTGTTCTTATCAAGAGTGGATATTCTGGCTCGAACTCGAATTTTTCCCCCTCTTAGGCCGTCGTTATAATTGGTTACATCTATGATTCCAGCAGTAGGGAAGTCGGGAAACAACTTAAATCGCTGTCCCCTTAAATGCTTAATGGAAGCATCAATAAGCTCATTGAAATTGTGAGGCAGTATTTTGGTGGATAAGCCGACTGCAATTCCTTCTGCGCCCTGTGCCAATAACAATGGGAATTTTACAGGAAGATTGACAGGCTCTTTTTTTCGTCCGTCATAAGAAAGCTGCCATTCGGTAATCTTAGGACTATAAACCACATCCAGTGCAAACTTTGAAAGACGCGCTTCGATATACCTCGAAGCGGCAGCACCGTCTCCTGTAAGGATGTTGCCCCAGTTACCCTGGGTATCTATGAGCAGGTCTTTTTGCCCTATTTGCACCATGGCATCCGCAATACTGGCGTCACCATGCGGATGGTATTGCATGGTATGCCCTACAACATTGGCCACTTTATTATAACGACCATCATCAAGCTCCTTTAGTGCATGCATAATCCTGCGCTGTACAGGTTTAAACCCGTCTTCTATTGCAGGAACAGCCCTTTCCAAAATTACGTAGGAAGCATAGTCCAAGAACCAGTCCTTGTACATGCCTGTAACCCTAGTTAGTGTTTCTTGGGAATTGTCTTGGTTTTCTAAACCTTCATCATTCAGTGCTTCGTTCTCTTCCATTTAGAAGGAATGCATTTATTTGGTTTATAGTTAGTTTTCTTCTACTAAATCAAGTTCTACTTTAAGATTGTTAATGATAAACTCTTGACGGTCGGGTGTGTTTTTACCCATGTAAAACTTCAGTAAACTATCGATGCTCATAGCCTTGTCTAACATAACTGGCTCCAATCGGATATCATCACCAATAAAGTGTTTAAACTCATCAGGGGAAATCTCACCCAATCCCTTAAAACGGGTTATCTCCGGCTTCCCTGAAAGCTTTTGAATTGCATTTCTTCGTTCTTCCTCGCTATAACAATAAATAGTTTCCTTTTTATTCCTAACCCTAAAAAGAGGAGTTTGAAGAATGTACAAATGGTTTTCTTTTATCAACTCTGGGAAAAATTGCAAGAAGAATGTAATCAACAACAATCTTATGTGCATTCCATCCACGTCAGCATCCGTAGCGATTACAATATTATTGTAGCGCAAATCTTCCATGGACTCTTCAATGTTCAATGCTGCTTGTAGAAGATTGAATTCTTCATTTTCATACACAATCTTTTTAGACATTCCATAGGAATTCAATGGTTTGCCACGCAAACTGAAAACAGCCTGAGTATTAACGTCCCTTGACTTGGTAATAGACCCTGAAGCTGAATCTCCCTCTGTTATAAACAATGTAGATTCCAATCTTCTATCCTTCTTCATGTCCTGAAGGTGTACACGGCAATCGCGTAACTTCTTATTGTGCAAGCTTGCTTTTTTGGCACGGTCACGAGCAAGTTTTCGAATACCTGAGAGTTCTTTACGTTCTTTTTCGGCTTGTACAATCTTGCGCTGTAATGCCTCGGCCGTTTCAGGGTTTTTATGCAGATAGTTGTCCAGGTATTTCCCGATAAAATCGTTCACGTAGGTCCGGACCGTGGGCAACTTCCCGCCCATATCCGTTGAACCAAGCTTGGTCTTGGTCTGACTTTCAAAGACAGGCTCCATGACCTTGATGGATATTGCGGAAATTATTGACTTCCTAATATCTGAAGCATCATAATTCTTCCCATAAAAATCCCGAATGGTTTTTACAATGGCCTCACGAAATGCAGCTTGATGCGTTCCTCCCTGAGTAGTGTGCTGCCCGTTTACAAAAGAATGGTACTCTTCACTATACTGTGTTTTGCTATGGGTCAAAGCCACTTCAATGTCGTCCCCTTTTAGGTGAACAATAGGATATAGAAAATCTTCTGTGTTATTATTATCCTCTAATAAATCCTTTAGGCCATTTTCCGAGTGGAACTTCTCCCCATTGAACACAATGGTAAGCCCCGGATTGAGGTACACATAGTTTTTGAGCATGCGTTCTACATACTCATTGCGATATTTATATTTTTTAAAGATAGTTTCATCAGGAACGAAACTTACTTTGGTTCCCCTTCTTCGTGAGGTCTCCTCCAAAAGCTCTTCGTTAACCAGGTTTCCTGTCTCAAATTCAGCGGACTTGGACTTCCCATCACGGGTGGATTCAACCTTAAAATAGGCAGAAAGGGCATTTACTGCTTTAGTACCCACCCCATTAAGTCCTACTGATTTTTTAAAGGCACGGGTATCATACTTTCCTCCCGTATTCATTTTGGAGACCACATCCACCACTTTGCCCAATGGAATACCGCGTCCGTAATCCCGGACATTCACTGTGTTCTCTTTGATATTGATTTCAATGGTCTTCCCAGCCCCCATTACAAATTCATCGATACAGTTATCGATGACTTCTTTTAGGAGGATGTAGATTCCATCATCAGCAGAAGAACCGTCGCCCAATTTACCTATATACATTCCTGGGCGCATACGAATATGCTCCTTCCAATCCAACGAACGAATGTTGTCTTCTGTATACTGGGTTTGTGCCATGAAAAGGGGTTAATCCTCGCTAATATAAAATTTAGCCGTAAAAATAAAAGTGTGTTATGTGGAAAGTAATCAACAATGAGAAAGGAATCATTGTTAATATTATTTAATTGCTTGATTTTCTTTTACGATTGATGGAGAGGTAGGTCACTCCAAAAATCACGATCAACATTCCCAATAATTGCGAGTAGCTCAATCTTTCGGCAAGAAAGACATAAGCGAGCAAAATGGTAGAAATAGGCCCCAAACTGCCAAGGATTGAAAAATTGGACGCTCCTAGTCTTTGAATCGAAGCTGAAACTAAAAAGGAAGGAATCAGAGTAGCCAAAATCGCCATGGCAAATCCATATAAGTAGACGGGCGTGGGATAATCAAAAAGATTCCATGACCCAGAAAACGAATAATGTATCATAATACAAAAGGTTGAGGCAATCATGGCGTAACAGGTAAATCGAAGCACCCCAAATTTTGGGATGAGCCACCCACTTCCAACCAAATAAGAAGCATACGTTATGGCACTCATCAAAACCAAAAAGCCTCCCCAAAGAACCTGATTTCCCTTAATTTCCAATTCGTTCCAAAAAGTGACCATCAGGCCTAGATAGGTAATGCCTATGGCGGTCATTTGAATTTTGGAGATTTTTTCTTTGAAAAAAAACCTGGAAAGAAAAACTACAATGGTGGGATAAATAAATAGGATAATACGTTCCAACCCTGCCTTAATATAATTAAGTCCCAAAAAGTCAAAATAACTGGCCAAATAATAACCTAGGAAACCGAAACCAAACAGCCATAAATAGTCCTTGGTTGTGGTCTTTTCCTGTTGCTTTTTTCTGACAAGACATAGAATTGTTGCGTAAAATGGTAACGCAAAGAGCATCCTGAAAAGAAGAAGGTCTAATGTGCTCACTTTATATTCATAGGCCAGTTTCACCATTACCGCCTTTGATGAAAAAAGGACTACACCCAACACACCATAAAGTACGCCTAAGCTTTTATTGAAGTTTTTATCCGGCATTTGGCAAATCTACTCAGCCGAACAACCAGGCAGGTTTTGAAAGGTTGTGAATTACAATGTTCAACTATTACACGTTGAACCTAAAATGCATCACATCACCATCTTTTACTATGTAATCTTTACCTTCCACTCTCATTTTACCAGCTTCCTTGACCTTGGTTTCACTTCCGTAATCCACATAATCACTATACGAAATCACCTCGGCACGTATGAATCCTTTTTCAAAATCAGTGTGGATAACACCAGCGGCTTGCGGAGCTGTCGCACCAATTGGAATGGTCCAAGCGCGAACTTCCTTTTGACCAGCGGTAAAATACGTTTCCAAATTCAATAATCGATATGCCCCTCTTATGAGTTTTGCGGAACCGGGTTCGGTAAGCCCTAAATCCTCAAGAAATAGCTGACGCTCCTCGTATGTTTCCAGCTCGGTAATATCAGCTTCTGTGCCTACTGCTAGAAAAATCACTTCCGCGTTTTCATCCGCAACAGTAGCTTTCACCTTTTCCACATATGCATTTCCTTCAACAGCAGCGCCTTCGTCCACGTTACAAACGTACATAACCGGTTTATCAGTAATCAGTTGCAAGGGTTTTACATATGCTACTTTATCATCATCAGCAACAGTAATCGCTCTTACCGATAGTCCCGATTCGAGACCTTCTTTTAAAGCATTTAGAATAGTTTCTTCCTTTTGAGCTTCTTTGTTGCCAGTCTTAGCGGTACGCTTTACTTTGTCCAGTTTTTTCTCTACACTCTCCAAGTCTTTTAGTTGGAGTTCCATATCAATGGTCTCTTTGTCCCTAATGGGATCCACAGAGCCATCCACATGTACGATATTATCGTTGTCGAAACATCTCAAGACATGAAGAATAGCATCAGTTTCGCGAATATTACCCAAAAACTGGTTCCCCAATCCTTCTCCTTTACTAGCTCCTTTTACCAACCCAGCAATATCCACGATTTCAACGGTGGCAGGAATTACTTTTTCCGGATTTACTAACTCCTCCAATTTTTCCAATCTTGGGTCAGGTACATTTACCACACCAATATTGGGCTCAATGGTACAGAACGGAAAATTTGCACTTTGGGCCTTTGCATTGGACAAACAGTTAAAAAGTGTTGATTTTCCTACGTTGGGCAATCCTACAATACCAGCTTTCATTAATAAAGATATTTAGACATCAGACATTAGCAATCAGACTTGACATAGTACTGATTATTGAACATTGACGATTGTTCATTGATTTTTCGGCTGCAAATATAAGTGGAACTTTTATATGGAAAACTATGTTTTAACAGGCTAAAATCCATTTGCCCACATATAGGCACCTATGACCAAGACTGTGATAATACCCAAAATAGCCACCACAGAGAGTATGCAACCTACATTTTTCCAGAATCCCTTATATTCCTCCTCCTTTTCTTCCATGGGTTTATTTTTCAAGATTTTGCAAAAGTAATAAGAAATCCTTTGGTCAATAATGACAATGAAGCAAAGCATTCCGTTATCAATTTTTACATTTGATATATGGGAAAAATTACAATTCAAGGCATTTTGTACGATGATAAGTCCTCTTTTTTAAAAGGTCCGGCTTTGGCTCCTCCATTAATTCGGGAAGCATATCACAGCAATTCTGCCAACTATTGGGCGGAAGATGGCAGTTATATACATCCAGATTTGTTCGACGATGCAGGCGATCATACTATTAAAGACTATTTTGATATATCAGAAATAACATCCAAACAACTTCGAGAAGGAAATCCGATGATAACATTAGGAGGCGATCACTCAATTACTTTTCCTGTAATCCAAGCATTTCATGCGACCTACGGACTAATCGATATTTTGCATATTGATGCGCATGGGGATCTCTACGAAAATTTTGAAGGTGACCCCTATTCCCATGCATGCCCTTTTTTCAACATTATGAAAGATGGATTAGTTAAGAATTTATATCAGGTTGGAATTCGAACTTTAAACGACACGCAAAGAACAAATGCGGAAAAATTTGGGGTCAAAATCAATGAAATGAAAGATTTCGAGTCTTTTAAAATGCCCAAGTTCAAAAATCCGCTATACCTTTCTTTGGATTTGGACGCTCTGGATCCTGCTTATGCGCCAGGAGTGTCACATCACGAACCTGGAGGGCTGAGCACAAGACAAGTAATCGATATCATTCAAAAAATTGATGCTCCAATTGTAGGTGCTGACATCGTTGAATACAACCCAACAAGGGACATTAATGATATGACTGCTATGGTCACTGCAAAATTATTTAAGGAAATAGCCGCTAAAATGCTTTAGCATTTACCCGTCGGGGTGCATAAATTTTTGCTTGCCAAGAAGTTCGTCTTCAGACTCGACGCGGTCCTCATCTGGAACACAACAGTCCACCGGGCATACGGCAGCACATTGCGGCTCCTCATGGAAACCCATACACTCAGTACATTTATCAGGAGCTATATAATAGATTTCATCGCTTATGGGTTCTTGCACTTCGTCAGCATCTACCGCTTTGCCATCAGGAAGTACAACATCCCCGGCCAAAGAAGTACCATCACTATATCTCCACTCATCAGCACCTTCATAAATTGCCGTGTTGGGGCATTCTGGCTCGCAAGCTCCACAGTTGATGCATTCGTCTGTTATGATAATTGCCATAATTTTCCTTTTCTGTTATGCCGAAATCAGCTCAGCATGCTTACTTTTGGTGCACAAAAATAAACCCTACCAAATTAGTGTACAAATATAATGATGGCATATAAGGGAAGATTGAAAGCTTTTGTTAAACTTGGAAATTATCTGAAGGATTTTTGTGAAAATCACAATGCAGATTCCGAAAGCAGGTTTTCATTGTTTAAGGATGTATTGATAAGAGCAGAAGAACAGAATACTTGGTTTACACAGGAAAACCTCTTTTTTACGCTACAGCAATGGTCTAATCTACTGACGGAAGACAAACTAACCCAATGGCTTTCCAATTATACATTGGACAACCAAAGCGATCCTAAGATCATTGGGGTAGTAATGGCCGGGAACATTCCCCTTGTAGGGTTTCATGATTTTATTTGCATTTTGCTCTCTGGAAACAAGGTTTTGGCAAAAACCTCCTCTAACGATAAAGTATTACTGCCCTTTTTATGCGATTTTTTGGTGCAGCAAGAACCAAGTCTTCAAGATAACATCGAATTCACTGAAGGAAAGTTTGAACATTTCGATGCAGTAATAGCCACCGGGAGTAACAACACAAGTCGGTATTTTGAATATTATTTTGGCAAAAAGCCCAATATTATCCGAAAAAATAGAAATGCTGTGGCCATTCTAACAGGAAATGAATCCAAGCAGCAACTTGAGGCTTTGGGTGAGGATATTTTTAGATATTACGGTCTTGGCTGTAGAAATGTTTCTAAAATCTATGTGCCCAAAGACTATGATTTTGACCTGCTTTTTAAGGCTTTGTTTGCTTACAAGGATATTATCCATCAAACCAAATACGCCAACAATTACGATTATAACAAAGCGGTTTATTTGATGAGCGAATTTAAAATATTGGACAATGGGTTTTTAATCTTGAAAGAAGACGAAAGCTTTTCCTCCCCTATTGCCTCTCTTTTCTATGAGTTTTATGATTCGGAAGAAACATTAAAACAAGAATTGGCCAACAGGGAAGAAGATATTCAATGCGTGGTTTCCAAAGGATGGTTTTTACATGAAGTCGATTTTGGGCAGACTCAAAAACCCAGATTAAGCGACTACGCGGATGGTGTGGACACTATGAAATTCCTGCTAGAACTTTAGCCCAGCGGATTGTTTTCATATCCAAGTTTTTTTAAGACCTTTATCACTTAATTTAATTTGAACAGATTCTCCTGCCTAATAATTTGAAGGAGTTTCAAACCTCTCGAACCTATATATGAAAAAGCACAATTTTAGCGCCGGACCTTGTATTTTACCACAAGAAGTAATGCAAAAAGCCTCTGAAGCAGTAGTTGAACTGGATGGCATAGGACTCTCCTTAATAGAAATCTCGCACCGAAGTAAGGAATTTGTAGCCATTATGGAAAAGGCACGTTCTTTGGCGTTAGAGCTTTTGGGGCTTGAAGGAAAGGGATATCAGGCCTTATTCCTGCAGGGAGGAGCAAGCACCCAGTTCTTGATGGCAGCCTATAACCTATTGGAAAATAAAGCAGGGTACGTAAATACAGGTACTTGGAGTCTTAAGGCCCTAAAGGAAGCTCGATTGTTTGGAGAAATTGTAGAAGTGGCCTCTTCCCAAGATCAAAATTTTAACTATATACCCAAAGGATATAGTATTCCAAAAGATTTGGATTATTTACACCTTACCTCCAACAATACCATTTTTGGAACACAGGTAAAAGAATTCCCCAAAACCAATGTCCCTTTGGTTTGTGACATGAGTTCCGATATTTTTTCACGTCAGCTGGATTTTTCGAAATTCGATTTGATCTATGCCGGGGCGCAGAAAAATATGGGACCAGCCGGCACCACACTTGTTGTTGTAAAAGAGGATATTTTGGGTAAAGTATCCAGAAAAATTCCTTCTATGTTGGATTATTCAGTACATGTCGGTAAGGACAGCATGTTCAACACCCCTCCGGTTTTTGCAGTGTACACGTCCATGTTGACAATGCAGTGGCTTAAAGATTTAGGTGGAATAGCTGCAATTGAGGAAATCAATGAAAGAAAAGCGAACCTTATTTATTCTGAAATAGAATTGAATCCGGTTTTCTCCGGATTTGCTGCAAAGGAAGACCGTTCAAACATGAATGCAACCTTCAATATTACGGATGAGACCCTAAAGGAGATTTTTGACGAAAAATGCAAAGAGGCAGGAATCAGCGGAATAAATGGACACCGCTCTGTTGGCGGATATAGGGCTTCCATGTACAACGCCCTTCCTTTGGAAAGTGTAGGGGTTTTGGTAGATATTATGAGTGATTTGGAAAAGAAAGGATAAACATGAAGATTTTAGCTAACGACGGAATCGCCCAGTCAGGTATAGATAAATTACAATCCGAGGGTTTTGATGTCATAACTACTAAGGTGGCCCAAGAGCAATTGGCAAATTTCATTAATGAAAAGAATATCAGTGCATTGTTGGTCCGCAGTGCGACTGAAGCGAGACAGTCTCTTATTGATTCTTGCCCAAGTTTGAAATTGATTGGTCGCGGAGGTGTTGGCATGGACAATATTGATGTCTCCTATGCCAAGTCCAAAGGAATCCACATCATCAATACTCCTGCAGCTTCTTCGGAATCTGTTGCCGAATTGGTTTTTGCGCATTTATTTGGTGGGGTCCGTTTTTTATACGATTCTAACCGAAATATGCCTCTTGAAGGAGACAGCAAGTTCAAACAACTCAAGAAAAGTTATGGCGGGGGCTCCGAGTTAAGGGGAAAGACTCTCGGAGTTATTGGATTCGGGCGCATAGGTCAGGCTGTAGCTAAAATGGCCCTTGGATTGGGCATGAAAGTGATTTTCAATGACCCTATCGTTGAAAATACGATATTGGAGATTCCATTTTTTGATGGACAGTCGGTAAAATTTGAATTATCCAACAGTGATTTTGATGCTGTTCTCAAAAGTTCTGACTTCATAAGTGTACATGTCCCCGCCCAAAAAAGCTACGTGTTGGGCAAAAAGGAATTTGACAAGATGAAAGTCGGCGTTGGAATAATAAATGCTTCACGAGGCGGAGTCATTGATGAAGTTGCCTTGATAGATGCCTTGGAGAGCGAAAAAATTGCCTTTGCAGGCTTGGATGTATTTGAATCTGAACCTAATCCTGAAATCCGTATTTTAATGCATCCTAAAATCTCGTTGACACCCCATATTGGAGCTGCTACCAAGGAAGCACAAGACAGGATTGGACTAGAACTCGCTGATCAAATCATCAAATTGTTAAAGTAGACCTGATACCTTTTCTTTTTTGTACATTGTCACTCTAAACTAAACACTACAAAATGTCAGGATTATTAGATTTATTAAACAGCCCAATGGGCAAACAACTGATTAGCGGTGTAGCTGGTCAAACTGGACAACCTGAAAACAAGACTGCGGATGTATTGAGCATGGCTATGCCTCTTCTAATGGGTGCCATGAAAAGAAACGCTTCTACATCAAGTGGAGCTGAGGGTTTGATGAATGCACTTTCTTCAAAACATGATGGCAGCATTTTAGATAACCTTGGTGGTCTGTTTGGCGGGGGTGTAGATCAAGGTGTCATGGATGATGGCGCAGGAATACTTGGTCATGTATTTGGGGCTAAACAACCCCAAGTGGAAAATGCCTTGAGCAACAAATCTGGAATAGATGCGGGAACCATTTCGCAAATTTTAAAGATAGCCGCTCCTATATTATTGGGCTATTTGGGAAAACAGACCAGACAACAGAAAGTAAACAGCCCTGATGCCCTTGGTGGATTGTTGGGAGGACTAATGGGAGGTGGAAGCTCTGCCAGAAAACAACAATCCCTAATCGAGACCTTCTTGGACTCCGATGGAGACGGAAGTGTTGTAGATGATTTAGCTGGGATGGTGCTCAATAGTGGAGGACGCCAAAAAAGTGGTCTTGGCGGACTCCTAGGCGGACTTTTCGGAAAATAATAAGTCTCCTTAACGTTATTTAACAAGCCATTTGAACTTATCAAATGGCTTTTTTTGTACTTTAAGGTTATGAAAAAGAAAGTTTTACGTAACATATTGGCTTCAACGTTGGTTTTGGGACTACTGTATTCCTGTACCACGCAAAAGGAAGCTCTGGAGATATCTGCCGATGAAAAGGCAATATTTGACACCCAAGGTGAGGAAAGAGTTGAGATTAAGGATGAAGAAACGGAATATGAAATTATCATCATTGACCCGGGTTTTTATACTTGGCTGCAAAGTATTGCTCGACCAGAAGGATACTATTCCCAAGATTTTTTAGAGAACAGAAACCAATTATTGGTGATCAATTGGAATCAACGGGTACTGCAGCCACAACGTTTCAATCCTAATTTATACCAACTTCAAATTGATTACAACCCTGCGATTGATTACGGATATGAGGTTAATTACAAGCTCTACAATTACTTTGTTTATTTCCAAAGAAAATATAATCAACGCTTGGGTCCTTTTACACCTCGTATTTAAAGTGTTATTTTTGCCATCGAATTTTTGATGGATGAATAAAATAAGAATACGCTGGGATATAACTAAAAATTGGCAGTTTTTCTTTCCCGTTTTTGGTTCAATGTTGGTTTTGTTAACAGCCTATATTATAGCTAGTCGGCTTTTGCATGTTTTTAGCTTAAACAGCAACATTCTTGAATGGACATTTATTATCGTGTTAGGAGGAGCATTGTATGTTCTGATGATTAAGTTTTTCATCTGGTGTTTTAAAAAGCTAGCGAACAAATGGCCTGTTGAACAACGTTGGGAAATGATTGCCATCTTCATTGTCTTTGCCATTACCGGAAGCATCTCGGGAAAATTGGCGGGTCCTTTGGCCGATTTGATAGGAATTCAAAAAGATTCTATAAGCGGATGGATTTACTGGCCTATCCGTGTACTACTAATTTTTCCTATTTACCAAGTGCTTTTGGTTTTATTCGGCTGGTTGTTCGGACAGTTTCGTTTTTTCTGGAATTTTGAAAAAAAAATGCTTAAACGTATGGGGTTAGGCTTCCTGATACCATAAATTATGTTTTTATTAACATAATTCTTGGGGTCAAAAAATATACCTTTGCTTAGATATGCCCGAATGTAAGAAGGTCATAGGTTTTTTACTGTTCACCACCTTAATACTAGTTAAGGTATCGGCCTTTCATGTATATGTTCACCACGATTCGGAGACGGACGAAATTGAAAACTGTACCGTCTGCGATTTGGTAATGGAAAATCAGGGCTCCGAATTACAGTTCAGTACTCCGGTAGTGGAAATGGATACTCCAGAAGTCATCCAGGTTATTAAGGAAATTGTCTCGGGCCAACAACTTAAAACCATCCGTTTTAACTTTTCACTTTTTTCTAGGCCTCCCCCTCACATAGCATAGAACTTCTACCCCCACATCTTTTGTTTCTTTAGGAAACATACCTATCACACAAAATTATTTATTGAATTGAGAATGAGAGCAATGCTTTTCATTATTCTTTTGAGCTTTATCCCATTTCAGGGAAAATCACAAGAATGCAACGATGTCCTTAAAGGACAGGTCACAGATTATCATAGCAAAATACCGTTGGAAAATGCTACCGTACTAATCGATCAACTTTCTGAGGTCAAAACCAATAAGAAAGGGGAATATATCTTTACTAGTATATGCCCAGGAACTTATCAGTTGGAAGTTTCCCACCCCGAATGTTCCACCATCTTTGTCGATATCAAGGTAGATGGGGTCACCCAATTCGACATCAAACTGGAACACCATTTAGAAGAACTGGATGAAGTCAACGTGGTTGGAGACGCGGTTAGATACAAAACCAATTCTGCACAAGAAGAAAAGCTTAAGCTGGCTACCCTTGAACAATACAGTGCAGGAAGCTTGGGAGATGCACTTAAGGAATTAGGAGGTGTATCATCCCTTAACACAGGAGCTAATATAGTGAAACCTACCATCCATGGCTTAAATGGAAGTCGAGTATTAATTTTGAACGATGGTGTACGCATGCAGGACATGGAATGGGGTGATGAACACGCTCCGAATGTTGACATTAATGCTGCGGGTTCGGTTTCTATAATCAAAGGAGCGTCTGCGCTTCAATATAGTGGTGATGCCATTGGTGGCGTCATTGTTATGGAACAAGCACGAGTTCCTGCCAAGGATACCCTATACGGTAAAACACTATTAAATGGAGTATCCAATGGTCGTGGCGGAAATATTACATCTGAATTGACCAAAGCCTTTGATAATGGTTGGTTCATAAAAGGCCAAGGGTCTTTCAAACGATTGGGAGACCATGAGGCTGCAGATTATGTCCTTTCCAATACCGGAGTAAAAGAAATTGGTGCTTCCCTGCAATTTGGCAAACGACAATTTACTTGGGGATGGGATGCAAGATATTCGTATTTCAACACGGAAATAGCCATATTGAGAGCTTCCCATATAGGCAATGTGGATGATTTGATTAGAGCAATTAACAGTCTTCAACCCCAAACAATTCGGGAGTTTACTTATGACCTTCAAAATCCTAAACAAAAAGTGACCCACCATTTGGGTAAAATCAACTTTTATAAAAGATTTGAAGGCTTGGGAAAATGGAATCTGCAATATGATTTTCAAAAGAACCATAGATTCGAATTTGATATCCGAAGAGGCGGCAGGAGCAATAGAGCCTCCGTGGACCTTGAACTGACCACACATACCATGACCACTGATTTTAAATGGGATGCCAATGAAACTTATCAGCTTCATGTGGGTCTGCTAGGAAGGTATCAAGAAAACTTTGCCAATCCAGATACAGGAGTACGCCGTCTGATACCTGATTATGATAAGCTTGACTTTGGTCTTTTCATCATCGGTGAATATCAAATCAATGATCAACTGCTATTAGAGGGTGGTATCCGTTACGATTTTACTCATATAGATGCAAAAAAATTCTACAGGACCTCACGTTGGTTAGAACGAGGGTATGATACCGAATTTCAAAATCTTATCATAAACGATTTAGGCACACAGTTACTCGTAAACCCTGTTTTCGATTACCACAATATATCGGCAACCTTAGGAAGCCACCTTGAATTTGACAATGGATCAAACCTAAAAGTCAACTATGCACTGTCACAACGTGCTCCAAATCCTTCTGAACTATTTAGTGATGGCTTGCACCACTCTGCTGCTCGGATTGAATTGGGAGACCTACGTTTCGATAGTGAAACATCACATAAAATCACAGCATCTTTTGAGCAAGATTTCAATAACTGGGGATTTGCTTTCGAACCTTACTCCAATTGGGTCAATAATTTCATTTTGATTGAACCAACCGATGTTGAGTTTAATAATAGAGGGGCCTTCCCCTTATGGGAATATAGACAAACAGATGCGAAATTGCTTGGTTTGGATATTACCATTTACTCAGATTGGACGAAACAGTTTAGCACAGAGCACCGATTTTCATTGGTTAAGGGAAAAGATATAAGTAACAATTTGCCATTGATAAATATGCCTGCTGCTAATTTTAGAAACAAGGTTGCATTTACGCTTCCCGAATGGAAAAACTTTGAGGTGGCTTTGGAAAGCCAATATGTTTTGCGGCAGAATGAAGTTCCAGAAAACATAATGGTCTTTTCTCCGGAACAGCAACAAGATGTTTTGCTGGAAATCAACACACCACCGGATGCCTATCATTTATTGGGTCTGACCTCAAAAATGGAATTTCCATTTGGGAATGGCATGAAATTGACCACCTCGTTGGTGGCAAACAATATATTCAACACAAATTATAGGGATTACCTAAATCGTCAACGCCTTTTTACCGATAATCTAGGGAGGAACTTTATTATACAATTAAAATTTAACTATTAAACCTTTATGTTATGAAAACAATTAAATTCTTATCATTAGCCCTAATTGCCGGACAACTATTTGTCTCATGCTCAAATGATGACAATGATCCGGAAGAAGTAAACGAAGAAGAGACCATCACCACAATGACGGTGACACTTACGCCAACTGCTGGAACAACGGTTACCTTAACTTCTAGAGATTTAGACGGTGATGGACCCAATGCCCCGGAAATCAATGTTTCTGGTAATCTTGCCGCCAATACCACCTACAATGGAATGGTAGCACTTTTGAACGAAACCGAAACACCCGCAGAGGATGTCAACGAAGAAATCGAGGGTGAGGCAGCCGAACATCAGTTCTTTTTTGCAGTTGGAGGAGGTTTAAATGCCTCTACGGCATATGCTGATGAAGAATCAGACTATGTATCTGCAGAGACAGGAACGAATTTTACAACCAACAATCCGGTTGGAATAAAGTTCACATTGACCACCACGGATGCCAGCACAGGAACCTTGGCGGTCACCTTGCGTCACGAGCCTAAAAAACCAAATGATGGTACACTTGTCGATGCTGGTGGAGAAACGGACATCACCCAAACTTTTTCTTTAACTATAGAATAAGACGGTTCTTTTATAAGAAAACTTGTGATTTAATTTAAAAGGAAGTGAAAACACAAAAGCGACATATCTGGTTCAGTACCATCCTGATTTCGGTATTGTTGTTTCAATGGAGCTTTAATTTTCATCATGTATTCACCTCCCATTCTTTTCATTCCCAAGATAAGGTTGATAATAGTCATGAGGCGGTTTTTGGTTCAGACTTTGACTGTGAGCTATGTGCTAAACTCAATACTAAGCCAGCTTCTTTGTTTTTTGCACCAAAAATCGCCTTTACATTTACCTTAGGTGATTTGCCAACCTTTTGGGAAGACCATAGCGTATTTACATCGCTTCAAGGTCTAAACCCAAAACGAGGACCTCCCGCATTTAGCAGTTTTCTTTATGCCTTTTTATCTTTTGAAATCAAATAGGTGTATATCCACATCAAAGTGAACGAAGGTATAATGTCTAAACCAGGAACAAGCTCTTCAACGAACGTCACAACTCCAGCAACTTGACCAATTTTACCCCTGTACATTCGGGTCATCAACCATCCAGCAGCTGGGGCCCAGATTACATCGGAGAACTCCCCTATCCCAGGAATAGCAAAGGAAAGCATTCCAATACCATCAAACAGCAATCCTAAAAGTAGGTGTCTATACTTTGGGTCTTTTTCTTGTGCCATTGATGAAAAATAGGAAATCGAATTGAGATGAAAAAATCGATTAAGATAAATCGGAACTTATCAGCTTCAAAAATTCATTGCGGGTTTCAATTTTTTCAAATTGCCCCCTAAAACCAGAAGTAGTAGTTACCGAGTTTTGCTTTTGCACCCCACGCATCATCATACACATATGTGAGGCTTCAATAACAACAGCTACCCCTTGAGGTTTTAAAGTGTCATTGATACATTCTAGAATATCGTGCGTCAAACGCTCTTGCACCTGTAACCTACGCGCAAAAACATCAACGATTCGAGGAATTTTACTCAATCCCACGATATATCCATTGGGAATATAGGCGATATGAGCCTTGCCAAAAAAGGGCAACATATGATGCTCGCAAAGCGAGTACACCTCAATGTCCTTAATAATAACCATGTCGTCATAATCCTCTTTGAACATGGCTCCTTTAAGGATTTCTTCTGCATTTTGTTTATACCCTTGGGTAAGGAACAGCATGGCTTTAGCGGCTCGTTCTGGGGTTTTTAGCAGCCCATCACGATTGACATCCTCCCCTATTTCATCAATAATTCTGGAAAATCGGTCCTTTACCTCGTTCGTGACCTCAATGTTATATTCTTCTAAGTTTTTATATGGCGCCATGGTTATTTTACAGTGTTTAGCTTATTTGAAAAATGCTGGTTTAGCTTTTTGATCTTAGGATCAATGATAAACTGACAATACGGTTGTGATTTATGATCGTTATAATAATTCTGGTGCTCCTGTTCAGCCAAGTAAAATGGTTGTTCTTCGGTTACAGCGGTTACAATTGGTGCTCCAAAAATCCTTTCTTTTTCCAAAAGCGCGATAAACTCCTCAGCCTGCTCCTTTTGTGCCGGTGTTGTGTAGAAAATTTCGCTGCGGTATTGCGTTCCAACATCATTTCCCTGACGATTTAGGGTCGTAGGGTCATGTGTAGCGAAGAATACTTCGAGTAACTCTGTATAGGAAACCTGTTCAGGGTCAAACAATATACTGATGGCTTCCGCATGCCCAGTCCTCCCCGTACAAATTTCACGATATGCGGGATTTTTAATTTGACCTCCTGTATAACCTGATTTTACCTCGTGAACACCTTGGAGGCGTTGAAAAACGGCTTCTGTACACCAAAAACATCCGCCTGCAAAAATGGCCGTTTCCAAATGCGTATTGTCTTGCTTATCCATTTATCATTGAAAAGTAAACTAAAGATGTTGATTCTACAACCTTTAGTTTTTGTTAAACCCTTTTAAAAGTCGTAATGAGGCTTAAAACCTTTATTTATAATCCCGATTTTTGTGCGCTGAATTCTTATCCTTACTTTCACACCATAAAGCTAAATCGATGATCAAGGCGGCAAATATCCAAAAAAGTTACGGACAACTGCAAGTGCTCAAAGGAGTTGACCTAGAAATACAGAAAGAGGAGGTTATTTCCATCGTAGGAGCTTCAGGAGCTGGAAAAACAACCCTATTGCAAATTCTGGGCACTTTGGATTCCCCTTCCAATCCAATGGATTGTTCCTTGAACGTAAATGGTATTGATGTGCTGCAACTCAAAGACAAGCCATTAGCTCGATTTAGAAACGAACATATCGGGTTCATTTTTCAGTTTCACCAATTATTGCCAGAGTTTACCGCCTTGGAAAATGTATGTATACCCGCATTCATAAAAAAGACTCAAAAAGCCGAAGCGGAGAAAAGAGCAAAGGAATTATTGGACTTTTTAGGATTAAAAAATCGGTATGATCATAAACCCAATGCGCTTTCGGGTGGAGAGCAGCAGCGGGTTGCCGTTGCACGTTCTTTGATCAATAATCCCTCTGTAATCTTGGCTGATGAGCCCAGTGGCAACTTGGACTCCGAGAGTGCAGATAATCTTCATAAACTATTCTTCCAGTTACGTGATGAGTTTGGACAAACCTTTGTACTGGTAACCCACAATACTGAGTTGGCGAACATGGCCGACCGTAAGTTGACCATGGTAGACGGACAAATAGTATCCTAATTCTTTGATGTGAACCAGTCCGAGCTCAAAGATTTTTTGGATGAAAAGGTAGCACAGTATAACCACCCTAGTTTTTTGGAGGGTGATCCGATTCAGGTTCCACATCGATTCTCCAAAAAAGAGGACATTGAAATTAGTGGTTTTCTTACGGCCACTATTGCCTGGGGCAATCGCAAAAGCATTATTAACAATGCTGTTCGGCTGATGGAACTCTTGGATAATTCCCCACATGATTTCGTGTTGAACCATTCCGAAAACGACTTAGATAAGCTAACCCCCTTTGTCCATCGCACTTTTAATGGAACCGATCTTCAATATTTTGTTCAAAGTTTAAAACATATCTATCTAAACTACAAAGGATTAGAATCTACTTTTGCAAAACATCAAGAAGAAGGTTCCTTGCAAACATCCATTTCACAGTTTAAGTTGACATTTTTCGAATTACCTCATCAAACTAGAACCCAAAAACATGTCTCAGATCCACTAAAAGGTTCTGCCGCAAAACGAATCAATATGTTTTTACGTTGGATGGTCCGTGACAATAGCACTGGAGTAGATTTTGGAATTTGGAAAAGCCTAAAACCAAGTCAACTTTCCTGTCCCTTGGACGTACACTCTGGAAACGTCGCACGAAAACTCAAACTCCTCCACCGAAAACAAAACGATGCCAAAGCACTTTTAGAATTGGATACAAATTTAAGAAGGCTTGATGCAACAGATCCAGTGAAGTATGATTTTGCCTTGTTTGGGCTTGGTGTTTTTGAAAAATTTTAGAGTTTTCTCCTTTACCATAAATTGAGTCCATATTGGTTGAAATCATATCTTAAAGTTTCCATAACTTTTCTGACACTATCGGGTTATACATTGCAAATTGGCTATTTTGATACACCACATTCCACTATTAACCTAGGTGAAACCAGTTTGAAATAAAGAATGAACAATTTAAAGGACTTAAATATTGAAAAGGAACTTTTACCATTGTTTGACTATTCATTGAACATGTTCAGCAAGAGGAAAATCCTTGAAATTTTAGAAAACCCCCTATCATCCATAACAGAGATAATTGAACGCCAAAACATTCTTAAAGGTTTTTCTTGTAATGAAAAAACACTGAAGGAGTACTCGTATACAGTGCTGTATTTGAACGAAGTGCATTTTTTTCTAAATGATGGAAAAATAGAAGACCTGTCCAAGAAAAAGCTCAAATACAGGCTGTTCACCTCCAAGAAAGAAAAAATACATTATATAAGTAGATTCAATCAACTGATATTGTTCTTTCATCGTCTCGAATCGAAATATTTTTCAAGGCTGGACTTAAAACAGTTTCCGAAATCTTATGAATGCAGCATTAGAAGAATACTAGAATTTCTTTCCCATTTTGAATTGTATAAATATGAAAACATCGTTAGGGAACACAGATTGAAGGATAAGCATATCATAGAGCTTACCCAAAGAATCAGTGAGTTTAAAAAAGCGGGGAAGGTGAGAGCATTTTGGGAAGACCTATTTCTTTTTGAAGCTTACCTTTCAATAAGTTATGCACTGGTCAAAATGAATTTTCCGTTTCCAAAGTTTGTCGAAAGAGGCTTGAAAATACACCGACTTTATCATCCTTTACTGGATTCACCTGTCAAAAATGATATTGAAAGCGAAAGTAATGTGGTAGTGTTAAATGGCCCCAATATGTCTGGAAAATCAACACTATTAAAAGCCATCACATTATGTGTTTATTTCGGTCATATAGGATTAGGTATACCCGCTGTCCGTGCGGAAATCCCATTTTTCACCCATTTTTCCATTGAAATCAATAGAAGTGATGACATCTTAAAGGGCTACAGTCATTTTATGAAGGAAATCATGAATCTCAAAAGTGTTGTAGAAAATGCAACAAACGGAGATCAATGCTTCGCTGTTTTTGATGAACTTTTTAGCGGAACAAATGTCGAAGATGGTTTTGAAATTTGCAAAACGACCATTAACGGCTTAAGTAATTTCGACAGATGCTACTTTTTCATATCTACTCATATACAGGAACTCCAAAAAGTTTCAAATGAACGCATATCCAATTATTATATTGATTGCGAGCTTATAGATGGTCAGCCTACTTTTACATATCGATTAAAAAAAGGATGGTCAGATGTCAAAGTGGGGCAAATACTTTTTGAAAAAGCAGGTTTGAACCAGTTGTTGACCAAGCAAGGCAACAAATAAAGTTATTTTGACTTATGAATACTGAAAATCAGTAACTTTAGGCAAACCCATAAAAAAAGTCGAATGAAAGCCAAAACCCTTCTCCTTATAAGCATAATGGTATTTTTTATGAGTTGCCAGCAGCATACACCTTCTGAAAAAAAAGGCATGGTCAAAGTAACTATTTTATACCCTAACAGTGAAGGAAAGACATTTGACATGGATTACTATTCTAATAAGCATATGCCCATGGTAGCCGATTTATTGGGAGATGCAATGAAACACTACAAGATTGATAAGGGCATAGGTGCCAGAACTCCTGATGAGCCCATTCCTTATTTTGCCATTGGATATTTATACTTTGACCAACTTTCAGATTATCAGAATGCTTTTGGACCAAACGCTGAGCAAATTGTTGGTGACATTCCAAATTATACCAATGTTCAGCCCATTGTTCAAATTAGTGAGATATTGAAGTAATTGAATAAGACCAGGATAAAGGTTTCTACCGGTTATAACATAGGTATGTTACCCTCCAAACCCATATCCTGAAGTGAAATTCAAAGGAATTTTCTTGCCTCCTTTAGATATGGATTCGTAAATGGCTTCTACGATTATCATATCTCTTTTACCCATTTCACCAGGAGCTTTATTGGGCTGGTCAAATAAAATATGTTTTGCGAAATCATCCATTTGAAGCTTTTGTTGGCTTTCTTGTGGAAAGTTAAGCTCTCCTTGCGACGTTCGTCCAGCCAATGGTATATATGTACTTGCCGGGTCAAGCTCGTACCATCCCCGCTCACATGAAGCAAAAAGCCTATTGGTACTTATATTATGCGAGGTCATAATGTTTCCGATAGCACCGCTTTCAAATTCGAATTGAGCTGTAATGGTTTCATCCGTTTCCTTAAAGTAATCGGGGCGTGTGCTAAATTCTAGTGCGGAAACAGAAATTGGGTTTTCACCTGTACCATAAATGACACTTTGAATGGAATAGACACCCATATTCATCAAAGCCCCACCGCCAGAAAGCTCTTTGTTCAACCGCCACTGAGCAGGGTATGACATAGAACGATATCCTGCATCCGCAGAAATGTAGTTGATTTTACCGAAGGTTTTCTCTCTTACAATTCGCTTTACTTCTTGGGTATAGGGTTCTGAATGCAAGCGATATCCGACGCCAAGCTTTACCCCATTTTCTTTGCAAGCCTGAATTATGGCATCACATTCCTCCACACTAATAGCCATAGGCTTTTCACATATTACATGTTTTCCGGCTTTCGCCGCCCTAATCGAAAAATCGGCATGCATGCTATTGGGCAGTACCACATAAACAATATCTATTGCACTGTTCTGCGCAATGTCATCGAAGTTGTCATAATTATAAATATTCTCTTTCGGAATACCATACTTCCCTGCCCAAATCTTTTCTTTTTCTGGTGTTCCCGTAACTATTCCTGCTAAATAACAATGTTCTGCGTCCATGAGTGCAGGAGCCAATTGATAGGTGCTATAGCTTCCTAGGCCGACAAGGGCAATTCCCAATTTCCTTTTGTCCTTTTTAGCAGCAATGGCACAGGCCAGCGGTGATATCGACATCAATGCTGTTGCGCCAGCACTTTTTGCAATCTTCGTATTGAAATCCCTTCTGGAAAGCTTATTCATGATGTTATGTTTTTTGAGGTGTTGATAATGCCATTGAATTTACTTTTTAAGCTTCAGGCTTTATCAAAAATTTAAGTTAAAATCCATAAAACAGGAATATCTGAGCTGAAATATGATAAATTTAGTTCCCTTAAAAACAACTATACCTTTACATTATGGCCTTAAATGATTCCTTTGGGATAGAAAATTATGTTCCCAACGAAAGTAGATATGAAAAAATGCAGTATAGACGTTGCGGCAACAGCGGACTTTTACTTCCGATGATTTCCTTAGGGCTTTGGCATAATTTCGGACATACGAATGACTTTTACAATGCTCGCCAAATCTTAAGAACTGCTTTTGACAATGGAATTACCCACTTTGATCTCGCAAACAACTATGGCCCCCCATATGGTGCCGCAGAAGATAATTTTGGACGCCTGTTCCATAAGGATTTTAAGAATTATAGGGATGAATTGATTATTTCTTCAAAAGCTGGTTGGGATATGTGGCCTGGACCTTACGGAAACTTTGGTTCAAGAAAATATCTAATCGCAAGTTTGGACCAAAGTTTAAAAAGGATGGGATTGGAGTATGTTGACATATTTTACCATCATAGGCCCGACCCTGAAACCCCTTTGGAAGAAACCATGGGAGCTCTACATCATATTGTCCAGCAAGGTAAGGCACTTTATGTGGGAATCTCCCAATATAATGCGGAGGATACTGCAAAAGCTTATGAAATCTTAAAAGATCTTGGAACCCCATTACTTATTCACCAACCAAGATACAATATGATGGATAGATGGGTAGAAGATGGACTCTTGGATGTTTTGGGTGAAAAGGGTATTGGGTCCATCCCGTTCTCTCCACTACGACAGGGTATACTGACCAATAAATACCTAAAAGGAATTCCAAAGGATTCACGGGCAGGGAAAGATGCGCGATACCTAAAATCAGACCAGATTACACCTGAAATTTTAGAGAAGGTTCAAAAACTGGATGCCATTGCCAATTCAAGAAACCAAAGTCTGGCCCAAATGGCCTTAGCCTGGATTTTAAAGGACGAACGTATTACCACCGTATTGATTGGTGCTAGCAGGACCGCACAATTACTTGACAATATAAAAGCACTGGATAATTTGGCCTTCAGTAAAGAAGAGCTTGCCAAGATTGAAGCTATTTTGGCTTAAAAGGTGCCAACAGCTATAAGAATCTGACTAATTCAAATATAAAATGAAAAAAATCTATTTAATACTGCATGTACTTCTATTCAGTTCCACTGCCTTTGCGCAAAGTAGAAAATTACCTGTGGATACCACTGTAACCACGCAACACAATGTGACAATCAATGGTACTAACGTAAATTATACGGCCACTACGGGTACACAGCCTGTTTGGGATGAAATGGGAGAGCCAATAGCTTCTCTACATTACACCTATTACACAAGAAACAATGTGAAAAACAGAGCTGAGCGGCCTTTGTTAATCTCTTTCAACGGAGGACCTGGTTCAGGTTCTGTTTGGATGCATTTGGCCTATACTGGTCCCAGAATTCTTAAAATTGATGATGAAGGATATCCTGTTCAACCTTATGGGGTTAAACACAATCCTTATTCCGTATTGGATGTGACAGATATTGTATATGTAAACCCTGCCAATACAGGTTATTCCAGAACTATACCTGAAACAGGTGATAAGGTGGATAGAGATAAATTTTTCGGAATCAATGCCGATGTAACATATTTAGCGGAATGGTTGAACACCTTTGTGACCCGAAACAATCGTTGGCGCTCTCCAAAGTATATTATTGGGGAAAGCTATGGAGGAACCCGGGTCATGGGACTATCACTGGCTTTGCAAAACCAGCAATGGATGTATTTGAATGGGGTTATCATGGTTTCCCCTGCAGATTACAAAGTAATCCGTGTGGGTGGGCCCGTGTCTAGTGCCTTAAACCTTCCCTATTATACGGCTGCAGCTTGGCATCACAAGGCCCTCCCTGCTGATCTCCAAAACAAGGATTTACTGGATATCTTACCTGAATCGGAAGAATATACCATAAATACTCTGATTCCTGCCATTGCCAAAGGAGGTTTTATTTCCGATGCAGAACGTAAAAGCGTAGCGCAGAAAATGGCTTATTATTCAGGATTAAAGGAAAAAGACATTTTAGATCATAACCTGGACGTTCCCACCCAATTCTTTTGGAAAAATTTGTTGAAGGACAACGGTGGATATAACGTGGGGAGATTGGACAGTCGTTACTTAGGGATTGACAGGCGACTTTTTGGGGAAGGACCAGATTATTCAGCAGAATTAACCTCATGGTTGCACAGCTTCACTCCAGCTATTAACTACTATCTGCAGGAAGAATTAAAATTTAAAACCGATATCAAATACAATATGTTCGGCCCTGTACACCCATGGAACAATGAAAATGACAATACCCGTGACAACCTTCGTCAAGCCATGGCACAAAACCCATATTTGAATGTACTGGTACAATCGGGATATTATGATGGTGCCACAACATATTTCAACGCAAAATATACGATGTGGCAAATAGATCCAAGTGGACGCATGAAAGATCGTTTCGAATTTAAGGGATATCGTTCTGGGCACATGATGTACTTAAGGCGTGAGGACCTCAAAAAGGCCAATGATGATTTGCGTGCATTTATTCTAAGAACCGTTGCCAATGGCAAAAGTGCCAAATACTAATCCGTTTTAGAATAATCCTTTTCTATGAGTTGGATAGAAATTGTCGATTACGAAAATGCTGGTCCACAGCTAAAAAGAATTTATGATAGGGTCAAAGGGCCGGACAATAATGTGGACAATGTTCTCTCCATACATAGTTTAAGGCCCCATTCCCTAGTGGGACACATGACGCTTTATAAAAATGTGTTACACAACTCCAATAACGAACTTCCCAAATGGTATTTGGAGGCCATCGGTATATATGTGAGTCATCTTAATAAATGTGATTATTGTGTCCAGCATCATTTTGAAGGGTTTAAGAGACTACTAAACGATGACCAAAAAGCTGAAAGATTTATAAAATCTGTCAAAACTGACGAACTGAATGGAATATTTGAGGATAAGTTTTTGGTCGGAATGGAATATGCCAAAAAGTTGACCATTGCCCATACCGAAATTTCAAAAAAGGAAATTGATGACTTAAGAGCTTCAGGTTTTACTGACGGACAAATTTTGGAAATAAACCAAGTAACAAGTTACTTTAACTATGTTAACCGAACTGTTTTGGGGCTGGGCGTGAATACTAAGGGAGATATTTTAGGCTTATCCCCCAACGAAAGTGCTGATCCAAATAATTGGAATCACAAATAGCAAGTATGAGAATAGCATCCATCGACATATTAAGAGCCTTGACCATGGTATTGATGATCTGGGTAAATGATTTTTGGACTTTGACCAAAGTGCCCAAATGGTTGCAACATGCCTCCGCTACAGAAGATTATTTAGGCTTTTCAGATGTAATCTTTCCGTTGTTCCTTTTTATCGTAGGGCTTAGCATTCCCTATGCTATCCAACACAGATTTTCTAAAAACGAAAGCTCAGTAAGGATTGGAAAGCATATTCTCATCCGTTCATTATCTCTGTTGTTCATTGGTTATTTTATGGTCAATTATGAAACACATAGCGAGACTTTGGGATTAGGCAAATATTGGTGGTGTTTTATAATGGCTATGGCCACTGCTCTGGTTTGGATGAACTGGAATAAAAGCCCGGTTCCAAAAAAATGGCACCTTGTTTTTCAGGTAATGGGATTATTGATTTTTCTCTATCTGGCTATAGTTTACAAAGGTGGTCTTTCAGGAGAAAATTGGATGAAGCCTCAATGGTGGGGTATACTTGGTCTTATTGGTTGGGCCTATTTGGCCAATGCGTTGGCTTATCTTTTTACCAAAGGTAATCTGTATGCTCTTATAATTCTATGGATAGGGTTCAACACATTGTCAGTACTGAATACATCTACCGAATTATTGCAATTTGATGGCTTTATAACTTACTTTTCTCCGCTATATTCTGGAACAATCCCCGCATTCACAGCTGGAGGAGTGGTTACAACACTTTTGTTCCAAAAATTGGGGAAATCTGGTATTAAAACACCCTATGCCTTGATAATCTTATTGGGAGTTATCTCAATAGCCTTTGGATTAGGCACAAGGCATATTTGGGGTATTTCAAAAATTCAGGGAACCCCCTCTTGGTTGGCTGTATGCAGCGGCATTGGTTTTTTATCCTTTGTTCTATTGCATTATATAGCCGATGTTATGAAAATAACACGATGGGCTGATTTTATAAAACCCGCAGGCACAGCAACTTTGACCTGTTACATGATTCCCTATTTTATTTATCCTTTACAAAACTTAAGCCATATTAGATTACCAGAATTTTTGAATTCAGGTATAGCTGGTCTGTTGATTTCCTTTGGCTTTGCCCTTGCGGTGGTTTTCTTTACGGGATGGTTAGAGCGTAAAGGCTTTAAACTAAAATTATGAGAAAAAATATCCTTTCAATTATTGTTGGCTTAATGAGTATGCATTTTTTGATGGCTCAAGAGATTCCTTCCAAAGAATGGCAGATAAAAACAGCATTAATGGCTGTTCCAAAAGATTATAAAGATGGCGCAAAGGTATATGGCTACGACATATCTGGAAACTTCACTGTTTTAAAAAATGGTTCTAACGACTATGTTGCCCTTGCAGACGACCAAAAAAAAGAAAAATTCTCTACAGCGGCATACCATAAAGATTTAGAACCTTTTATGGCACGCGGTAGAGAATTAAGGATGCAAGGAAAAGAAGCTCAAGAAATTTTCGATATTCGGGAGGAAGAAGTTAAATCTGGAAAACTAAAAATGCCTGATAAGGCAACTTTGTGTGTATTTACGGGAACAGTGAACCAAGAAACAAAGGAGATTGAAAACCCATACGTACGCTATGTCTTTTATATTCCTTTTGCAACGGGTGAGTCCACCGGATTACCCACTACTCCTACCCCTCCTGGTCACGCATGGCTAATGAATCCGGGTACTCATAGAGCACACATTATGATAACGCCGCCAAAGAACTAAGATTTTTTCTGCCCGTGTAACATTTTTAGAAAAAATCCTACATATAATTAAATCACTTAATTATGGGAGGAGGCGGACATATACTTCACATGGTAAGGTCGTTCAAGGCCAATCGCGACCTGCTCAAAAAAAGAAGACGTAAATCTAAAGAAGACGTCTATGGTATGGAGGCAAGAACCGAATTGAGTTTCAAAAAGTCTACTCCTGAAGATATCATGGTCGTCCGAAAAAAAATAGCTCACCAAAAACGTAAGAACAGCTTAGCTGGATTAATGGCTATTTTAATAATGATAATTTTCGCTTTTATTACATATTGGCTGCTCAGTAGATGATGGTATTAATTTCTTATTTTTAGGCAAATCAATGTAATGTTCAAAACCAAAATAAGAATACTTCTTGTGCTTTCCCTTTTCGGCCTATTGAAAACAAGTAATGCTCAAGATTGGGCAAATCTTCAAAAATATCAAGAAGCAAACGCTTCTCTTCTTTCTCTTTCGGAGGAAGAAAATCGGGTGGTTTTCATAGGAAACTCCATTACAGAGGGTTGGTCTTCGGCGCATCCAGACTTTTTTGAAGGGAAACCGTATGTGAATCGTGGAATCAGCGGGCAGACCACTCCACAAATGCTATTGCGGTTTAGGCAAGATGTAATCGACCTGCAACCCAAAGTTGTTGTAATCTTGGCAGGTACCAATGATATTGCTGGTAATACAGGCCCTATGACCTTACGGCAAATTCGTGACAACATTCTTTCCATGGTTGAACTTGCGGAAATTAATGGCATTCGACCCATTATTTGCTCTATACTTCCCGCATATGATTATCCTTGGCGACCTGGTTTAAAACCCAATGAAAAAATTCCAAGATTGAACTTGATGCTCCAAAAAATGGCCAGAGAAAAAAACCTTGTATACTTGGATTATTTTTCCGCCATGACCGATGAGCGAAATGGCCTTTCAAAAGAATTGGCAGAAGATGGGGTACACCCCACAAAAAAAGGATATGAAATTATGGAAGGTCTTGCAGAAAAAGCCATCAGAGTTGCTTTGGGAAATTGAGTCCTTATTGAACTAAAGCCCCATAGGTGTACACTTAATTTATGTAATGCAAGAGTATAAGGTTAGTATTCTCATTCCGTTCAAGAACACAGCACATTTTCTTCCTGAATGCCTTGATTCCATAATAAACCAAGACTATGTGCATTGGGAGGTGCTGGCAGTGAATGACCATTCTGAGGATGAAAGTTTGAACGTCCTCCGGTCCTACTCCAAAAAAGATTCCAGAATAAAGGTTTTTTCCAATCAGGGTGCTGGTATAATTCCAGGATTGAGAACAGCTTATTCAAATGCAACCGGAGCTTTGATTTCCAGAATGGACTCAGATGATATTATGAAACCCAACCGTTTATCCAGTATGGTCAATAGTTTGGTCAAATATGGAAAAGGTTATGTTTCGGTCGGGCAAGTAAAGTACTTTTCAAATCGAGGCATTAGCAATGGATATGAACGGTATGAGAAATGGTTGAATCACTTGACTTCTACAGGAAAAAACTACACCGAGATCTATAAAGAATGTGTAATCCCCTCTCCCTGTTGGATGGTATTTCGAGAAGATTTGGACCTATGCGGTGCTTTTGAGCCAGATAGATACCCAGAAGATTATGATCTCACATTTCGGTTTTACGAAAAAGGATTAAAAATAATTCCTTGTAATCAAATCTTGCACCTATGGCGAGACTACGATACCAGAACTTCTCGAACCCATGAGCATTATGCACAAAATTATTTTTTGGACATCAAACTCCATTATTTTTTAAAATTGGATTATTTCAAAAACCGTTCTCTGGTAATTTGGGGAGCTGGATTCAAGGGGAAAACCATAGCCAAGAAGCTTGTCGAACAAAAAATTGATTTCACTTGGCTCTGTGATAACCCCAAAAAGATTGGAAAAAAGATTTATGGAAAAGAGTTGGTTCACTTTACGGCTTTGGAGAAATTAGAGAACCCACAAAGTATTGTTACCGTAGCCAATGAAGATGCTCAATCAGAAATCGAGAACTTTTTTACAAAAATTGAACAGCGAGCTTCGACGGATTACTTTTTCTTTTGCTGATATAATGGACAATAAACAATGTACAATTACCAATTTGCAATGAACAATTCAATCAGTTATTATTAAAAACTGTTAATTGACCATCGATTATCACCAATTGTTTATTGAACATTGTTTAAATATCTATATTTGTCCAATCGTAATGTGGAATGCAGTTTAAACATCCAGAAATTCTTTGGGCCCTTTTTCTTCTACTAATTCCCATTTTAATTCATCTTTTTCAACTCCGTAGATTTAAAAAAACTCCTTTTACCAATGTAGTTATGCTACAAAAAGTAGTCTCTGAGTCAAGAAAAAGCAATATGCTCAAAAAGTGGCTGCTTCTGTTTACCAGACTTTTATTACTAACTGCCTTGGTAATTGCCTTTGCCCAGCCTTTCATAGCTTCCCAAACAGCGCTTAAGCAAAAAGAAACGGTAATCTATTTGGACAATTCGTTCAGTATGCAAGCCAAGGAGAACGGACTTTCGTTGTTGGAAAAATCTGTTCAGGATTTAATCAAAAATATAGATAAGGAACAAGTGCTTAGCCTCTTTACAAATGAGCACACCTTCAAAAACATTACGGTCAAGAACATTCAGAACGATTTATTATCCATCCCCTATTCATATAAGCAGTTAGGTTTGGATGAAGTTAAACTGAAAGCCGGCACTTTATTTTCCAAATCCGATGGTACTATAAAAAACCTTATTCTTATTTCGGATTTTCAGCAAAGAACAGGGACTCACAAGAGCATACAAGATTCAACAATTCGTAAGTACTTCGTTCCAGTTTTTCCTTCCGAGGTACAAAACGTTTCTATAGACTCGATTCAAGTTTCGGACAATACCTTGAATCAACTACTACTCAAGGTCATGCTTTCAGGAGGTTCTGAAGAGGAAACAGTTCCCATTTCGTTATACAACAAAGACACTTTAATCGCAAAAGTTGCAGCAAAATTTGAATCTGGTGACCATACAGAAGTTGAGTTTTCCATTCCCAATGACGAAGAAATAGATGGGCGATTACAAATTATTGAAAATGGAGGCGCAGGCTATGACAACACATTTTATTTTAATATCGGTAAAAAGGAAAAGATAAAAGTATTGTCCATTGGAGAGACGGATGACAATTATTTATCTCGATTGTATACTGCTGATGAGTTTGTCCTGACCCAGATTCCTTTGGATCAACTGGATTACAGTATCTTAAACCAACAGCATACGGTTATTCTGAACAACTTAAAGTCAATTCCAAATAGTTTGCAGGAGGTACTCTCTGTTTTTAAGGAAAATGGGGGGACTCTTGTCGTAATTCCATCATTAGAGAGTGATTTAACTTCATACAACCAATTTTTATCCAATTTTTATGGCACTCAACTGCTAGAAGCTTCAAACGTTGCCAAAAGAATCACCAATATATCATTTGGGCATCCACTATATAAAAATGTGTTTGAGCAACAGGTGGACAATTTTCAATATCCGACTGTGAATCATTTTTTCAGAATACGGTCAAATTTACCAAAAGTGCTTTCCCTAGAAGGCAATGATGCCTTTTTAGTGGGCAATAACGGTTTTTATCTATTTGCCACTTCATTGAAAAAAGAAAACACCAACTTTAAGAATTCTCCACTAATTGTTCCTACATTTTATAACATGGCAGAATTCAGCTTGAAAATGAATGATCTATATTATACGCTAGGAAATTCAGTATCAGTGGATGTTCCGGTAAATCTTGGGAGCGATAAGATTCTAAATGTTTCGAAACTTGGTGAAACCTTTATTCCGTTGCAACAAAGTTTTCCCAATAAAATAAGATTGACTTTTGATGATATTCCTACTTCGGATGGAATTTTTAGTGTTTTAAAGGATGGCCAATCCGTGAGGAATATCAGTTTCAATTACCCTAGGACGGAGAGTAAACTCAATTATATGGATCTAAATGGATTTACAAACGTAGAGATTCTAGATTCTGTTCCTTCCCTGTTTAATCAACTTAAAACTGAGGATGCCATTACCGCTTATTGGAAATGGTTTGTTATTTTAGCGCTGTTTCTGGCGCTTGTCGAAGTAATCATTCAAAAATTTGTTAAATGAACATGCTGCTGAAGTCGGCCAAGATTGTATGCCCCGAGAATAAGGCATTGCACCTTAAAAAAAGGGATATTCTAATTAAAAAGGGAGTTGTTGAAAAGATTGCTGCTTCTATTGAGGCTCCTTCGAATGTCAAAGTAGTAACAAAAAAAAATCTACATGTTTCTTTAGGATGGTTTGATTCAGGTGTAGCTTTTGGGGAGCCGGGGTTTGAAGAACGGGAAACCATTTCCAATGGCCTAAAAGTAGCGGGACAAAGTGGTTTTACGGACGTTTTACTAAATCCGAATACTAGACCCGTTCCAGATACCAGCTCTGACGTGGTTTTTCTAAAAGATAGGGCGAATGGAAGTGCTACACGCCTCTACCCAATAGGAACATTGACGAAAAATGCTGATGGAAAAGATTTGGCAGAACTATATGATATGAAAAATGCCGGTGCAGTGGCGTTTTATGATTTCAAACATCAAATATCAAATCCAAACCTGCTAAAAATAGCCCTTTTATATGCCCAAAATTTTGACGGGCTTGTGTTTTCATATGTCGAGGATGCCCAGATTAAAGGAAAAGGTATTGTCCACGAAGGTAAGGTGTCTACCACACTTGGACTTAAAGGTATTCCAGGTCTGGCCGAAGAACTGCAAATCGTTAGGGACTTATTCATATTGGAATACACTGGTGGAAAATTGCATATTCCTACCATTTCGACCGCAAATTCAGTGAAGTTGATTGCCAATGCCAAAAAGAAAAGATTGGATGTTAGCTGCAGTGTTGCCATTCATAATCTTATCTACACCGATGAATCCCTAAAAGAGTTCGATACATCCTTTAAGGTATCCCCACCACTGAGAGGTGCTGCTGATTGCAAAGCACTAATAAAAGGATTAAAGGACGGCACTGTTGATTTTATCACGACAGATCACCTTCCCATGGATGTTGAAGAAAAACGGGTTGAGTTCGACAATGCGGCAAACGGCACTATCGGATTGGAATCAGCTTTTGGAAGCCTAAACCGACTTTTGGGTACTGAGGACACTATTGCCTTGCTCACCAAAGGCCGTGAACGTTTCGGAATTGAAGCTCCGATGTTTGATGAAGGTCAATCGGCTTGTTTAACCCTCTTTGACCCAGAAGAAGATTACATTTTTGAAAAAGAGCGCATTTTATCCATCTCAAAAAACAGTATGTTCCTAGGAGCTTCCCAAAAGGGAAAAGTCTATGGAATCATAAATAATAATCAAACAACTCTCTAGAATTTTGAGCAACTCCAATCCAGGAAAAACAACGGCTATAGTAGCTTACCTTACCATTGTGGGCAGTTTGATAGCCATTAGTATGAACTCCGAACCAAAAGATGCATATGCGAGATTTCATACACGGCAAGCCTTTGGGATCCATTTAATTTTTCATGCATTGGCCATTGTACTGACCTATACCGGAATAGTTTATGTTTCCTTCGGATTATTTCTACTATACCTTATTATTTGGGGATACGGATTTCTACAGGCCTTAAATGAAAAAACCCGACCTCTGCCGTTTTTAGGGGAACATTTTCAAAAATGGTTTACCTTTATTCCATAAATTATTCAAATGTCCCCCACCTCACTTTCGTTAGAATATTTAGAACGTCCGTCATCCCTTAAATTAGGAAAAAAACCATCTCTTTTTATGTTTCATGGCTATGGAAGCAACGAAGAAGATCTTTTCTCCTTTGCATCAGAACTTCCAGAGGAGCTACACGTTATTTCAGTCAGAGCTCCGTATGACCTTGAACCTTTCGGTCATGCCTGGTATGCCATTAATTTTGATGCCAAATATGGTAAATGGAGTGATGACGAGCAAGCAAAAGAATCTAGGGGTAAAATTGTCGCTTTTATTGACGAAGCTTGTGAGTTGTTTGATTTGGACACAGCGAACATTACACTTTTAGGATTCAGCCAAGGTACTATTTTGAGTTATTCTGTGGCACTTTCATTTCCTGATAAAATCAAGAATGTAGTCGCTCTAAGCGGTTATATCAATGAAAATATTTTGTTGGAAGGCTATAAAGACAAAAATCACAGTTCTTTAAATATTTATGCCTCTCATGGCCAAGTAGACCAAGTAATTCCCTTGGAATGGGCGCAAAAAACACCTGCTTTTCTAACAGAATTGGGCGTGAACCATGTTTATGAGGAATTCCCAATTGGGCATGGAGTTTCTCAACAGAACTTTTATTCGTTCCGGGAGTGGCTTGTTCAGCATATTTAGTTACTGCGAGCGTAAAGTAGGTGATCCATTAAGGTGAAATCTACACCCAAATCGTCTTTTAACTCATACTTGATAACCAGATCTCCCCAATATTTACCATCTGAAAAATCGGCCAACAACCATTTATGGTTAAGGATTTTTATTTTGTTGATTTTGAAATCGCTTTCCATCCCTTCATAGGGAACCAATGGATTATTTCCTTTTTTTTCATTGGTTTCCAACAACTTATCCTCAATATACCTTACTGGGTCTTTTAAATTAAGATGGTCATAATATGCCAAGGCATCATCGTTGTTCTCCAATGAAAAGTATTGCATATCAAGAACTTTTAATTGGGCTTGCTCCAAAGAATCTTTCAAACTAGTAACTTCAGATTCTAATTTATCAATATTAGAATTCAAGCTTTTTTGAAGGTTATTGGCGCTGACAAATTGATACAAGACAATCAATGCGGCAAATACAAACAGGTAAAGGAATATTTTACTTTTCATTCTTCTAAATCTTTAATTGTAAATTATCATAAGCTAAAAACACATTTTCAGGGAGTTTCTCCTCTACTTCGGCATGAAATCCCAATAAATGACTAATATGGGTGAAATATGTTTTCTCGGCGCCTACTTTCTCAGCAAAATCTAGAGCTTCTTTCAAATTAAAATGTGAATGATGCGGCTCTGAACGAAGCGCATTAACAACCAATATCTTTGCTCCTTTCATTTTTTTGATTTCTTCCTCTTCAACCCGTTTTACATCAGTCAAATACACAAAATCTCCAAAACGATAACCAAAAACGGATAATCGATTATGAAATGCTTCAATGGGCACTACATTTATATTTCCCAAGCCAATAGTACTCCCCTTCTCTACCTCATTTACAATAACGGCGGGTGCCCCAGGATATCTATCCTTATCGGCGAAAATATAATCAAACCGTTTTTTTAGAGACTTTATCACCCTTTGGTGGGCATAAATCGGAATATCACCTTGTCTGAAAAAAAAGGGGCGTATATCATCAATTCCAGCTGTATGGTCGGCATGCTCATGGGTGAAGAGAATTCCATCCAACCTTGGGATGGGGTTTGCGAGCATTTGCTGTCTAAAATCGGGACCGCAATCAATAACATAATTGTAATTGTTCCAAGACACCAAAACAGACACACGAAGTCGCTTGTCACGAGAATCTTTGCTCAAGCAAACAGGATGATCACTTCCAATAATGGGTATCCCTTGCGAGGTTCCTGTCCCCAAAAAAGTAATGGTCATCATATCATCCATTAAAATCAAAATTATAACTTATTTATTTAATAGATTTGATTAAGAGTGTAACTTTGTTTTTAATAAAACACTGGTTATGTCAACTGCTTCTCGCAACGTAAATAGCTTTGAAAATATACCTTCGATAAAGGCAAAAACACTTCGGATAAACTTAAATCCCAATATATATGGAACCTTCGCCGAGATTGGTGCGGGCCAAGAAACTGCACGACAGTTTTTTAGGGCCGGGGGGGCTTCAGGAACCATTGCCAAGGCCATGAGCGCCTACGACAAATCGTTCAGTGATGCCATATATGGAGTTGAGGAGGATGGCAGGTATGTTACCCAAGCCAGGCTTAAAGGAATGTTACGACATGAAATGCGCTTGGTAGAAGAACGTATAAGTCGCGAGAACAATCCGGATTATTTGTTTTTCAGCTATGCCAACACGGTTGCCACCATTGATTTTTCCAAAAGATACAAAGGTCATGGATGGATTGGAATCCGTTTTCAGCTTGATCCCAAACAAAAGGAGTACGATGAAATTGTGCTTCACATTCGTTTTAAACAAAATGAAGCCCGATTACAACAGGAAACCTTGGGTATTTTGGGTGTAAACTTAATTTATGGGGCTTTTTTCAAGTATCATAAACCCAAAAAGCTATTAAAATACCTATATGACCATATTGATAAGGATACCATAGAGATTGACATGGTCAATTTTATAGGTCCAAACTTTAAGGATGTGGATAACAGGCTTATGAGCCTACAGCTCATCCGAAATGACATGACCGATGCGGTAATGTTTGGTCCTGATGGGAATAACTTACTCCCTGCTGCCGTATTGTACAAGAAAAATATTTTGGCACTTCGAGGAAGTTTTAGACCAGTTACCAAGGTGAACATGGATATGTTTCAAAAGTCTTACGATATTTTTATACGAGAACAGACGGTAGAGTATGAAAATACCATAGTTGTTTTTGAAATTACTCTTTCCAACTTAAAGGCTGCCGGTGAAATAGACGAGCAGGACTTTATGGATCGTGCAGAACTGTTATGCTCTTTGGGACATACTGTGCTGATTTCCAACTTTCAGGAGTATTATAAACTGGTAGAGTACTTTAACAACTATACAAAGGCCAAGATTGGACTGACCATGGGGGTGAACAATCTGGTTGATATTTTTGACGAAAAATACTATCGCGATTTAAGTGGTGGTATATTAGAAGCCTTTGGAAAGTTGTTCTTTAAGGATTTGAAAGTTTACCTATACCCCATGAAAGATGCAAACACGGGGCAGGTTATGACCAGCAACAATGTCAAAGTGCATCCTAGAATGAAGGAATTGTACAAGTTCTTTAAGTACAATGGCAAGGTCATGGACATCATCGACTATGACCCCGATATTATGCATATTTTCTCAAGGGAAGTGTTGAAACGAATTACCAATGATGAAGAAGGTTGGGAAGAAATGTTACCAGAGGGTATTGCCGAAGTGATCAAAGAAAAACAATTGTTTGGAAAAAAAACATTGCCCCCAAAGGAGAAAGAAGAAGTTGGCAAATAATATTTATTGATTTCTAGTAATGAGCCTTATTATTCAGACAGTTCTAATCTGCCAAAAGAAGAGGGTACATGAAAATCTGGTTCTTTCATTTCAGGATCTACCCAAGTAATCCATTTAAAGTCCCCATCAGGGTTTTTAGAATCAGGTAAAATGTTGGTGTCAGCACGAAAGATTCCTGCTTCCAAAACTCCATCTTTAAGCAATCCCAAACTCTTCAAGGATTCCTTGCTAATTGTCATGTCTAGGCGATATCCCTTCTCCAAAATGGTTCCACTGGTAAACAAATGTCCTTTGGGCCAGTACCAATCATCATCAAATAATCTATAATGAGTAGCAGCGAAATCCAAGATGGCACCATTTGGATCTACTTCAAGACAATAATACTTTTTAAGCTCGGTGTCTTTTCTTAAAAAAATCTCAACCCGGTCAGAGCGGATAATGTCTCGTTTAGTTTGGTAATTATCAAATATAATTAGGTCATCATCCTTGACATCATATCTCAAATACAGATATTTATCGTCGTGCAATGCTCTAAAGCTTGTTTCCTGTATCCGTTCGTTTTTCCTCCACGGTTGCGAGAAATCGGTAAGTAGTATCGCTTTTTCCCATAAATTATCATCTAAAAACTTTTCTTCACCATTTTCAGATTGGGCTTTTGAAACGATATAGGTTTTCATACTATCATTATTTTTGAATGCAAAGAGGCAAATTGCAATAGCTGCGATGATAAAACTAAGAACTGAATTTCTCATTGTATTTTAATACAAGGTGGAATACAAACTTAGTTTTTTATGGCCTAATGAAGAAGTCCAGGTTGTTGATTATGACAATTATAACAAAATTTGGTCTGCGTGTTCTTTTGCTTTGACCTTATCTATTACTTTATCCACTACGCCATTTTCGTCAATCACAAAAGTTATTCTGTGTATACCATCAAATTTACGTCCCATAAACTTTTTTGGTCCCCAAACACCAAAAGCATCTATCATAGTATGATCCACATCTGCCAATAACGGATATTGAAAACCAAACTTATTACTAAAGTTAGACTGTTTCTTTTGTGTATCAGCGCTTACTCCCAGTAGCTCGTAGCCTTCTTTTTTTAATCTATCATAGTTTTCGTTAAGGTTACAAGCCTCAACCGTGCATGTTGGGGTATTCGCTCTTGGATAGAAAAAGACAATTAACTTTTTTCCTTTGTAATCGCTTAAACTTATTGTATTTCCATCTTGGTCTATTGCAGAAAATTCAGGTACTTTATCTCCTACTTTTAAGGTATTCATGTATTCAGGTTTAAAAATTTTTCAAAACTAAGCCATTATGACGAAACAGGACAGGGTAAATTTTACGCTACGGACCCTTGATGAAATTTATCCGACCATTCCAATTCCATTGGACCATAAAGATCCTTACACACTGTTAATTGCCGTATTGTTATCTGCTCAGAGTACTGATGTTAGGGTAAATCAGATTACCCCTCTCTTATTCGATAAAGCTGATAATCCCTTTGATATGGTAAAGCTAACTGTGGATGAAATCCGCGAAATCATAAAGCCAGTGGGACTTTCACCTATGAAGTCCAAGGGTATTCATGGCCTATCCCAGATATTGATTGAAAAGTATAATGGAGAGGTTCCGCAAGAGATTGAACTTCTAGAAGAATTGCCCGCCGTAGGACATAAAACGGCAAGTGTTGTTGTTTCCCAGGCTTTTGGGATTCCGGCTTTTCCCGTGGACACACATATTCACCGACTTATGTACCGCTGGGGCTTTAGCAATGGTAAAAATGTAGTTCAGACCGAGAAAGATGCTAAAAGGCTTTTTCCAAAAGAAGTTTGGAACAAGCTCCATCTTCAGATTATCTGGTATGGCCGAGAGTACTCGCCTGCCAGGGGTTGGAATTTGGAAAAGGATATCATTACCAAAACCATTGGAAGAAAAACAGTGTTGAACGAATACCATAAAAACAAAAAGAGCCACTAATTGCGGCTCTTTTTGAAAGTCTTCGAAGTTCTAGTTCAAAGTAACTTCAAATTTGTGTTTTTTGTAATCAACTACTTGAATCGATTTAGAGTAGCTCAGCAGGAAATCAATAGTTTCCCTTTTAGCTCTTACTGTTCGTACAGTTTTTTGTTCTTCAGAGTAAATATTTTCCATATTCTAGCATTAATGTTACAATTACATAACGCCACTAATATGGAAATATTGCTATGCTCGATGGAATGCAGATTAATTCGTTAAAACGATGTTGTTCTTGTTTACGATTTTTCTCAGATTAATAAGGGCATATCTCATTCTTCCCAAAGCAGTATTAATGCTAACTCCGGTATTCTCAGAGATTTCCTTAAAACTCATATCCTTATAAATTCGCATCACCAACACCTCTTTTTGGTCTTCGGGCAGTTCGTCTATCAAAAGTGTCAAATCACTATCAATCTGATCTTTTATAATCTGTTTTTCCGCATTCAGTTTTTCATCCTTAATAACAGAAAAGATATTGAAGTCATCATTTCCTTCGAACTTGGGCATTCTTTTGTTTTTACGGAAATGGTCAATAATGAGGTTATGGGCAATTCGCATTACCCAAGGCAAAAACTTACCTTCTTCGCTATAAGAGCCTCTTTTTAAGGTCTTAATTACTTTAATGAAGGTATCTTGAAAGATGTCTTCTGCGACATCCCTGTCCATTACTTTTGAATAAATAAAACTGGAAATTCTTTGGTTGTGCCTGTTGATAAGGGTTTCTAATGCCTTTTCCTCACCGGCAATGTAGTTCTTTACTAATATCGAGTCGTCAATCTGTAGTTCCATACAAATTACTTTTTTGGTTAAAATTATCAGTCCTCCTTATTGATTTAAAGGGACTTATGGTGTAACATTAATTTTAAAAAAGTAATTATTTCTGTATAGGCCTATCAGTTTTTTAATTACACATCAAATATAGAAAAACAGCATGCCCGTTTAAAAACTATGTTGTGAGTTGGGCATTTTTAGATGTTAACTGATACAATATACGTATTAAGTATGGGGTATTGTATCTTTGGGTCCCTAATTTTAACAAATGTCCGCGATTCAAAATATAGATCCTAAAAAAAATATTATCATAAAAGGTGCCAAACTGCATAACCTTAAAAATATCGATGTTATTATTCCCAGGAATAAACTGGTGGTCATCACAGGGCTTTCTGGCTCGGGAAAGTCAAGTCTTGCTTTTGATACCTTGTATGCTGAAGGTCAGAGACGTTATGTGGAGAGTCTTTCTTCATATGCAAGGCAATTTTTGGGAAAGTTGGACAAACCCAAAGTAGACTATATAAAAGGTATAGCCCCTGCTATTGCCATAGAACAAAAAGTAAACTCTACCAATCCAAGATCTACAGTTGGAACAACCACCGAAATCTACGACTACCTTAAATTACTCTATGCGCGCATAGGGAAGACGATTTCCCCAATTTCAGGTAACGAGGTCAAAAAAAACACGGTTACCGATGTTATCAATTATATCAAGTCACTTCCGCTGGGCTCAAAATTGCTGTTGCTAGCACCCATAACTATAAAGGAGGACCGTGATCCGATAAAATCCCTGGAATTATTTTCAAAACAAGGTTACGCTCGTATCAAATATAAAGGGGAGGTTATACGAATTGATAGTGTTCCAAGTGATATTGGCAGAAAGTTCGACCTAGTGGTAGATAGGGTCATTATTAAAGAGGATGAAGACTTCTACAATCGCTTGGCGAATGCAGTTGACAATGCCTTTTTTGAAGGAAAAGGTCAATGCGGTATTGAAAATTTAGAAAATGGTGAAGTCAAAACCTTTAGTAATCAGTTTGAACTTGATGGTTTAAAGTTTTTAGAACCCAATGTGCATCTATTCAGTTTTAACAACCCTTACGGTGCATGCTCCAAATGCGAAGGTTATGGTGATGTTATTGGAATTGATGAAGATTTGGTGATTCCCAACACGGCTTTATCGGTCTTTGAGAATGCTGTATTTCCTTGGAGGGGAGAAAGCATGGGTTGGTACCGCGATCAATTGGTAAATTCTGCCTACAAGTTCGATTTCCCTATACACAAGTCTTGGTTTGAGTTGACCGAAGAACAAAAGCAACTTGTGTGGGACGGCAACGAGCACTTTACTGGAATACATGCCTTTTTTCAGCAATTGGAAGAGAAAAGCTATAAAATTCAGAATAGGGTAATGCTTTCCCGTTATCGCGGAAAGACCAAATGTTCCGTTTGCAAGGGCAAACGATTACGAAAAGAAGCAGATTATGTAAAAGTGGGGGGACATTCCATTTCTGATTTAATTGAGCTGCCCATCAAAAAGTTAGTTCCTTTTTTTGAAGAGCTGCAGCTTTCAGAACACGATAGCACTATCGCCAACAGACTGCTGAAAGAAATCACCACTCGTTTGGGCTTTTTAAGCAAGGTTGGACTTAGTTATTTAACATTGAACCGTAAATCAAATACACTTTCAGGAGGGGAAAGTCAACGCATCAATTTGGCGACGTCATTAGGAAGTAGTTTGGTCGGCTCCATGTACATTTTGGATGAACCCAGTATTGGACTTCATCCAAAAGATACCGAAAATCTAATCGAAGTATTATTGTCATTGAGGGATTTGGGCAACACTGTAATTGTGGTGGAACACGATGAAGATATTATGAAAGCGGCAGATGAAGTCATCGATATTGGACCCGAGGCCGGTACTTTGGGTGGTGAAGTTGTCGCTACAGGGAGCTTGGACAGTATTTTAAAGGCTAACTCGTTAACTGCCGATTATTTAAACGGGACAAAGGAGATTGAAGTTCCTACGGAGCGCAGAAACTCCAAAAATTATATCCAAATTATAGGTGCTAGAGAAAATAACCTTAAAAATATCAACGTCACCTTTCCATTAAACATGCTCACCGTTGTTACCGGTGTATCTGGTAGCGGAAAAAGTACTCTGGTTCGGAAAATTTTATATCCTTCCATATTAAAAGAGATAGGTGGTTATGGAGAAAAGGCTGGTCAGTTCAGTAAATTGGAGGGTAAATATTCGCATATAAAACATATTGAGTTTGTAGATCAGAACCCAATAGGTCGTTCGTCACGTTCTAATCCTGTGACCTACATCAAGGCTTACGATGACATTAGAGCTTTGTTCGCTTCCCAAAAATTGAGTAAACTCCGGGGTTATCAGGCCAAACACTTCTCTTTTAATGTAGACGGAGGACGTTGTGAAAAATGCAAGGGCGAAGGAGAAATCACAGTAGAAATGCAATTTATGGCTGATGTACACTTAGAATGTGATGTCTGCCATGGAAAGCGTTTCAAAAAAGAAATCCTTGAAGTACAATTTGAAGGTAAAAATATAGATGACATCCTAAATCTAACTATAGATGAGGCTATTCAACATTTCAAAAGCTACGATCAAAATAAGATAGTAACCAAGTTGCAGCCCTTGCAAGATGTAGGTCTGGGCTATGTTACCTTGGGGCAATCATCTTCAACCCTTTCTGGTGGTGAGGCGCAACGTATAAAATTAGCTTCTTTCTTAGTCAAGGGCAATACAAAAGAAAAAGCATTGTTCATTTTTGACGAACCCACAACAGGTTTGCATTTCCATGATATCAAAAAGTTATTGAAATCCTTCGATGAATTGATTGCAAAAGGACATTCCGTGATTGTAATTGAACACAATATTGAACTCATCAAATGTGCCGATTACATTATTGACCTAGGACCAGAAGGGGGAGAAAACGGTGGTCACTTAGTTGCAGAAGGAACTCCAGAAGAAATTGTTCAAAACAAAGCTTCGTTCACGGCTAAATACCTAACAGAAAAAATCTGAATGCCTTTTTTAGAGGACAAACACCCCATATAATTATGGGCTCATATCTCCAATTAAAAATACAAAATTTATAGCTCTAATATTCAGATAGTTACAAATCGATAGCTTTTTTTGGCACGCTGTTTGGTATCTACATTTCGGAATGTAAATAGTTGCATTCAGAATTTAAAATCGGATAGTATGAAAAAGTTAGTACTCATTATAGCAGCGGTCTTGCTTGGAGTTCCAAACGCTTCAGCGGCCAGCAAAGAAGATAAGACGTTTATTACAAGTAATTATCGATACGGCAACTCATTCATCTTTGTTGAAAATGGAGTGACTTTTTCAGTATACCCGGATGGAGAGTTCGATTTTTATATCGATAACCAGGTTAATGTGGGTGTAGGAGCTCGAATCGGTAACGTTGGTATTACTTTCAATTCAGGATATAATTATAACCCCTTTGTTCAGTATGATGACTATGGTGCCGTAGTTCAAGTAGAGAACATTCCTATTTATTATGACTACTACGGCCGCGTTTCCCAAATTGGAAACGTTGACGTTTGGTATCGAAATGGTCGTGTGCGTAGAGTTGGAGGACTTAATGTGTTTTATAATGGAGGTGTTTTTAGTCACTGTACCGGCTTCATTAACATATATAACAGACATTATGTGTACAGACCATTCCATAGGTATTTTGCACGACCTGCTGTGAACTACTGTAACGTGTATTACAGACCTTACAGAAGATATTATAACCCTGTTAGATATACTTACTATAGACCTTATAGGTATAATCACAGAAGAGCTTATGCCTCTATCGGTAGAACATATAGAAATGATAGACATTATAGAAGGGATAACATTTACAGAAACGATAAAAGAGTAACCCATATCAGAAGAAATGGTGCTGACTACGGAAGAAGTAACAGAAGTATTGGAAACACCAATTATGATTACAGAAAAGGAAATGCTGTAAGTCGTTCCAACAACAGTGCAAGAAGAAGCTCTGGTGTTAGTAGAACCTCGAAGCAAAGCGATTATCGAAGAGGCAATACCGTTTCCAGAAGTAATAGCAGCAACAGAGTTACGGCTCAAAGACAGGCTAATAGAAAGTCGAATGGAACAACTATTAGGCAAGGTAATTATAGAAAAGGTAATTCGGTATCACGAAGCAATAATGGTAGAACGGTCACACAAAGACAGGTAACTCGAAAGCCAAACAGTAGAACAATAACAAAACGTGAAGTAACTACTACTCCAAGAAGCCGAACGGTTACAAGGAGTACTACAACACATAGAAAGCCACAGGCAAGGAGCGGTTCAAGTCGTTCGGTTGTAAGTAGAAGTAGTGCGCCAAAGAGAACAGTTACCAGAAGTACAAAAACTACGGTTAAGCGAAATTCTGGAAACACAAATTATAGAAGAAGTAGCACCACAGGTACGCGTTCAAGAAGTACCAGACGAGTGCAATAAAGATAGTTTTTAGGTTGGTTAGTTGTTTACCCCGTGGTTGGATTTATCCGCTACGGGGTTCTTTTTTTGACCTATTGGACGAACTTGTATAAGAAAATACTATTCCTCCCTTCTTCTCAACCATTTAGACAATACTCCCGAAACATCTTCCGATATGTCAAAACGGTACAAAATGCCCAAGTACATTGCAGCAATCAAAGCAGATTTTAATGCTATGTTTAAAATTGGATGAAATGGAAACTGAAGCTGATAAAACAGAACTCCCATAAAAAGCAAGGTTGCCAACACTTTGAATGTCGCCTTTGAAAATGGCAAAAACCCAAACTTCAGTTTGACAAAAATCAATTTGGAAAGATTGAACATAAAAATGGCCATAAAACTAGCCAATGCGGCTCCCTCAATACCGTACAAAGGAATCAACCACAGATTGAACAATATAGTGACAACCGCAAAGCACGCTCCCAGGACCAATACCCATTTGTAATATTCTGAGTAATATAAAATAGCATTAACGTTCCCCATGAGAGAGTCAAGTACTTTGGCCATACCTATCAAAGCGACAATATTAAATCCTCCTCGATATTCTTCAGGAAGCATCAGGAACAAATCGTTTATATTTAAAACAATCAATACAAACAATAGTCCTGCAGCAATAAAGGAGGTAAGTGAGGTTTTCTTATACAAACTTTCAAGCTCAAAAAAATTGTTTTCATTTAAATAATTTGCGGTCAAGGGATAGGTAATTTGGTTCATGGCTCGGGCGGGAACAATAATACTGGTGGCTATATAAGTAGCAACCCCATAAAATGCCACATTTTCTAACGCCTTGAACTGGTTGATCATGAATTTATCAATTTCTAAAAGTATGAGAGCAACAGAACCCCCTATAACCATTAATAGGCCGTATCCAATAATAGCCTTTGCTTCTTTCGGAAACTTAAAATCCAAAACAGGCCTCCGTAAACTATAGGCGTATAACTTCATAAGAAGTGTTCGTAACAAGTATATTCCAACAATTCCTTTTAAAAAAGAATCCAACGTAATGATATTCAAGTACAACAAAACCAATAAAATGGAAACACAAACCCTAGCAAAGACCTCTTTAAGGAAATTCCCGAAAACAGATTTTAGGTGAACCTTGCTCCATGCATAGAATACTTCAAAGTAGGCCATGGCCAATCCGACTAAAAACAAATACCATAGGTAATCTTTGACCAATTCATTTTTAATGGACAAAAAACTACCAATAGTGTCATAAAAAAGCCATAGAGCAAAAGTCAATGGTAATATGACCAATAACGGAGAAAGTACAATTAGTGTTAAAAAACCATTCTTCGATTCCTCAGCCTGACCACTATAATATTTTACCAAAGCATTATGAGCGCCTGATGCCAAAATAGGCATCAAAATAGCACCGGTAGCCAAAATAAATGTGACCAACCCGTAATATCTTGGTTCAAGAATATTGGTGTATAGAAACAGTGTATTTACTGCTCCAAATACAAACCCGATAAACGTTACTATGGTATTTTTGAAGGATTGTTTTAAGACGATTCCCATTGAATGAAATTTGCCAGTTGGTTTGTGAGCTCCCTACGGTGATATTGCCCAATTCCTTTGGAATCACATAGCAATTCGCCTTTTTGAAATGCACCAAACCAGTCTAAAAGTACAGTTTTTAGTTCCTCTTTCTGCGCTTTACCATAAAAAACTCCTGCGTTGGTCGACACTACCATCTCTCCTGCCTCCCACCCTTCCGGCCCTATGGAAAGAACTGGCCTTTTGGCATTGAGATATTCAAACAGTTTTCCTGGAATGATTCCTTTGGTTTCTTCCGAATCAATTTCCAACAATAATAGCACTTGGGATTTTTGTTGCACTTCTAAAACCTTATCGTGGGATAGGTAACCCAAATTTATTACCTGCTGCTCCAATTCATTTTCACGTAGAGAATCCATAACCTCTTCTCCTACGACCCCGGCCAATTGAATTTTCAGTTTATTCTTGAATAAGTTGTTTTCTTCACATAATTCTTTGAGTGCTTCCCATAAAACAATTGGATTTCTTCCAGTGAGCAACGACCCGATATGGGAAATCGTGAACGATGCATCTAAAGTATTCATGGGGGTTACACCTTCAAAACCGTTGGTTATGGTTTTTATGGGTTTTTGGGTCAAGCTTTCAAACTCTTTTTTGGTTGTATTACTGGTTACCACGATTTTATCCGCCGAATTCAGCACTTTTTTCTCAAGGGTCTTATGTTTTTTATGGGCTGCTCGGGTCAATCGTAATTTTTTGTGATACCCTATGGATGTCCAAGGATCACGAAAATCAGTAATCCACTCAAGAGAAAATTTATCTTTTAATCCCAATCCGATAAGATGTATGCTATGTGGCGGGCCAGTCGTGATTATGGTCTCTATTCCATGCTCTTCTATGATTTTGGAAAGAAATTTTATGGATGGCTTAACCCATGATCTACGTGCATCAGGTATAAAAAAGTTTCCCCGAACCCAAAGCATAGCCTTTTCCAATAATGATGGATTCTTTTCTTGAATAATTCCCGAGCTAATGGTTTTGGTTTTCTTTTTAGAAAGCAAATTCGCCCAGAAATAAGGTTCTTTGATAGGTTGCTTTAAAATGGATAGTCCGCTTGGCACTTCAGTCACCAAATTCTTGTCTATGATGGGATATGTCGGGTTTTCAGGAACATAAACAATCGGTTCGATACCAAAATCAGGAAGATATTTAACAAATTTCAGCCATCGTTGTACCCCTGGCCCTCCTGCGGGAGGCCAATAATACGCTATGATCAAGACCTTGCGCATTATTCCTCTTTCTCTTTTTTAGGTCGAAACGAATAGGCAACTCCTCCAAGAATAATCAATCCAAGTAAAATACTGCTTCCAAAAGCAATTTGACTTCCTGTTGCGACAATTTCGGGTTCAAACTTGAATTCAATCTCATGACTTCCGGCCGGAACCTTCATACCTCGTAAAGCGTAATTTACCCTATAATGCGGAACAGCTTTTCCATCTAAAAATGCCTGCCAGCCAAAGGGATAGTGCATTTCCGAGAATACAGCAAACCCAGCATTACTATTCTTTGATTCGTACTTCAGAGTATTAGGCCTATAATCAATCAAATTGATTGAAGCTAAAGAATCCACCTCATAACTAAGTTTGGTAATTGTAGGATAGGTTTTGGTATCGACGACGGCCTCGAATTTGGAATTGAATCCTTTAAGCGCTTGTATAGCTTCATTCGCAGATGAAACGGGGATAAGATCTTCTACAAACCATGCATTGCCATTAGCACCATCGTTAACAGCGGGAAAACTTGCGCCATCCTCATCTTGTTGAATGATATACTTAGCATTAAGCATATTGAGTACTTCCAGGTTGTTTTGATACAGATGATGTTCGAACAAATCTTGCAATTGTCTAGGCTTCGCTGCGTGGTATCCTCCGATAGATTTATGAAAATAAGAAGTTCTTGCGCCGTTAAGTCCTTCCTGTGGGTCAAAAACCCTATAAATAGAATCATCCTGCTGAATCAATTGATCCACTTGACTAGCCTGAAACGGAGTATTTACATTTCGTTGACGAACAAAATCATCTTTGTTTACATATCGCATATCCACGCCAACCAAATCGAACAATATCAATCCACCCAATACAATCACTATCAGGTTTTTTCCAATTTTATCTTTGATAAAAAACCACAAAGCGGTAGCTGCCAAAGCCACATAAATCAATGAGCGAATAGTATCGCTTATATAAACGGCTTCACGGTCTCGCTGAATCAGGGACATCAATTCATCACCATATCCACGGGTACGATAAAACTCATCGTTCAGTCCCTCAAAATCAAAAAATCCTTTGATTAAAAAGATAAAAACGCCAAGACCAAGGGTTATAAAGAAGCTAAGCTTCAGTGCTCTCAACTTTACTTCTGATTTAAGTTTCTTTTTAAAAAGTTCCCGTACACCAAGAATTCCCAAAACCGGCAAACAAAGCTCCAATACCACTTGAATTGAAGAAACCGCCCTGAACTTATTATACAATGGGAAGTAATCTATCATAAAATTGGTGAGAGCTGGGAAGTTTTTGCCCCATGAAAGCAACAATGCTAAAATGGTACCAAAAAGCAACCACCATTTGCGTCGACCATCTACCAGAAACATACCCAAAATAAATAAGAAGACAACTACCGCCCCTACATAAGCAGGTGCTGCTACAATAGGCTGTTTTCCCCAATATAATGGTAACCCGCTTGATAATTCCAAAGCTTTTGAGGGGGAAAGTCCTTGTCCCGTAAGGTATTCGTACACCTTAGAATCTTTTCCCAAATCTTCATTGGCGGTACCTCCAAACAAACGGGGCGAAAATAAGTTTAACGACTCGCCTATCCCATAACTATATTGGGTAATGTAATCCCTGTCCAGCCCGGTTTGGGCTGCTTTCGCGCTTCCATCAGGATTTATGGTCAATTCTGATTTTCCTCGGGTACTCCAATCCGCATATTGTTTTGTTGCTAAAAGTCCCGTTGCATTGGTTGCAATGGAAAGTACAACTGCCAAAATCAAAATGCCAACAGAGACAAAAAAGTGCTTCAATTCCTTATTCTTTATAGCATAGATAAGGCGAACCAATCCCAAGACCAGTACCAAAAGCATAAAATAATAGGTCATTTGGTAGTGATTGGCACTGATTTCCAAGGCCATGGCCAGCGCCGTCAAAATAAAGCCCAACAAATATTTTTTTCTAAAAACCAATATTATTCCACCCAAAACCATTGGGATATACCCCAGAGCATGGGCCTTGGCATTGTGCCCAACACCTAAAATAATAATGAGATATGTGGAAAAACCAAAAGCCAACGATCCTAAGATAGCCAAGCGATATTCTACTTTAAGGCATAACATCAGGATATAGAAACCAATGAAATAAAGAAAAAGATAATCCGCAGGTCTCGGTAAAAATCGAATCAAACGATCCAATTTCTTGACGTAATCATGAGGATAATTGGCGCCCAGCTGATAGGTTGGCATCCCTCCAAAAGCGCCATTGGTCCAATACGATTCTTCCCCAGTGAGTTCCTTGTAGTCATTGCGTTCTTTTGCCATCCCCTTATACTGGGCTATGTCAGATTGAAAAATGGCCTTGCCCTGAAGTACGGGATAAAAGTATAGCAGTGAGGCTACAATAAAGAAAGCAATTACACAAACATTGGTGATAATAGCTTTTAGGGAAAGTTTCATGGACTGATTTTGAAAAGACAAATATTAGTCAATTTCTTCAAAATCTATATATTCTCCAACTTTTTTTGAAGGATTGGATTTTCTAAAAGGCTTTTTTGAAATGGTGGTTTCTCCTTCCGCAGCCTTGTTGCCAAAGTCCTGATAGTTGCCAAACTGTTCCCCAAAGCGTTGTTGGGTTTTCTTTACAGCATAATTCAGCAGTTTGGGTGCTAGCCATTTTGCCAGCAATTTAACTGCGTAGTATACTAATATGACTACTAATATCGTTTGTAGTAAAACCATGTAACAATAACTATTGAATCAAAATTACACTGTTAGTCCCTTAATTCAATTGAAAGTATCTTAAAATAGTATTAAAATCAGTTATATGGATCTGTCCTTTTTTAAAAAAGCCCCATTATTTGTTTGTGCAATGCCCTTTTTGTTGAGTGCACAATACACCGATGTTATTAACTCCAATAGGCCAGGAAGGGCTGTAAGTGCCTATGCTGTGGGTAAAAATGTTGTTCAGGCCGAAATGGGACTTGTTTACGAACAACAAGACAATGCTACATTGGGAACAGACTCCAATATTTTGGGCACAGATGTTTCATTACGCTATGGATTACTTTTTGAATCTCTCGAAATCAATTGGGAAGGGTCTTTTATATCCCAAGATTTAACCTTTGTCAGCACGGGGGCATCTGAAAAAAGAACAGATTTTTCAAGAAACAGATTAGGTCTAAAGTTTTTGGTATTTGATCCATTTAAAAACCCGGAAAACAATAAACCCAATTTGTATAGCTGGCGGGCAAACAATGTTTTTCAATGGAAAAACCTGATTCCGGCAGTTTCCGTTTATGGAGGAGCGACTTTTACCTTAGGAGACAATCCATTTTATCCTGGGGATCCTAATATTTCCTATAGGGGCGCTATTGCAACACAGAGTCGCCTTTCACCAAGGTTTGTGTTGATCTCAAATTTTGCTTACGACAGAATTGGAACCGATTTTCCTGAGTTGAGTTATGCCGTTTCGATTACCCATGCCTTTAGAGACCCCAAATGGAGTGTCTTTATCGAAAATCAGGGTATAAAAAGTGACCGCTACAAAGATATTCTGCTTCGCACCGGGGTGGCGTATTTGATTAATGAGAATTTTCAAGCCGACATTCATATGGGTTCCGGCTTTCAAAACTCACCTTCACGTCTTTTTGCAGTACTTGGATTCTCCTATCGTTTAGACTTTCATAAGGATACACTAAAACCCATTGACGAGCAAAAGTCAGGTCAAAATGGAAAAATCCGCAAAAAAGATGTCAAAAAAAATCGAAAAAAGAAGAATAAAAAAAGAAAGGATAAACTCGATTTTTAAGTTTTAGCGGTATCATTTTTCTTCTGCTGATAATATTCCTAATATTGACCTTGCAAAATAAAATGTATGGTCTCCGTAAAGCAGGTAGCATCCAAAGCTGATTTAAAAAAGTTCGTAAAATTCCCGTTCACTCTTTATAAAGGATCCTCTTATTGGGTCCCACCTATTATAAATGATGAGATGGAGTCTTTTGACCCCAACAAGAATCCTGTTTTTAAGAATGCAGAGGCTAAATTCTTTTTGGCCTATAAAGATGGTAAGCTAGTTGGACGCATTGCGGCCATTATTAATTGGCTAGAGGTAAATGAGCAGCAGTTAAAGAAAATGCGTTTTGGTTGGTTCGATTTTGCGGATGACCTTGAGGTTTCCAAAGCACTTTTAGACAAAGTAACCGAAATTGGAAAGTCCAACAACCTTGAATTTATGGAAGGACCCGTTGGTTTTTCAAACTTGGATAAAGTAGGCGTGCTTATTGAAGGTTTTGACCACATTGGTACCATGATCACTTGGTATAATCACCCTTATTACCAATCGCATTATGAGCATCACGGATTTGTAAAGGAAAAAGAATATTTGGAAAACAAGTTTTTGGCTGCCAAAGCAGACCCAAAATTATTCCACAAGGCAAATCTACTCATCAAAAAAAGATATGGACTTCGGGAGATGAACTTTACGAACAGTAATGAAATCATGCCTTGGGTGGATAAGATGTTCGATTTGTTCAATGATTCCTATTCCGTGCTTTCTTCGTTCGTAAAGATTACCGATGTACAAAAAGAATATTTTAAAAAGAAGTACATCAGTTTTATAAATCCGGAATACATCAAATTTGTGGTGGATTCCAATGATGAGTTGGTAGCTTTTGCCATCGTAATGCCTTCTTTTTCCAAAGCACTTCAAAAGGCGAAGGGCAAATTGTTCCCATTTGGAGTTTTCCACTTACTGAAGGCCAAGAAACAAAGTAAGGATGTGATTTTTTATTTGATTGGAATCCGTCCTGATTTTCAGAACAAGGGTGTGACTGCCATTATTTTTAATGAATATCACAATACCTTTACGGAGAAAGGAATTGTCAATTGTATTCGTACCCCTGAATTGGAAGAAAATACCGCCATTCGTCAAATGTGGAAACACTTTGATCCAGTTACCCACAAAAGGCGCAGAACCTATCGCAAAGATTTAAGTTGATAAAACATCGGAGTAAAACTACTCGCCCATAGCGGCAGCAACCGCAGCGGATAATCTTTTGTATGTTCCGTTTTGAAGTCGCTCGCGAATTCCTGAGAATGCATCCAAAGTTTCTGCAATATCCTGCATGGTGTGCGTGGCTGTTGGAATCAAACGCAATAAAATCAACCCTTTTGGTATTACAGGGTACACTACGATAGAGCAGAAAATGCCATAATTTTCACGAAGGTCTTTTACCAAAGCCATTGCTTCTGGAATACTTCCATTTAAATACACGGGAGTAACACAGCTTGAAGTAGTACCTATATCAAAACCACGTTCTTTAAGTCCATTTTGAAGCGCGTTGACATTCTCCCAAAGCTTTGCTTTAAGTTCTGGCATCGAACGCAACATATCCAAACGTTTTAGCGCACCCTTCACATAAATCATGGGCAAGGATTTTGCAAACATCTGGGACCTTAGGTTATATTTTAAGTATTCAATGATTTCTTGATCAGCAGCAACAAAAGCTCCAATTCCGGCCATGGATTTTGCAAAGGTTGCCAAATATACATCGATGTCATCCTGAACACCTTGCTCCTCGCCTGCTCCTGCTCCCGTTTTTCCCAAAGTTCCAAAGCCATGGGCATCATCTACAAGCAATCTGAATTTATATTTTTGTTTTAGAGCAACAATTTCCTTTAAGATACCTTGCTCACCACGCATTCCGAAAACTCCTTCAGAAATTACTAAAATTCCACCGCCGGTTTCTGACGCTAGTTTTGTGGCTCTTTCCAAGTTTTTTTCCAAACTCTCGGCATCATTATGTTTGAAAGTGAAGCGTTTACCCATATGCAAACGAACCCCATCAATAATACATGCGTGACAATCCACATCATACACGATAATATCATCTTTTGATACCAAGGCGTCTATTACCGACATAAATCCTTGATAACCAAAATTCAATAAGTAAGAGGCCTCTTTATTTACAAAAGCAGCCAATTCTTGCTCCAATTGTTCGTGGTAATCTGTGTGACCACTCATCATACGAGCTCCCATTGGATAGGCAGCTCCATGTTCATGTGCTGCGTCTCCATCAACTTTTTTGATTTCAGGTAGATTTCCCAATCCTAAGTAATCATTGATACTCCACGTAATGACATCCTTTCCTTGGAATTTCATCCTGTTAGAGATAGGTCCTTCCAACTTCGGGAATACAAAATATCCTTCAGCTTGTGATGCCCATTTTCCCAGAGGTCCTTTGTTCTCAATGATTCTATCAAATAAATCTCTCATCTACCTTAAATTTGATTGAAATGCAAAAGTATATATTTTTGACTAGCCTGCATAACTAATATCCTTATATAAAAAAGAACGACAATGAAAACCACTGTCGTTCTTCTATATAAAGAGAGTTAGTTGTTTACTTAATGTACTCTATTTTTTCTGGAGCTTCAGCGTTCTGGATATCAAAAAATCCTTGGTTTTCCATCCATTCGTTGCTGTAAACCTTGCTCATATATCTAGACCCATGGTCTGGGAAAATCACTACGACATTGCTATCTTCCGAAAACTCCCCTTCAGTATTTAATTGGAACAACGCCTGCATAGCGGCACCGCTGGTATAACCTATGAACATACCTTCTGTATGGGCAACCTTTCTGGCCATATGGGCACTTTCACCATCTGTAACCTTAATATAACGATCTATACTATTGAAATCGGTAGCATCAGGAATCAAGTTTTTGCCCAACCCTTCGATTCTGTACGGATATACCTCATTATGGTCAAATTCGCCGGTCTCGTGATATTTTTTAAGCACTGAACCATAGGCATCAACGCCCAATACCTTAATCTCAGGGTTTTGCTCTTTTAAATACCGAGCAATACCCGAAATAGTTCCTCCAGTACCACTGCAAGCTACCAAATGCGTAATGGCTCCATTGGTCTGATTCCAAATCTCAGGACCAGTAGTATGGTAGTGTGCCTCTATATTTAACTCGTTAAAGTACTGATTGATATATATGGAATCCTTGGTTTCTTTGTGCAAACGCTTTGCCACTTCATAATAAGATCTTGGGTCATCTGCGCTTACGTGTGCTGGGCACACATAAACTTTAGCACCCATTGAACGCAACATGTCTATCTTATCTGGAGATGATTTTGAACTGACGGCCAAAATACATTTGTATCCTTTTACGATACTTACCATGGCTAAGCTAAAGCCTGTATTTCCTGAAGTAGTTTCAATAATAGTACTTCCAGGTTTAAGTATTCCTTTGCGCTCGGCTTCTTCTATTATATAAACAGCAATCCTGTCCTTTGAGGAATGTCCTGGGTTAAAAGCTTCAACCTTGGCATAAAAATTTCCGGTAAGGGGCTCTGCAATTTTGTTAAGTTTAACTAAGGGAGTGTTTCCAATTAAATCAAGAATATTGCTATGCGCATTTATCTGTTTTTTCATAACTGGGTTTAGGTAAGGGATAAATTAGAAACTTCTTTCCAATTTATCAGGGACAAAAATAGTATTTTTTATTTTAAGGCGTTTTTCCCTCCAAATCAAGGATAAAAGTGTACTCTTTCGCAGTTTCCTTCAATGATTCAAATCGACCAGAAGCTCCGCCATGACCTGCATCCATATTGGTGTCCAAAAACAGTAGGTTGTCATCGGTCTTGAACTCTCGAAGTTTTGCCACCCATTTAGCAGGTTCCCAATATTGTACCTGGGAATCATGCAAACCTGTTGAAACATACATATTTGGGTAACTTTTGGATTCTACATTGTCATAAGGTGAATACGATTTCATATATAAGTAGTACTCCTTTTCGTTGGGATTGCCCCATTCATCATACTCTCCAGTTGTTAAGGGTATGGACGAATCCAACATTGTTGTGACCACATCCACAAAAGGAACAGAAGCTATCACCCCCTTATATAGATCAGGTGCCATGTTCACCACCGCACCCATCAAAAGTCCGCCAGCCGAGCCCCCACTGGCATATAAATGCTCTGGAGATGTATATTTTTCTTTAATCAGGAATTTGGAACAATCAACAAAATCGGTAAAAGTGTTTTTCTTTTGGAAAAGCTTTCCATCTTCATACCATGACCTTCCTAAATATTCGCCTCCACGTACATGCGCAATGGCATAGATAAAGCCTCTATCCAACAGACTCAATCGTACCGAGGAAAAATAGGGGTCAATGGTACTTCCGTATGAACCATAAGCATATTGCAGTAAAGGGCTGGTTCCATCAAATTTCACATTTTTATGATATACCAATGAAATAGGCACTTTTACTCCATCTCTGGCTATGGCCCAAAGGCGTTCAGTTCTGTAGTTCGACTTATTAAATTTGCCGCCCAAAACCTCTTGTTCTTTAAGTATCTTCTTGGTCTTGTTCGCCATATTAAAATCTATGATCGCATACGGAGCACCCATCTCATTATAGAAATACCGAAGCTCTTGGGCGTCAAAATCAAGATTAACTGACGTTCCGGCCACATAGGTTTCACTATCAAAGGGTAAGTAATAGCGATCAGAACCATCCCACCGTACAATTTTGAGTCTGTTCAAACCATTTTCACGTTCGGAAAGGACATAGTAGTCCTTAAAAATGTCCACATCCTCCAAAAGAACATCTTTTCGATGTGGAATAAACTCCTGCCAGAACTCAGACCCAGTTTTTTCATCGGTTGACTTCATCAATTTGAAATTGGTGGCGGAATCTTTGTTGGTGAGTACATAAAAATTACCGTTGTAATGGGAAATTGAATACTCCACCCCTCTTTCCCTTGGGGAAAACACCTTAAAATCACCTTCGGGATTATCGGCATCCAAAATACGGTACTCGGATGTCAGTGTACTCACGGAGCCTATTACAAGATATTTCTTGGATTTGGTTTTATACACAAAAGTATTGAAGGTCGAGTCTTTTTCATGAAAAATCAGTACATCCTGGGCTTCGCTGGTACCCAAAGTATGCCTGTAAATCTTATCGGAACGTAAGGTTACCGGGTCTTTTTTTGCATAGAACAAGGTCTTTCCATCATTACCCCAAACGGAGCTTCCAGTTGTATTTTCCACCTTATCATCATAAATCTCGCCAGTCTCTAAATTCTTTACCTGGATGGTATACTGCCTTCTAGAAACCGTGTCTGTAGCAAAAGAGGCCAAAGTATTGTCTGGACTAATGGAAATACCTCTTAAATTAAAGAATTCATGGTCCTTGGCCATCTGGTTACAATCGAACATGAGCTGGTCTGCGGCTTCCATACTTCCTTTTCTTCGCAAATAAATGGGATACTCTTGGCCTGTCTCGTATTTGGTGATGTACCAAAATCCGTTGTATTTATAGGGAACAGAAGTATCGTCCTCTTTTATCCGGGATTTCATTTCTTGAAAGAGCGCTTTTTGAAATTCCTTGGTGTGGGAAGTCATTTTGCCATAGTACTCATTTTCAGCATTCAAATAGTCTAAAACCTCCTGATCCTCCCTGTCGTTCATCCAATAGTAATCATCTGTCCTAACATCCCCATGTTTTTCAAGTTTGGTAGGCTTCTTTTTAGCTGTAGGAGGGATAATACTCATTTGTTTTTCTTTAGAATTCTTGCAAGAGCCTGCAAAAATAAGGCATAATATCAAAAAAATACTGTTGGAGAGAAGGTACTTCATTGGGCTAGATTTTGACCAAATTATTACTTTTGCGTTCTATTTTGAACCAAACTCAAGATTATGTTCGGAGATATTATGGGAATGATGGGTAAAATTAAGGAAACCCAAGAAAAAGTAAAAGCCACTAAGCAGCGTTTGAGCACTGTTCTTATTGATGAAAGTTCGTCGGATGGATTGTTGAAGGTTACCATTACTGCCAATAGAGAGATTAAGTCAATATCAGTGGACGACACCCTTTTACAGGACAAGGAACAGCTTGAAGATTACCTAGTGTTGACCTTGAACAAGGCTATAGAAAAGGCAACCCAAGTAAATGAAACTGAATTGGCCGCTGTTGCGAAGGAAGGTATGCCCAATATTCCAGGGATGGATTCTTTTTTTAAATAATTGGCACTCAGATGTCAGATGTCAGAAATAAAATGTCAGTTTGAGTGCAATCGAGAACTCCTTGATTAGACAATCAGTTGTTAGTTGTTGGAAAACCTTGGTTAGAAGTTTGATGTCCTCCAACAAATCGATTAATCGGAATCAATCATAATGAAACCTACACTTGGCAATCAATATTTGGCCTTGTTCATATCTGTAGATTAAACGATGTTCATGGTCAATTCTTCGAGACCAAAATCCGGCATACTTATGTCGCAGTGGTTCAGGCTTTCCGAGTCCTTCAAAAGGTTGCCTAGCGATATCTTTTAGTAGTTCATTGATTTTCTTTAGCTTCCTTTTATCGGTTTTTTGCCAATAGAGGTAATCCTCCCAAGACTCGTCTACAAAAATATATTTCATTTCAATCCTCCATTAAATCTTTTTCAAAGGAGGTTTGGGTTTTCAATTTTGTTATTGCGGAATCGAGTCGTAATTCATTCTTTCTCGAGGAAAGTTCGTGCTGTGTTGCCATTAAGGAATTATATTCTTTAAGCGACATAACTACAATACCGGAATCTTTTCCTCGATTAATAATCAAGATCTCAAAATTCTTAGCGACCCTATCTAGATATGATTTGATGTCTTTTCTAAAATCAGAAACGGTAGCAATAAGCATGATTTCTATTTTTTTGTACAAAAATATGTACAAAAAATAGAATTTTCAAATCTAAGAATAAACAAATCCATTATTATTTGCTCAATTCCCTTAGCACTTCCAAAAAATAGGAATGCATTTCCTGCGTGTAGTCCAAATGAGTTACAATGCGTAGTTTACCTTGGCCCATACCAATAATTGAAATGTTGTTTTCCTTTAGTTTGGCCAAAAAGTTTTCTGAAGATATTTTGGATTCATCCAACTTAAAAATGATGATGTTGGTCTCTATCGGCTCTACTTTTTGGATACATCGCATCCCCTTTAAAACTTCCCCGATTTCTTTGGCCTTTTGATGGTCTTCGTCAAGTCTATCGATGTGATTATCCAACGCGTAGATTCCTGCCGCAGCCAAAAAACCGGACTGGCGCATACCTCCGCCTAAAACTTTTCGTACGCGCAATGCATCGTCAATCAACTCTTGACTCCCGACCAAAACCGAACCTACCGGACAACCCAAACCTTTGCTGAGACACACACTAATGGAGTCGAACAAGTTTCCGTAATCCTTTGGATTTTCCTGTTGGGCTACCAACGCATTCCAAAGGCGCGCTCCATCTAAATGATACTTTAGATTGTTATTATCACAGACCTTCCCTATTTTTTTAAGCTCATCAAAATCCCAACAAGCTCCTCCCCCTTTATTGGTGGTATTCTCAATGCAGACAAGCGAAGTCAATGGACTATGATAAAAATCTGGAGGGTTTATAGATTGTTCTACCTGTTCCGCAGTCATCATTCCCCTGTTACCGTCCACCAATTTACAAGAAACACCACTATTAAAACTCACTCCTCCTCCTTCGTAATTATATACATGAGCATATTTATCACATATCAACTGATCACCTGGATTCGTATATAATTTAATAGCAGTTTGGTTGGCCATAGTGCCACTGGGAAAAAACAGGGACGCCTCCATCCCAAAATAATTGGCCACTTTTTCTTCCAAAGCATTTACGCTTGGGTCATTTTTGAACACATCGTCCCCTACCTTGGCATTCATCATAGCTTCCAACATGCCTGGAGTGGGTCGGGTTACCGTATCGCTAATTAAGTTTATTTCCATTTGCATAAGTGGATTATTGGATATTTAGAGGGTTAGATTGCTCGATTGCTGAAAATTTGGATAATTGTTCATTGGCCATTGTGAATTATTGACTGTCAATTGTTTAATGAAAACAATCCATCCCAATTGGCGATCCATCAGGAATCTTTGGAGATTGCTTTGTCTTAAAACGCTCTGGTGCCTTGTTGAAAGCATCAATTAGCCTAACCATTTCCGCCGAAATAAGATTTCTTCCATTACTCAAAAGTGAAATCTTTAGTGCTCTTAAAGCTTCATTGGCTATGGCATTGACCTGTGGATGCACCTGTTTACTAGCTGCCAAATTCATGATATGGCTAAGCACTCGAAAGTTGATAACTTGTTGCACTTCGTTCAGATAAGCATTCTTGTTACTTTCTAAAATGGTATTTTCAATCAATTCGTCTAAAACTTGGGTAAGTCCTATTTGATTTTTGTCCAAACTTTTTTGCTGAATCAATCTAGAGGCTCTTTCAGGATGCAACAAAAGCCCCAAGGTCATATCAGCTGCGGTTTCTGCGGCCGATAAAGCGTCAAAGGTCACCCCCGTCCTTCCTTTAAAAGATTCTCTTGACCTGCCATAGCCAATAGCTCTTGGTGGGAAAAGTTCCAGTTTATTCTCTGGAATTGCAATTTCAGAAGCATCCAAAGTTTTCAAAATGGTCTGCAGTGCATTTTCTCGGGTAGCAGAGCTAATAGGAAACACGGTTCGTTGTCCATCTCCTTTAACGGCATAATTGTAATCCAATCCGCCAATCAATTTGGAAACCGCTTCGGTCTGATACCTATGAAAGAAATACAACGGAGCAAACACATCTTCAAGCACCGAGTTGGGCTCTCCTTTTCGTACATTGTCCATCGAAAAATTGGCGATTGCCTTTTTTCTGATTTTTAGTACGTTTTCCAATTCTTGAGAAGCATTTTTGCCATTGTCCCATAAGTGTGCCAATGCATGCGCCCCTCCCCTCGGTCTAGCATCTTGGTCTGAGATGTAGCGCAGACCGTCAGTTTGAGCTTGCTGTAAAATAGCATTCAAGTCTTCTTTTTCGCCAACTCCATTTGGAAAATCCGAATACGAATAGGCTACTGTTACCTTATCCCACGCTCTAATATTTGTGTCGTAAGCATTGTCAAAATTAATATTGTCCCCATCCAAAATAAATTGTGGATGCGGATAATCCATAACCGAAGCCCTATTGTTTGTACTTGCGGCGAAATTATGTGCAAAACCGAGGGTATGTCCTATTTCATGGGCAGATAATTGACGGATTCGAGCCAATGCCATTTCCAGCATGGGTTGATAATTATCATCCCGTTCAGCAAAAGGTTTGTTCATTAATGCTTGGGCTATTAAAAAATCTTGACGAATGCGAAGACTCCCGAGACTTACATGTCCTTTTATGATTTCTCCGGTTCTTGGGTCGGTAACGCTCATTCCGTAGCTCCAGCCACGGGTTGAACGATGTACCCATTGAATAACATTGTATCTTACGTCCATAGGGTCGGCATCATCAGGTAAAATCTTTAGCTGGAAAGCATCTTTATATCCAATAGCCTCAAAAGCTTGGTTCCACCACCTTCCGCCATCCAATAAAGCGGAGCGTACGGGTTCAGGAGTTCCATTATCCAAATAATACACAATAGGTTCAACCGCTTCGCTTACTTCGGTATTTGGGTTTTTCTTTTTAAGGCGATGACGGGTCACAAAACGTTTTAAAATGGGTTCTTGTACCGGGGTCGCATAATCGTAATACGAAAAAGGATACGAGCCACATCGAGGGTCAAACTCCCTTTTTTCATAGCCATCGTCTGGTAATTCAATAAAGGAATGGTGTTGTGCCACGGTTACCAACGAAGGGTTGGGTGCAACAGATTGAATCCACTCACCAGTAGGATTACCTTTAAAGGTAAGGGTCACATCAAATTCAATATTCTTTGGAAATGCCTTGGTACGCTCAAAGGCCAAAGCACTTTTTGAAATATCCAAATTGTAGGTTCCCTGTTTAGTGTTTTTTAAGCGGTTGGAAACACCATGGGCATCTCTAATCAAAAAATCCGTAATATCAATCAGATAACTGCCCTTTGATTCTTCCTCTATTTTAAACCCATGCAGAACCGATTTGGCAAATGCCTGTTCCACTGATTTTTTTTCCAATTCATTATCAGTTATTGCCCTAAATTTTAGATTCGGTTGAACCAACAACAATTTATTTCCCGCTTTTTTGAAATAAACAACTTGCTCGTTTCCCAATTGTCCCCTATCCAAACCAATATCGTTGCTTCCAATACCACTGCTTAGGGAGTATACATAAAGAAAGTCCTTTTCCAGGTCATCCACTTCCAAGAAGATTTTATCATTGGAGTCATCGTAGTAGAAGTTGAAATAACCGTTGAATTTTTGAAAATCCTTGGTCTTTTCAAAATTTTGCGCTTGTAAAAAGCTGAAGGTCAATAGAAAAAATAGGAGATAGAGAAAGTCTTGTTTCATGTCGTAGAGAGTTCTTGCTAAAATTATATAAATTTCGTTGCTTGACTATACCGAAATAGTATTTTTGCCTGAAATAATTTATATGGTTACCACAGATCAGCATAAAGATCTTATTGAGCGCCTTGGTGCGTTAAGGAGGTATCTTTGACATTGATGCCAAACTTATTGAAATAGAGAACGAAGAGGAGAAAACTGCGGCTCCAGGTTTTTGGGACGATCCCCAAAAAGCCCAAGTTCAAATGCAATCGCTAAAATCAAAGAAAAAGTGGGTAGAGAATTTTAATGCTGCCGAAGCACTTGTTGGAGATTTAGAGGTCTTACTGGAATTTCAACAGGCGGGTGAAGTTTCTGAGGAAGAGGTAGATTCCAATTTTGAGAACGCCAAACTTTCCATAGAAGATCTAGAGTTCAAAAATATGCTTTCCGAGGAGGGTGATGAGCTGACCGCTGTTCTTCAAATAACTGCTGGTGCTGGTGGGACCGAAAGTTGTGATTGGGCTTCCATGCTCATGCGGATGTATTTGATGTGGAGTGAAAAGAATGGCTACAAGGTCAAAGAACTTAATTATCAGGAAGGTGATGTGGCAGGAATCAAGACGGTGACGCTTCAAATTGATGGTGAGTTTGCCTTCGGATGGTTGAAAGGGGAAAATGGAGTTCATCGACTGGTTCGAATTTCACCATTTGATAGCAACGCAAAACGACATACTTCCTTCGCATCGGTCTATGTGTACCCACTAGTAGACGATACTATTGAAATCGAGGTGAATCCGTCCGATATTGAAATCACGACAGCGCGCTCAAGTGGTGCTGGTGGACAAAATGTGAACAAAGTGGAAACTAAAGTACAACTGGTTCACAAACCTACCGGAATTCAAATATCTTGTTCTGATTCAAGATCACAGCATGATAACCGGGCCACCGCAATGAAAATGCTCAAATCCCAACTTTACGAGATTGAACTCCGCAAAAAACAGGAAGCACGGGCAGAAATTGAATCATCAAAGATGAAAATTGAGTGGGGTTCGCAAATAAGGAATTACGTAATGCACCCCTATAAATTGGTAAAGGATGTTCGTACGGCGGAGGAAACCGGAAATGTTGATGCGGTTATGGACGGAGAAATCAATCCTTTCTTAAAAGCCTATTTGATGATGATGGGGCAAAAAGAAGAGTAGTTCTTCGCTAAAGCTTCGGACTATAAGTGAAAGAGCTATGAGTCTGATATCTGATGGAAAAGTCCATTGGAAATTGTTTATTGACAACTGTTAATTGTAAATAGAGATGATAAAGATTTATCACAACCCTAGGTGTACCAAGTCTAGACAAGGATTACAGCACCTTGAAAATTCAGGAGTTGAATTCGAAGTGGTACGATATTTGGAAGATATCCCCACAACGGACGAACTGAAGCAAATTATAGCCTATCTTGGCATAACACCCCTGGAATTGGTTCGTAAAAATGAAGCGGTCTGGAAAGAAAACTATAAGGGTAAAACGTTGTCAGATGACGAAATTATAGCTGCAATGGTTGAAAATCCGAAGCTTATTGAACGGCCCATTATTATCAAAGATGGAAAAGCTGTTATAGGTCGCCCTACAGAGAATATTGACGCATTATTATAGTAATGCTATGATTTTCAACGTCTTTATTTGTTGTACTGGGCAATTTTTTGGACTTTTACCTTGTTCCTATCAGAACTAGAATTACACAAGCATGAAAAACAAACTGTCCCTAATATTATTTATGTTGCTCGGGATTTTCTTTACCGATACACTTGTAGCGCAATACGGATATGGAAACCCTTACGGATACGGATATGGTAACCGATATGGTAGGCAACGAAGTATTGTACCTCAAGCGCAAGCTCCGCCCAAGGAAGAAAAACCTTTAACCTCGGAAGAAATTGTTGATTTACAAATGGCATCCATTTCAGAGGCCTTGGCGTTAAATCCTTTTGAAGAAGCTGTTGTTCGAACTACTCTAATAAAATCTGTTCAGCAACGTATTGAACTGAGTATTTTGCAGCTGGAGGAAAACAAAATGAGGGAAGAAGTCGAAAAAATCAAGGTTAGACAAGATGAAGAATTAAAGTTGGGCTTACCTGAAGATAAATACCAAGCTTTTATGGAACTTCAGGAAAACCAATTCAAGACCAATAAAATTAAAAAGAAGAACAAGAAGAAAAAGCGGAAGAAAAAATCCAAAGAATGAAAATTTGAAGAAAATTTTCATTTAGATTCCGAAGCAAGCTCTGAATGACAATTTAATCGGAATCCAAAGCTAAACTTTGATAAATATTCTCAATAAAAAAGAGGCTTTAAAAGCCTCTTTTTTTATGCGTTGCGCTTAGCTCGTTTAGCTTCGCGTTTTTCTTTATACATTTCCATCAAATTGCCGAACAACCAGTAAGGCACTACAAAAGTCAATAAAAAAATCAACAACCAGAACCCTATCGTAAGGATGGTCAAAAAAGCTAAAAACCCTAAGTATTGGTCAAAATCGAACATTATATTTTCCTTTTGTTGAACAAAGATACCTTCATTTGTCCAAAAAAAACAAATCTGTCTTAAAAAAATGTTTAAATGCTGACATCTTTCATAAGATATAAATCCCCTAACCCCTAAATTTGCACATCTTAAAGTATACACAATGAGTTTTAGAATAGAAAAAGACACCATGGGCGAGGTTAAAGTCCCTGCCGACAAATATTGGGGAGCCCAAACTGAACGATCTCGAAATAACTTTAAAATAGGCGCTCCTGCTTCAATGCCATTGGATGTTGTCTATGGTTTTGCCTATTTAAAAAAGGCAGCGGCTTACACCAATCACGAATTGGGCGTCCTTCCTATAGAAAAAAGAGATTTAATTGCCCAAGTATGTGATGAGATTCTAACAGGTCGGCACGATTCCCAATTTCCTTTGGTCATTTGGCAAACGGGTTCGGGAACCCAAAGTAACATGAATGTCAACGAAGTGATTGCCAATAGGGCTCATGAAATCGCTGGTAAAAAGATTGGTGAAGACGAGAAGACCATTCAACCCAATGATGATGTGAACAAAAGTCAATCCTCGAACGATACTTTCCCAACGGGAATGCACATCGCCGCCTATAAGAAAATTGTCGAGGTCACAATTCCAGGAGTAAAACAGTTGAGAAATACTTTAGATAAAAAATCAAAAGAATTTAAAAATGTGGTCAAGATAGGGCGTACCCACTTAATGGATGCCACCCCCCTAACCCTAGGTCAAGAATTCTCAGGGTATGTTTCGCAATTGGACCATGGACTTAAGGCTTTAAAAAATACTTTACCACATTTAAGCGAGCTAGCTTTAGGAGGAACTGCCGTTGGCACAGGGTTGAACACCCCTAAAGGTTATGATGTATTGGTTGCAAAATACATTGCAAAGTTCACAAACTTACCTTTTGTTACAGCTGAAAATAAATTTGAAGCGCTAGCAGCACATGATGCCATAGTGGAAAGCCATGGTGCATTGAAACAATTGGCCGTCTCATTGAACAAAATTGCCAATGATATTCGTATGATGGCCTCTGGACCTCGTTCTGGTATTGGAGAAATCATTATTCCTGCCAACGAGCCTGGAAGTTCCATCATGCCGGGAAAAGTCAACCCAACACAGTGCGAAGCCATGACCATGGTTTGTGCACAAGTTATAGGTAATGATGTGGCTGTAAGTGTCGGAGGTACGCAAGGGCATTATGAACTGAATGTGTTCAAGCCCATGATGGCTGCCAATATCCTTCAATCTGCTCAGCTGATTGGAGATGCATGTGTAAGTTTTGATGTTAATTGTGCTGTTGGTATTCAGCCCAATCATGATGTGATCAAAACCTTATTGAACAATTCGCTAATGCTTGTTACCGCCTTAAATACAAAAATTGGTTACTACAAAGCAGCGGAAATTGCCAATACTGCACATAAAAATGGTACAACTTTAAGAGAAGAAGCCATAAACTTGGGCTATGTTACTCCTGAGGAATATGACGAATGGGTAAAACCCGAAGACATGGTGGGTAGTTTAAAATAGTCTAGAAACCATAAACAAAAAAGCCCGGTGCAATGCAACCGGGCTTTTTTATAAATATGGATAGTGTATGCTATTTCAAAGTGAATTTAGAAGTTCCCAACAATTTAAGACCATTGTCGTAAACGTTTACCATATAATTCCCTTTCTGGAAATCTGCAGCCGGTTTGTTTATATAGTCACAAACATCCAAAGAGCTGTTTTCATAGTAAAAATTAGTTCCCTTACTATAAGTTATAGAAGCTCCTTCATCTGTAGATTTTGAGAAGCTATCTCCCAATACATTTCCTTGGGGATCCAATACTTCGATAAAGAACTCTCTATCGCCTGCTTCAGCGATAACGTTATCAGCAATAGTAAAGCAAACTTTAAATTTATCAGTTGCCTTAGCTCTTGAAGTTGAAACCAATTTACCACTGTTTCTTTCTCTCACAGCATCAACAGTAAACGTTGAGAGGCTAAGTGCAGAACCTCTTTCAACAGCATCGGCCAATTGAGTATTCTGAACAACCAACGAATCATTAAATACAGTTTGTGCCTCCAGCTCGGCAAAAGTGCTATCTCTTTCCATGGCCAACAAAGTGTTGGAAGTGGTCAAGGAGTCTACTTGCTTCAATAGTTTCTCTCTTTCAGCCTTGAGTACACTTACTTGTCTTCTATATCTTGATAGGCTAGCAATGTCGGCTTTCATTGCAGATACAGAGTCAATATATTTTGCGATGTTATCTCTTGCTGCCACCAACTCTTCATTGGTTGCATTACTTTCCAAAATTGCCTTGTCGTACTCAGACTTCAAGTTGTTCAAATCTTCCACAACCAAATCTTTTTCCTGAGTCAAAGCTGCAGTGGTCTTTTTCTTATCTTGGTAAAGGCTAACGGTATAAATAATAGTTCCTAGAAGAACCACCCCAAGCAAGCCAGCAATTACCTTTAATCCGTTGTTACTTTTTGTTTCACTCATAACTTTCTAATTAATTGATTCTTAGTTTAAGTATTTAATCAATCGTGTTTGGTTTATATACGTTTCGTTTTTTGATTTGGATTTTTTTCAATCAAAAATTGTTAAAGAAATTGATCATAGTCCGACCAAACCATTAATTTTAAAAGAAATAGAGTAACTATTTGGCATGAAAGAAAAAATTCAATGTTCGTCTTTACTTTTAATTTTGGTTGTATCCATCCACTCATTGATTAGTCAGAACAATAGTCCCAGTACGATAAAAATTATTCCCATTGAACATGCTACCGCTATTGTGGAATGGAACAACATCACTATATATGTTGACCCTGTCGGCGGCAAAAAAGCTTTCGAAAATCAAAAACTACCAGATTTAATTTTAATTACAGATGTCCATGGAGGCCACTTTAGCTTGGAAACTTTGCAAGAATTGGATACCAAAAAAGCTAAAATAATAATGCCTAGAGCTGTGGCGGATAAAATCCCCGATGAATTTACACCTCAAATAGATGTTTTGAACAATGGCGATTCCAAAGAACGTTACGATATTAAGGTACAAGCCATCCCCATGTACAATTTAAGAACCGAAGCCTTAAAGTTTCATACCAAAGGACGAGGCAACGGGTATGTTCTGGATTTAGGTGGAAAACGTCTTTATTTTTCAGGTGATACTGAGGATATTCCTGAAATGAGAAGTCTTCAAAATATCGACAAAGCCTTTGTTTGTATGAATTTACCCTATACAATGACAGTGGAGAGTGCTGCAGATGCCGTGTTGGAGTTTCAGCCAAAAGAAGTTTATCCATATCACTATCGCGGAAGGCCAAATGTAAGTGATGTCAACAAGTTTAAAACCCTGGTCAATACAGGTAATTCCAATATTAAAGTGGTTCAATTGGATTGGTACCCTGAAGCGGACTACTAAAGGCATAAAATAATAAGGCATTATCTACGTTAAACATAGTGCTTAACCAAATCAACAAAAAATGTCCCCCAAATCCTATACTTTGTTTGCTTTTGCATTCAGTTTTGCCGTTAACCTGTCTTTTTCCAATCCCTGCGATAATCTTTATGCCAAAGTTACTTATGGCTTAAGCCATTCGAAGAAAGCATTGGGCGCAACCAATTTTGAGCATCAGATGTACTATGCCGAGAGAGCCCAAAAAGCATTGGAGCAATCTAAGGCATATACGGCTGAGTGTGGTTGTGTCAAATCTGAGGATAAAACCCTTGATGTTTTAGAAACCCTTGACAAAGCCATAGAACCTGTTGATTGGGATGCCGGAAGATTCTTTAGTAAAAAGGCTTTGGGGCAAATCAATGAATTGATAACTATTTTGGACGAATGCACTCAAGGTAGGCAATCAACGACGGTTGTCGAGGATAGTGATGACAGTACTTTTGAGCATGAGGCCTATTCAGATGACCAAGAAACCAGTCAAGCCTCTATGGAAGCTGAAATGGTTAAGGTATTTGACAAACATGCTAAGGACAAACTCAAATCTACAGAAAAAGCTATTGAGCAGTTGATTCTATTTTCAAAGTCCTTCAGCAATACTTCATCAGGGAACAAAAATGACCCCAATTCCATGGAATACCATCAAGAAGCTTACCTACAGGAAGCCAAAAAACTTTTGGAAGAAGGACTCAAAGCGCTCGAAGAGAAAAACTAGCCTTTTTCTCAAATGGCCTAATGTCCCGAATTTTCCTCTTAAAAAGAAATAACATCAATTACTCGAGTCTAGTTTGCGTAGGCTACGGTTTTTATTCATATTGAACGAATCTACCTTTTAGCTTGTAAGAAATATTATAGAATAATTTAAAAAGTCGTAAAAGTAATTTCATATTTATTATTTTCATTTTAACATTAAAGAAATTACCAATAAAACTGACTACAATTGAGCATTAACAGTAATGCAAACAAAAATGATAGACTAAAAGGCGTTTTTAACGAGTACTATAAGCCATTAGTTTCCTATGCCTGTAATTTTATTCCTAGTACCGCTGAATGCCAAGATTTAGTCCAAGATGTGTTTGTAACCCTCTGGGAAAAAGAGCTTATGTTCCCAGACGACACATCATTAAAGGTGTATTTATATACCTCGGTCAGAAACAAATGCTATAATATTATCAAGCATAAGCGGGTTAAGGACAAGTACGTCCTAGAAGCCATGAAATCACTTCAGGATGACAACCTTTTCATAAAACAAATTGTAAACGAGGAGGTTGCCAAAGAGCTGCATAATGCAATTGAAAAGTTACCTGAACGCAAAAAAGAAATTATTAAACTTAGTCTTATGGGAGTCAAAAATCAAGATATTGCCCTTAGGCTTGGGATTAAACTACAAACCGTTAAGACCCTTAAATCACAGACCTACAAAATTTTAAGGGAAAAATTCAAAGACAATGCTATAATAATAAACTTCCTCAACCTCTTATTGCTTTCGTAATTAATCTCCTAAGAATTTAACAAAAATCAAAAAAAATTAACCTTAGGGTAATACCTTTTCAATTTTGGGTTGTTCTATATACAAATAAGGATAACCTCAATGAAAGATATTTTTAAACTTCCAAAGCTTCTCATTAAAGAAAAATTAGAGGTTCTTAACGATAATGAGAAACAAAACCTGAAAGAGTTAAGGGAAAAACATCTTTCAAAAACAGATGTTGATTATCAAAAGGTCGTGAGCAAAATAGAACACTACGATACTATCAATAAAAGTGAAGGTTGGCACGGAGTTGCTGAAAAGCAACAGTTTGTCAAACGTAAAAAAGTCATTCGACTTCGTGTATTAAAATATGCAGCCGCGTTTATAGGTATAGTAGGTTTAAGTACATTCTTTTTATTGACAAAGAATACAGACAAGATTCCCATGCATAACTCAATCACCCTGCAACAAGGGAACGGGGATGTCAAGATTATTACAACCTCGGAAGAACAAAATATTGTAAACACCAAAGGAGAGGTGGTCGGAGTACAAAAAGGAGGAAAGTTGCAATACCAAAATAAAAGCAATGTAAAGGAACTGGTCTATAACGAGTTATACGTGCCCTATGGGGAGCGATTTGAGCTTGTTCTTTCAGATAATACCAAAATTTACCTTAATGCCGGAACTACTCTTAAATATCCAGTGCAGTTTATTCCAGGTGAAAACCGACAAGTTTATTTAAAAGGAGAAGCGTATTTCGATGTTGCCAAAGATTCATTACATCCGTTCAGGGTAAATGCAGAATCTATCGACGTCCAAGTCTTGGGAACCGAGTTCAATATCTCAGCCTATCCAGAGGATCCCAAAGTAAATACTGTACTCGTCGAGGGAGCTGTTTCGGTAACCCCAGAAGCACAAAAAGACAACTTACAGTCATTAGAACCTAACTACAAGGCATCTTGGGACAAGGAAAACCAACTAATTACTACTGAAAAAGTGGAAACTGAGATTTATACGGCTTGGGTAAGTGGCAAACTTATATTTAAAAACACTCCTTTTTCTGAAATTCAAAGAAGGCTTGAGAGACATTATAATGTTTCCATCACTAATGATAATGAAGCATTAAAATCGGAGCGGTTTGATGCAACTTTTGATATCGAAACCATAAACCAGGTACTTCTTTCCTTCAAAGAAAATCATCCAGGTTTGAACTATATCATAAACACTCCGAATGACATTACAATTTATTAATCCTAAAACCATTTTGCCTATGATATGAAGTAGCCTAAAAACAAAAAAATCGGAAAATGCGGCAACATTTCCCGATTTAAAAATGATTTTAAAAAATAACTAAAAAATCAATCTAAAGTATGAAAAAAATAACCAAGCTAAGGGGAACCTATGCCTATGAATTAAAATTTGGCCTCAAAATGAAACTTACCACATTATTTCTGATAGTTTCTTTGTGCTATGTTCACGGCAGTTCTTATTCTCAAAACACCAAGATTACACTAGATTTAAAAAACACTAGTATTGAAAATGTTCTCAATGAAATTGAATCGCTATCAGAATTCAAGTTTCTGTTTAAAAGAAGAGAAATAGATGTAGATAGAACTGTTTCGATTAAAGTAAGAAAACAACGCATTGGCGCGGTTTTGAAAAAAATGTTTTCTGAAGGAAAAATAGATTACAAAGTATTTGATAAACAAATCATTCTTATACCATCGTCGAAAACCAATAACATTGCTGCTCCTATAAAAATTGAGCAGCAACAAAATGTTATTACTGGGACTGTTGTTGATGGATCTGGAGCACCGTTACCCGGTGTGAATGTTGTTGAAAAAGGTACCAGAAATGGAACCTCAACCGATTTTGATGGAAATTATAGTATCACTGTTGGCAGCTCTACTTCTACTCTTGTTTTCTCCTATATCGGTTTTACCACTAAGGAAATTCCTTTAGAAGGAAAATCAAATATCAGTGTCACCTTAGTTGAGGATGCTGAAATGTTGGGTGAAGTTGTAGTTACCACGGCCCTTGGTCTTAAAAGACAAAAAAGATCCGTTGGGTATGCCGTACAAAATGTTAAGGCCGCCGATGTTACCTTGGCAGCTCCTGTGGATATTTCCCAGGGTTTACAAGGAAAAGTAGCAGGGTTGAACATCAACACTTCCAACGGTATCAGTAATGCTTCATCCCGTATAGTAATACGTGGTAACAACAGTCTTTTTGGAAGAAACACTCCGTTAATCGTTGTCGACGGTGCAATAGTGGACAATAGCGAATTGGAACAAGGAAATGTTGGCAACAACCAAGATAACTACCGAGACTGGGGTAATTATCTCAGCTATTTGGATATGAGTACTGTTGAGGATATTTCCGTATTAAAAGGCCCAAACGCAGCAGCCTTGTATGGTGCAAGGGGTGCCAATGGTGTTATTCTAATAACTTCAAAAAAAGGTGCGGAAAGAGATGGATTGGGCATCCGATACAATCTAACTACCACAATGTTGGATACCTATAGGTACACCGAAGTACAAAATGAATTCGGTGGCGGATTTAGGGCTTCGCTTTTTACCGCAAATCCAGAATTACCCAGAACTGCAAGCGGTCAACCGTTTCCAGCAATTCTTTATCCTCAAGCATGGAGTGGCAATCCCTACCCCGAAGCAACCGGAATCGATTCTTTTCACGGACCAATTCCAGGCGGATATAACACATGGGACATATACAGTTGGTTTGGTGCCGGTAGTTCTTGGGGACCGAGATTGGATGGAACCGAAGCACTTTGGTGGGATGGTGAGACAAGACCATATTCACCACAACCCAATAACAGGGAATATATGTTCCGACAGGGTATGCAAACTTCTCATAATTTGTCATTTTCCTCGGCAAGTGACCTAGGAAGTATCCGAGTAGGATTATTCCACCAAGATAGCAAGGCCATTGTGGAGAATACAAATTCCAAAAGCACCAACTTTTCTTTGGGATCCCATGTCAACATTTCAAAAGTGTTGAGCGCAGATATCAATGCGGCTTACAACCAGAATTTTAGATTGAACACTCCAGAAATAGGCAACAATAATTCTTGGACCAAGTTTAATATATATGGAATGTCGAGAGAGTATAGAGGCCTTGAAAAGGATTTATACTTTGGTGAAGATGATTATGACGGTTATAGAGTGAGATTCCCCGGCTCATACCCTCATGCTGAATACAGTAGGGATTTGTTTTGGGATACTTACCAAAATAACGATAGACTGTGGAGGGACGAATTTTTATCCACTTTAAAGCTAAATGCCGAGATAACACCATGGTTAAATGCCTTTATGAGAACTTCTGTCGTTATGATCGGAACACGATTCGAACAAACAAACAATACGATCAGACCCGATGGAATCAGTGAAGGAAGGTTCCGAAAGACTGTTTCCAAACAAAAAACATTCAACACGGATTTCATGGCGACTTTTCACAAGGATAATTTCTTGTTTGACAAGTTCAATGCCAGTCTTACTGTGGGCATAAACTCATACTCAAACAATTCCGCAGGAGTTGAAGGAAGAAATGGAAGTACATTCAAAGTACCGAACATTTATTCTTTGTCAAATTATGTAGCCGACAACTTAGGTCATTTTTCCGATACAACCGACCCAACGACAGGGAGCATTGAAACCAGATATGACGTAAAATCACATGCATATATTGGTTTGCTTAATTTGTCTTACAACGATTATTTGTTTTTTGAATTGACCGGTAGACAAGATTACACTTCCACCCTACCAAAAGACAACAATTCAACTTTCTATCCGTCTGTAAATACATCATTTGTTTTTACAGATGCATTTAATATGGATTCCAACATACTCTCTTATGGTACCATCAGAGGTACATGGGGTAAAAGTGCTAATGCAGCGGAACCATATCAATTGGACAATACGTACACAACAAGTACTTTTGGTGGCCTGACAACTATCTCAAGACCCGATAGAATACCACCAAATAACTTGACATTTCAAACTTCAGAATCCAAAGAAATTGGTACCTCTTTAGGGTTTTTCAACAATCGCCTAAATCTGGATTTCACGTATTATGATATCAAATCAGAAAACCAGATTATGACTTCTGCTATTTCGTTGGCTTCCGGTGCATCCAAAGTGGTATTTAATTCTGGTGTGCTTACCAATAAAGGTATCGAGTTCATTATTAATGCGGATATCGTACGTAACGATGCATTTTCATGGAGCGCGAGCATCAATGGAGCCAAAAACACCAATAAAGTGGTTGCATTGGCTGAAGGCGTTGAAGAACAAGAAATTGCAACTGTATTTGGCAGTCTTGGAGCATTTATGAAAGCCTCACCCGGAGAGAATTATGGAACCATCTATGGTACCGATTTTGAGCGGGATGAACAAGGCAGAAAACAGGTTCAGAACATTTACAACCAAGACGGAAGTGGCGAAGTAATTGGTACGCAGTACGTGGTGTCAACTGATGTTCAAAAAATCGGAAATGCGGCACCAAAATTAACCGGTGGTGTAGGAAACACTTTTCGATACAAAAACTTGAGCTTAAATGCCCTTGTTGATTTTAAACTTGGAGGTGATATCTATTCAGTTGACCATGCTGTTGCTATGGGCAGTGGTTTAGCACCAGAAACAGCTGCTGCAAGAAACGGTGGTGGTTTACCATATACTTTCCCCGATGGAACCAGTGCAGATGTCGGTATGGTAATGGAAGGTTTTAATATTGATGATGGAAGGGAAAATGACAGAGTAATTTCCCCAACCAATTACTATGGTATTACCTATGCAGGATGGTCTCATTTGAACCGTCCTAGAAGCTTATCCGTATTTGAAAATTCTTGGGCAAAGCTCAGAGAGCTGTCCCTTACCTATAACTTCCCAAAAGATTTGATGGGCAAAACCAATATTTTCCAAGACCTGTCCATCTCTTTGGTGGGAAGAAATTTGTTCTATCTATATACTACGCTTCCACAAAAGCTAAATCCTGAAGGTATAAATGGTACTGGTAATGGACAAGGATTACAATGGGCCGCTTTTCCAAGCATACGATCTGTTGGTATCAGCATAAGAGCAGGATTTTAATCGAACTAAAAAATTGAAGACAATGATATTTAACAATATAAAAACGAAAAAAGGAGCTTTCCTTTTGCTTCTAATGATCAGTTTGTTGTCATCTAACTCTTGTAGTGATGATTTTGGCGACATCAACGACAGTTTTCAAGCAAACTTGACAGATGCCACAATTCCGGGACTGTTCAACGGTTTGATTCAATCAGTCAAAAAGGGGGAAACCCGAAACAGGGTACCTGTTTCGTGGTTATATCAATGGACCCAACTAGCCGCGATGTACACCGCTTCGGGTTTTAGATTGGATGATAAAACAACTGAAGCTTGGGAAAAGTACTATAGATCTTTGGCTAACTACCACGACATCGAAAACTTAATTGCTGCTGAGGAGGATCCAGAGAATTTTACGAATATCCAGGCAATGGCCCGAACCATAATGGCCTATCAAGCACTATCAACTACTTTGCTTTATGGAGATATACCCTATAGTGAGGCAGGCCAAGGTTTTTTGAGTGCTCAGGCCTATCGACCTGTATACGACAGCCAACAATCCATAATGCAAGCAGCAATAAATGACTTGACATGGGCCATTGATAACCTGTCAACAAATGCTTCTCAAGCAACGCTTGGTGGATTCGATACACTTCTGGATAATGACGTTGATATGTGGAAAAAGTTTGCCAATTCTCTTCGACTACGGTATGCAATGGTTATGAGAGAAAAAGATGCTGGTTTTGCAGACCCGATTATAACAGCGGCTCTAAGCCAGCCTTTATTGGAGCCTGCAGAGTTTGTGTCATTAAACCCAGCATCCATTCCAGGTTTATCCAATGACAGAAGAGGGTTTTATAGAGGAAATTCTTATGTTAGAATGGGATCAACCATGTGGGAAGTCATGTCCAGTACAAATGATGTTGACGGATCAGGAATCTATGATTTAAGATGTAGCATTCTATTTGAACCTAATGAAAATGACGAATGGGTTCCTTATCCACAAAACCCAGACAATACTACTCCAACAGTAACCGGAGATCCACATGTAAATGACCGTCTCGACGACTGGGATTCATTCCGTTCAAATTTTGCCTCAATCAATGCGTACTATACTTTGGACAACGATATTCCTCAATTCATTATTACAGGTAGTCAAATAAGTTTTTTAAAGGCGGAAATTTATAATAGAGGTGTTGGCGGAGTTACAGCGGATCAGACCATGGCAGAAACTTTCTACAATGAAGGAATTACAGCTTCTGTTAATTTTTGGTATAACTATGCATTCAATTCAGCAATTTGGGCAGTTAACAAACCAGATGCTGCTGCACCTTCTGATGCAGAAATCAATGCGATGTTGACCAACCCGAATGTTGCATATAGTGCTGATGTTGCTACTGCACTAAGTCAAATTTATGAGCAAAGTTGGATTTCCCTGTTTCACCAGCCTTTTGAAGCATGGAATTTACAGAGAAGAACCGATAATGCGACGCCAAATGTACCTTTGGCCGCAACAAGTCTCGTGACGGATTTCAACAGACTCACGTACCCTCCATCTGAAAGGGAAACCAATAGGGTTAATTGGACAGCAGTCACAGGTGGTTCAGATTCTGAGACGACAAAAATCTGGATCCAACAATAAAGCCATCATTTTGCGCTAGCAAAAGATGGCCTTTAACCAAATGTTTGAGTTCGGTTATTTAATGCGAAAGGGAGGGGCTTCATACTACCCTCCTTTTCTATCTAAATAATTGTTCTACCAATTTAGCGAATTAATTTCTTGTATTTGATTCGTTTGGGCATAATATCAGTTCCCAAACGTTTCTTTTTATTTTCCTCATAATCAGAGAACGAACCTTCAAAAAAGTATACCTGCGAATCACCCTCGAAAGCCAAAATGTGTGTACATATCCTATCCAAAAACCATCTATCGTGGGATATGATCACGGCACAACCTGCAAAATTCTCTAAACCTTCTTCAAGGGCCCTCAGTGTATTTACATCCAAATCATTGGTTGGCTCATCCAAAAGCAGCACGTTTCCTTCTTCCTTCAGTGTCATTGCCAGATGCAATCGGTTTCGTTCACCTCCAGAAAGCATGCTTACTTTCTTATTTTGTTCACTTCCAGAAAAATTAAAGCGACTTAGATAGGCTCTTGAGTTCACCTGCTTGCCTCCCATCATAACCAATTCTTGCCCATCGCTAAAATTTTCCCAAATGGTCTTGTTTGGGTCAATGTTGGAATGGCTTTGATCCACATAGGCCAGTTTGGCCGTATCACCAACCGAAAATTCACCCTTGTCAGGACTCTCTTCGCCCATGACCATTCTAAAAATAGTGGTCTTACCAGCACCATTGGGTCCAATAATGCCTACAATACCCGCTTGGGGAAGATTAAAGTTCAAATCTTCATATAATAATTTATCTCCGTAAGCTTTGCTTACTCCCTTTGCTTCAATGACATTGGTGCCCAGTCTTGGTCCATTGGGAATATAGATTTCCAATTTTTCCTCCAGTTGTTTTTGGTCCTGGCTAAGCAGCTTATCATAGTTCTTTAAACGTGCTTTTTGCTTGGTCTGTCTTCCTTTCGCTCCTTGTCTAACCCATTCCAACTCTCGTTCCAAAGTTTTTTGTCTTTTGGAAGCCTGTTTGCTCTCTTGGGCCAATCGTTTGGATTTTTGGTCTAACCAACTGGAATAATTCCCTTTCCATGGAATACCCTCTCCCCTATCTAACTCTAAAATCCATCCGGCGACATTGTCCAAGAAATAACGATCGTGTGTAACAGCAATCACGGTTCCTTTATATTGTGCCAAATGGTGCTCCAACCAATGCACAGATTCAGCATCCAAGTGGTTGGTAGGCTCATCCAAAAGTAGTACGTCTGGTTCTTGAAGTAATAAACGACATAAAGCCACTCTTCTTCGTTCTCCACCAGAAAGCACTCCTATCTTTTTATCAGATTCGGGTGTACGTAAAGCATCCATGGCAATTTCCAGCTTGGTATCTAATTCCCAAGCGTTTGAAGCGTCTATCTTATCTTGTAGTTCAGCTTGCTTGTCCATCAGTTTCTGCATCTTATCAGCATCTTCATAGACTTCCGGCAGGCCAAACATATCATTGATCTTGTTATATTCGTCCAAAATGGCAACCGTTTCAGCAACACCCTCTTTTACCACTTCAAGTACGGTCTTTTCTTCATCCAATTGGGGTTCTTGTTCCAGATAACCCACGGTATAACCAGGAGAAAAAACAACATCACCCTGATAGTTTTTGTCCACACCAGCAATTATTTTTAATAATGTGGATTTACCAGAACCATTGAGTCCCAAGATTCCAATTTTTGCTCCGTAGAAGAAGCTTAGGTAAATATTTTTTAGAACTGGGGTGTTAGCCGTTTTAAACGTTTTGGTCACCCCAGACATAGAAAAGATAACTTTCTTATCGTCTGACATTTGGTTGTTTTAAGTTATGTAATTGGATGGTTAAACCCTTCCTTTCAGTGCGTTGAAGACCCAAGCTATGGCAAAAAAACCGATTCCGACCGCGGCAAAACCATACCCAGCGACTTCATCGTATTTGAAAGCTCCAAGGGCAATCATTCCCAATCCTACAAAAATCATTATCCAAGTGGCCCAGGCAAGCACGGTGTTTTTGTTCATCCCCATAGTTAGTTGTTGGTTTGGTGAGAAGCCAAATATCGGAAAAATGAAATAATCATAAAAGCCAGGCTAAACTTTATACTTCAAACGGGAACTTGATACCAGTCTTATTTCGGATTATATCCATCAATTCCACCAACTCCAAGCTGTTTTTATGGCTCCATAAATTACTCTTCAACTTATTGGATACAAGACATTTATGAACTTCTAAAATTTCGTGTACAAAACCATTTCCCTTTCTTGGCAATTCAAACTTTTGAATCTCTTTTTGTTTGATTAAAGAATAGCCATCCGCTTCATGCCAACGAGTGGGGATTACAACTTCCCCCTTAGTTCCTGAAATCTTAGCTTCCATTTTTGAATCACTGGTCAATCCGCTATACAAAATCGCTTGGGCGTTGGGATACTGAAAAATCATAGAAGTTTGTATCTCTGTTCCATTTGAATGAAAATTGGATGATGCATGAATCTCATCTGGCATTCCTAAAAACAAGTAGGCCAAGAAAATTGGGTAAATGCCTATGTCCAGTAAAGAACCTGACGCCAAGTCCAGATTCAAAACCCTTGAATCTTCACTTCTGTCAAGACCATAAAAGGCAAAATCGGCATTGATATATGTAACCTCCCCTATTTCCTTCGAATCAACAAGTTCTTTTATTTTATGTATTGATGGGTTAAATCTGGACCAGAGCCCTTCCATCATGAACACATTATTTTCTCTTGAGGCTTGGATAATTTCCTCTACCTCTTTTTTATTGATTCCCAATGGCTTTTCGCAAAGCACATGTTTCCCATTCTTCATAGCTCTGATTGCCAAATCTTTGTGGAAATTATGTGGAGTTGCGATATAAACAACATCTACAGTGTCCGAAGTAAATAAATGGTCATAGCTATCAAATATGTTTTCGATGTGATAATCGGAAGCAAAGCTCTTGGCTCTTTCCAAATTTCGGGATGCCACGGCGGCAATTTTGGCATTATCAACCATTTGCAAATCCGAAGTAAATTTTCTCGCGATGTTTCCGGGGCCAATTATACCCCATCGTATTTCTCTCTCCATATCAAATCAAAAGTAATGATTATAACTCCTTATCTTTAGCAACACAATGAAATTGTACAGAGTGCTATGGATATCAACTTCAATAAAAATGAAGACCACAATAAGTTAAAGCTGGCCGAACTTCGTAAAAAACTCACACAAGTTAAGCTTGGGGGAGGCAAAAAACGCATAGAAAAGCATCATTCCAAAGGAAAAATGACTGCTCGGGAGCGAATCGACTATCTTTTGGACAATGAAACGGAAAATATTGAAATTGGTGCTTTTGCAGGAGAAGGAATGTATGAAGAACATGGTGGTTGTCCTTCCGGAGGAGTAGTTGTAAAAATAGGTTACATTCAAGGTAAACAATGCGTGGTCGTTGCTAATGATGCCACAGTTAAAGCCGGGGCTTGGTTTCCTATAACTGGAAAGAAAAATCTAAGGGCCCAAGAAATTTCCATTGAAAATAAGTTGCCCATAATTTATTTGGTAGATAGTGCTGGCGTGTATCTACCTATGCAAGACGAAATTTTCCCTGATAAAGAACACTTTGGAAGAATTTTTAGAAACAATGCCGTAATGAGCAGTATGGGAATTACGCAAATATCGGCAGTAATGGGAAGTTGTGTCGCTGGTGGAGCCTATTTACCCATTATGAGCGATGAGGCTATGATCGTTGATAAAACTGGAAGTATTTTTTTGGCCGGAAGCTATTTAGTAAAGGCCGCAATTGGGGAAAGTATTGATAATGAAACCTTAGGTGGTGCAACAACGCACTCGGAGGTTAGTGGAGTCACAGATTACAAGGCCAAAAATGATAAGGATGCCTTGGACAAAATCAAACGGATTGTTGGTAAAATTGGGGATTTTGAAAAGGCGGGCTTCAACAGAATAGAGCCCAAAGATCCCACCGAAAACCCAAAAGATATTTATGGCATTCTTCCGCTGTCAAGAGGTGATCAATATGATATGTTGGAAATCATAAAACGTCTGGTCGACAATTCTGAATTTGACCAATATAAGGAAGGATACGGAAAAACTATACTGACCGGATACGCCCGAATTAATGGATGGGCGGTTGGTATTGTTGCCAACCAACGAAAAGTGGTAAAGACCAAAAAAGGGGAAATGCAGTTCGGAGGGGTTATTTATTCCGATTCCGCAGATAAGGCCACCCGTTTTATTGCCAATTGCAATCAAAAGAAAATTCCTTTGGTTTTTTTACAAGATGTCACGGGTTTTATGGTTGGAAGTAAAAGTGAACACGGAGGAATCATTAAAGACGGTGCCAAAATGGTCAATGCAGTGAGCAACTCAGTTGTTCCTAAGTTTACCATTGTTGTCGGAAATAGTTATGGTGCGGGAAATTATGCCATGTGCGGAAAGGCGTATGATCCCAGATTAATTGTAGCTTGGCCCAGTGCTGAACTGGCTGTGATGAGTGGAAATTCTGCAGCTAAAGTATTATTGCAAATTGAGAAGGCCTCTTTGGAGAAAAATGGGGAAGCTCTAGATGCTCAAAAGGAAAAAGCACTATTTGATCGTATAAAACAGCGATATGACAATCAAATTTCACCTTATTACGCAGCCGCACGACTTTGGACGGATGCTATTATAGATCCCTTGGAAACCCGTAAATGGATTTCAATGGGTATTGAAGCGTCCAATCATGCTCCCCTTGAAAAACAATTTAATATGGGAGTGTTGCAGGTATAATCACTTTACCGTGAACTTTGCCAATTGCTGTTCATTTCCCGATTCTTGAAGGCGAACGATAAATTCTTCATTTCTTTGATTTGGTTTTCCGAAATTATACTGCACCTTACATTTAAGAAATGTTGGGGTTTTGTTTCCTTCTGTCCTATTTCCCAAATAGGTGACATTCAGCAACCAATCTCCAATGGTATCGGCTCCCACTATTTCAAATGGTTCAATGCTGAAACCTTGCTGTAGCTCATCTAAAATTCTTTTTCGGTCACTTGTTTCTGTGTGTTCCCAATTAAAAAATCGTTTTTGGGGATTCACAAACTGAACAACAAATTCGGCATCTGCATTGGTCCAATCAAGCACCAACCGAGCATTATAGGTTAGATTATTCCGATATTTTTGGTCTACTTTGGAAATATCAATGTGCTTTCGCTCCTTATTAACCAAATTTCTAATTTCAGCACCAACAACTTTTTCGATTTTTTGAAAATTCAATTTTGAATTGGCAGTTCCGTCAATTATTCTATTGAACATTATAAGGGCCTCTTGGTAGTTTTCAACCATATTGTTAGCCATTCCCACATCAAAATATGACTGAATCTTGTTAGGAAACACCTCTAGCATTCGATTGGCCGTAATCAAGGCTAGGTCGTAATACGCACTCTCAGTAGTCTGCAGGTACATTCCCCTTAATTCCTCATAACTTGGTTGTTCTTTTTCGAGAATGTTCGTCAATACACGTTTCGCTATTTCGGGACTTGAACCATGAAAAAAGCTATATACATCCAGTAAGTACTCTGATGTAGCATAATTATCCCGTTGTTTTAGGTAGATGTCGTATGCTTCCTGAAGATTTTTCCCTTTTTTGAGTTCTTTTAGGTAGGGCGTTACCAAAGATTTATTGTTCACTTTTACCTTGACATCATAGATGTTGTCCGTCAAAAGAGCCAAATCTTTCCTTTCTTCTTTTATTTGGTTTACCGTAGCGGTCTTAGTGGTAATCAATAATACTCCATTGGCTCCCATGCTTCCAAATCGATTGGTAGCTGCCAATCCCTTCAATACTGTGATTTCTGCAATATTATTGGGATCGATAAACCCTGTGCCTGGCACATCATTTGCCATGCCCGATGCGTTTGAGGGGGCCGCTTGTTGGTCTCCCAACCCTTTAAAACCTGTTCTTGCTTGGGCCAATGGTACGCCATCAACCACGATTAAACCATAATTATTTCCCAAAATGGAATTACTTGGCCGCATTATCACCTGGCTCAGGTCATCATTTTGACCTAAACGTACACCAGAGAATTTACCTTGAACAGCATTATTGGCCGTTATTGCAATATCTGATATATCCTCATCATCTATCGATTGAACTGCATAACCAAGTTTTTCCTTGTTTTCTTTACCATATCCTGTTGTAACTTCATTTACTGCGGTTTTGGCCTCCTCAGTGACCACGACCTCCTTAAGTTGTATTCCCTCATCGCCAAAAGAAAAATCAATTGACCTATTATCTCCAAGAACCTGTTCCTTCCTTTTGTTATCATACAAAATAACCAAAGTATCACCTACTCTGGCATGGACGCTAAAGTTACCAGAGCTATCAGATTTGGAAAATTCATCTTTGTTTCCTTTGATATAAACCTGAGCATTGGCCAAACCTGTTGTTCCTTGGTAAATGTTTCCGGAATAGATTTGGGTATTATCCGACTGATTATTAGAATCTTTATTTTCAGAAAGATTTACCAAGTTACCATTATTGATTATGGCCAAGAGATTAAGGTTGGCCCTATCGAAATCTTTTTTACCATTTACGATAAACACCCCCCCGTTAAACTTTGGTGTGGCGGATCCAACGGTTTGTTTTCCATCTGTAAACAGAAGCACATCGCCATTTTGGGCAAAACTTTCCAATCCTTCAAATGACGTGCCTCCATCATAGTTTTGGTATTGTAAGTTTTTTTTGATCAAAGACCAATCACTACCAACAACACTGAACTCTTCTTTTGATATTAATTGGTTTGCAAACGTCAACAAAGTAACATTAGCCGCCTTTACATCTTTAAAATAGGCATCCAAAAAGTAGAATTCTTTTTCGTGGTTTCCAACGGCCATTGATTTGGAAACATCCCAACAGATGGTCACATTTTTTGCCTGACCTGAAACGAACTGTATAGTCAAGGACAAAGCTATAATTGCAAAAACTCTTATCTTAATCATAACAACTAACCATTAATCCATTATTATCTCAATCATCAATGTGATTCTTCACTCTTGGAATCAACAATAATTCTGTTTGTCGCCCATTTACATATCGAAATCCATCTTCACCATAAAACCCAGCTTCCTCCAGCATAATACGAATATCCCTTTTCCATTCTGGAATATGGACTGTTGTATTCAGCTCTATTGCATAAACGGTATTATAATTAAGCGGATAGTTTTCGCCATCATCCTTCATTACACCTCCTTGGGCATCCCACATACCAATTGTGGTTCCAGCTGAGTGCCCATAACTTCCCAAAGGGTGGGTATATATTGCAGGGCGAAGACCGACCATTTTGGCATCTTGTAAAGCCTTTGCCAAGATTTCGTTTCCCGTGCGACCTTTAATCATATTTGTGGTTAAAAAATCTTGCACCCTATTGCCATCAACAAGAGCGTCTTCCAAAAATTTAGGGGCTTTTTTTTCATTTGGTTTTAGTACATAGGCCAACTCTTGGCAATCTGTGTTCAGACGTAAATATGTGATTCCAAAGTCGCAATGCAGCAAGTCACCTGGTTGAATCACCAAATCATCGGGTCGGCCCGAAAAAGAATATAAATGACCAACCAATTTTTCACTGGTCCGTTGCACATCTACTGTAGGGTGAAACCAAGTTTCCAAGCCCAAATCTGTGACTTTTTGGCGCATCCACCATTCTACTTCTGTCGTTGTGGTGATTCCAGGGGTTATCACTTTTTCTGAAAAAGCTTCTGCAATAATATCGTGTGTAATATCCACCAATGGATTATAAATAATCATTTCCCTTTCTGTTCTGGTTTCAATCCAACGAACTGCCAGTTGTTCTGCGGAAATTACCCTAGAATGGTATTTTTTGGGCAAGGCATCCATAAATTCCATGTAATCGGTTTTATCCAATCCATCCGCTATATTATGGTCCTTGGAAAAATTCAATCCTATCCGTTTTGGATTTCGTTCTTCAATAAGTTGTATCAGGCGTTTCCATTGATCAGGTTCTTTTTCCTTATCCCAAGCAGATTGAATGTTTTTTCCGACATTGTACCTTGCCACGGCCAATTTATCGATAGAGCCTTTAGTAGCATCTCTATAAAAAAGAAGGATTGTTCTACGTCGGGCATTTAGCCAGGTAGCGGGGAGCATAGTCCTTAAAACAGGGTCTTCGTTGTATTCTCTAGAAATGAGGATCCACATATCAATTCCTGCTTGATCCATCAAACTTGGCAGAAGGGTATTGAAACGTTCTTCCAGAATCTCATCAACAACACGGGCACGTTCAGATTCTTTTAGAATTTGTGCCATACAAACAAGAGGGAAAGCCAATAACAGGTAAAGCAAAATCTTTCTCATGAAAATGAATTATCTGCTTAATTTACAAAACTTACCTTATTTGGGATAAGGTTTTTTCACGATGGATTTTTCCAGTTTTGGTTTCTTCAAAGGCTTCTAAAAGAAAAATTTCTTTGGGGGCTTCGTATTTATCTAAGTCGTCGATATTCTTTATCCGCTTCATTAAAACTTCAATTGAAGCTTCAAGGTCTTCTACAAGCAGTACCAATTTTTGTCCCAAAGCTTCATCGGGTATTCCCGCAATAAAAAAACGAGAGTGAATCACTTTTGATAGTTTTTCCTCTATCTTTTCAGGCATCAATTTGATTCCTCCAGAATTTATTATGGAATCGAACCTTCCCAACCATTTAAAGGCTTTTTCGTCAATTAGTTCAACGATATCATTCGTGACAACCTTGGTATCCGATATTTTAGGAGCTTCGATAACCAAACAATCCCTTTCGTCTTTTGAAACAGAAACTCCAGGAAGCACTTGGAAGGCATCTTCCACAGGATTCGAAAGTCTTCGAGCTGCAATATGGGTAATGGTCTCCGTCATGCCATACGTTTCAAAAATGATACTTGAAGCGTTTTTGAGCTTTTCTTTCAAGGATACGGAGACCGGTGCACCGCCAACAATCAATGTTTGGATTTGTGATAGTTGCCCCAGGGATTTTTCGACTTGAAAAGGTGTCATGGCAACAAAATCGTAGGAATTTGAATCGCTATATAATGGATTTGAGGAAGGTTCTACATAATTAAGGTTCATACCTAAAACCATTGCCCTGACCAACATCATTTTTCCTGCAATTCCAGAACAAGGGAGACAGAGCAACGCCTTGTCCCCGTTTTTCAAACCAAAAAATGCGCCAGTGGCCACAGCGGAGTTGAGCATATGCTCTTTTTTAAGTAAAATCCGTTTTGGTTCTCCTGTGGAGCCAGAAGTCTGTACTTCAAGAACGGGCTCATCATTTACCCATTCCAGTAAAAAATTGCCAATCGAGATTTCAAATTGTTTTCCCTCCTTTATCAAATCATACCCTACCTCTTGAAATTCATTATAATTATAATGTACCCCATTTAACTTAAAGTCGCTATGAACGTTATGGTAAGATGGATTCAGCTTCATTGGCGGCTATAAATTCTTCTTTGGTCAGTACTTTTCCGAACAACTTCGCATTCCAATTTTTCCAATCATATTTTTTGGCAAAAATTAGTAACAGAATAGGGAATACTACAAAGACAGGTATCAATATGTCCCATCCTAAAATAGGTATAGAAACATCTTTATAAATGGAATGAGTTTGAAAAGCAGTCCAATCTGCCGTTACTAAAAGTGCCGCCACAAGGTTGTTGGCAGCATGAAACCCTAATGCCAATTCTAGTCCTTCATCCATAAGAGTTAAAATCCCCAGAAAAAAGCCCGTACCAATATAAAAAATCAAAATCCCATAACCCAATTTTGAAACTTCTGGGTTGAAAATGTGCATTAAACCAAAGAGCAGCGACGTAAACATTAGGGGAAACCACCTATTTTTTGTCACCAACCCCAGCCCTTGCATGATATAACCACGGATAAAATATTCTTCCATACTGGTCTGAATGGGAATCATTATTGTTGCGATAACCGCCAAAATTAAAAATGGGATAAGTTCAAAATTCCATTGATAATCATCTGGTGAAAGATAAACATCAATGATTATAAAAAATGCCGATATCAATGCCCAGAGCATAAAGGCAAAACCTACTCTCTTCCAATCTATTTTCTTCCGAGAAGTGGTCAAATGTTTAATTTGTTGTTTGTGAACAAATTTTAAATAAACAAACAAACCAAGGAGGCCTATTCCAAATGTGAGTAACATGAAAAAAAGAAACATATTACTACCCAATATACCGGATAGTATTCCAAGATTATCAGTTAGAATGGCATTTAAAGAACCTGATTTAACAATTAAAGCTATAAATAAAGGTATTGCGCCTATAATCTGCCAAACTAAAAAAACTGCTAAAACTCCTAAAATATATCGCCATGGTTCGCTCAGTCCTCTGTATCCCTGTTCTATATACATAAATCTTTAATTAGGTTAGTCTTCCAATTTTTGGCACTTCTATAATACAACTTTCCATTGGCAACTTCCAATGGACTATCAAAATTATTGGTATAGAGGCTCCCTGTTCCCAAACCTTGTGGCATTGATGTTTGCAGGGAATAGGTCCATTGCGCAATCGCATTTAATCCAATGTTGCTTTCCAAAGCGCTTGTAATCCACCAGCTGATTTGTTCGCTTTCTGCCATATTTATCCATTCGCTAGACCCCTTAAATCCTCCTATTAAACTTGGTTTTAAAATGATATACTGGGGTCTTATGGTCTGCAGCATTCGCTCCTTTTCCATTACATTAAAAATGCCTATCAGTTCTTCGTCCAAAGCAATGGGCAAAGGTGTTCTCTCACAAAGTTGCGCCATTACCTGCCAATTTCTTGGTTTGATGGGCTGCTCTATGGAATGTATGTGAAACTCCGAAAGCTGATGTAATTTGCCCAAAGCTTCGTCAGGTGCAAAAGCGCCATTGGCATCTACACGAAGTTCGATTTCATTAACCGAGAATTTCTTTCGGATAGACTTTAGAATAGCCACCTCTTTTGCAAAATCAATGGCTCCAATCTTCATTTTGATACATCGAAAACCAGATTCAAGCTTTTGTTCCAACTGGTCGAGCATAAAAGCTTCATCACCCATCCAAATCAATCCGTTAATAGGTATTGGGGTTTCATTTTGCGTAAATCTCGAAGGAAACAAATGGAAAGGGTTTTCGGCTTGAAGCGATAAAAAAGCTTGTTCCAAGCCAAACTGAATCGAAGGGAAATCCAAAAGTTGGGAGTACAATTCTTCTTGCCCCAAACGGATATTCTCGCAGGCCCAAGCAAGTTTTGCTTCATAGCCGGAAACATCATCTACACTCAATCCCCTTAGAATTCCGCACTCCCCTATCCCAAACTTTTCGTTTTGCTCAAGTATGAGAAACCAAGTTTCTTTCTGGGTCATTATTCCCCGCGAAGTCCCACTCGGAGCTTTAAAATCAAGAATGTACTTTTTATAGGTGGCTTTCATTCGGTCGCACCAAATTTAACCATATTTAAAAACAAAAAGGAAACGCATCTCTACCACTCTCGACCTGATTACTGTAGAACGGTGAAACTATCTTAATTGAAGTTGAACCAAAACCGAACGCCTTCTTTGGCATTGTCAATATTCAATTTTGATTGAAGTTGATTCACCAGTCGATTCATTAGACGGATACCCATGGAAGAATGCGTGCGCTCTTCTGTATCTTCTGGCAGCCCAACCCCATTATCGGTATATTCAAAATATCCCTGATCACCATTTTTTCTAAGGTGGATATAAATTTTCCCATTCTCATCATTTTCAGGGAATGCGTATTTGAAACTGTTGGACACAAGTTCGTTTAAGATCAACCCAAATGGAATAGCCCTGTCAATATCCAGTTCGGTACCTTCGGCATCAATGGTAATGCTAATGTTATGACCTCCTTTTTTATAAACGGATTGCACACTGTTGATAAGGCTTTCGATATAACCTTGCATCTCAATAACAGAAAGGTCATCATTTTGATAGAGTTTTTGGTGAATCAAAGCCATAGCTTTTACTCTACTCTTACCTTCTTCAAGGGCTTCGATTGCTGACTTGCTACGTGTATTTTTGGTCTGTAAACTCAGTAAACTAGAAACCATTTGGAGGTTATTTTTAACCCTATGGTGAATTTCTTTCAATAATGAGTCTTTTTCTACTAATGCATTTTCAATAATATGCTTTTGTTCTGCGATAAGACGTTGGTTCTTGATACTTTTCAAATAGGCATATACAAGCCCGGCAAAGCCCAGCAATGTGAAAATCAATGAAATAAACACAAGGTTGATTCGCTCATCCTTTTCCTTCATTTCATTTCGGGCTTGTTCATTGATTCGTCTTTGTTCCGCAATAAGCGATCTAGTGTTTTCCATATCCTCGCTAGCCACAACGGTCACCAGCTGTTGTTTGATAATCCCAGATTGCTTTTGGACCAATGAGTCCTTTATTCTTTCATTCCGCTTATAATATGTCGCTGCATTTTTAAAGTTTTCAATCTTATCATAATACGCGGCCAATAAACTATTTCTTTTTATAATTTGTTGAATGTCGATAAACCCAAACTCCTTATCCAAACTTTTCTTTGCTGCAAGATAATTTTCCAATTGGAGGTTGGCATTTGCCAAATCCAAGGTATTTTCAATCACCTCATTTTGGTAATGAATGCTAGAGGCCGATTCCAATGACTTTATACTATTCTCAAGTAAAGGAATGGCTTCCTCAAACTCCTCCAATTGTACATGGCATTTACCTATGTTACCTTCAATTTCCGCTTTAAGCAAATCACTTTCGAAAAGTTCTTCTTCGCTTTTTTGCACAGAAATATCATTGATGAACACGTCAAGATAGCCATTGGCCTTCTTATACTCACTCAACGCAGTCGGTGCCGAATTGTCCAACCTTAAATAGTCACCTATTTTATTATGGTATTTGGCCAGTTTGAAATTCTCATTGTCCGCAATGGTAGGCCTAACTTCCATAATATACTGATTCCTCGCTTCTCTATGTAATCCAAGGTTACTATAGATGTCATAGAAAGCCACATTATCAGTAAAGCCATATTCTCTCTTCTCTTTTCTTATTTCAATTTGTTTATCATAGAGTTGAAGATGGGCATAATTATCGTCCAAAACATCTAGTACGATTTTCCTTGAAGCTGCATCCAAAGTGTCCTTTAGAGCATAAAGTTCTTTTGCCAAAACAGTACTTTTATCGTATTCACCCAAATCGTTGTATACTTGGGTTTGCATAACCAAGTAAAGTCTGGTAGCTAGAGTATCGTTAGTTTTTTCTGCGTTGGATAGATAGATTTTAATGGTGTCCAACCAATCATAAGCGGAATTCACATTATATCTGTCAACCGAACCGAAGAATGCATCAAATCTATTTGAAGGGTTGTTGGCTGACTGAAATTCTTTCAACGTATCTACTTCTTCATTCTCCGTGGACTGGGCCGCAGCACTCAGAAGAAAGGCAAAAAAGAAAATGAAAATGAGGTTTTTAAAACAATTAGCCATTAGTTTACCAAAGGTCTTTGAAGTCAAGTTTGAATTACTTCCAATAATTAATTTAATGTGTCATTTATGTTAAACGAACCTATTCTCGGTTTGAATGCCCCAAGCCAAACACGATATTACCTTGGCAAATTTTGAGTCAACATTCTTAATAAAGAACGTAGGTTTACCAACAAAATTAAATCCTTGCTTAAAGACTTGCTCAGTATTGTTGTGAAACTGCAGTTTTATGTTGTGAAAAGTATGCAGGTGTATGCCAAAATACACTTTGTCGATGTTTTATGCATTTCATGGAAAACATAAGGTCCAATAATCAAAAAAGGCCCTACCCTTTCGGACAAGACCCTTTTACGAGAACACTATATGAAAATGAAAAAATTACTTTTCTGAATTAATAACACTGCTAAAGTAGCCGCCTTATATAGTAATGGAAAACTAATGTTGTGAACTTTCGAAAAACTGTGGTCATTTTACAAAACCAATGCATCACATAAAAAAATGCCCTTAAAAAAGGGCATTTCCATTTTTTATCATTCTAAGCTCTACTAGCTATTCATGGAAGATATTATGAACTCCTTAAAGTCTTTAGAAATTGGAATCAAATTATTGTTGATCATAATATCCTTTGAGTTGATTGCATCAATATGGTCTACATTAACGATATAGGACTTATGTGCTCTATAAAACTTATGTTTTGGAAGTTTTTCCAAATAATCCTTCAAAGGTGAGCGTACCAAAAACTTTTTATCCGCTGTGTTTACCTCTAAATAAACGTTGTCCGCTTTGATAAATTGAATATCCTCAAATTGAATTCTGTAATAAAGGTGCTGTTTTTTTACAAAAATAGAATCCTTAAGAACAGAATTGGAAGTGAAGGTATCTCCTTCGTTTCCAGTAATTTCCTTGCTCTTTTCCTTACGGGCGTAATTGAAATTGGATAAAGCAATCTCTATAGAGGTATAAAGGTCTTGCTGCTCAAACGGTTTTACCAGATAACCATCGGGTTTGACGGTCTTGGCATTTTCAACCGTCGCTCTATCGGAGTTCGATGTTACAAATATGAAAGGAATATTATAAGCATCCCGGATATGTTTTCCAAGATCAATTCCTGTTTTATCTGAAGCTAGGATAATATCGATAAGTACCAAATCAACATGATTGTTCTTCAGCACATCCACCGCTTGTTCGTAAACAATCACATTGTCAACAATCTCATACCCGATTTCCTCAAGCATTGATTGCATATCATCTGCAATGATTACATTATCCTCAACAATTAGAATTTTTATAGGGTGTTCCAAGTCGATTAATGTTTAGTGGGTTATTATCAAAATTACAAAAAAAACTTAACTGCCAAGAAGAATAGAACGGACAGCAAAAATGTACTTAAGGCCAACTTCTTAAGTTCGCCATCAAGTTTTACAGGTTCTTTTGTTACCATAACTGTTTTAAGGTGGATAAAAATAGGTAGAAAAGCTAGCAGATAAAATGATTGGAGCAATTCCATTCTAGCCTGCCAAGCAAAGGCAAGCATGCAGAGAAAGGACAACGTTATCAGAAAGAAATGATACCTTTTTCCATTTTCAAATCCCATTTTGACGACCAAAGTGTTTTTTCCGTGTTTTTTGTCGGAAGCCACGTCCCGAAGGTTGTTTAGATTTAAGACTCCCACACACAAAAGTCCAATTGTAATAGCAGGTAAATAAGAAATTAAGGCAAGTGATTTAGTATACAAAAACATGCTACCTAAAACGCCAAGTAACCCAAAGAACAGAAATACAAACACATCTCCCAATCCTATATATCCGTATGGATTATTTCCCATTGTATATCGGATGGCCGCCCAAATACTTAAAATGCCCAAAACCAAAAAGAGGGAAATCAATTTAAGATTCTCCAAACCAAAGGAACTGTAAATCAACAATATGGCCAATACCAAGCTAATAATTACACATACAACAATCCCCTTTTTTAAAGCAGCCTTGGAAAGCAAGCCACTTTGTAAGGCTCTAGCAGGTCCTATCCTATCCTCATTGTCTGTACCTTTAACACCATCACCATAATCATTGGCAAAATTGGAGGTTATCTGAAAAGCAGTAGTTGTAAGTAAGGCCAAGATAAAAATAGTACTGTCAAAAAAACCATCTTTAAGAGCCAAGGCCGTACCCACTATTATTCCTGAAAGTGATAGCGGTAATGTTCGAAGTCGTGCAGCTTGAATCCAAGCTCTAGTGTTCGTCAAAATTAATAGGGATCTTCAATTTTTACTCTTTTCCCATCTTGATACGATGCAACAAAAGCATCTTTAAAGCCCATATTCACGAGTTGCTTTCTAAAAGTTTGAGCCTCATTAAGTGTTTCAAAATTTCCAAGCGAATAGGCATAAAAAGGATTAGTTTTTACAAACAAGGTATTGGTCAATGCTTCTGAGGCGAGGGTAACATTATTATCTACAAATGATTTAACCTGTACAGAGTAGATTTTTTCCTTTTCCAAAAATGCCTTTGCCAGATAGAATTCGCGAACCAGACTTAGTTCTTCATTTTGCGATTTTAAATTTTGAATTCTCATCTTAAAAGAATCTATACTGTCAATTGCCATCGAAAGTGTTTCTTGCTCCCTAAAGTTATTTGAAGTACGAAGCCCTGAAAAGAAAGACCAAATACCGAAAGTGGCAAAGAGAAAACACACCGTTACAATACTCAGGACATTTCGTTGAATCTTCAACTTTTTTAAATCCTTGTTTTTATACTTTATTTGGTCTAAAAGTCTTTCGTTGATTATCTGGGCCTTATCAATATCCTTGTGCAGGTCCAACAAATCACTTTCTTCTATAAAGGGCATATGAGGCTAGTTTTGAATTCCTTACATTACGCTAAGCGCATAATTTTCAACAAGTTAATCTATACTATACAAATGTAAAATTTTTGTGAATAGAAAAAAACCAAACAGTAGAAAATAAAATGTCCAGCAATTTCGGGTAAAACAATCTTATTATCGTACCAACCGTATTCCATCCGAAGTAATGAGAACCTTTCTATCCTTATATAAAGTACCTATGGCTTTTTTGAACGATTTCTTACTTAAATGCAACGCGCTCTTTATTTCCTCTGGGGACGATTTATCATGAAGAGGTAAAAAACCATCATTTTTATGAAGTTCATCAAGAATCAATTGTGCTGTGGGCTCCAACATTTTTGCTCCGATGGGCTGCAATGAAACATCTATTTTGTTATCGTGCCTTACACTTTTAATATATCCCACCAGCCTTGTGCCAACAGAAATGGGTTTGAAAACGTCTGACTCAAATACCAATCCTTTATGTTTGTTATTGATAATGACCTCCCACCCCAAAGGTGTTCTTCTGCTAACTAAAATATCCACCTTATCGTTTAGTTTATAGTCCAAATCACCATTTGTATTGGAAAGAAAACGATCAATTCTATTGGATCCCGTCAATCTAAAACTTTCTTCGTCCAAGTAGCAGTGAACGACATATTTTTTGCCTTCCTCCATTCTTTTGGTCTGTTCCCTAAAGGGTACCAACAAATGCTTTTCGAGTCCCCAGTCTACAAAAGCGCCAAAAGCACCAACTTCCACCACTTTTAAAAAGGCAAAATGATTTCGTATAACAAAGGGTTTTAAAGTGGTCGCTATAGGGCGCTCATTATTGTCCAAATAGCAGAAAACTTCTAAATCAGCATCTATCTGAAAATCATGGGGCACATACTTATTCGGTAATAATACCTCGGTCCCTTCATCATCACCTAAGAATAAACCCACGCTAGTACTTCGTAATATCTTAAGTGTATTGTAATTTCCCAATTCAATCATAGCCGCAAAGGTAGATGGAAATTGTGGGTAAAAAAAAGCCACCTAAAGGTGGCTCCAACTGTATTGTATACAGAGTTTTATTAATTATAAACGGATTCTTTCCCAAAATGCTTGGCCAACCTATAATAGATCACTGCTCTATATTTATTCTTATCAGATTTTCCGTAGGTTTCAATTACGCTGTGGATGGCATCCAAAAGTTGAGGGCTCTCTTCAAGTCCAAGTTTTCCTTTCAAAAAATTATTCTTAACCGTTTCAAGCTCTTTCTCGCTGGAACCTGACACTCTAGAAGAGTCTAAATTGTAAATAGATGGGCCTAATCCGATGGTTACCTTGGTCAATAAATCCATGTCAGGATTTTCACCAAATTTTTCTTTGATATCGGCCGCGTATTTTTTAATCAACTCGTCTCTTTTGCTCATTTTTGAATGTGTTTTTTTGATGTTATTATCTAGTTGCCTCCTAAGATATAAAATCGAAATAATCGAGCAAAACTTTATCATTTACTGACCTTGGGGTGCATATTTCCAATATAATCGGTTGCCCAGATGGCTCATAAAATTCCTTTAAACAACTTATAAGCTGATTTTCATCCTGTGCTTTTATATATTGGAATTGGTGCATTCTAGCCAAATGTTCTGCGGTAAGTCTATGTTTGGTCTCAAAAAAGTTGGAAAACTCTTCTGTCTCCTCTTTTCCGGGTAAAATTCTGAAAATTCCCCCTCCTGAATTATTAATTAAAATAATTCTGAAATCCGGTCGAGTATAGTTATTCCAAAGTGCATTGCTATCATAAAAAAAGCTCAGATCACCAGTAATCAACAATGTTGGTCTATCAAAAAAAATGGAAGCCCCCATCGCGGTAGAAGTACTTCCGTCTATACCGCTAGTTCCTCTATTGCAATACACTTCCAAAGATGCATTCATCGGAAACAATTGGGCATAACGTACGGTCGAACTATTCGCCAAATGCACTTGATATCCCTCTCGTATGCTCCGCTGGACTCTGCTAAACACCTTGAAATCGGAAAATGGTATTTTGGATAAATATTCTTCTCTTTTCCTCTCATATTCTTTTCTCACACCATTCCAGTTTTCTTGATAGTCGCCATTAACTGTTTCACTATCAAGAATTTTACTGAAAAAAGTATCGGGCTCTATTTTGATATGGTCCGATAGGCAGAAAAAAGTATCGTAAGCTTTTTTATTGTCTATATGCCAATGGGTTTTAGGCTTATATTTTCGTAGAAAGGCTTTTATCTTTTTGGAAACAATCAAACCTCCAAAAGTTACCAAAACATCAGGTTGAAGTTGATTGAACAATTCATCCCGTTTTTCTGATTTTTCAATCGGTGCCACTATACTATCAATACTCGGAAAAAAATCGGGATGATGAATATTGGAAGTTGTTTCGGTAAACACCAACACATTTTTGTCCGAAGCAAGTTTTTCCAAGTTTTCACTATTCACTGCTTCTGGGTAGTTCACACCCACCAAAACCATTTTTCGAGAACTACTGTTCCAAATCTTCTTGAGTTCATCCCAGTTTACCGCAACTTCTTCAGCCTTTTTGGTATATGTAATTTCTTGAACTGAAACCGACGGTTCATCTACCATGTCATACAATGGTTCTTCAAACGGAATATTTATATGGACAGGTGCCCTTTGGTTGGCTAATACACTCAACGCTTGGGCAATTTCCTTTTCGTTATAATTTTGAATTTTTCCTTGAGACTCATCCAGATACCTTGGGTCCAGTTCAGAAATTGCGCTTTGGGAATGGGTTACATCCTGCTTTAAGTTAGCCTCATACCCAATGTGATTTTCAAAAATGTTCTCTTGACGTATGGTTTGACCATCCCCAACATCTATTTTATATTTTGGTCTGTCCGCAGAGATTACTAGAAGCGGTATATCACTGTAAAATGCTTCGGCAACAGCTGGATAATAGTTCAAAAGTGCACTCCCCGACGTGCAAACCACTACTACGGGTTCCCTCAATTGCTGGGCCATACCCATTGCAAAAAAACCTGCACATCGCTCGTCAACAATGCTATAACAATTAAAAAAAGGGTTTTTAGTGAAGCTCAAGGTCAGCGGTGCATTTCTCGAACCTGGTGAAATCACAATATTTTTAATTCCCTTGGATTTAAGATAAAGAACCAATGTTTGCGCTGAGGGAATATTGGAATACATCATGGAAAGCAAAAATACGTTCCAAAAATCTATTCGCCTAAAATCGACGAACAAAAGAATCGTGTAAAATTCTTTTTGGTTAAAGAATGCTGAGCATTGTTTTGCTTTTGTTCTGGGTTTCCACCCATTCACTTTGTGGGTCCGAGGCCATAGTTATTCCTCCACCTACAAAAATTGATGCTTTACCATCCCCTAACTCCATACATCTGAGGTTTACATAGAGTGCTATTTCCTGTTCCCCCCAAAGATTTAACTCGCCCAAATACCCCGTATAATACTTGCGCTGGTAATTTTCGTTTTTCAAAATAAAATCCTTGGCGCTTTCTGTTGGTATTCCGCATACCGCGGGGGTTGGGTGTAATGCCATGATGATTTCCCTTAAATTTGATTCTTTAGACAGCTCTCCCGTAATTTCAGATTTCAAATGCCATAGACTACCTGCCATGACCGATTCTGCCTTACCTACCTCAAAGGATTTTAATTTTGAGTGCAATCGTCCCGCTATATGGTCTGAAACCATTTGTTGTTCTTCCATTTCTTTATCACCCCATAGAGGAAGCTGGTTGTCCACAACCTTTGTTGTAGCCGCCAAAGACATTGTTCGTAGATTATCATCTTTAACCTGTACCAAAGTTTCAGGAGTAGCCCCGCACCACATACCTACCTTAGGGTGATGGAACCAGTAACAAAAGGCATTTGGGTAGCTATTTAAAAGATTGCTGAATATTTTTTGGTGACTCGTGGAAACTTCCGTTTCTATTTTTCTAGAAAGCACCACCTTTTTGAGGTTTCCTTTTTTGATTTCAGTAATCCCTTTTTGCACTAAATCTTGGTGAGCATCCTTATCACTGGAAGTAACCTCTTTCTCAGAAATGCTTGTTTTTGGGGATTTTTCAAATTCTGAAAAAACAATTTTATCGGCTCTCAGTAAAATAGCATCATTCTGAGTGTCGAAAGGAGCAAAAACAAACCCCTTTTCATCAAAACCAAAAGTAAAATTTAAGGAACTATCGTTTTGAAACAATCCAGTTACTCGTTTTTCTCCAGGCTTTCGGTAAAGCACAAAAGGAAGTTCGTCTGTCAGATGCCCAATTACCTCCGTTGCGAGTACATCAAAGCTTTCAATTCTTGGGTAAGGCAATGGTGGTAAGTTTACAATTCGAAATCAAGTTGCCGGACTCGTTGGTTATTTTTATCTCCCAAAGTTGGGTGGTTCTGCCCTTGTGAAGTATAGTTGCTTTGGCAAATACATAGCCTTCTTTAACCCCTTTCACATGGTTTGCGGCTATTTCAATCCCACGGACATAGAATTTGTCAGTATCCAAAAAAATATGAGCTGCAGCACTTCCCACACTTTCCGCCAAGGCAACCGTTGCCCCTCCGTGCAAAACCCCATCCGGCTGGTGTACTTTTGGGGTCACAGGCATTCGGGCAATCAAAAAATCTGCTCCTGCATCGGTATACATAATATCCAAAGTTTCCATCAAGGTATTTTTCGAAATGGAATTACAAACGGATAGTATTTTTTCCTTATCCATGTTCATTTTTCTAATTTTCGTAAAATTACACAAAGCAATCGCAATAACCACTTGCCTTGTTCCCAAACCAACATTATGGAAAAAATTGTATCCTATTCCTCTAAAAATAGCTATCTGACTTTGAATGAGTTAACTGATAAAACCAATTATATCTGGATTGTTTTTCATGGAATCGGTTATCTAAGCAAATATTTTATAAAGTATTTTGAAGGGTTGAATCCAAACGAGAATTATATCATTGCCCCTCAGGCTCCATCCAAATATTATTTAAAAAATGAATATAAATATGTTGGAGCGAGTTGGTTGACCAAAGAAAATACCTCTCTAGAAACTGAAAACGTATTGAATTACTTAGATGCTGTTCTTGAAGCTGAAAATGTTCCGAGCGAATGCAAATTGATTTTGTTCGGCTTTTCACAAGGTGTTTCAATTGCCACAAGATGGATGGTGAAAAGAAAGCTCGACTGCCATATGTTAACTCTTTATGCTGGAGGGATTCCTAACGAATTAACCCAAGAAGATTTTGATTTTATCGATTGGAACACCACTCAAGTCAAGGTGATCTATGGTGAATCGGATTCATTTTTACAAGGTGAAAGATTAACGAAGGAGAAGGATAAATTACAGCTTCTATTCAATGACAATGTTGATATATCCTCTTTCGAAGGTGGTCATGAGATAAAACCTGAAATAATAAACAGTTTAGTTTGAAGAAGATGAAAAATAGTGAAAGAAAGGTCATTCATGTAACCCTGGTGGTTCGAGATTATGATGAAGCTATTGCCTTTTATACTCAAAAACTTGGATTCCGACTCGTAGCGGATATTGATTTGGGCGGAGGAAAAAGATGGGTTCTTGTTTCGCCCAACGAATCAGGTTGCAATATTTTATTAGGTAAGGCTAAAAATCAGAAAGAAAAAGAAGCCATTGGAAATCAAACAGGTGGAAGGGTGTTTCTTTTTTTACATACCACGGATTTCTGGGAGGACTATACCTCCATGAAAGCCAATGGGATTAGTTTTAAGGAAGAACCGCGTGAAGAAGAATACGGTACAGTGGTAGTTTTTGAGGACCTTTACGGAAACTTATGGGACTTACTTCAGCTGAATTAACCCCTATTCATTGGGCTCGTTTGGCAATGGTTCATCTGGGTAATACGTAATTCTGCGTGTAACGTAGCTGTTATCAGGTGTAACTATCTTCTTTATCCAGTTCTTTGCTGGGTTACTATCAAATTGAAATATGTATTCTTTAACAGATTCGGCATTTTCCGATTTGGTGACCACTCTATCAAGCATACCTTCAGAATCATAGAAATTCAGTTTCTTTTCCTCCGATACAAATCCTTTTTTTGTAAAATCATAACCGAATGTCTCTCTTGAGATAAGCTTTCCGTCTGAATCAAAAACCTCTTCAAAAGCAATATTGGGCTCGCCATCGACATATTCTTTGGTTAAAATTGCCTTGTGAATACCTTTCGGGGTCTGTCTATCGGAAGTACGAATGGATTTTTGCATTATTTCATTCAACCAAAAGTTAACCGTATTTTCATCTTTATAGGCGGCATATTCCAAAATCATCTCGTCAACTCCCTCTTCATTTGAAGTAGTTATTTTGGTCAATCGGTCTTCTTCATCAAATTCATATTCCTGCAATTCTAGAAATTCCTTATCATAAGAGATTATTTTTTCTGAAACTCTTTTCGTTGGTAAGGAATCTATTACGTAAAAATTGACCATCGAAGTTGCGGCATCCAATACATTACCTTTATAACTTTCCATGCGTTTCTCAAGTAATTCACCACCTTCATATCTGTAGTATGTAATGTCTTGGTCTGTATCATTATACTGGGTCACCGTCTTGGTCAACAATCCTGTTTCAGCAAACTCAAAAAGTTCACGGCCATAGTCCGTTATCACCAAACACGACTGTACCTTTCCATTAAGGTCAAAATCTTGTACTTTGAATATTTGAACCTCTTGGGAAACCAAGTTCAAAGTTGTTAAAAGAAAAAAAAGTAGTGTGTAGTTTTTTAGCATAAGGTAAAGTTACTTCTTAATCATGCAAAAATGAAAATATTCTAGTTTACACTTGCATAAAATATGCCAACTTAAAATCTACGTTCAGGAACAAACGGTGTGATATCCATTGAAAGCTTTTTTTCAGATACCAATTCGGTTATCAATTTACCAGTTGCGGGTCCTAGACTCCACCCCATCATGGCATGTCCTGTTGCAATAACCAAATTTTTGTATCGTTCGGTTCTTCCGATATAGGGTAGGCCATCTGGAGTTACTGGTCGTAAACCACATTGGGCATTGTTGATATCTTCTTTAGGGATTTTTAATCCGCTATAAAATTTTTGCGCTCCCATAGCGATAGCTTCAACTCGCTCTCTTCGAATTTTATGGTTGATTCCTGAAAATTCCATAGTTCCGGAAAAACGAGTAAACCCATCCATTGGTGTAACCGCCATTTTTGATTCCATCAAGATTGCCGGCATAGATATATTGGTCTGGGATTCCACATTTATTCGATATCCCTTTCCAGCTTGCAAAAGAAGTTTTATTCCCAACTTTTTTGAAAGAGAGGAAGTCCAAGAGCCTGCCGAAAAAACCAACTCATCTGTTTTGTAGCTGCCTTTGTCCGTAATAACTGTTGATATATTATCTCCATTGGATTCAATATCAATCACTTCTTCATTCTTGTGTATAGCAACACCCTGTTTGGATAGAAATTCAATCATTCGTTCCATAAACTGGGTCGGGGTAGAATGTCTGTCGCACTCGTAATGAAAAGCTCCCAAAGCGTTTAGCTCAATGTTAGGTTCCACTTTTCTTAATCCATCAGAATCTAACTCTACTACTTCTAAATCCAGTTCTTTGGCTCTTTTGGCCACATAAGCTTCCTGGTCTCTTGCCTTTTGGGTCTTATAGACCATTAAAAGTCCTTTTTTATCAAAATGGAAGTTCCCCAACTCACCAGAATCCTTGATTCTTTCATACAACGTCCTACTGAGAAGGTTAATATCTCTAATTATGGGCATGGCTTTTTCCACCTTGTTTCTGGTAGAGGATTTTTTGAAATTCCACGCCCATTTTATAAAATCAGCGTTGAGCCTTGGCTTCATATAAAACGGACTGGAAGAATCAAACATGTATTTGATTCCTTTGGAAATCATTCCTGGTGAAGCCAGAGAGGCTATATGACTTGGGGTAATATAACCTGCATTTACATGAGAAGCACCACCGTTCATTCCAGATTTGTCCAACACGGTGACCCTATGACCTTCTTTATGTAAAAAATAAGCAGTAGATAGACCAATAATACCACCGCCAACCACAATCACATTTTTGTTTTTGCTCATGTCATATTACTTGAAAACCATGTGCATAGGGATCGTCGTCCGTGTCTATTGTGATTGTATTTCTACCATAGACCTTGGCCCACCCTTTCACACTAGGAACAATCGCCTCTTCTCCTTTGATTTTGGTTACTTGTTCCACAATGCCAACAAATTTAGAACCTATATAGCTTTCATGGATAAATTCTTCTCCTAATTTTAGTTTCCCTTTGGCATATAATTGTGCCATACGAGCAGAAGTTCCTGTACCGCATGGAGATCGGTCTATTGCCTTATCCCCATAAAACACCGCATTTCTTCCGGATGAGCTTTTGTCCATTGGGGAGCCTGTCCAAAGAATATGGGAAACACGGTTAATATTTGGGTTTTCCGGATGCACAAAAAGCGTGGGGTATTTTTCATTTATCTTCTTTCTTACTTCCCTCGAATACTCGATCAATTCGGATGCGGTAAAATTCTGAAGACCTGGAAAATTGAACTGTGGATCTACTATTGCATAAAAGTTTCCTCCAAAAGCTACATCAAAAACCAACTCTCCTAATATGGACGAGTCAACAGTCAGTCCTTCGGCGGCCAGATAGCTTTTTACATTCGTCAATTTAACCCACTCTACTTTATCGCTTGGTTGATGGTATTCAACTTCCACAAGACCCGCAGGTGTTTCTAGTTTTACCCTACCTTTTTTTTTCGGGATGATGAGCCCTTCTTCAAGAGCAATGGTCATGGTACCAATGGTGCCATGACCACACATGGGCAAACAACCACTGGTTTCTATAAAAAGAACAGCAGTGTCATTTTCAGGATTGTGTGGCGGATAGAGAATGCTTCCGCTCATCATATCATGCCCTCGTGGTTCGAACATGAGGCCAGTTCTAACCCAATCGTATTCTTTCATAAAATGTTGTCGCTTCTCCTCCATGTTGTCCCCTTTAAGTTGGGGGCCACCTTCAACAACAAGCCTAACCGGGTTTCCACAGGTATGGGCATCAATGCATTTAAATACATGTACACTCATTTACGAGACAAGAATTTGAGTTCGTGTTTTCATGCCTTCTACAAGTAATGAAGTCATAATCAAATTATTTTACATCAAAAATAAGTTGTTGGTATTGGTTCAATTCTGCAAAAATTACCTCATATTGGCACTATATTAACCATTACATAAGGTTTAAATACTACATTTGGGTAATTATGAACCAAATGAAAGTACATGCCTTCAAGATCCCCAAGAAACCAGGTGAGGACATTACAGTTCAGTGTGACAAGGGGCCAATATTCTATGATAAACTCCATCAACACGAAGAAATACAGATAAGTATTATAGTTGCTGGAAAAGGGAAACTCATTGTAGGCGGCAATGTAAATTCGTATAAAGAGGGAGACTTTTTTGTGATTGGTGGTGGAATACCCCATCTGTTTAAAAGTATAAATGACGGGTCTGATTCCTATATGATCTCGGTTTACTTTACAAAAAGATTTTTTGAGAATTCTTTTTTTGAACATTCAGAGCCAGCTGAACTACAAAATTTCTTCAATTATGTTGAATCCGGCTTTAAATTAACTTCAAGTGGAACCTACTTGTTAAAGGATATGGAATCCATGGTTACTTCGGGAGGTTTTACAAGACTCATTACATTTTTGCAGTTGCTTAAACAATTGAATGATCTTCCCAAGACCAGACTATCAAATTTTACCTATCCAAAAGAAATTTCTAATGATCATGGTGAAAGGTTACGTTCAGTCTTTGATTTTGTCATGAAGAATTTTGATAAAAAAATAGCACTTGAAACTGTTTCAGAATTGGCCCATATGACCCCAAATGCTTTTTGTCGCTTTTTTAAGCAGCGTACCAACAAAACCTTCTTTGAATTTTTAATTGAAGTCAGGGTCGAGCATGCAAGCCAACTACTTGTACATAACAGAAATCTTCCCATTTCGGAAATAGCTGATTTATCTGGTTTTCACTCTATTTCCAATTTCAATAGAAAGTTTAAGAAAACTAAAGGCATGAGTCCATCAAAATTCGTACAATCAATGGGTTAAATCATGTTTTAGTGTCGGTAACATTGCTTTTGATTCGCTATTTTTGGCAAATTGTTCAATAAACAAGTCTAAATGAGAAAATCACTGCTCTTCATCACGCTTTTGGCCTTGGCGTGCAATACATCCCAAAAAACAGTCAACGGTCAATCCAGTCAAAACATTGCTGCTTCGCCTGATGCCATTGACTATGCAAGTACTATAACCCAAAACGAGCTCAAAGAACATTTGTACACTTATGCTTCAGATGAGTTTGAAGGAAGAGAAACCGGAAAACCCGGGCAAAAAAAGGCGGTTGCCTATTTAAAATCACAGTATGAAGCTTTGGGTATTCCAGCCGCAAAACCTGATGGTGATTATTTGCAAAAAGTACCCTTGGAAATTGCAAGGGTTCCTCAAGGTGATATTTCAATAAATGGTACTGACTTTACTTTAGGTACTGATGTACTTACCTTTTCGGAAGCCATAGGTAGTTTTAATAGCATTGTTTATGTCGGGTATGGTATTGAAACTGATAACTATTCTGATTACAAAGGGCTTGATGTGACTGGAAAGCTTATTCTTGTGAAAGCCGGAGAGCCGATTAATTCTGATGGCACTTATGTTGTTTCCGGAACAGATGAAAAATCTGTTTGGAGCAATATGTCTGAAGCTATCGGAAAAAAATCAGAGTTGGCCGCGAGTAAAGGAGCAATCGGAATCCTATATTTTGATGAACAGAACTTTCCAAGATTCAAAGGTTATTTCGAATTCATGAAAAACAATCGAAGTGGAAAAATGTCCTTAAAGGAAAAGGACCATAACAGTTATCTCATACTACTGGATAAGACTTCCGCTTTGGCCATAAAGGAAGATATTGAAAAAGACAACTCCCCAAAAACGATAGCCACCAACATTGATCTCAACGTACATAGCGCGAATGATCAAATTAGTTCCGAAAATGTTATCGCTCTAATCAAAGGTTCTGAAAAGCCTAATGAATATGTTGTAATATCATCGCACTTAGACCATATCGGGGTTTCCGCTAATGGAGAAATCAACAACGGAGCTGATGATGATGGTTCGGGTAGCGTAGCATTACTAGAAATTGCCGAAGCCTTTAAAAAGGCAGCTGATGAGGGTAAAGGTCCAAAACGGTCTATCGTTTTTTTACACGTTACTGGTGAAGAAAAAGGTCTTTTAGGTTCGAGATATTATACAGATTTTGAGCCAATTTTACCATTGTCCCAAACAGTGGCCAATTTGAACATTGATATGATTGGACGAATTGACCCAAAGCGAAATGGAGATAGGAACTATATTTACCTTATAGGTTCGGACAAGCTGAGTACCGAACTTCATGATTTATCCGAGGAAGTGAACAAGAAATATACCAACATTGAATTGGATTATACATACAATGATGAAAATGATCCCAATCGGTTTTATTATCGGAGTGATCATTACAATTTCGCCAAAAACAACATTCCCATCATATTTTATTTTAACGGAACCCATGCTGATTACCACAGACCTGGGGATACTCCAGATAAGATAAACTATGACCTATTGGAAAATAGAACTCGTTTGGTATTTTATACAGCTTGGGAGGTGGCCAATAGGAAAAACAAAATTGTGGTAGACAAGGCCGGTTGATAAATCACCTTTGTTAAAACAATAAGCCCTCCTTTTGGAGGGCTTATTGTTTTAGGGTGGAAGACCGGGTTCGAACCGGCGACCTCTGGAACCACAATCCAGCGCTCTAACCAGCTGAGCTACAACCACCATTTTAGCGGAGGCAAAAATACTTTTTTTATCAATTCCATCAAAAGAAATTATCGTTTAGATCAAATAATTTGATCCATTAAATAATCCAATGAATACTTCATTGAATTTCAATAGGATAGAAATATACTAATGCAATCCTTCTGGTTAATGTCCCTATTCTCTTTTTAGACCTACGGGAATTGTTGAGCTCCTTTAATCTCAAGATGTCAGTTTTAACATACAAAACACACAAGAATCGTCCATTCACAACATTTAGTTTCTAGGCAAAGCGTCCATTCCTATTTTTAAGCTTCACATATTATGGCCATATGTTACCGATTACCATATTTGGAAAGCCATTACGCATTCCCATAAAAACCTTGGTGCTTTTATGTGCCTTTCTTAGTTCCTATACCTCAAATGCCCAACAAAGCAAAATGGACAGTTTGGTATTTAAGTTAAAGCACTTAGAAACCACAAATCGATTCAATCCACAGGATACCACTCATATAAAGTTACTGGTCAATCTTGCATTTTCCTATCGTTTTATCAATAAAGACAGTGCTTATTCCATTTCAAAAAGAGTTCTCAATCTAAGTGATGAAATCGGTTTTGATTATGGCAAAATAAGTGCTCTTGAGGTTATGGGCAACTATTATTCGGATGAGGGAAACAATCACAAGGCAATGAAAATCTTTAGGGAAGCTCTGCATCTTGCCAATACATTCGAACATAGAGAATCTCAACTTAACCTTATAAACGGTCTCGCACAGGTACATAGTTATGAAGGAAACTATGCAGATGCACTTAATTTATATTTAAAGGGAATAGACCTTGCCAAAAAAACAGACAATAAAGAACTGTTATCTATTCTTAATGAGAATATCGCAACATTATACTCGGATCAAAAAGATTACAAAAATGCACTTGTTTTTTATGACACCGTACAGGCAGTAAACAGGGAATTGGGCGACGAGGTTGTGCATGCCGAGACGCAAAGTAATATGGCTGCCTTATATAAAGATGCCAAGAACTTTGAGTACGCAATGTTCAATATAAACAAGAGTATCTCAACCTTTGAAAAACATAAAATCTATGATTGGTTGGCCTACGCATATGAAGTGAAAGGAAGTATTTACCTGGAACAAAAAAAGTATCAATGGGCACTTTACTGGTATGACCAAAGTAATATGTTACACAAAGAGCACCTTCAAGCCGACCGTGAAAAAATTCAGTTGCTGAATGGAATGGCAAAAGTCTATTTGGGGCTGGAGCGCGATAGCTTGTCAATGGAATACGCCAATGAAGGTTTGAAATTATCCAAAAAGATAAATTCCATCCAAGGACAGATAGACTGCTCAGAGACACTTTACAAACTTCATAAAAGAAGCGAAAACAATGTTGCTGCGCTCACCTATCTGGAATCTTTCAAGAAACTTTCCGATTCGTTGTTCAAGGATAAAAACAAGCAGAGTCTTGCATTACTTGAGACCAAAATGCAATATCAACAAGAAAAAAAACAGCTTATTGCCGCCAATGATATAGCTTTGGCTAAACAAAGAAATTACATCTATTTCGCAATTATTATTCTTTTGATTTTAAGCATAATCATATTGGTTGTCAGAAGAAATGAAAAAACATTGAAGAGATTGAATCAAGAACTTCAAGAGAAATCCGTGGTCGTAAGCGAAAGAGAATCCCAGTTGAACGAGATAAACCGGACCAAGACAAAACTCTTTTCAATTATCGGGCACGATTTGCGAGGTCCAATAGGGGCTCTTCAGGGAATCTTGAAACTATTTACTGATGGTGAAATTGGAAAAGATGAGTTTCTATCTTTTATACCAAAGTTGAAATCTGATGTGGAGAACATTTCGTTCGCCCTAAACAATCTATTGTCTTGGGGGCAAACACAATTGAATGGAGTAGCAACGAAGCCTAAAAGAATTTCTTTGGATAAAATTGTTAGTGCCAATGTTCAACTGCTTTCTGAAGTTGCTGCGGGCAAGTCCATCAAAATTATAAATCAAATGCCCGAAAACCCAATGATTTGGGCAGACCAACATCATATTGACATAGTTGTCAGGAATTTACTGAGCAATGCTATTAAGTTCACTCCTGATAATGGGCTCATTACCATTGAGGCGGAAGAAAAGCGCGATGATTGGCAAGTCATGGTCAGGGATACAGGTATTGGCATGAACAAAGAGATTCAAAAGAAAATCTTCGAAGACACTACCAATATTACTACCTACGGCACCAATAATGAAAAAGGAACTGGACTCGGCTTATCACTTTGTAAAGAGATGATTATTAAAAACAAAGGTGAAATATGGGTAGAAAGCGTGCTGCGCAAAGGAACTACCTTCTTCTTTACGGTTCCAAAAGCCGAGAAAAAATACCAACAGGCCAGTTAATCAAATTAAGCTATCCAAATTGTCCACGGCGACAAAACGTTCTACATTGAAACCTTCCGCATGTTCCACTCCGACCATTCGGCCTAAATCCCTAGCCCTATAATTCACGCTATCAATAAAGTTCTTGCTACTTATGGGAGTTTCCGGCTCGTTACTATTGGGGTCGTAAAATTGTGAGCTATAAGCCATTATGGCTTCTGTTTTTTTATCTATAAATCCAGATACATCAAGAACAAAATCTGGCTTCAAATTTTTCCATTGGATAAAATGATACACCTGCTTGGGACGCCAAGCTTCTTGCCAATTTTCATCGCCTTCCAATTTAGTGTCAATTTTTACCAAGCCACTTAGAAAACAGGCATCACTTACCAGTTTACTTCCTTTAGGGTGGTCTATGTGTCGGTCATCAACAGCATTGCAAAGCACTATTTCTGGACGGTATTTTCGGATGATTTTTATTAGCTCTAACTGATGTTTCTTATCATTTACAAAGAACCCATCGGCAAATTCCATATTTTCACGCACCTCTACTCCCAGAATTTTGGCTGCTTTTGCCGCTTCTGTATCACGAATTTCCGCGAAGCCCCTAGTACCCAATTCTCCTCGAGTCAAATCAACAATACCAACTTTTTTACCTAGAGAAACTTCTTTGGCTATGGTTCCACCTGCTCCAAGCTCTGCGTCATCTGGATGGGCACCAAATACTAAAATGTCTAATTTCATACTTAAACGGGTACAGCTTTTGATTTCACTTTTGCAATGGCCTGCTCAATATCCTTAATTAAATCTTCGATTTCTTCAATTCCTAGTGAGAACCTTATCAAAGAGTTTTTAATTCCTTGTCTCTTTCTATCCTCTGCACTCATAAGCGCATGAGACGTTTTGGTAGGTGAAAGAACGGTACTTTCAATACCTGCCAAACTCATGGAGGGTTTGATTAACCTCAGCTCTTTAAAAAATTGGGAAGCATCAATTTCAGAAGTTAACTCAAATGACAACATACCTCCAAAACCTTTCATCTGTGACTTGGCCAATTCATGCTCTGGATGAGATTCCAGACCTGGATAATATACATTTTCCACATCACCGCAAGAATCTAAGTACTTGGCCAATTTCATGGCATTTTCATTCTGTGCTTTTACACGAATTCCCATTGTTTTGATACTTCGTTCCAAAAGCCAAACAGTATAATCGCTTAAACTCCCTCCAAAACAAATGGCAGTATCAAATATCTTCTCTATATGTAGTTTAGAAGATGCCACTGCTCCTGCGCAAATATCCGAATGTCCTCCCATATATTTGGTGGCACTATGACAAACTACATCAATTCCAAAGTCCGAGGGATTTTGATTTATTGGACTGGCGAAGGTATTGTCAATCATTGACAATATTCCATGTTTTTTGGCTAGATTGGCAATTCCAGTTAAGTCAGTAATGGTCAACAAAGGGTTCGAAGGCGTTTCAATATAGATCACCTTTGTATTGGGCTTGATTTCTTTTTCAAAATCATCGACCTTCCATCCATTGGTGAAAGAATAAGAAATCCCGTATTTTTCCAATTGAGAAACAGCAAAATTATAAGTGCCTCCATAAATTGTTTGTTGAAGCACAACATGATCTCCAGCCTTCAAAAAGGTCATTAAGGCGGTGCTTATGGCCGCCATGCCACTACCAAAAATCAAAGCAGCCTCGGTATGCTCCAAGGCCGCTATCTTTTTGCACAATGCTTCTTGGTTAGGTGTGTTAAAATACCTCGGGTATCGTTTAACATCAACATCTTCGAATGCATAGGAAGTACTCATATATAAAGGTGATACAGCTCCTTTATAGATAGTGTCCTCAACTTCACCCACGTGCGTGCAAACAGTATTTGTTCCTTTTTTATTAAGGCTCATATCGCCAAATTTTTAAGCTAAAGATACGAAACCACTTATACTTGAACCCGTTTCCAGTTTCCTTTTTTAAACCATATAATGGCTATTACCGCAAGTAAGACCTCTGCAGTGGTTATGGCTATAAAAACACCCATTGCTCCCCAGCCCAAAATCAAAGCGGAAACATATGCTACCGGTAATTGAAACAACCAAAATGAAATGAAATTTATCTTGGTCGGTGTCTTCGTATCACCAGCTCCATTAAATGCCTGTGAAACTACCATTCCATAAGCATAGAAGACATAGCCCGCAGCAATTATCTGTAAACATAATGCTCCATTCTCCACAACACTTGGGGTAGTATTGAACCAAGAAACGATGGTCTTGGCAAAGAAAAGATATACCAAGGATACCAATCCCATAAAGTAGGCATTGTACTTTCCCGTTTTCCAAACTGAAACCTCCGCCCTATCTGGCTTTTGAGCTCCAAGGTTTTGCCCCACAAGTGTTGCTGCTGCATTACTCATGCCCCATGAAGGCATTAAAGTGAACATCATTACCCGAATGGCTATGGTGTATCCCGCTAAGACCTCGCTTCCGAATTCGGACATGATTCTCATCAAAAACACCCAACTTGATGTTCCTATTAAGAATTGTGCAATGCCCCCTAGCGAAACTTTTACAAGATTGACCATTACCTCTATGTTCACCATGAGGTCCTTAATGGCAAGTTTAATTTTACTCCATCCAAAAAATAGGATTCCCAATTGAAACAGCACTGCTGTTCCCCTTCCAATATTGGTTGCTATGGCAGCTCCCATTACTCCATACTCTGGGACGGGCCCCCATCCAAAAATGAATATGGGATCAAGAATTATATTCAAGCTATTTGATAGCACCAATGTCCACATGGCAATGGAAGCGTCGCCCGCTCCTCTAAATATGGCATTGATCAAGAACAGTAACATGATGGTAATGTTTCCGCCTATCAACAGTTTGGTATAACCGTAACCTTCTTCGATAAGATCAGGCTCTCCTCCCATCAAGGCCAGGATTTCCTTAGCATAAAGAATTCCCACGATTCCCAAAATAATAGAAATCAAAATCCCAAGACCTATCGCTTGAACAGCTGCCGTTCTTGCTCCTTGAATATCTTTTTCCCCTACACGTCGTGCAACCACCGCTGTAGCTGCCATACTCAAACCTATGGCCAATGCATATATAAGGGTGATTACAGATTCTGTTAAACCAATGGTAGCTACCGCATTCACACTAACTCTGGAAACATAGGCAATGTCTACTAATGCGAATATAGATTCCATTAGCATTTCCAGAATCATTGGAATGGAAAGCATAAAAATGGCCTTTCGAATGCTTCCAGAAGTAAATTCGGTTTCTTTTCCGGTTACAGCAATCCAGAAATAATTAAGGAGTTTTTTAAAAGTATGTGTGTTAGATTTTGTCATTTTTAAAGAATTATGTGTAAGAAAAAAGAGAAAATGTCACGAATCCGAAAAAGAGTTTTCGGTTACTTTTTGGGCCTAAAGCCCATGGTGACATCTATTGCGTACATAATTCTTATAGCTTCATGATGAAGCAAATATGGGATTTTTTTTTGAAGTAAGAAATTTCCAATCAATTATTTAACATAGTTGACGCGGTATCGCCATAGACTTATTCCTCCCAAAATAAAAACTCCAAGTACTGTATACCATACGAAAGTAGGTGTGATTACCTGATCTCCACTAGCATAACTATGTAATCCTGATAAATAAAAATTGACTCCAAAATAGGTCATCATGATACTTGCAAATGCAATAATACTTGCAAAGTTATACAACCAAAAGCTACGAAGTCCTGGAACCAAACGCATATGAAGTACAAAAGCATAAACCATGACAGAAATCAGGGCCCAAGTTTCCTTAGGATCCCAGCCCCAATATCGACCCCAACTTTCATTAGCCCATTGGCCACCAAGAAATGTTCCTATGACCAACATTACCAAACCGGCCGTTAATGCCAATTCGTTCACTATGGTCAATTCTTTTAAACTAAGGTGAATACGTTTTTTGTTCTTTTTGGTTGTAAATGTGATCAGTAAAAGTGAAATTACACCTAAAATCATTGCTACTCCTAAGGGCCCATAGCTTCCAACGATTACCGCCGTATGAATCATTAACCAGTAACTGTCCAAAACTGGAACAAGATTAGAAATTGCCGGATCTACCCAATTCCAATTGGCTATCATCAAAAATAACGAGGCAACAAAAGCGGTAGCAGCTATGGTCAACTGGCTTTTAAGGCCCAAGGCCAACCCTACGCCCATTGCCGCCCAAGCCAAAAATACAATACTCTCATAAGCATCACTCCACGGCGCATGTCCAGAAATGTACCAGCGCATAATCAGTCCTACCGTATGCCATATAAAGAATAAAACAATGGTTCCCTTTAAAAGATACGCAGCAGCTTTGTATATCTCTCTTTCTTTAAAAATCTGAAGTATTAAAACAATAAATAACAATACTCCAACCAAGCCATAATACCTATATAGACGGTTAAAAATGTCCAGTTTGTTATATAAAATCTCCGTTTTTATCCTTTTTTCATCGGGTAGCACCTCAATACCATGGTTCTTTTGATTTTGTTTAAAAGCCTCCAACAATTTTTCTGGCTCCGAATAGTCATTTGATTTTATGGCAGCTCTCAAAGTGCTCAAATAATATGGCATTGCATTTTTAATGAAATTGGCGTACAACGAATCAGAAACATGATATTGTCCCGAACGAAACTCCACTGCCGAAATCCATTTGTTGTTTTCATCATTTAGCAACGGAAAAATTTTAAGTATGCTCCCATTAAGAGCCTGATCAAGTAGTCCTAATCGTTCATGTATTTTGATGAAATCTTTTTGAAACTTACTTGGATTATTCGTTATAGTGGCATCTTTCAAATAGGTTCTCAACTTGTATCCGCCTTCAGGAGTAAAAAGATCTGTGGCCTTAATATATTTCTGACTTTTGGGTACGCCTATTATTTCCCTAATACTATCATTTTCTCTTTTAGCGATTGCAATAAATTCGGTGTTGTACCAAACCCCAGGGTTCATCATCATAGACATAAATACCTGATTGGCGGTAAGGCCTTCATAAGTGTTTTTTTCGCTCAACTTTCGCAAAACTTCCGAAGCGAATGTATGCACAGGTTTCATTCGACCTCCCTCATCTTGAATCACTAGAGCTCCAAATTTTTCTGCATGCTCCTCGGACACAATACTTGATTTGATAATGGAATCTATTTGCGCTTTCGTTGGTGCATTAGCATGTCCATGTTCATCATTATTTACCGCTTGTCCAAATGATAAATTTGTAGCAAAAAGAATAGCCGCTGCAGACAAAGCAGCTTTTTTTGCCTTTATCTTTTTAAGCGCTTGTTGCAACTCTCTAAAACGAGTCTTTCCGAAGAACATGATGCCCATTAAACCGATATACAAAAGAAAATAACCTATATAGGTAATCCATGTACCCCAAAAATCATGGTTAACTGAAAGAACGGTTCCCTTTTCATCGGGATGGAAACTGGATTGGAAGAACCGATATCCCTTGTGGTCCAATATATGGTTCATGTAAATATCATAATCGAACGGGCGTTTGTCATCAACGGTAATCTTGCTCATAAAAGAAGCATAGCCAGTTTCGGTACCTGGATATTTTTCAGCTATAAAATCATTTAACTTGATGCCAAAAGGCAGTTCATACGTTTTGGACCCATAGCTGAGTGAAAAATCTAAATCACCGACCTTGAACTTTTCGGAAAAATTGGAGTTGAATTTTTCACCAATAAGCTTTTTTTGAACCGTTTGACCATTGCTGGTTATTGAAACGGTCAATGTATCCATGATACCATCTTTGGGTTTCGGTTCTGATGACGGTCTATCTACATATTTGCCTCTAGTCAAGGGTGTAGGAACCACAAATTGTGTTCCCGCCATGGTATATAAAGATCTTAACTGGAATGATTGAAGACTATCTTTAATCACTTCACCCCTAAATTGATCTGCCATACGCATAAAGTTTCCGTCAAACGGAGTATCAATCTGGTAAGAACCATCGTCTGAAGTAACAATATTGATGGCGCCATCAGTTTTTTTATTGACAGCGAATAAAAGGTTGTGAATATTGACCACGGTACCGTTTTCGACATGGTGTTCATGACGTTGCCCATCTCCTGCTTCAACAATTGTCAAATATTCTTTCCCAGCCTCATCCGGAACCCATTGCTTTTCGGAACCATATGCGAAATCCACGTAGTCAATGGTAAATGGTGTGCCGTTAAAATCTGATTTCCATGGAAGAGAAGATTTTATGCCCTCGGTGGTTACAATCAAATCATCTTCCAATACCCTGCGTTTAACCTCTCCATTGATTTCCCCATCGATAAAAGCGGTCAAGTATGTTTTATCTGAATAAAAACGGCTCTCAGTGCTGCCCTCGCGAATGGGCATCACACCCTCATAACTAATATAACGGGTAACGAAAGCCCCTGCAATAATCAAGACCCAAGATAAGTGCAGTACTAGTACGGGCCACTTTTCCCATCGTAACAATCGATATCTGAAAATGTTCCCAATAAAATTTATCATAAAAAACACCATAATGACTTCAAACCATGTGGTGTTATAGATGTAAATACGCGCAGTTTCTGTACTGTACCAGTTCTCTATAAATGTTCCGAAGGCCATCGCAATTGCTAGGACCAAAAAAAGAACAGCCATTAATCGGGTTGAGAACAGAATTTTGGAAAGTTTGTCCAGCATAATAGGAGAGCGTGTCTAATTAAAAGGCCACAAAGGTAGTTACTAAATGCTTAAAATCCATACAATACTGTAATCTCCAAGGTCTTTTATCACGAAAAGGACAAAACCTTTTCTGCATTGAACAAATGAAGTTTACAAAGGGAATCCTTTACAGAAAAAATGTCCCCCTGAGAGTACCATCTTTATTCCAAATATTCTCACGGGGGACCACTAATAAGACACTAGTTTCCTATTTCATAGCCAAAAGTCAAAGTATCTTCTCTGTTTTACAAGGCATTCAAATAAGCCTTTAATCATTCTTCTGCATTGAATTTAACCTTGGCAGGAAGTGCCAATTACTTTGCTACTATCTTTTGATTGGGAATATGAAGAAAGGTTACAAAACCCTTAGGATTTTTAAGAAGTGTTTATTGGATGTTTTATGCCAATACTTGCTGCATGACTTTCTCGGTAATGTTATCACATCGACTGAAACCGAAACCAAAAACATCTTCTTTGTTCGCTGCAAGCTCATAAAGTCTCTCCTTTAGTGTGTTTTTAGCCCGGTGAAGTCTAACTTTCACATTGGATTTAGAAATCTTGAGGCATTCAGAAATATCGTTTATGGACATCTCTTCTATTTCCTTGAGCACATAAACAGTCCTATATTTAGCATCAAGAGAGTCAATTGCATTTTCCAAAAGTTGTTTGGCTTCGTTTCTTATAATACGTTTCTCTGGATTGAGCTGATTTTTATCTGGTATTTCCAAAATGGTATTTTTCTTTTCTTCTGATGATCTCTGGTATAGATGGACCACCTTGTCTTTTTCTTTTAAACGTGCCAATACCTCATTGATTCCAATTCTTATCAACCAAGTGCCATAGGTAGACGAGTGTTTAAACTGATACAACTTTTCAAATGCTTTCAGATAAGTGTTTTGCATAATATCCTCCACCTCTGACTCATCTTTTAGATAGCTTCTGATCACCCTAAAAAGCTTTTGATTGTTCCTTCTCAATAGAATTTCATACAACTCCCTTTCTCCTGCCAGAATACGCCTGATGATTTCTGACTCAGTTAGTTGATGGGGTTTGTAATCATTTAATTGGATAGGTTCCATAAGTTGCCGCTTTGCTTTTAGATTCAGGTTCTTACAAATAGTTACAAAATTTTGTAACCTTTTTAAGGCTCACCTATCTAAAGTTAAAACTAAAAAGCATGAAATCGAATATTGAAACCGTAAAATCCTTGTTGAAATACACCTACGGATTGGTCCCCATTGTGGCCGGATTGGACAAGTTCACCAATCTTTTAACTGATTGGACACAATATATTTCCCCAACACTATCAGACATGATTCCTTTCGATTCAGGTATGTTTATGATAGTAGTTGGCGTAATTGAAATTCTTGCAGGTGTTTTAGTGTTTTTAAAAACCAAAATTGGGGCATTGGTGGTTTCAGTATGGTTAACCGTTATTGCATTGGTGCTACTCCTAGGAGGAACATTTATTGATGTGGCCGTCAGAGATCTTGTAATGGCCATAGGCGCCTTCGCCTTGGCTAAGCTATCTGATAATCAATCTTCTTAACACTTATTGCATCAAAAGAAGGGGTGACTGTATGTGTTGAAAAAGAATATTCCGTTCAAGATGGTTCAGGACATGATCATAAGGTCAAGTTTACCGCCAGTAATTTTTTACCTCCTTGTAGAACAACAGTCAAATCACAATGGAGTTCACTAAGGACAGTGCATATAGGCATGATGTTACTGTAGCCTGCGTCTAAAAGAAATCTATCCTATTAACTTGTGAAAATGCCACCAAAATCGGTGGCTTTTCTTTACCCATTTATTTCTGTTGGTTATTTTTGACATATGTATTCCATTATCCTTTTGGGAACAGGCAATCTTGCCACACATCTGTTCAATGCATTCATTGTACAATCTCAAGTGAGAATAGTACAAGTATATGGAAGAAATCCAGAGCGTTTAAAAAAATTTGAATCCCGAGTTGAAACCTGCTCTGACTCCACAAAAATCAAGGATGCCGATGTGTATATCATAGCCGTAAAAGATGATGCAATTTCCGACGTGGCTCAGCTGCTGTATTCAAAAAAAGGAGTAGTAGTTCATACTTCTGGAGCTATGGAAATGGATTGCATTCCTTTAACCAATCGAGGAGTTTTCTATCCGTTGCAAACTTTCACCAAAGGTAAACCATTGAATTTTAAAGACATACCTATCTGTCTGGAAACCAGTGAGAATTCTTCAATGAAATTACTCAGGTATCTTGCGGAGCAAATAACAAATAATGTACATGAAATCGATTCGGAACAACGTAAAAAATTGCATCTAGCTGCTGTTTTTGCCAATAACTTTACAAGTTATCTTTATCAAATCAGTAAAGATATTTGCGAAAAAGAAGGACTCCCTTTCTCACTTTTACGACCTTTGATTCTTGAGACAGCAGAAAAAGTACAGATAATGCATCCGCATGAGGCACAAACTGGTCCAGCACGAAGGGGTGACCTCGGAAGCATTCAAAACCATATAGGTTTACTGGAAAACGAACAACAAACCAAAATTTATAAACTACTTAGCGAAGCCATCCAAGAAACCCATGAAAAAAAACTATAAAGAATTATTAAGCGTCATAAGCACTTTTATTTTTGACGTAGACGGTGTACTCACCGACGGATCAATTTTGATAACCTCTGAAGGTGAAATGCTCCGTAAGATGAACGTAAAAGATGGATACGCCTTAAAAACCGCTTTGCAAAAAGGGTATAATGTCTGTATCATTACTGGTGGCACCAACCAAGGGGTTAAAGAAAGGCTTAAAGGACTTGGTATAACAGACATCTATTTAGGAGCACATCATAAAGAAGAACCTTTAGAGGAGTATCTAGATGTATATAGCATAGACCCCAAAACTGTTCTTTATATGGGGGATGACCTTCCTGACATTCCACCTATGAAAAAAGTTGCATTGGCCACATCTCCTCAAAATGCGGTAGCGGAGGTCAAAGCGATTTCCGATTATGTTTCGCACAAAAATGGTGGGGACGGTTGTGTTCGTGACATCATTGAACAAGTACTTAAGGTACGTGGTGACTGGAACGATAATTTTAGTGCAAAAAATGATTGACAATAACCCTTTGAAGCAAAAACTAAACGGTTATAAACTTATCCTTGGTTCTGGTTCCCCTCGAAGAAAACAGTTTTTAAAAGACCTAGGGCTTGAATTTGAAGTAAGACCTAAATCTGTTGAGGAAATTTATCCGGAAAGTTTAAAAGGAGAGCAAATATCCAGATACTTGGCAGAATTGAAAGCCACTCCGTTCAAAGAAGAGCTCCAATCAAACGAAATTGTACTTACATCCGATACTGTGGTTTGGTTTAAAAACGAATCTTTGGCCAAAGCTTCAGATCCCACTGAAGCCTATCAGATGTTACGTACCTTATCCAGTGATTGGCACGAGGTAATCACCTCGGTATGTTTTACTACTTCTACCTTACAAAAAACAGAAAGTGCCACAACTTTGGTGAAATTCATGGATTTTACAGATGATGAAATCAATCATTATATCAATAAATGCCAACCCTTTGACAAAGCAGGAGCCTATGGTATCCAAGATTGGATTGGGATGATTGGAATCTCAGAAATTAAAGGTTCTTATACCAATGTGGTTGGGCTTCCTACACATTTAGTATACAAAACGTTAACAGATATGGTTTCCTAGCAATGTATGTGTAACTTTACTAAAACTCGTACGGTATGAAAAAGATCTTTCGAATTGAATTAACAGTTATTGCGCTATTGTTGGCTTGCACTTCCATTACCTCTTGTATGGATAAAAACAAGGTCTCTAACAAAGAAATGGCAATGAATGATGAGCTCGTTGTATCGGAAGTCATCAAGCCCAAAAGGCAGCTTAGCGAAAAGTGGAAAAAGTATTGGTATGGAGGTCTGGCCGAAATTACTTCGTACAAACTGGAACAGGCTCGATACGGACAAATCAGGGATGGGCATTCCGTGTTAATATATGTGACCGAACCATTTTTACCTGAAAAACAAGTAAAGGCTGACCGAAACAATCCAGAAAACCTATCTGTTTTAAAACTCAATTCAACAAAAAAATACCTCACAGGCATTTACCCTTATTCGGTTATGGGAAGTACTTTTTATCCTGTACATGATAATCAACATGCCATCAAGACGAGTTTATCTGTTCAGGAATGGTGCGGTCATATGTATTCTCAAATCAACAATAGAGATCAGTTTGAGTTTACTTCCCATTCCTATTTTGAAAGCGAAGCCGACCAAAACATAACCCTCCAAAAAAATGCGCTGGAAAATGAAATCTGGACAAAAATCAGAATAAATCCAGAAGGTTTGCCAACAGGAGACCTAAAAATGATTCCTTCACTGGAATATATTCGATTGAGCCACAAGGAGCTTAAAGCATATGATGCCATTGCTGGTTTGACTACAAAAGATGGTATTAGTAGTTACTCGGTGACCTACCCAAACCTTGAAAGAAACTTGACCATCAACTTTACATCCAAATTTCCGTATACGATTGAAAGTTGGACAGAAGAGTTCAAAAGTGGTTTTGGGTCAAAAGCGAAGGTGTTGACCACGCGTGCAACCAAGTTAAAAACTATCAAAACAGCGTATTGGGGTCAAAATGGAAATGAGGATGTTGTCTTGCGTGATAGTTTAGGGTTGAATTAATCCATTCTTGTCTTGATTATACCCTGTTAAAGATGTTCTAAATAGCATCCTGTCTGGTTGTAATCTTTCTATATTTGGCATAACCACTAAAAATAGCTGTATGCGAAACTTTTGGGTCAGTGTGCTGACTTTAACTGCCGTCGTTTCAAATTCTATAGCCCAAAGGCCAAACAAACCTTCTTCTACCGAAATTCATCATAATCTTCAAAAATTAAACTTTTTGGGAACCGCACTCTATATTGCGGCCCATCCTGATGATGAAAATACCAGGCTCATTTCGTACCTGTCCAACCATGATAAAGCCCGAACCATTTATTTATCTCTGACCCGGGGTGATGGAGGGCAAAACTTAATCGGTTCTGAGCTTAGGGAACTTTTAGGTGTTCTACGAACGCAAGAGCTTTTGGCTGCCAGAAGAATGGATGGAGGAGAACAATGGTTTTCGCGAGCAAATGATTTTGGTTATTCCAAACATCCGAAGGAAACCCACAGAATTTGGGATAAAGAAACTGTTTTGGGAGATGTAGTTTGGGCCATCCGGAATCTAAAACCCGATGTGATCATCAATAGATTCAATCATAGAACCCCAGGTTCCACACATGGGCACCATACCTCTTCCGCTATGCTGAGTATGGAAGCTTTTGATTTGGCCAACGATAAAAAAGCCTATCCTGAACAATTGAAATTGACCGAAACCTGGCAACCACGAAGAATTTTCTTCAATACATCCTGGTGGTTTTACGGGAGCCGCGAGAATTTTGAAAAGGCCGATAAATCCAAAATGTTGAAATTGGACGTCGGTGTTTATTATCCCGAATTGGGCCTTTCCAACAATGAAATTGCATCCATAGCCAGTAGTCAGCACCTGTGTCAGGGTTTTGGAAGAATCACTACCAGAGGATCCCAAGATGAATATGTGGAATTATTAAAAGGTGACCTTCCTGCCAGCAACAATCTTTTTGATGGTATTGATACTTCATGGAGTAGAATAAAAGGAGGCAAAGCCATTGGTGATATTCTTTATAAGGTTGAAAAAGAATTTGATTTTTCCAATCCTTCCAAACACATCCCAGATTTGGTAAAAGCATACCAACTTTTGCAAAATGTGGAAGATGAGCATTGGAAGTCTTTAAAATCCCAAGAATTACAGTCCATTATTCTGGATTGCGCTGGTATGTATTTAGAAGCCAATGCCGAGTCAGCATCTACTACATTGGACAGTCAGGTGAAACTGAACATTGAGGCCCTTAACAGAAGTACACAACCAGTTACTTTAAAAGAAGTTAAGTTAATTGGAATTGATGCCAAACTAAGTCCAAACCAAGTTTTGGCCCATAATGCAAAGGAAAATCTTGAATTAGAGTTTCACGTTCCGGAAACTACTCCAAAATCAGGGCCTTATTGGTTGAACAATCCGTGGAGTTTAGGGATGTATCAGGTCGACAACCCGAAAATGATTGGAAAGCCGGAAACGCCCAGTGCGTTTCTTGCAGAATTCGTGTTGGATTTTGATGGTGTCGAGATTGGATTTGAAAAACCTGTAATCCGACGGTATTCTAAACCGGAAAAGGGTGAATTATACGAGCCTTTTGTTGTCCTTCCCGAAGCTACTTCAAAAATCGCAGAAAAGGTTATCATATTTTCAGATACCGGTAGCAAGGATGTTCTTGTGAGTGTAAAAGCTGGTAAGGATAATGTTGAGGGAGAAATAACATTGGACCATCCTGTCGGTTGGAGCGTTTTTCCTGCCAAAATTCCTTTCTCCATAGCGCAAAAAGGACAGGAACAATCTGTAACTTTTAAGATTACTCCTCCCGAGCATGACAGTGAAGGTAAAATTGCTCCTAGAGTGAAAATCGGCAATCAAACACATGGAAAAGAACTTGTTGAGATTACCTACGACCATATTCCCAAACAGTCCATCCTTTTACCTTCAGAGGCCAAGGTAGTACGTATGAATATTCAAAAATCGGGTGAGCATATAGGATATGTTATGGGAGCGGGCGATAAAGTTCCTGAGAGTCTAAAACAAATAGGGTACCAAGTCCATATCATCAATCCGGAGGAAATTCAAGCCGGCTCTTTGGATAAATACGATGCCGTAGTGGTAGGCATTCGTGCCTACAATGTGGTAGACGACTTAAAATTTAAACAACCCCATCTCTTTGATTATGTAGAAAAAGGTGGAAATCTCATAGTTCAATATAATACGGCAGGTAGATGGGCCAAACAATTTGAAAATATCGCTCCGTACGACCTTACCTTATCCCGTGACCGTGTTACAGATGAGACCGCCGAAGTAAGTATTGTAGCAAAAAATCATTCCTTGGTTAATTTTCCCAATACTATTAAAGAAAGTGACTTTGATGGCTGGGTTCAAGAAAGAGGGCTTTATTTCCCAAAGGAATGGGCTCCAGAGTTCACACCTATTCTTTCCATGTCCGATGAAGGGGAAGAGGCCACCGAAGGTAGTTTACTTGTGGCGCCATATGGCGAAGGAAATTATATCTATACGGGGCTGAGTTTCTTTAGGGAATTGCCAGCCGGAGTTTCTGGAGCGTACAAATTATTTGCAAACATGCTTTCCATAGGAAAGAGTGAAGTAAAATCTGAAAGCAATGTCAAAGGATAGTATGGACAACACTTTGATCTGGAAAAAGGAATACACCATTGTGCATATTCTCAATGTGCTGTATATTCTGATTTTTTACTTCATAATGATACTAAATAACTAAGGGTTTCATGGGTATATTGGATTGGATTGTTCTAGGCAGCACCATGCTTTTTATTGTAGGCTATGGTGTTTGGAAAACCCGTGGGAGCAAAAATGTAGAGGATTATGTAAGAGGAGGCAATGATGCCAAATGGTGGACCATAGGACTTTCAGTTATGGCTACCCAAGCCAGTGCCATTACGTTTTTGTCAACTCCAGGACAAGCTTTTCATGATGGAATGGGCTTTGTGCAATTCTATTTTGGATTACCCATGGCCATGATTGTTATTTGTTTGGTATTCATCCCCATTTACCGAAAACTCAAGGTTTTCACAGCTTATGAAATGCTCGAAGGTCGGTTTGACTTAAAGACCCGAAGCCTTACGGCTATTTTGTTCCTGATTCAACGTGGTTTGGCCGCAGGAATCACCATTTTCGCACCGTCCATAATCCTATCTGCTGTATTGGGATGGGACTTGCGTACCCTTAACATCATTATCGGAATTTTGGTTATCATTTATACGGTCTCTGGGGGTACCAAAGCGGTAAGCGTTACACAAAAACAGCAAATGTTCATCATTATGGTGGGCATGTTCTTTGCTTTCTTTTTCATTTTGGATTCCTTGCCGACCGGGGTGTCCTTTGGTGAAGCTCTTAAAATAGCAGGCGCCAACGATAAACTCCAAATTCTCGATTTCAGTTTTGACACCAATAACCGATATACCTTTTGGAGCGGTATTACTGGTGGATTTTTCTTGGCCCTCGCTTATTTTGGTACAGATCAGAGTCAAGTGCAGCGGTACCTCTCTGGGAAATCTGTTAGGGAAAGCCAATTAGGGTTAATATTCAATGGTATTTTTAAAATCCCAATGCAGTTTTTTATTCTGCTCGTTGGTGCAATGGTATTTGTATTTTACCAATACAACCCATCTCCGTTGAATTTTAACCCGGCAGCTACGCAAGCAGTAATGACCTCTGAATTTGAAGGAGATTACAAAGCGCTCGAAAAGGCACATTTAGAATTGGAGCAAGAAAAGAAAATGGCGCAAAGTTCATTTTCCGAAGCCCTGGCCTTAAAGGAATACAATGCGATTCGACAGGCAAAACAAGATATTATAAAAATCAACAAACAAGAAAAGGCAGGTAGAAATGCCGCCAAAGCTTTGATTTCAAAAGCAGATGATTCTGTAGAGACCAACGACAAAGACTATGTGTTCATCCATTTTATCCTAAACAATTTACCGGCGGGACTTATAGGATTACTCTTGGCCGTTATACTTTCTGCGGCGATGTCCTCCACTGCATCCGAACTAAATGCGCTTGGAACCATCACAGCTTTAGACCTTTATAAAAGAAACCAAGCAAAGAAAAAGAACGAGAAACACTACGTTTTGGCTACAAAAGGGTTTACGCTGCTTTGGGGTGTTATCGCTATTATCATAGCATGTGTAGCCAACCTTTTTGACAACCTTATACAGTTGGTGAACATTATCGGGTCTATTTTTTATGGAAACGTATTAGGTATTTTCCTTTTGGCATTCTTCTTCAAATTTGTGAAAGGAAATGCTGTGTTCATAGCCGCTTTGATTACCCAGATTGTGGTAATAGTGGGTTGGTATTTGGATTGGATGTCCTATTTATGGTTGAATGCGTTTGGATGTCTACTGGTCATCTTCATTGCCATGCTTATCGAAGGATTTGATTACTTTTTTAGGAAACCTCACTTAAATGCATAAAAAACCCGCCAATTAGCGGGTTTAAAATAATTCATTGGTCAACGACTTATAGTCCGCCCCATTCTTTTAAAGAATCCTTGTTCAGCTTCACATAGTCAGCATTCCCAGCTTCTTCTGCAACTTTCAATGATTGTTTTGCAGCAGCAATAGCTCCTTTTTTATCACCAAGCTTAGCCAAGATCAAAGATTGCCTGCGCATTACCCAAAAGGCATCTGGCCTCATTTCAACGGCTTTTGCAATCCATTCTTTAGCTTTGTTCAAGTCCTTTCCTTCTTCATAATAATAAGAAGCGGCTGAGTAGTAATCACCTGCACTTGGTCCGGACATAACACTTTCAATGCTTTTTTGGGCTTTTTCCAAAGTAGGCACTTCAAACTTCACGCCCACATAGGCCTTCTCCCACATCATTCCCAAACTAGCTCCATTGTTGTTCACATCATCAATAGTAATCGTAAAGGTTTCAATAGATACTGGCAATGGATAAACCTGAGCTGTGGTTTTGGCAGCCACTTTGCTATCATCCCACTCCTGTGGTGTTCCCCAGTTATTGGTATCCGCATAGAAAATAACTTCCCATGAAGATTGTCCAGGTTTGGTAAAGATAGCATAGGATCCAGCTTTAATTTTCTGACCATCAACGGTCACGTCATCGCTGAATGTGATTGTAGTGTTTCTGTTGGCACCAGTTCTCCATAACTTGTTATAAGGAACCAAGTTGCCAAAAATCGTTCTTCCTCGAACGGAAGGCCTAGAGTATTCGACCTCCACATCGGTAAGTCCTACGGTCTGGCTAAGTTTTGACGAAGGACTGGGTTGTGGTGTTTGCATCTGCGCTCCAACGGACACAGTAAGCAGGGCAGCAAAAGCAAACAATGCTAGTTTTTTCATTTATAAGAATTTTAGATTTGTTAGTAAAACAAAGCTAGCCATTATGGGATGCGAAGCTTGTTAAGAAACACTTAAAAGAAACTCATGGTGGTATGTTTTCAAAATTATTTTTGAGTTCAATTTAAAGTTCAGAATTTTATTTTGTTTAATGTTTTTATATAATTATTAAACAATTTATTTATTTTTGAAGAAAAACGATATATGCGTTTATATCAACTTTATGCGGTTCAAACCTTACCCATCTTCAAAACAAAAGCTTGGGAATTTTTAAAAAACCCAAGAAACCTTAAGGAGATTACTCCTGATCACATGGACTTTCATATATTATCGGATATTGATAGACCCATGTTTCCGGGCCAGATTATTCAATATAAGGTCAATCCGTTTCCAGGTCTAAGCACCAAATGGGTCACCGAAATAACGCATGTAGTCGAAGGGAGCTATTTTGTAGATGAACAACGGTTTGGCCCATATGCTCTATGGCATCATAAGCACTTTTTAAAAGAGGTGCCCGAAGGAGTTCAAATGGAGGATATCATAGATTTTAAGCTCCCATTCGGGATTTTGGGGCAATTGGTTTATCCTATTTTGATAAAACAGCAACTTTTAAAAATATTTAGATATCGTCAGCAAAAACTAACCAAACTCTTTGGAGAGGTTGAAAAGGTTCAAAACTTTGTGGAAATAAAATCCATATGAAGGATGTAGTGTCTATTTTTTGGTTTCGTAGAGATTTACGCCTAGAAGACAACATCGGTTTGTACCATGCCCTTAATAGTGGTCAACCTGTATTACCCATTTTTATTTTTGATACAGAAATTTTGGATAACCTTCCGAAAAATGATGCTCGAGTCACTTTTATTCATGGGCAGCTGCAAAAGATACACCAAGAATTACAATCCAAATACCAAAGTGGTCTCGCTATGTATCATTGTAATCCTATTTCTATTTTCATCCAAATTATGCACAAATATGAGGTCAAAGCCGTTTTTACCAATCACGACTATGAACCTTATGCTATCCAACGGGATTCCGAGATAAGAATACTATTGGCCAAAGAGAATATCGCTTTCTGTACCTATAAAGATCAAGTGATTTTTGAAAAAGATGAAATAGTCAAAGAAGATGGTAATCCATATGTGGTATATACGCCCTATAAAAACAAATGGAAGGAAAAGTTTAATCAAAAAGAACATCTTATCCCTTTTGATTCATCCCGTAGATTAAATAGACTTTGTAAAAACGATGAGTTTCCAAATATGGGCCTTAAAGATATTGGCTTTGTTCCCTCTCCTATTTCAGTACCAGAATTCAACATAACACCTTATTTGATTCAGAACTACGAACAAACCAGGAACTTTCCTGCAAAAATAGCCGGCACATCGCTTTTAGGGCCACATCTTAGATTTGGAACTGTTTCAATTAGACAGGTTATTAAAAATGCCATCGTCCAGGAAAACGAAGTTTTTTGGAGTGAATTGATCTGGAGGGAATTCTTTATGCAAATTCTTTGGCATTTTCCGCATACGGTGGACAAATCGTTTAAACCCAAGTATGATCGCATTGTATGGCGGAACAACCATAAGGAATTTGATCTTTGGAAAGCAGGACAAACAGGATATCCATTTGTTGATGCGGGAATGCGGGAGCTTAATACAACAGGATACATGCACAATCGTGTGAGAATGATTGTAGCCAGTTTTCTCTGTAAACATCTACTTATTGACTGGCGTTGGGGTGAAGCCTACTTTGCCGAAAAACTTTTAGATTTTGAACTGGCAAGTAATGTGGGTAACTGGCAATGGGCAGCAGGTAGCGGGGTTGACGCAGCTCCCTATTTCAGGATTTTCAACCCAACGACCCAAATAGAAAAATTTGATGCACAACATGAATATATTAACAAATGGGTGCTTGATATTCAAGAGTTTAGCTATCCATCTCCCATTGTAGATCATAAAATGGCCCGTGAACGCTGTCTTCAAGTTTACAAAGCCGCCCTTGGTTGAAGCTTTTTCAGTATTTTTAATATCTGGTTTTATTTTTGGGTCCACAGTGGGAAAAATGAAGTTCGAACCCAAATGCATTACCCTCATCTTTCGAGCTAATTCAAACAATATAAAATGAAACGATTAACCACTCTAGTATTGCTTTGTCTGGTTTCGCTTAACTTGACAGCGCAAAAACTCAATTCAAACAAAAAAGCAATTATAGCTTCTGTTGAGGCTCATAAAGAAAACCTGATTCAAATAAGTGATTCCATTTGGGCCCTTGCCGAAACGGCCTTTAATGAATCTAAATCCGCTGAAGTATTGGCCGATTACGCAGAAAAAAATGGATTAAAGGTGACTCGAGGAGTAGCCAATATTCCAACAGCATTTACCGCTACTTATGGTTCAGGCAAACCTTTGATCAGTGTTTTAGGGGAATTTGATGCCTTACCAGGTCTTTCCCAAAAAACAGTTCCGACCAAAGATCCTCTGGCTGAAGGAGCACCTGGCCATGGATGCGGGCACAATATGTTCGGGGCAGCAAGTTTAGGAGCAGCCATTGCCATCAAGGAACAAATCGAAGCGGGCAAGCTGAAAGGAACCGTCAAATTTTTGGGAACACCCGCAGAGGAAAAGTACTTTGCCAAGGTTTGGATGGTCGAGGCCGGTCTATGGGACGATGTCGATGTAAATGTAAGCTGGCATCCTGGTGCCAATATTGAAGCGGATGTTCAAAGTGGTCTTTCGCTGATCGATTTTATTGTGGAATTCCATGGGCAGGCTGCACATGCATCAGCTGATCCTTGGAACGGGCGTAGCGCGTCAGATGCCTTGGAACTATACACTACCGGAATTAATTACTATCGCGAACACATTAAACCTACTTCCCGAATCCATTACCATATTCAAGATGGTGGGCAGGTCGTAAATGTAGTCCCAGACTATTCTAAAATTTGGGTACGCGTACGTGACCCCAAAAGAAAAATCATGCTACCCACCTATGAGCGCGTGAAAAAAATGGCTGAAGGAGCTGCTATTATGGCGAATGTTGATTACAAAATTTCATTGGTGTCAGGAATTTATGAGGTATTGGTTAATCGCACTGGAGGAGAAATCATGCAGAAAAACTTAGAACTTTTAGGCCCAATATCTTATACAGATCAAGAAACCGCCTTCGGAAAGGCCATTCAAAAGGCTACGGGAAAACCGGAAGTGGGTATGGACAGTAAAATTGAATCGCTGCGTGAAACGGAAAAAAATCCCGGAGGTGGTTCTACCGATGTTGGAGATGTGAGCTGGAATGTCCCCAACATCAATTTAAGTGTTACCGTGGCTCCAAAAGATACACCGTGGCATTCATGGGCCGTTGTGGCCTGCGGGGGAATGAGTATTGGGCATAAGGGAATGGTATATGCTTCTAAGGCGATGGCGATGACCATGGCAGATCTCTTTGAAAACCCTAAATTGGTCACTAAAGTCAAGGAAGAGTTCAAAACCCGAAAAGGAGATGAAAAATATGAAGCCATGATTGATGGGCCTCCCCCAATTGGGAATAACTAATCAAAAGTAATTTTATCAAAACAAAACGGACAAATCCAAATTTTTAAACAACAATTGAAAATGATAAAGAAGTTGATGCTATTACTGGCCTTGGGCATAACTGTCCAAAGTCAAGGACAAGAACATTTGTCCGTTTTTGAAAACTTGATGGGCAAAACATGGTTTGCTGAAGGTGAATGGGGAAATAATACAAAATTCAAGCAGGAAATAGAATTTAAATATGATCTAGGGGGCACTTTGGTTATTTCCGACGCAGAAGGCTTTACAAACCAAGAACAAACAACTTACGGTCCAAGAAACCATGGTATTCGAAAATTTGACAAGGAAAGCAATACCATTAAATTTTGGGAATTTGATGTTTTCGGTGGAGTCACTACGGGAAGTGTTGAAGCCAAAGGAAAGGATTTCATTTATACCTATTCTTATGGAGCTTCGGTTGTTACTGATTATTGGGAATATGTAAATGATAACACTTACAACTTTACTGTGGGCAACTATGTAGATGGACAATGGAAACAGATCTATCTTAAAACCAAGTTCGAAGCAAGGAGTACCTCAAAACCTGATTTTAACTTTGATCATCAGTCCTTGGTGGTGACCAATTTGATGAAAACAGGAGATTTTTATAAAGATGTCTTTGGGTTTGAAGAAATCCCCCACCCTGAAAATAAGCCAGGTTTTCGCTGGTTTAATATGAATAGAAGCTCACAATTGCATTTAATCAAAAAGGATTTTGCTCCTTTCGAAAAGAACAAAAGCATGCATTTATGTTTAGCTGTTGACGATTTGGAGAGCTTTGTTGAAAGATTGGTCTCCAAAAACATTGATTTTTACGATTGGCCCGGAAACAAGGGCTCGGTTACTGATCGAGCTGATGGTGTAAAACAAATTTATATTCAAGATCCAGAGGGTTATTGGATTGAAATCAATACAGCTGTGCATTAAAAAATGTGATTCCATGAAAAAAGTATTGGTTACAGGTGCTACCGGAAAAGTGGGTCAAGCTTTTATTACGAAGTTGCTCAACAATCAAGAATACAAAGATTTTACGGTCAGAGCTTTATGTCATAAAAGAAAACTAGAGCCCAACCAGCGCATTGAAATAATCCATGGGTCTATTTCGGATAAAAAAACTGTTGACAATGTTGTACAAGATATAACACATGTACTCCATTTAGCCACTACCAAAGAATCTGAAGATACTTTTATTGATGTTTCCATCAAAGGCATGTACCATTTATTAGAGGCCTGTCGAAAAAGTCATGATTTTGAACGGTTCATACTTATTGGTGGTGATGCCTCTGTGGGCCACTATTTCTATCCGCATAAAAAACCAGTTACAGAAACTCAAAAGCATACAGCTTATCCTGGTTGCTATGCCCTTTCAAAAGTTCTGGAAGAAGTAATACTTGATCAATATTATGTACAGTATAATTTTGAAGGTGTCTGCCTCAGAGCTCCATGGATCATGGAGAAAAATGATTTAAAGCGACATTTGACCTTTACCGAAAATAGCTTCGGAAGTCCTATTTGGCATACCTTGGTTGGAAATGATCGCGCTAAAAAATATGTCGCGCTAAAAACAATTCCCCTAATGCTTGATGCCAAAGGGAATTTTTTAAAAAGAAATTTTGTACATCTCGATGACCTTGTATCCGCTATCCTTGTAGCATTGACACACCCAAAAGCTATTCAACAGACCTTCAATATCTGCATGGACAACCCTGTTGATTATGGAGAAATGGCCAACTATTTAAAAACAACCAAAGGTTTGCCATCGATATCTGTAAAAACGGACTATTATTCTACCTGGCTCGATAATTCAAAAGCAAAATTTATATTAGGTTGGTCACCTGAGTATGACATGAAAAGATTAGTGGACGATGCATGGGACTACGACAATGCTTCAAATAGCAAATCCAAAACCTAAAACTTTTCTCAAGATGAACGACCCCATACTACAAACCTTTCCGCTAGGCTTTCCCTGGCAAACCCAAGATCCTTTTTTGTTCTGTGTGTATCACTTGGATCATTACCCAAAAGGCAACGAAGAAATGGGGCCTGATCCTAAACTACTCGAAGGACGAAATATCGGCAACGATTTTACCCTAAAAGATGGGTGGCGCATGTATCATGGACAAACCATTCCAGGATTTCCGTACCATCCACATCGAGGGTTTGAAACCATTACCATTGTAAATAAGGGATATTGTGATCATTCCGATTCTCTAGGTGCTGCAGGAAGATTTGGAGAAGGAGATGTGCAGTGGATGACTGCTGGTCGAGGCGTACAACATGCTGAAATGTTTCCCTTGCTCAATATAGAAAAAGATAATCCGCTGGAGCTGTTTCAAATTTGGCTGAACCTTCCCAAAGCAGATAAATTTGTGGAACCTCATTTTAAAATGTTATGGCATGAAGATATTCCCGTAATCGAGGAAAAAAATGCTCAGATTAAAGTCGTGGCGGGGAATTATAAGGGAACCCAGGCCAATGATCCAGCACCTGATTCTTGGGCAGCTAAGCCGGAGAACGAAGTAGCGGTTTGGAATATTCACATTGAACCCAGCACGGAATATGTTTTACCGAGTTCGAAAACCTTGGTAACTCGAACGCTCTATTTTTACGAAGGTGATGAAATTCACATTGGGGAGCGAAAGATAAATCCAAATTTTGGAATCGCTTTGGATCCTTCATTGGATGTAACCATTAAAGTTGGAAGTCAAAAAGCGCACTTTTTGATGCTTCAAGGCAAACCTATTGACGAACCTGTTGCCAAATATGGTCCTTTCGTGATGAACACTGAGGAAGAAATCCAACAGGCTATAGAAGAATATCAACTGACTCAATTTGGAGGATGGCCTTGGCCCTACCCTGACAATGTTCATGAAAAGGAAAAAGGGCGATTTGCATTATATCCGGATGGCAAGTTGGTAGAAAAAGGTTAAATGATATTTCTTAAACAGCATTAACCTCTAAAAATACTCCAAACCATCAAATTCCCATGAATTTGTTATACACTATAATTTTTCAAATCATTTAATCCCAGCCTCTTTAATTTGTCCCAAATTGGATGTAATGAAATTTGCCAACCTAATTCCGAGTACAATTCTTATTTACTTACTCTGTACGGCACCATGTTTTGCTCAAAACCAAAAACTGGACAGCCTTAAAAATTTGCTGGTAACGGCAAATGATACTACCAAAGTAAGATTACTGATTTTATTATGTAACTCTTCAGTAAATCAAGGCAAAGAAATGTCTTTGGAATATGGTTTTCAAGCTTTAAATGAAGCCAAAAAAATCGGATTCACTAATGGAGAAATCGATGCACTTTATGCAATAGCTTTAACCCATGGAAAAACGAGTAGTTATGCAGAATCGTTGGATTTTTTCAAACAATCATTGTCGTTAGCTCGAAGAGAGAATGATTTTGATGCCGAAATTAACATTTACAATTCCTTTGGCATTATATACAAACGCATCGGTGACTATAAAAAGAGTAAGGATTTCTACCTAAAAGGTCTGAAATTAGTGGATTCTTTACAACACTACGAAGACAACTCTGTAACCAGTATTTACATAAATCTGGGAATTTTATATGATTTACTGGATCAAGAACAAAAAGCCATCGACAGTTACGAAAAAGCTTTGGAAACACATTACGGTCCGGGTTACGAATTCACAGAAAATAGTGTCTTGGTGAACATTGCAGAGATAGATCTTAAAAACCAAGATTATGAAGCTGCATTGGAAAAATTTCTTCGCGCCGCCAAATTCAATGAAAAACATAATAGAGTTGCCTTGACCATGGCCTACTCGAATATTGGTATTTGTTATCTCAACCTAAAGCAATGGCAGCGTTCTGAGGATTATCTATTGAAATCGTTACAGCTTGCTAAAAATCTATCGCTTAAACAAGAAATTGCTATTGCCTATGGGAATCTTGCCAAACTTATGCTACGACAAGGGAAGATGGACGAAGCGGTGGACTACTCTAACCAAAATCTTAACGCCTTACAGGTCATGGGGGAATATGAATATAAACAGAAAGCCCATGCGTTAGCCTCTGAGATATATGAAGAGATTGGAAGTTATTCCAAAGCAGCTTATCATCTAAAACAAACCATGGCTTATCAAGATAGTCTGCTCAATGAAACCAAGATAAGAGAAATACAAAATTTGCAAATACAACATGAAGTATACTTAAAAGACAAGGAAATAAATGAAAATGCACTGCAATTGGCCTTGCTCGACTCCAAGGTGACTTCAGGCAAGAGGCGCACAATTTACCTGTCAATCATTTCGTTTTTATTGCTTTTTTCGGCGGCATTGCTCTATTATAGATATTTGGGGAAGAAAAAATCCAACGAACTATTTCGGGTGAAGAACCAACTCATATCCGAGCAAAATCAGGTAATTGAGAAGATGAACATGGAACTTGAAAAGCGTATGCTAAGGGCCCAAATGAATCCACACTTTATTTTTAACTCATTAAACTCTATTCAACATCTTATAAATTCCAACGATAAAACAAATGCATTAAAATATCTGTCCAAATTTTCAAAGTTACTCCGCCAGGTTTTGGAAAGCTCAATAAACATAACCCTGCTGCTCAAGGAGGAAATAGAATTGCTTGAGATCTACTTGGAACTTGAGTCCCTTAGGTTTGACAATGCATTTAGCTATAAGATAAATGTGGGCAAGAATTTAGATGTCTTCGCACATGAAATTCCAATGTTATTGGTTCAGCCCTATGTGGAAAATGCGATAATTCATGGCCTCATGCCAAAGCTGGGCGAAAAAAAGTTATCCATATCATTTAATGACAAAACTGAATATATGGAATGCGTTATAGAAGATAATGGGGTTGGAATCAATGCAAACACAAGACAGACAAAATCCAAAGCTACATCCAGAGGAATGTCGATTACGGCCAAGCGAATTGATAATCTAAAAAGGTTTGCTGATCAAAAGCTGTTGAAGGTGGAGAACCTAAACAGTGAAACCCGAACAGGAACAAAAGTTACTATCTTAATACCCAAAGATTAACACATTAGGGCTTTATTACGTATCAAAGAGCTTGTGAAAATATTTAAGGTTAAAAGCGAATTGCAATGAACTTAGCCAAAATGTTAGGGTTTACCGAAGATGCCAAACTACTTATCGTCCATGCTGACGATGCTGGCCTGTCCCATTCAGAAAATGAGGCCACTTTTCAAGCACTTCAAAAGGGAATAGTGAATTCCTATAGTATTATGGTACCCTGCCCGTGGTTTTATGAGGCCGCTCTTTTTGCAAAAAACAACCCCAACTATGATTATGGGGTGCATCTGACCCTAACCTGTGAATGGGAGAAATATAAATTTGGTCCTGTTTTACCCACATCCGAAGTTCCAAGTTTGGTGGATGAGAATGGTCATTTCTTTAAAAGCAGAAATCAGGTGAAAAATAATGCCCATGCTGAAGAAGTACGAAAAGAACTTACAGCTCAAATTGAGAAGGCACTAGATTTTGGGCTTACTCCTACGCATTTAGATTCCCATATGTACAGTGTGGGCGCCAAACCAGAATTTCTGCAGATTTATAAGGAATTAGGTCAAAAATATAAACTCCCTGTCCAACTAAATCGACAATTGATGGAAATGGTGGGTTTGAACGCAGAAAAAAACATATACAAGAATGACTTTCTTGTTGATAAAGTGCACATTGGCAAATTCGAATATTTTGAAAATGGTAACCTTCAATCCTATTATCACGAAGTCTTCGAGGAATTAGTGGAAGGACTCAATGTCATTTTAATTCATCCTGCATTTGATGATTTCGAAATGCAAGGAGTTACCGTAAACCACCCCAATTTTGGTTCCGAATGGCGACAAATTGATTTTGACACCTTCACAAGTGATTACACGAAATCCCTTCTTGAAAAAAGCGGTGCTAAATTGATTGCTTGGAAGGATATTTGCAATGTTATGTCCAAGCTTTCATAATCTCTCCTTTGATGAATTGGTTCACCTCCCACTGATCAGCTAACAAACTTTTTGTATTGGGATGTAATAAAGCATAGGGTTCAGGGCCATATTCCGGGGTTATTGTAATGTATTCTCTCCCATGAGCTTGGGCATCCAAAAGCATTTGTTTCCACCAGTTCATGAAGTGCTTCAGCTCCAAAGCATATGTATCGCTTCGTGGGTCTATCACCTGCGGACTTTGCGCCGACCCCACCCTTGCGTGAATGTGATATGAGCGCTCAATGGCCAAGTTGACTGCATCGGATTGATTTTCAAGTAACGTTTCGGCAACGCAACACCAATGCGAAAAGTCAGATGTGAGCTTAAGTTTAGGATATTCCTTTAGGAAAGCATGGCAAACATGGGCTGCAAACGAAAATCTGGAACGATGGGTCTCATGGGTAATGGTAACTCCCATTTCCTCCTCAATCTTCATCGCCATTTCAATCAACTCCGCATTTTGTCCAAAGGAAAAGAAATCCATTCCAGTATGGGAGTTGATTAAAAGCGGGTTGGCTTCTGCCAAATTATATAGATGCCCTTTATATTGCTCTTTGTGTTTTTCAAAATTTACTTCTTTGGTTTCCCAATGCTGCCCTACAAAGTTCAATTCATAATCCTTTAGAATCGAGAGGATATCCTTTTTCTGATTTCCAAGAGGTAAATCAATTTCAACGCCATCATATCCATGTTCCTTTACTTTTTGCAAAAATTCGGGCCAGGGGATATCGGCACTTCCCCATCGGGGATAAATAAATTTGAACTCCATATTATTTGTTTCTAATTTTTCTTTCACCCGTATGATCTACTCCCTGACTTCTTTCCAGTTCAATCATCTTTTTCGGACGAAAATTAAGTATTAAAGCACGCCTTTGAGAATTTGTAGTATTTCCTTTACTAAAATGTAACGTAAATCCATCATGAAACGTACATCCTCCGGCTTTCAAGGGAACACTTTTTGCTATTGATAAATCAGCCTCGCAGTATAAAGCTCCTCCTTCTGTATAATGTTTATGGGGTTTAATCTGCTCATTTTCCTTGGGTATGAACCACATGCAACCGTTATCCTCATACACCTCATCTAGCGCTATCCAGCAACTGGCAGATCTTTTATCCGGCATCTTAATCCAATAGGCCGCATCTTGGTGCCAAGGGGTTGGGGTGCTGGTTTGGGGTGCTTTATTAATAAGCATATCAAAATCAAGTTCCATGTCCACACCTAGCATATCCCTAACATGGTCTAGGGCCAGGGTATAAGCAATATTGGATGACAGTTTTGGTTCAATCATACTGGGTCTCATGATTTGGGTTATCTTTTCCACATTTGCTTTTGAATCTCCCTTTCCGCCTAAATCACTCCGTAAACCTGCAGTGCGCTTTCGGTCGTTTAACAATTCGTCATAGAGTTTTCTAAGGTTTTCCACCTCAACATCTGGAATTAGTCTGTCCAATTTCGTAAACCCCTGTTTTAAGAAATTTTCTTTCATACCTGATTTGTTTAAATCCTATTCAAAATAAAACCACAGAAACCAAAAAGTCTTTTAAATTCGTAATACCCTACTTTTTTATACAAATAGCATGCAAAAGCAAACAAATAAAAGAAAGGTATTTCAACTTAACACGCTCGGATTTAACCGATGCTTAGATTTTGGGCATTATCGGTACAATTCTGTTGAATCATTGCTTGATGATCATCAGCACACGGATGTACTTGAAATTTGTTTTTGCCTTAAAGGGCAGCAATACTATCAGATTGGTGAAGATTTGATTAAGTTAACCGGGAACCACATGCTTATCGTTCCACCCAATGTGAACCATAGTTCAGGTGTATATCCAGAAGATATTGGAGAACTCTATTGGATACAAATTTCTTTGGATAGTAGAAATGGTCACTTATTTAATCTCCCCAATAATCAATCTGATTTTCTTCTTACCAAACTGGTAACAAATGGGGGTAACCTAATCAAAGGAGCATTCGGAGTAAAACATTTGTTGGAAAAACTAATGGTGTTGCTTGAACATTCAGAAGCGGTTTTTAACCGATTGCAAATTGGTCAGGCCGTAATACAGCTTTTAATAGAGGTTTCCTTGCTTACAGATACGCAGCAGCCCCTTGAAGATTCGGAGCGGGTAATCATTATAAAGGATTTCATTGGAAAGAATCTTCATAGGATAATCTATGTCGACGAACTGGCGGCATTGCTTGATTTTTCTATTCCATACCTTAAATCTTGGTTTAAGTTGAACTTTGGGGTTCCTCCTAGAGCATATATCAATCGCTTGAAAATTGAACAGGCCAAAGCGCAATTATCCCAGAAAAAAACGATTACCGAAGTTGCTTTTGAACTAGGGTTTGGCTCATCTCAATACTTTGCCACCACCTTTAAGAAATATACAGGAATGTCGCCTAAAACCTATAAGGCGATGCAAAATCAAAGTTGAATTTGAGAAAATGGACCTTAAACCCTTACGATATTTGCCCCAATGGCACGAAGCCGCTCGTCGATATTTTCGTAACCACGGTCAATCTGTTCAATATTATTGATTGTAGATGTTCCCTTGGCGGATAAGGCGGCAATCAATAATGAAACCCCAGCCCTAATATCGGGTGAAACCATTGTGGTTGCCTTTAAAGTGGATCTAAAGTTATGTCCTATTACCGTGGCTCTGTGCGGGTCACAAAGAATAATCTTTGCTCCCATATCAATAAGTTTATCTACAAAGAATAGGCGACTTTCAAACATTTTTTGATGAATTACGACCTCCCCTTTGGCTTGAATGGAAACAACCAGTAAGATACTCAACAAGTCTGGAGTCAATCCAGGCCATGGTGCATCGGCAATAGTCAAAATAGAACCATCGATGTAGTTTTGGACTTCATATCCATTTTCATGTTTGGGAATGTATATATCATCTCCTCTTCGTTCCAATTGAATACCCAATTTTTGAAATGCGTTGGGAATCTGCCCCAAATCATCCCAACTCACATTTTTAATGGTGAGCTCACTTTTGGTCATCGCGGCCAACCCAATCCAACTCCCAATTTCAATCATATCAGGGAGCATTGTATGTTCAGTTCCTCCTAAGGATTCAACTCCTTCAATGGTTAAGAGGTTTGACCCTATTCCTGAGATTTTGGCTCCCATTCGGTTCAACATTTTGCACAATTGTTGCAAATAGGGTTCACATGCAGCGTTGTAGATAGTTGTGGTACCTTCAGCAAGTACGGCGGCCATAACTATATTGGCCGTTCCTGTTACTGAAGCTTCATCCAACAACATGTAGGTTCCTTTGAGTTTCTCCGCTTCTACACCGTAAAAGTATTCCTCTCGGTTATATCTGAATTTTGCGCCAAGCTTTATAAAACCTTCAAAATGGGTATCTAAACGTCTTCTACCTATCTTATCACCTCCTGGTTTTGGGATATACCCTTTCCCAAAACGGGCCAACAAAGGGCCTACTAGCATTATGGAACCTCGTAATCCGCGGCCATCTTGTTTAAATTGGTCAGACTGTAGGTAATCTAGATTAATGTCATCAGCTTTAAAGGTATAAGAGCCCTTGCCTTTTTTTTGGATCTTTACCCCTAAGTCCTCAAGCAAGGCAATCAACTTGTTGACATCTATGATGTCCGGAATGTTGTTGATGGTTATTTTTTCAGGTGAAAGCAATACCGCACAAAGAATCTGAAGTGCCTCGTTCTTCGCTCCTTGGGGTGTAATTTCACCATGAAGCTGGTGGCCACCCTCTATTCGAAATGTTCCCATGAATTCCTTCGGAATTTAATATCGTTTCTTGTTCCTATTATTGCGCTGTTTTTTGCCTCCTCCATTTTTATGGGACTTTGACAAACGATTTTTAAGGAATTGTCCACTATCAGTCAAATTTTCCCCACGCGGAGCCAAATCAATTTCACCATTGCTCAATTCCTTCAAATGTTCAAAAATCACAGCATCCTCAACGGAATCTTTGTTCCAGTTCAGATAGCATTTTTTCATGTGATTGGCAATCGCATACTCAAGGCCTGAACGCAAATCTCCTTTTTCCCATTTTATGGCTACATCTATCATTCTTTTGATGTTGTTTCCATAAAATCGGTACTTAGGGTGGTTTTGGGGATATTCCAAAGGTTCCGGACGCTGCTGTAAAACTTCTTTGGAAGTTATGGGGAAAGGAGAATCAACATCCAACTTAAAATCAGACATGATAAACAATTGATCCCATAATTTGTGCTGAAAATCAGGTACATCACGTAAATGGGGCTGCAAATTGCCCATTACACTAATAATGGCCTTGGCCACTTTATTACGTTCTTCCCTATCGGCCACAGAGACTGCATGATCCACCATTTTTTGAAAATGACGGCCATATTCGGGAATGTGGAGCTTTGGGCGCTCCGTATTGTATTCTAAGTTGTCTACTAAATTCAAACTAAAATATTTATAGAAATTAATTGGGAAGTCTATCCGTAACGCCTGCAAATTAATAAAATTATGTCAAAACATAGTTAAAGAGATATTACTCCCTCAACTTTGGACACCTCTTTATACTTGGCGATTACTTCATCAGGACCGTTAAGATTGACCGTGATGGATATGCTTGTATAAGTTCCTTTTTTCGATTTCTTGGATTCTATTACGGCTCCTGTATTATTGAAGATGTCATTTATTTGTTTAATTCGCTGTTCATCTGTGGGAACAATGAACTTATATAAATAATTGGAGGGCCAACTCGTATTCTCCAACAGCTGTTCTTTTAATCTGGCGTAAAATTCTTCTGATTTTTCCTTCTCCATGGTGCTATTTTATACAAATATATGGGTTAGTCAACAATTTTTTTTCCTTCTATCGATTTCATTACTTTGTGTTAATAAATAGTTTCATTTGAATAATAAAAAAATAGTAATTACAGGTGCTCCAGGTACAGGGAAAACATCTATTGTGAATGGATTGGAAGACAAGGATTTTCAATGCTTCCATGAAATAATTCGGGATATGACATCTAAGGCCAAAAAAGACGGTGATTCGGCCACGTTCGTATCCAATCCCTTAGTTTTTGTCGATGATGCCCTCCAGTTCAACAAAGATTTGCTGTATGGTAGGACTGCCCACTTTAAGGAGTCTTTAGATTCGAATACTTCCGTAAGTATTTTTGATCGTGGTATACCAGATGTTTTGGCCTATATGGATTTTTTTGACCAATCTTATGATCAAGAATTTATCTCAACATGCGAAAATCATCGGTACGACATGATATTCATTGCTCCACCCTGGAAGGAGATTTATGTTTCTGACAATGAACGATTGGAAACTTTTGAAGAAGCACAAAGCATTCACGATGTATTGATGCATACCTATACTCGATTCGGCTATGACCCCATTCTAATTCCCAAAAAAACCGTTCCGGAAAGAGTATCTTTTGTTTTGGAAACTATTAACCAAATATAGTGCAACAAGCCAATAGGGTTTTACAAGAATTCTGGGGGTATAAGGACTTTAGGGGCTCCCAAAAAGAAATCATTCAAACTGTTATGAACAGTAGGGATGTGCTAGCCCTCATGCCTACTGGTGGTGGCAAATCTATTTGTTATCAGGTTCCAGCCCTCGCTCAAGAAGGAATTTGCATAGTGGTATCCCCATTGGTTGCTCTTATCCAAGATCAAGTCCGACAACTGAAATCAAGAGGCATAAAGGCCATTGCTTTAGTTGGAGGAATCTCTTTTGACGAGCTAAACAACTTACTCGACAATTGTATTTATGGCAATTATAAGTTTTTGTACCTATCCCCAGAACGACTACAGCAATCTATTGTACAGGAGCGTATTCAAGAAATGAATGTAAATGTATTGGCAATTGACGAAGCTCACTGTATCTCTCAATGGAGAAATGATTTTAGACCAGCTTATCTGGATTGTGCCATATTGAAAGATTTAGCACCGAACAAACCAATGATTGCTGTTACCGCAACGGCAACGGTTAAAGTGGCAAAAGATATAATTGAAAATCTAAAGTTGGAAGAACCCAAGGTTTTCAAAGATTCATTTTCTAGATCGAACATCAGTCTCAAAGTAAAACGAACAGAGGATAAACTATACCACTTAAAAAAAGCGGTAAGCGATATTTCCGGAAGTGCCATTGTATATGTTAGATCTAGAAGAATGACGGTTACCCTTTCCGAATTTTTAAACAAAAATGGGGTTTCAGCTTCTTTTTTCCATGGAGGCATCTCAAAAGTTGAGAAAGAGGAACGCCTTAATTCATGGCTAACTGAACGAATAAAAATCATGGTTGCGACCAATGCCTTTGGCATGGGGGTGGATAAACCGAACGTAAGATTAGTTGTGCATTTTCAAATTCCGGACAGTTTAGAAAGTTATTTTCAGGAAGCCGGAAGGGCGGGAAGGGATGGCAAACCCTCCACGGCTATCTTAATTAAAGGAAACGAAGATGATCAACGGGCTAAGCAACAATTTTTGGCGCATCTTCCTGATGTTACATTTGTCAAAAAACTATATCTACAGCTGAACAACTACTTTCAAATCCCATACGGCGAATTGTTTTCAGATACTTTAGATTTTAACTTCAACCTATTCTGTAAGCGTTACGAGCTTAATCCAAATATGACATATCATGGGTTGCGAATCTTAGATCAAAATTCGGTACTTACACTTTCTGAGAACTATAATGAAAAGACCTTGTTACGGTTTGTGGCTTCCAAAAATGAAATTTTCAACTATTTGGACAAGCACGAAAAGTCAGCTCCCATAATTCAAACCATTCTAAGGACATATGGAGGAATTACTGAGTTTGAAACCAAAATTAATCTATTACTAATCTCAAAAAAAACCAATGTACCCGAAAAGTATATTCGGAAGATTCTTCAACAATTGCATGAAGATAACATTGCAGAATACAAAAGTGCCTCGAGCGATATAGAAATTTCCTTTTTGGTTCCTAGAGAAGACGACCGAACGATAAACCCTTTTTCAGAAAACATCAAAAAACTCAACAAGGTCAAAAAAACCAATATGCAGGCCATGTTGGACTATACCAATAATACCAACAAGTGCAGAAGTAGCTTTTTATTAAATTATTTCGGAGAAATTGCCAAACATAACTGCGGGTCGTGCGATATTTGCACCGCGGGAATGGATTTTGATATAGATGGATTAAAAAAAATGCTGACTCATCTTCTCAAGACCAAACCGCATACATCAAGACAACTTATCGAGGTTACCATGGTAGATGAGAAGGCCATATGGGAAGCTTTACGAGATTTGTTGGAAGACCAAGTGATTCAATTGAACCCTAGAAATGAGTACACCATCAAGTAAAAATCCTTTACGGATTGTATTTATGGGAACCCCGGAATTTGCCGTGGGAAGCCTACAAAGCATCGTAAATGCTGGTTTTGAAATAGTAGGCGTTATAACAGCGCCTGACAGACCAGCAGGTCGCGGAAGAAAGCTGCAGCAATCCGCGGTTAAGCAATTCGCTGAAAAAAATGGGTTAACCGTTTTACAGCCTACCAACTTAAAAGACGAAGCTTTTTTGACTGAACTAAAAAGCCTTAACGCGAACCTGCAGGTGGTGGTTGCATTTCGAATGCTTCCCAAAGTAGTTTGGCAAATGCCCAAAAATGGCACCTTTAATCTACATGCCTCCCTTCTTCCCCAATATCGAGGAGCAGCTCCTATTAATTGGGCTATTATAAATGGTGAAACGGAAACTGGAGTAACTACCTTCTTTATTGATGACAAAATTGACACAGGAAACATTATTCTTCAAAAAAGCGCTCCTATACTCCCAAATGATAATGCAGGAATATTACACGATAGATTAATGGATTTAGGAGCCCAACTTGTTGTAGAGACCTGCCATCAAATTAAAAATGGTGAAGTATCGAGTTTCATCCAAACCGATTCAAAGGATTTAAAACCTGCGCATAAAATCCATAAAGAAACCTGTAAGATTGATTGGAATGCACCAATGGAGCAAATTCACAATCATGTTAGAGGTTTAAGTCCTTACCCAGCGGCGTGGTCACACTTTATCCATAATGGTAATGATGTGAACATTAAAATCTTTAAAACTGAAATGGAATCGAAAAAACATACACATTCCACTGGACAAGTATTTTGGAACAAGAAGGAAATGAAAGTTGCAGTTAGCAGAGGATTCCTTCATTTATTAGAGGTACAATTACCAGGGAAAAGAAGAATGCATATCACACAGGTATTGAATGGGTTAAATTTGGATGAATCGGCTCATCTTCGCTAAGCCCTTGTCATTACTAGGCTAGCTAAAGCCCCCTTTTTCTTTCAACTTTATCAACAAACGTTTCAAGTTATCAACAAAAAGCCGGATTTCCCTTGGTTTTACTTGCGTTGCACGCAAATCCGTATAAATTTGTTCAGCATTAAAATTATTTTACAACAATTAATTTAATTCCATTATGAACAAAACAGAATTAATCGATGCTATGGCAGCTGATGCAGGCATCACTAAAGCAGCGGCTAAAAAAGCATTGGAATCTTTCTTGGGAAATGTAGAGGGATCACTTAAAAAAGGAAACAGAGTTTCTTTGGTAGGTTTTGGTTCTTGGTCAGTATCTCGTAGAAATGCAAGAGAAGGAAGAAATCCCCAAACAGGGCAAACCATCAAGATAGCTGCTAAGAACGTAGTAAAGTTCAAAGCAGGAGCTGAATTGAGCGGTTCGGTAAACTAATCAATAGTTTTTAGAATATATAGAAGCACTTCCAATGGGAGTGCTTTTTTATTTTGGTCAATCCATGGGTTTTCCAAAATATTATATTTTATGTTATATTTAGAAGTAAGAATCCTTTGTTATGGTAAGCCTAAAACCCACAAAAGGGAAATTGTTGATAGCTGAACCGACACTTTCGGGTGACGTTTCGTTCAGTAGATCCGTAGTGCTTTTGGCCGAACATAATCATGAAGGTTCCGTTGGCTTTATCCTTAACAAACCTTTGGATTATACCATAAATGATCTCATTTCCGAGATTACCATACCGTTTAAGGTATTCAACGGAGGCCCAGTTGAACAAGACAACCTATACTTCATCCATAAAGTACCACATCTGATAGACGGTAGCATTGAGATTTCAGACGGTATATTTTGGGGAGGTAATTTTGAAAAAACCGTTGAACTCATTAATACAAAGGCAATTTCGGAACAAGATATCCGATTTTTCTTGGGATATTCCGGCTGGGATTCGAGCCAATTGGATCAAGAGCTCCTTTCAAAATCATGGGTGGTTGTACAAAATGAATATGAAAGCAGCATTCTGGAAAAATCCTCAAACGCCTTTTGGAAAGAAAAGATGGTAGAACTAGGTGGTGATTACCTTCTGTGGTCCAATGCTCCTGACAATCCTTCCCTTAATTAGATTTAGCCAACTCTGGCCTTTGCATTTAATTTACCCACAAGGCTTTTGCTAAATGTAGTGTCAAACTGTTTCTTTCGATATTTTGTAATGGGAATAATGCCACTTATACTATTGGTAATGAAAAGTTCATCCGCTTTTTGAAGCTCAAAAGGAGAGATAGACGCTTCTTCCAAGGTAATATCATCTAAAGATGATAGAATCTCGAGAAGTTTCTTTCTAATAATTCCATTTAAGCTACCGTCGGTTAAAGGTGGTGTTTTAACTTTTTCACCACTCACTAGAAAAAGATTCCCATTTATGGTTTCTACCACATTCTTATCATTATTGATCAATAGACAGTTTTGATAACCATTTTCTTTAGCATAAACACTGGCAACTACGTTCAAAACCTTATTGGTTGTCTTCAGATTTGACAACATGTCTTTGTTGACATAGTAATCTTTAAACAGTTCTACCACATATGGTACTTCTTCAATTATATAAAACGGAGACTCTAGGGGGCTGACTTCGATTATGTAAGATATTTTATTTGTCAAAGGGCCATAAAATCCTCCATCATTTCTAAAAACCGTCAATCTCACCCTTGAAGGGCTATTTGCAAAGTCATTTTTCCCAACCGTCCTTCTGATTTGCTCTTCAAGAAATTCCAATGTAAACTCCATTGGAATTTCCATACGAAGAATCCGCATAGAGGCCATCAATCGAAAGTAATGATCTTCCCAGAAAAACACAGTGCCATTTACACAACGTATGGTTTCAAAAAGAGCATCTCCATATTTTAAACCTCTATTGTTTTGGGTAAGGATTTCTGAATCCTTTGAGAACAAGTTACCGTTAAAATTGACCATAAAAAAGTCCCGATTTTTATCGGGACCAAATATACGTTTTCATCAAGAATAACACTATTTAGATCCTAGCACCTGTTTTAGGTCGGATATTTGATTTTCCCAGAGCATTTTAGCTTCATCTACCTCGTCGTCTTCCGCAAAGTCCGTTATGAACAGTGAAACATCTTTGGTGATTTCGTCCACAATGATTTTCATTTCAAAATAACTATCATCATCATTTTCTTCCCAAGCAAACTTAACGAACTCATCGCTCTTCCGTTTTAGCATTTTGGCAACTTCTTCAGCTCCGTCCCAAATAAAAGTGAACATTTCACTACGGGAATTTACATCATCGGCATACCATTCTGATAAGCCCGAAGGGGTCGAAATATATTGATAAAGCAACTGTGGTGATGCCTGTATTACAAACTCCAATTCAAATTTTATCTTATCGCTCATTGGTACGATTGGTTTTTCCTTTCAACATTCATATAAGTTGGGAAGATATAAAAATAAATGTCAAATAATAAATTAATATGAATTTTGATTCGGCAAAAATTAAGCTTTATATTTGCACCCGCAAAAACAAACCACGGCGAGGTAGCTCAGGTGGTTAGAGCGCAGGATTCATAACCCTGAGGTCGGGGGTTCAAGTCCCCCTCTCGCTACAAAAAAAGCCCCTTTTAAAAGGGGCTTTTTTATTTAATAAGCTTTATAGGGCTTCTTCCATTATCTTTTCAACCACTTCCGGGTTCAATAATGTGGAAATATCTCCCAAATTACTCGTGTCCTTGGAAGCTATCTTTCTTAGAATTCGTCGCATAATCTTTCCACTTCGCGTTTTGGGCAACCCTGGTACAAATTGAATCTTATCCAGTTTGGCTATTGGACCAATATGTTCAGTAATCATTTGATTGATCTCTTTTTTCAAGTTGTTACGATCACGGGATTCACCAGTTTCTTTCAAAATCACATAGCCATAAAGGGCATTTCCTTTAATATCATGTGGGAAACCAACAATAGCCGATTCTGCTACGGCTGGATGCTCATTAATTGCATCCTCAATGGGTGCTGTTCCCAGATTATGTCCTGAGACAATAATTACATCATCTACCCTACCGGTAATACGATAATACCCTACTTCATCCCGTAAAGCTCCATCACCAGTAAAATATTTGCCTTCAAAAGCGGCGAAATACGTATCCTTGTAACGTTGGTGGTCACCCCAGATGGTTCGAGCCATGGAAGGCCATGGGAATTTTATACAAAGACGTCCATCAACCTGATTGCCATGAATTTCCTTTCCATTTTCATCCATTAACGCTGGTTGCACTCCTGGCATGGGTAGTGTTGCATAAGTTGGTTTTGTTGGTGTTGAAAAAGGTATTGGAGAAATCAGTATTCCTCCCGTTTCAGTCTGCCACCATGTATCCACAATTGGACATTTCTTTTCACCGACATGGTCATTATACCAATGCCAAGCTTCTTCGTTGATTGGCTCTCCTACTGTTCCAAGCACTTTAAGGCTAGAAAGGTCATATTTGGTAACAAAATCCAAATTCTCCTTTGCTAAGGCCCTAATCGCTGTTGGTGCCGTATAAAATTGGGAAACCTTATGTTTTTCCACAATCTCCCAAAACCTTCCGAAATCTGGATAAGAAGGCACTCCTTCAAACATTACCGTGGTGGCCCCATTGGCTAAGGGTCCGTAAACAATATAAGAATGTCCTGTAATCCAACCTATATCAGCAGTACACCAGTACACATCATCTTCACGGTATTGGAACACATTTTTAAAGGTAAATGCTGTATACACCATATAACCCGCTGTGGTATGCATCATACCCTTGGGTCTTCCTGTTGAACCTGATGTATATAAAATGAACAAAGGGTCTTCAGAATTCATAATTTCCGGTACGCAGTCTGAATACGCTTTGTCCAGTAATGGCTGCAGCCATTGGTCGCGGCCAGTTTCCATGTGTATCTCGGCATTAGTTCGCTTGGCGACCAAAACCGTTTCAACTCCTGGGCATTGTTTTAAGGCTTCGTCCACAATACCTTTTAAATCAATGGTTTTTCCTCCTCGGTAAGAACCGTCAGAAGTTAATACCATCTTAGCTTCGCAGTCGTTAATTCGTGTTGCCAAAGCGGTAGAAGAAAATCCGGCAAACACAACCGAGTGTATGGCTCCAATTCGCGCACACGCCAAAACGGATACTGCCAACTCAGGTATCATTGGCAAATAGATTATTACCCGATCGCCTTTTTTAATTCCTTTGTCCTTTAGAACATTGGCAAACTTGCATACACGTTCATGTAATTGATTATAAGTAATATGTTCTGCCTCTTCATTAGGATCATTAGGCTCAAAAAGAATAGCAGTTTTATCCCCTCGAATATGTAAATGCCTATCTATGCAATTTTCTGTAATATTGAGCTGTGCTCCATCAAACCATTTTACTTCAGGTTTTGAAAAATCCCATTCCAACACATTATTCCATCGCTTGCGCCAAACAAAATGTTCTTCCGCGATTTCTTCCCAAAATGCCTCGGGGTTTCTTACAGATTTTCTATAAACCTGAAAATATTCTTCCAAATGTTTAATGTGGTAGTTGCTCATACTTTATTCTCGAAAAATTAGTGAGCGTTAAAAATAGCAAAAAAGTGAAACGACCACAGAACTCCTCAAATTAATCTTATAAAAATTGCACATTTTTCAATTTAACAAACCCATAAATATCAAATGGACAAAAAAATGTGAAATCCCTTTATTTGAACCTTTTTAATCAATGCTCTATGGCCTCTCCTGCTCCGCTAGGAATTCTGATGTTCTCCACAATTTCTTGAACAGATTCCGGAGGGTCTGGGTAAAATCTAGAAACAACCAAGGCAACAACAAAATTCACCAACATTCCCAAAGTACCAAAGCCTTCTGGTGAAATGCCGAACCACCAATCCTTAGCGGTGCTAGTCTCTGGGTTTCCAATCCAACCTAATTTGAATCTTGCAATATAGTACGTGGTTATGGCCAAACCAGCAATCATACCGGTAATGGCCCCTTCCCTATTCATACGCTTGCTAAAAATACCCATAACGATAGCAGGGAAAAACGAAGATGCTGCCAGACCAAAGGCCAACGCTACTACCGAAGCCACAAAACCCGGCGGGTGGATTCCAAAATAACCTGCAACGGTCACAGCAAGAACTGCTGCAAGACGCGCTATTAATAATTCTTTTTTATCAGAAATATCCGGAGCAAATTGCTTTTTAATCAAATCATGGGAAATTGAGGTAGAAATCACCAAAAGTAACCCTGCTGCCGTTGACAAAGCAGCGGCAAGCCCCCCTGCAGCCACCAAGGCAATAATCCAATTGGGTAAACCGGCAATCTCTGGGTTTGCCAAAACAGTGATATCTCTATCTACATACAGTTCATTGGCCGAAGATATATTTGCATTGGAAATCATGCGTTGACCATATTCCCCCCTACCATCTACAAAAAGTGGTTTTCCATTAACGGCATCGCCGGGGAGGTATTGAATTTTACCATCGCCATTTTTATCTGTCCATGCGATGAGCCCCGTATTTTCCCATTTGGTAAACCATGATGGAATTTCTTTATAAGGTGTATCCTCAACCGTTTCCATAAGATTAGTACGTGCGAACACGGCAATTGCCGGAGCCGTGGTATACAGAATGGCTATAAACAACAGCGCATATCCAGCTGATTTACGGGCATCCTTTACCTTTGGCACGGTAAAAAAACGAATGATTACATGCGGTAAGCCAGCCGTTCCCAGCATTAAAGCTGCAGTAATAAAAAACACATCGGTAACAGATTTAGAACCATCTGTATAGGCCGTAAAGCCTAAGTCGGTCATCAATCCATCCAACTTATCCAACAAATAAACCCCATCTTCACCAGCAGAGCCAAACCCTAATTGTGGGATTGGGTTTCCAGTAGCCATAATCGAAATGAATATCGCTGGGACCATGAATGCAAAAATGAGTACACAATATTGGGCTACTTGGGTATAAGTAATGCCTTTCATTCCTCCCAGAAAAGCGTAGAACAAAACCACGGTCATTCCAATATAAACTCCTGTATTTACCTCAACATCCAAAAAACGTGAAAAAACCACTCCCACTCCTCGCATTTGTCCAGCTACATATGTGAAGGAAACAAAAAGTGCAGCTATCACGGCAACGGTTCGGGCAATGTTACTGTAATAGCGATCTCCAATAAAGTCAGGGACGGTAAATTTTCCAAACTTTCTAAGATAAGGTGCCAACAAAAGCGCCAGTAACACATAGCCACCTGTCCAACCCATCAAATACACTGAACCGTCATAGCCTGCAAATGCTATAATGCCTGCCATACCCAAAAAGGAAGCTGCAGACATCCAGTCGGCAGCTGTCGCTAAACCGTTGGCCAATGGGGAAACTCCACCTCCAGCCACATAAAACTCTTTTGTTGAACCTGCCCTAGACCAAATTGCAATACCTATATATAATGCAAAAGTGATTCCGACGATGATAAACGTCCATGTTTGAATTCCCATAATCTATTCGCTTACATTGTATTTCTTATCCAACTTGTTCATCAAACGGACATAAATGAAAATTAGCAGTACAAAAACGTAAATCGAGCCTTGCTGTGCAAACCAAAACCCTAGTTTAAAGCCACCTAATCGAATTGTGTTCAGTTCATCGACCAATAGAATCCCAAACCCGTAGGAGACCAAAAACCAGATTGAGAGAAGGATGGCTAGGTATTTCAGATTTTCCCGCCAATATTTTTTACGCTGTGTGCTATCCATAAAAGAAGTATAAAGTCATAAAATACAAAATCAATTTTTATGATTGTCTGTATTTTAAAAGTGTAACAACAATTTTAATTACAATGCTAGTTTTTAACCTTTTCCAACCATAACCACTGAAACTTTATAGGTTTATCCTTATCAGGCTCTGCCGTCATGGTCAACGTATAATACCCGGGCTGGGTAAACTCAAATGTTCCCATTTTCTGTGCCACATAGCGATCTATATGCCAATCAGTATTAGGTTCGCCCACAGTTTTTCCAGTTGGCTGCACTTTTGCTTTTAAAGCACTCCCATTGCAAACTATGGTTACCTTGCCATTGGCTGATTTTTCTTGGGAACTATATGAAACATCAACATTATATTGGCCTGGTTCATCTATATAGATTTTCCATTGGAATTCACTTTCTTGGTCAAATTGAACATGTTCAGGTATCGACCCAAATTTTTGTGCTTCTATAATCGACGCATCTCCTTTTGACCGAATTGCATTATTAGGTTTAAGTGAATACCCTCCAGAAAACGAATAAGCTACCAAATCGTTTTCCACTGTTGGCGTAGCATTATATTCTATGACCAGTACAGAAACTCTTGGGTCCGGAGCTGTTTTTGACAACTTAATAGAGGTAACAGCCTCATGATGGTTAAATTCCAATTCGGCTTTTGATTTATCCGCCAGTTGATATATTCGAATCGGATTATTCTTAACTCCTGTGAGCTTCAGTTGATTGTTTAAAGGCCAATTGTATATATGCAAATACAATTTAGATGTGTCTTCATTATATGTTAGTTTTCCCCAATCGTGCATATCTGCCCTTAATCCAAAAGCCGCACTTCCATAGATGGATTCTCCATTAACTTTTAACCACTCCCCTATTTCTTCAGTTCGCTGTTCAATATCCTTAGGAATCTCTCCATTGGCCCTTGGTCCTATATTTAGCATTAAATTCCCGTTAAGTGCCACATTTCCTATAATGGATTTTAAAAGTGTTGTAGTCGATTTCCATTTGGAATCCGTGGCATGGTACCCCCAGGAATGGGCCACAGTGGCAGATGTTTGAAAAGGATGCTCTTTTTTGGCATACCCCAATTGATTATCATCCAAAGTTTGAAAATCCACATCACGATCTTCCTCTACTGATAATCCCAACCGGGAATTGATCAAACAATTTGGTTGCAATTCCCTGATCATTTTTTTGAGACGGAGCAATTGTTCTTTGGTAACCACGGTTTCCGAGTGATGAATCCACATATCGAACCAAATCAACCCAATTTCACCATAATCGGTAAGAAGTTCACGCATTTGCGGCATAACTTTCTGCTCCCAATATCTGCTATATGTTTCTTTAGAAAGGCCAGTTATCTCCTTGCTATGGTCCCAACTATCAGGGTGTTCCCAATCTATCCAGTGCGAATAATAAAGTCCAAGTTTTAACCCGTGTTTTTTACAGGCTTCGGCCAATTCTTTAATAATATCCCTTTTGGCATTGGTTTGTTTATAGATATTATAATCACTCGCCTTACTGTTCCATAACCCAAAACCATCATGATGCTTAGCAGTAATGGTCACATATTTCATTCCTGCTTTTTTTGCCAATAACACCCACTCTTCAGGGTCGATTGAATCCCAATCAAAGTTATCCAGAAGTGATAAGTATTCGGTATTACCTATCTGGTTACGATACTTTATCCATTCCGCATAGTCATTATCATATCGTAGCTTTTCTCCTTTCCAATAACCTTCCGCGCCACTGTAAACTCCCCAATGAATGAACATCCCAAAACGAGCATCGGTAAACCACAGAGCTCGTTGGTTTGTTAATTTTTGTGCATTTAGTAAAGGAAGGGTTAAAAGAAAAAAGAGTAAGGGTATGTTTTTCATGCTATCAAGATAGCACAATATCCTATAAATGGAATAGGGTCCAATATTATTTCTTTAATCTCCCCAAATACTGCAGATTTAGTATTCGTTATTCTTCAAGAGTACCAAGGTAGCTGGAAACATTTTGCCCTATGCGCTCTTGGATATTGGATAGATCCGCTTTTACAAAAGCTTCTCCAGTAATACTTTCGTACAATTCAATATAACGTTCAGAAACAGATTGAATATAGTCGTCATTCATGTTAGGCACGGTCTCCCCTTCCAACCCTTGAAATCCATTTGAGATCAACCACTGTCTGACAAATTCTTTGGAAAGCTGTTTTTGCGATTCACCTTTTGCCTGATGTTCCTCATAGCCCTCCATATAAAAATAACGTGAGGAATCCGGGGTGTGGATTTCATCAATTAAGACGATTTCTCCATCTTTTGTTTTTCCAAATTCGTATTTGGTGTCAACTAAAATCAATCCTCGCTGTGCGGCTAATTCGGTTCCTCGCTGAAACAAGGCTTTGGTATATTTCTCGAGAACTTCATAATCGTCTTTTGAGACAATTCCTCTTTCCAGAATTTCCACTTTTGAAATATCTTCGTCATGGTCTCCTTTTTCCGCTTTGGTTGCTGGAGTGATGATGGGCTCCGGGAATTTATCATTCTCTCTCATTCCTTCCGGCATGGGTTCTCCGCACAACATGCGCTTCCCTGCCTTGTACTCTCGTGCTGCATGACCGGAAAGATATCCTCTAATCACCATTTCAACTTTAAAAGGTTCACAAGCCTTACCCACAGCAACATTGGCATCAGGAGTTGCCATTAGCCAATTCGGGACTATATCCTCGGTTGCCTGCATCATTTTTGTGGCAATCTGATTAAGAATCTGTCCTTTATAGGGAATACCTTTGGGCATGACCACATCAAAAGCTGACAAGCGATCCGTTGCAATCATTACCAAAATATCATCTTTCAAGGTATATACCTCACGAACTTTTCCTTTATAAACCGATTTTTGACCTGAAAAATGGAAATCGGTATCCATTAATGTATTTGACATGCTTGGCTAGTTTTGGTGCTCAATATTCTTGTAGGCGTCGATGACTTTTTTGACCAATTTATGTCGAATTACATCTTTATCATCTAAATAAATGATACTGATGCCTTCAACATTTTTAAGAATTAGAAGTGCTTCTTTAAGGCCCGAAATAACTCTACGGGGTAAATCGATTTGCCCCGGGTCACCGGTCAACAGGAATTTGGCGTTTTTACCCATCCGGGTCAAAAACATTTTCATTTGTGCATGGGTGGTATTCTGTGCCTCATCCAAAATAACAAAGGCATTGTCCAATGTTCTTCCACGCATAAAGGCCATCGGAGCGATTTGAATAGTACCGTCCTCAATATATTTTTCCAATTTTTCAGCTGGAATCATGTCCCGAAGTGCATCATATAACGGTTGCATGTAAGGATCCAGTTTTTCCTTTAAATCCCCTGGTAAAAACCCAAGATTTTCTCCGGCTTCCACTGCTGGACGGGTTAGGATAATCCTTCTCACCTGTTTTTCCTTAAGGGCTTTTACTGCTAAGGCAACACCTGTGTAGGTTTTTCCCGTTCCGGCAGGACCAATGGCAAAAACCATATCGTCTTTTTTGCATGCATCGACCAATTTACGCTGGTTGGCTGTCTGAGCTTTGATCAACCTTCCGCTAACACCATGGACAAGCACGTCACCACTACTTTTTGAAGAGCTATAATCCTCCTGCCCGTTACTGGTGAGTACACGCTCTATTGAGTTCTCGTCCAATTTGTTGTATTTGGCAAAATGGGCCGTGAGCATATCAAACCGCTTATCGAACTCTTCCAATAATGCTTCGTCTCCGTATACTTTGATTTTGCTGCCGCGGGCAACGATTTTCAACTTAGGGAAGTACTTTTTAAGTAGCTCAATATTTTCATTCTGCTGCCCAAAAAAATCCTGTGGGCTTATCTCTGTGAGTTCAATTATAAGTTCGTTCAAAAAAAACGGGGTGTTTAAGGGTTGTTTTTGAAGAATTTTTATTCTTTCTTTTTACTTAATTTTACCGCACAAACTTAACCAAAAATCGATTTGAAAAGGGAAAAACATATCAACAGTATTGCATGGCAATCATAACATTAACTACCGATTTTGGCCATAAAGACCACTTTGTTGGTACAATAAAGGGTACTATCCTCACCAACTTACCGGATGTGCCGATTGTTGATATTTCGCATGAGATAAGTCCCTTTAACATCCAAGAGTGTGCATATATCTTAAAAAATGCCTATCGTTCGTTCCCACCGGGCACTGTACACATTGTTGGGGTAGATTCTGAATTATCCCCTGAAAACCAACACATAGTGGTTCAGGTTGATGGACATTATTTTATTAGTGCCAACAATGGTGTTATTTCTTTGATTACTTCGGAAATAAAACCAGAAAAAATAGTGGAAATCAACATTCCCGATATAACCCCTTGTTCATTCCCCGTGTTGAATGTTTTTGTGCAAGTAGCTTGTCATATTGCCAGAGGTGGAACATTGGAAATAATTGGAAGGCCTTTTAGCGCCTTGAAAGAACTTCGGGAGTTTGAGCCTCGTATATCGGATAATGGCAGTACAATTATGGGTAATGTGGTATATGTGGATAATTATGGCAATGTAATCACCAACATTCAGAAAAATCTGTTTGAAGCCTATAGAAACGGTAGAGATTTTGAAATTATAGCACGTACCAATAAGATACGTGCCATACATAATAGTTACAACGGAATCATCAACTTTAACCTAGAGAAAAGTCAGCGCAAAGGACCTGGGGACGCTTTGGCTCTTTTTAATTCTGCTGGATATATAGAATTGGCCATTTACAAAAGTGATTTAAACACTGTAGGTGGAGCCTCTACTCTCCTTGGGTTGAATTATAGGGATACTGTGACCATAAATTTTTTATAAATGCTGATACGTATTGTTAAACTCACCTTTAAACCCGAAAATATTCCTAGTTTTGAGCGAGTCTTTGAAACGACAAAATCAAAGATTACGGATTTTAAAGGATGCTCGATGGTAGAGTTGTATCAGGATATTAAAAATCCAAATGTCTTTTTTACATATAGTTTTTGGGAAAACGAATCGGATTTGGAAAATTATAGGTCATCAGATTTTTTTAAACAAGTTTGGGGCAAAACAAAATTATTGTTTGCCGAAAAACCCAAAGCTTGGAGTTTGAAACAGTGTTCAAAGAGCAGTAAAACAATTAACAATACAACAATTGGCAATTAATTAGCAATGCAGATACCTAACGTATTTATTGACCACTGTAAACTACTCATTGATAATTGATATGCTTGCTATATTTAAAAAAGAGGTCCGTTCCTTTTTCATGTCCCCTATAGGGTATTTGATTGTAGGATTGTTTTTGCTTTTGAACGGATTGTTCTTATGGGTTTTTAAAGGAGATTACAACATTTATGACTACGGTTTTGCGGATTTGGGAAACTTCTTTCTACTTGCTCCATGGATTTTTGTTTTTCTGATTCCGGCCATAACCATGAAAAGTTTTTCAGAGGAACGCAAGGTCGGTACTCTTGAATTATTATTGATAAAACCTACATCCATCTGGAATCTTGTGTTGGGAAAGTTTTTAGGAGCTGTGATATTATGCTCTATAGCTGTTCTTCCAACGGTGGTTTATGTTTTTGCGATTTCGAGTCTTGGAATCTCCGAGGGCAACTATGATTTGGGTATCGTTGTGGGGTCCTACTTCGGATTGCTTTTTATCATTTCGGCGTATACTTCCATAGGAGTCTTTGCTTCTAGCATATCCGACAATCAAATCGTTTCCTTTATTATTGGCATTCTAATTTGCTTTTTAATCTTTTACGGGTTTGAAGCTATTTCTTCTTTGTTCTCTAATGGAGAAACACAGCAACTGATTCAAAGTATGGGGGCTAAATCTCATTTCAAAAGTATTGCTAGGGGGATTGTGGACACTAGGGATTTGCTCTATTTTGTATCCTTGACTATATTCTTTCTGTACCTTACTTTCCAACAGCTTAAACAACTGCCTCGCTAATGATAAAGTTATCTACAGCATTTCTAAAGGCACTGGTCATCCTTATCATATTAAATGTAATAGGCAATTGGGCGTATTTTCGATTTGATTTGACTGAAGACCAAAGGTTCACCCTTTCTGAACCGACAATTAAAGCTGCCCAAAAATTTGATGGGCCAGTAATCGTGGACATATTGCTAGATGGTAATATTCCACCCGAGTTTAACAAACTAAAGGTGGAAACCATTCAGCTGCTAGAATCTTTTGCCGCTAAGAACAGGAACATTAAATATAATTTGGTAAACCCACTAGCGGATGAAAGCCAAAGCCAACAGACCATAGCTTCGTTACAGCAAATCGGGTTGAAATCTGCCGAAGTGACCATAGAAGAAAATGGTAAAGTGTCCCAAGAGTTGGTTTTTCCTTGGGCCATGGTGAATTACAAAAACAAGACTGTTAAGGTCTCATTGCTCAAAAACAAATTGGGTTACACCATGGAAGACCGCATCAACAATTCGGTACAACAGCTAGAGTATGCCTTTGCTGATGCTTTTACCAAACTTGGCATAACCGATAAGAAACGTGTAGCCGTGATAAAAGGAAACGGCGAATTGGATGACCGTTATATTGCAGATTTTTTAACCTCTATTAGAGATTATTATAACATTGGTGTTATCACTTTAGATTCTGTGGCTTCAAACCCTCAGAAAACGCTCGACCAGTTAAAAGAATTCGATTTGGCATTGATAGCCAAACCTACAGAAGCATTTAACGATGAAGAAAAATTCGTTCTAGACCAGTTTGTGGTAAATGGTGGAAGATCTATGTGGCTAGTAGATCAAGTGGCCATGGAGGTCGATAGTATTTTTAGCGGTGGTGGAAAAGCTTTGGCTATTCCCAGGGACTTGAATCTTAAGGATTTCTTTTTTACCTATGGTATCCGAATTAACCCTACTTTGGTGAATGATCTTTATTTTACCCAAATAGTTTTGGCCTCTGGTGATGGAAATGATTCGCAATACAACCCGGTTCCATGGTATTACAATCCCATGGTGTTTTCAAAAAACAACAACGCTATAAATACGAATATAGAGGCAGTTCGTTATCAGTTTGCCAGTCCTATGGATATTCTGGAAAATGATTTCCGTAAAACCGTACTGCTACAAAGCTCTCCATTATCCAAAACCGAAGGTACACCAAAACAAATCGGATTGGATATCTTAAATAATCCACCAAACAAGGAAACATACACCAATGGCAACCAGCCTCTTGCTGTTTTAATCGAAGGGAACTTTAGATCAATGTTCAAAAATAGAATTAGACCAATTGATTTGGAAAAAACCACGGAAGAAGGCCCTGAAAACAAAATGATTGTGATTTCCGATGGCGATTTTATTAAAAACCAATTACGCAACGGGGCACCATTGGAACTTGGATATGATAAATGGACTAACAGTTTCTATGGCAACAAAGAATTTCTGGTAAACTGCATCAATTATCTCTTAGATGACACCGGACTTATAAACATTAGAAACAAAAGGGTCTCTATTCCGTTACTCGATGTCGAGAAAATTGCTTCCCAAAAAAACAAATGGCAGTTTATAAATATTGGGATTCCAGTGCTTTTCACCTTACTTGTTGGTATTTTCTTTGGGTATTACAGGAAGAAAAAATATACCCTTTAGCTGTTGATAAGTTTGTTTTATTGCTAAGGGGTTTTAAAATATATTTGTTTTTATCGATTTATCTGCCCTTTTCAAACCTTAAAAGGGCTTCAATACTAAAAGAATTCCTTTAATGAAGTTTATCGTATCCAGTACATATTTGCTAAAACAATTACAGGTTTTGGGGGGAGTTATCAACAACAGTAACACCCTACCTATCCTCGATAATTTTCTTTTTGATCTAAAACAGAACAAACTAACGGTTTCGGCCTCAGATCTTGAGACCACCATGAGTTCTGTTCTTGAGGTTGATTCTGACGCGGAAGGGGCTATTGCAGTTCCAGCGCGACTACTTTTGGATACCCTTAAAACGTTCCCAGAGCAACCTCTGACTTTCGTAGTGGAGGATAACAATACCGTAGAAATAAGTTCTAATCACGGTAAATATGCGCTTGCTTATGCCGATGGAGCAGAATTTCCAAAAGCCGTAGAAGTTTCAAATCCAAGCTCTACTACCCTTTTGGGCGATGTGTTAGCAACAGCTATCAATAAAACAATCTTTGCTGCAGGTAATGATGATTTGCGCCCGGTAATGAGTGGTGTTTTTTTTCAGTTTTCCACGGAAAATCTAACCTTCGTAGCTACAGATGCCCATAAATTGGTCAAGTACCAACGAAACGATGTTACGGCTTCTCAAGTTGCCGAGTTTATTATGCCCAAAAAACCGTTGAACCTTCTTAAGGGTATTTTATCTGGCTCGGAATCTGAGATTACCATCGAGTATAACGACAGTAATGCTAAATTTATCTTTGATAATTCGGAATTGATTTGTCGATTAATCGATGGAAAATACCCCAATTACGAAGCTGTTATTCCAAAAGAGAACCCAAACCAATTATCCATCTCAAGAAACCAATTTTTAAGTTCGGTACGCAGAGTTTCTATTTTCTCTAACAAGACCACACATCAAATACGGTTAAAAATTGCAGGCGCCGAACTTAACATTTCAGCTGAAGATGTCGACTACAGCAATAAAGCAGAAGAAAGACTTTCATGTTCATACCAAGGAGATGACATGCAGATTGGTTTTAATTCCAGGTTTTTGGTAGAAATGCTCGGTAATTTATCTTCTGATGAGGTATCCTTGGAAATGAGTTTACCCAACCGTGCAGGCATCTTAACCCCAGTTGATGGCTTGGATGAGGGTGAGTTGGTCACCATGCTGGTAATGCCAGTAATGTTGAACGGGTAAGCCAAGTATTTGCTAAAGAAATTGAAAAGCTGGGTTGTTCTTCCCAGCTTTTTTTATCTATATAAATGGTATAGTCAAGAACTTAGATGGTGATTCCCCGTTTGATGCCTTTATGGCATTTACAATAGGTAAAACAAATCCTACTATTCCAACCCCAATCAGTCCGAGAATGCCAAGTCCAAAGAGCAAAATTGATGGAATACTTATTATTACGTACAACAACAAACTCAATTGAAAGTTAACTATGGCCCTTCCATGTTCATCCATATGCTCAACGCTTTTTCTTGAGGTCAACCATATGGTCAACGGAACTATAAAACCTCCAAAACCCGTAACATAATACAGTAATTGAGTGAGATGGGTAATAGCCAGTAAATTGTTGTCTTTTCTTAAAACAGTTTGATTCTTATTGATGACTTCCATTTTTGATTGATTTTGTGATGATTACATAGTATAAGTGTCCAAATCGCCAATAATGTTACAGCCCATGCGGATTTCTTATTTTTGACCCATGAAAATGAATACGAGTGATAATATAATTGCCATGGCAACACCCCAAGGTGTTGGGGCAATAGCCGTCATACGGATTTCGGGGCCAAATGCCATTAAAATAGGGAATTCCCAATTCAAATCGGTTTCCAATAAGGATTTAACCCAGTTAAACAGTCATACCATACATTTAGGTCATATCATCGATGATCAGAAAGAGCTTGATAAAGTACTGGTTTCCATTTTTAAGGCACCTAATTCTTATACTGGTGAGAATGTCATAGAGATTTCCTGTCATGGTTCCTCCTATATTCAACAACAAGTTCTACAGCTTTTTTTAAGAAAAGGATGTCGCATGGCCTCTCCTGGTGAGTTCACCCTTCGAGCTTTTTTAAATGGTAAGATGGATCTTAGCCAAGCTGAAGCCGTTGCGGATTTAATTGCCAGCGATAGTGAATCTTCCCATGAAATTGCAATGCAACAAATGCGTGGTGGGTTTAGCAATGAAATCAAAAAATTGCGCGAAGAACTGCTCAATTTTGCTTCATTAATTGAGCTTGAATTGGATTTCTCCCAAGAAGATGTTGAATTTGCCAATCGTGATCAGTTCAAACAATTGTTAGAACGTATTAGTGAGGTTCTCAAAAAACTCATTGATTCTTTTGCACTAGGCAATGTCATTAAAAATGGAATCCCCGTGGCTATAGTAGGTGAGCCAAATGTAGGTAAGTCCACCTTACTGAATGCACTATTAAATGAAGAGAGAGCCATTGTCAGCAATATTCCTGGTACCACTAGGGACACGGTGGAGGATCAAATAAGTATCAAGGGCATCAATTTTAGGTTTATCGATACAGCAGGAATTAGAGAGACAGCGGATGTCGTCGAAAAAATTGGAATCGAACGTACTTTTGACAAAGTCGAAAAAGCTAGATTGATCATTTATCTTTTTGACGGATCAAGTAAGGATATCTCCCCATTTGAAAACATAAAAAAACAATTTCCTGATAAAGAACTTCTACCTATTTGCAATAAGGTTGATCTACTTAATGATACAAGTGTCAATCATATTAAAAAAACAATCCCGGATACACTATTTATCTCGGCCAAGCAGAAAAAAGGAATTTTAGAGTTGGAGCAAAAGTTGCTTTCTTTGGTAGATTCAGGAAGGTTACAAAGTGGCGAATCAATTGTTACCAACGGTAGGCACTATGATTCGTTATTAAAGGCCTTGGAAGAAATCCAAAAAGTTAAGGAAGGTATGGAGGTAGGTTTATCAAGTGATTTAATGGCCATTGATATCCGTGAAGCACTATATCATTTAGGTGAAATTACTGGTAGCGTAACCACAGATGAATTACTTGGAAATATATTTTCAAGTTTTTGCATCGGGAAATAAGTAAGTTGATTTTTAAATTTGATTTAAGTTCATTTGTTTTCATTTAATTGATTATCAATGATTTGTTGAAAAATATTCCTTTACTTAACTTCTTTTAATAGCTTATTTTCATATATTTATTTCACCTAATTTTCACCTCTACATAATTTATGATATTCGAGGTGAAAAAATTTCACCTCGAAATGAAAATAAATCTAAAAAGTAAAAAGATTAAAAATGGAAAGTTGAGTCTTTTTATTGAATACTATAAAGGCCACTTTATTGACAAGAACGGAATCAACAAATACAATAGAGATTTTGAGTATTTGAAAATGTATCCTTTGGAAAATCCATCGACACCAGATGAAAAAAGAACGAACAAGGAGATTTACGAATTGGCCGAAAAAATCCTTTCTATAAGAAAATCGGAATTCTATCAAGGCAAGTATAAACTTAAAGACAATAAAAAAGGGAAGATCCTTCTATTTGATTTCTACAAAACATTGCAAGAAGAGCGTTATGAATCCAAAGGAAACTATGGAAATTGGGATGCTGCTTTTAAGCACTTAAAAAAATACGCTCCTGCACATATTCAATTAAAGGATATTAATACGGATTTTGTTCGCGGATTCAAAAGGTACTTAGATACCAAGGCCAAAACAAAAAGCAAAACTCCTCTATCCCAAAACTCTAAATATACTTACTTCAATAAACTGAAAGCAGCACTTCGAGAAGCCTATAATGAGAACTATATTGACACAAATGTTATTAAGTCGGTTAAAGGATTTGAACAAGCGGAATCGCAGAGGGAATATCTGACCTATTCTGAATTACAGGCTTTGACACAAACCGGATGTAAATACCCAATACTTAAGAACGCTTTCATATTCAGCTGTCTTACTGGATTACGATGGAGCGACATCAATAAACTGACTTGGGCGGAGGTACGAGATGAAGACGAAGCTTCAAGAATCATTTTTAGGCAGAAAAAGACTGATGGACTTGAGTATCTTTATATTTCTAGCCAAGCAAGAGATTTATTAGGCAAAAGAACTCATAAAACCGTACGGGTTTTTAAGGGCTTAAAATATGGTGCAGTTTACAATACTGAAATCCTAAGGTGGTGCATGAAAGCTGGTATTACAAAACATATCACTTTCCATAGTGCCAGGCATACAAATGCTGTTTTATTACTTGAAAATGGTGCAGATATTTATACGGTTTCAAAACGTCTTGGACATCGAGAAATAAGGACAACCGAAATTTACACTAAAATAATTGACAGAAAAATGAAAGAGGCCGCGAATATGATTCCTGAATTGGATATTGGCAAACAATAGAAAAACTCTTACTTAAAAGAGTTTCTAGTTTACCTTTCTCAATTTATTATCTATCAAAATTGTCATTTCTTTTATTTAGGTCAAGCCAATGGTTGATTTCAGTTTTGTCTCAGATTTTTCACAATCTGAGTAATCCGATTTTGTTCTTTCTTAACTTACAAATATGTGAACTTGATCTTAAACTCTTTTTGAACAGGATGTTTTAAATGCGAAAAAATGAATTGTCGCTTAACATATCCGAAAGTCTTAAAAATTAGTCAAAACTTAGTCAAGATTCAGAATAAAGTTGGTTTCATTTGCTTCAATAAACTGAAAGAATTATCTTACATATTGTAATGGATAAAAGAACAGCCTTAATTACCGGAATAACAGGACAGGATGGCGCATATCTTTCCGAGTTTCTATTAACAAAGGGATACCAAGTACATGGTATTAAAAGACGTTCTTCTATGTTCAATACAGATAGAGTAGACCACCTTTATCAAGATCCACAGGAAAAAGATTCTAATTTTTTTCTTCATTACGGTGATCTCTCAGATAGTACCAACTTGATTCGTATAATTCAGGAAACAAATCCAGATGAAATCTACAATTTAGGAGCAATGAGTCATGTCAGAGTATCCTTTGAAAATCCAGAATATACAGCAAATATTGATGCTCTTGGTACCTTAAGATTATTGGAAGCCGTTAGAATTCTCAACCTTGAGAAAAAGACAAAATTCTACCAAGCATCAACTTCCGAACTTTTTGGTAAAGTTAAAGAGGTTCCCCAAAATGAAGACACCCCATTTTATCCTAGGAGTCCCTATGGTGTTGCCAAGCTATATGCTCATTGGATAACAGTAAATTATAGGGAGGCTTATGGCATATTTGCTTGTAATGGCATTCTATTTAATCATGAATCGCCAATAAGGGGAGAAACCTTTGTCACTCGAAAAATAACCAGAGCTGTATGTCGGATTGCTCTAGGTCTACAGGAAAAACTATATTTGGGTAATTTGGATGCACAGAGAGACTGGGGCCATGCCAAGGATTATGTAAAGATGATGTGGTTGATATTGCAATATGAAGTTCCAGAAGATTGGGTTATCGCAACAGGCATTACTACAAGCGTCAGAGATTTTGTTTTAAAAACTTTTTCCCATTTGGGTATTGAAATTGTGTTTAAAGGAACTGGAAGGAATGAAAAGGCTTATGTCGTGAAATGTAACCAGCAAAAATATCAATTACCTATTGGCAAAGAAGTGGTAGGTGTGGATTCAAGGTATTATCGTCCCACTGAGGTTGACCTTTTGGTGGGCGATTCAACAAAAGCAAGAATCAAATTGGATTGGGTACTTGAATATAATTTGGACTCACTAATAATGGACATCATGGAAAGTGACTTAAAATTGACCTATAAAGAACAATACCTAAAAGAGGGTGGTTATAAGGTTAAAAATTATTATGAATAAGCTACATCAAAGTGATAAGAGAAGCTAAGATATTCGTAGCTGGACATAAAGGTTTGGTTGGAAGCGCTTTAGTTAAGGTACTCTTAGAAAAAGGATATAAAAATCTCTTACTTAAAAACAGAAGTGAACTGGATTTGTTAAACCAAAAAGCTGTATATGAGTTTTTTGCTAAAGAGAGGCCTACATACGTTTTTTTGGCGGCTGCAAAAGTAGGGGGTATTCAAGCAAACAAAACCTATAAAGCAGATTTTATTTATGAAAACCTGACAATACAGAACAATGTGATTTATTGCAGCTACAGGTTTGGAATTAAAAAATTACTCTTTTTGGGTAGTTCATGTATTTACCCAAAAGCCGCACCACAACCGATCAAGGAAGAGCATTTACTTACAGGCCCTTTGGAGCTTACTAATGAATCCTATGCCATAGCAAAAATTGCAGGTGTCAAAATGTGCGAAAGTTATAACCTACAATATAACACTAATTTTATTCCAGTTATGCCCACAAATTTATATGGGCCAAATGATAATTTTGATTTGGATACTTCCCATGTCATCCCTGCCATGATACGAAAAATAATCTTAGCTAAATGGTATCATCAAAGAGATTTTGCATCACTCCAGGAAGATTTGGAAATAGAATCAGTAGATGAAGTAATAAATTATATCGAAAATAAAGGAGTTTATCATAACCGATTGGAGTTATGGGGTTCTGGTAAACCATTAAGAGAGTTTCTTTGGTCAGAAGATCTTGCTTCAGCATGCATACATATCATGGAAATTGTAGATTTCAAAGATTTAAATAGTAAAGTTGGCCTAATAAGTAATCCATCGACCCACATTAACATCGGAGTGGGAAAGGAAATCAATATCAAGGAATTATCCTTAATCATAAGAGATATTGTAGGATATCAAGGAACTATCTACTTCGATGCTTCAAAACCGGATGGGACTCCAAGAAAATTATTAGATAACTCAAAATTAGAAAGTTTTGGTTGGGAACCTAAAACATCCCTTAAGGAAGGTCTAAAAAAATTAGTTATCTCTTATCTCGGAAAATAGTGGTTCGCAGAGTCGAAACCCAAGAGCATACCTCAAAAATTCATTATCATCCTGCCCCATGTTTTTAAGTGAAGCGCAGGCAATTAAGCAAAGTTCATAAAGGTTTTCTTGCGCTACATTCTGTGCGTCTTTCATTTGAATCATAATATTCCGGGCATAATTTTCAATTTGGTCAAAAAAAAGTTTGTCCTCTTCAATTTCTTTATAATGCCCTTCCTCAAGAAGAACTCTAACAGTTAAGGCTAATAAAAATTGCTTATTTTCCAAAAAATAAAAATAATATTCGGAGATTTGTTTCTTATCAAATTGTACTAGCGATTCTTTCAATAATCTTATTTTTTCATAACCTAGATGTTCCAATACTCCTTCATCAAGACATTCCTTTATAACAAGGTTGCGAAGCTGCAAAACCCAAAAATCCTCTATATCATTATTTCTTAAATTACCTGATACTTCGTGAATAGCCATCGAAAGATATTGGCTAATTCTAAGGTCGCAGGGTGTTTTCGCATTCGAAAGCCCTATTCGTTCTATAAAATATGATATGGCTCCCAAAAGTTTTAACAAATCGTGCCTTTCAATTATAGTTGATTTGCATAATACTTCTGTTTCCGCTGTTACCTTAGAATCTACTAAATTTAGAATATCCATTAAATTGCTGGATTCAAAAAATCCATTACGTACTAATTTAACAAGCGCCCAACCCAATCCAGTAATACCTGTAAAGAAATCCAATCTAGCATTTTGAATATTGGAAAATTCTGCGTCTAACGCAATTTCTATAACTTCCAACAATTCATCTTCATAAGTGCTATCTTTTTGAAACTCTCTATAGTTAAAAAGGTAATTGGCGACAAACATCTTTCCATTTACTGAATTTTCTTTGATTTCATCGAGATTTGACAAGAGAACTTTAGTCAAGTCTTTTATTTCCTTCATTCTTTTGCAAATAATTTATAGGTTCAAAATCAAACAAATGAGTCATTGATTTTCTCAGGAGATACTTTAAAGCAGTTTTTTTTTATTTCCTTGGAAATTGAATAATCTATTTTGCTGGATAGCACTCTATCAAAAACTCCATTCATAATTTTCCTTCTTGAAATCAATACTTTTTCGCAATTGGATAAGTATTCTGAATAAATCCATTTTTCAACACTATCAAAATAACTGAAACCAGAAGTACTTGATTGATTTTCTTGTTCAGCTTTTTTGTTATTTTTTTTATCTACATAAATGTTTTTTGGATAATCACCATGCTCAGAATTGATTATACATATGTTATTCAGTTGTATAACATGTCCTTCATAAAAAAGAGCTAAAAGATGAATCATTACATATTGAGAGTACCACCAAGAATCCTTATCAAAAATGGTACAATAAGGAAAAACCGCGTCATCGAAAATTATACTGTGATGAAATGCATTCATGCAGGCATCAAACATGAACACCGCTTGTATGGAATCAGCTGACTGCCGTGAAAAAGGATAGCCAATTAGTAATGGAGTTGCAACAGCAGGTGATTCCTTAAGCAATAACTGTTCAAATTCATCGAAGCTGCCTTTATTGAAAAGAATATCATCATCCAAAAAAATATAATAATCATAACGTTCCTGTTGAACTCTGGCTTCCAACAGTAATCTATTCCTACCAGCTGTCCATGTAGAGTTTGGAAAATAAATCATGTGCTCATTTTTTAATTTCCAAGATAAAAAGACAATCTTTCTATGATGTTGTCCTTGAAGTTCAGGATAAGGTTCTACATTATCCCCTTTACATTGAACCAGATACATGAAACGTTCCATTTTCAGTTTTTTTTAGTTCATTTCTGGCTTATTCCATAAGGTAGTGTCCCATTTTGATAATTTAACAGGGTGGAGATATAAAAGTTTCTCGGGAAATCCTGTTAGTAGCTTCTCCAGTTTTTTATCGTAAGGTTTGAAAATCATATAATCTTCATTGGCCCACAAAGCCTTTCCTCCCAATTCTATATCTTTTTCCTGGACTATAACAGTCGCTGACAATACCAAAGCTGTTGGGACTGCAATTTCAACGAACAATCTTGTAGCGGCGAATACACCGCAATAATGACAAAACTTTTTTATGATTTTTGAACTTATAACAAACATATCGGAGTACCCTCCAACAAGAGGGTAAGAAAGAAGATACTTTCTTTTACTAAATTGGTTTTGATTTCGTTCAATATTCCATATTTGTTGATAGTGAAGAGGTTCCAAATCCAATCCAAAATATGTGAACCTACGTTTTGCTTCCTCATAATTTGGTAACTCCCCGATGACTTCTATTCCTTTTTGCTTAACATTATATCTAAATGCATCTCTAGCCCAATGCCAGCACTCTTTTCGTTTATGGAAAGAAATCAATTCTGGAAAAAAGTTACTATCTAATTCTAAATTTAGATGTTCTTTGTAGTTTTCTTCATTGATTATAGGGTTAATCATCATATCATCAGCAACAAAAAAATAATGATCATAATCTTCTTTTAAATATGCTTTCAAACCTTGAGACAAGTATCCTTGAAAGTAATAAGAGTTTTCATAAACAGGTATTACATTCGATTTGTCACCATCGTAAAACGGAATTAAATGATAAATATGAGAGAAACGACCTTTATAAATTCTTTCCAGAATTTTAATATTGTCATCATAACGATGATTATATATAATTACTAACGCTACCTTCGCCATAATTTCAAAATGATGAGTCAATCCAAGCCTCTAAGATTCGAAGTTCTTTGGGTAAAACTATTTTATTTTTTTCCAGTGCATCATAAGTATTAAAGAGGTTGGAGATAATGCTATCATTTTGACAAATAGTCTTTGAGACGATTTCCACCACTTTTTCACCATTCAGATAACAAGGAATTTCCTGTTCAAAATCTTTCATAAAATCATGTTCATTTCGTTCTTGAAATACCGTTGCCTGCGTTACGCCCAAATGATATCCATGGTTCCACAATATGGGTTGAGCAACTAATCCTCGTAAAATATCACAGAAACGCATCGTTACGGTTGATGGGACATAGAGTAGTGGGAATAGTTCCTTGCGAAATGCTGTATTTTGAGAATTAAATGGAGATATTGTACCTTTAGGTAGCACCAAATTACCTTTTTTGTTAAAAATGCAAGGAGAATTATCAACCAAACGATAGATAGCATCTACGTCCGGATCTTGGTCTGCCAAACCTTGCCAAACTCCAACTTCTACCTCCGCAACGGACGGTTCATCACAAGATATTTTAGAATCTTTAGAATTAATCAAATGCAATGGCAAACCGCGAGGCCATATCTTTTGATCAGAGTAGTAAGAATATATATTTACAAAACCATTCCTTTGTTTTAATAGTGGAAAAGTGCCTGTGAAATTGGGAAATGACCAATCTTCATAAGGTATATTGTCATCATCTGTATCAATAATACTTATCGCTCCCTGCTGAATTGCATAAAGGTATCCCATGTTTTTTCTAGAATAGTGGTTATATGGTAAAAGTTTATCTAACGTAGGAGCCATTTTGTTCTGACTTCTAATAGATAAAAATATGGCCTCATCCACATTCCAATGTTTGGGCGTTCTTTTGTCTCCGACCACGATTAATTCACAATCTTTTTTTTGTGCAAATGTTCTTACTGCTTTTGTCGGCAAAAATATTGAAGTAATGATAATAAACTTTTTACCCATACCTAGTTATCAAGATGTTTTCAAGAATGATAAATCGTTGAAGTACATACCTGTCCATATATCATTGGCAACTTTCCAAATTTCAATTAATGCTATTTCTTGAGGGTCATCAGTTTTTCTAATCCAGAATGCATCAAACTCAAGTGCTTCACCTTCAAAAACTCCCGTAGGTTTTAAATCATATAATCTGAAGCCTTTATCGAATAAAAATTTATATATTTTATTAAAATCAGCTTGCCCTTTGTAAATAGGTCGTAAGTGTGTTTCATGTTCCAGACATAATACACTGTCCAAAACTTTCCCCATACCTTCAAGCACTTGAATTTCATAGCCCTTAACATCTATTTTCACAAAATGTGGATGAGGTAAACCTTTTTCCATAGAAACATGATCATACCTTGTCATGTTTATGGTTTTCTCCTCATTAACTTCAAACCATTCTTTCACAGGGTATTCGTTAAGAACCTCCATATCAGGAATCAAACAAGAGCTGCACCATCTTCCTTTGGTTAGATAAACCTTTTGTTGCGTTGTATGACCTCCCAGGGCCACTTGCACTCGCTTAACCCGTTCTTTAGGATATAATTGCCCCAAACCATCATCCTGAATATCAATAAGAACAGCCTTCATGAAATTAGTTTTTATCAAATAATCCCAAACCTCATTCAATCCACCTGCCGATCCTACATCGAGATATATCAATTCAAAAACATCATCGAATTTATCTATCATTAAGTCAAGAAGCTTCTTTTTAATATTGTCCATTTTTTATTTAATTAATGTAGCTTCTATAATTAAATTAATTACATAATTTAAATGTAAGAATTATCTTATAACAAGTAAGGTTATTTTTTAATAAAAAAAGTTTAGTGCCCAAAAGCTATTTATTATAAATTAAAAAATTTCAGATTTATTCATTTAAATTTTTTTTGAATTATTCAAATGAACTAATCAGAAGATTGTTAAATTAGAAGGAAGACATGAACTAATGTCTTTTACACATCTTTTTTTGAAAGTTCAAAAAATATCCGCTTCAGAATGTTAACTTTTTTGCTTGAGACTATAATATAACCTTGCATACCATTTTTTACCTCAATCCTCTTTCCAAAAGAAGTTTTCACATCTTCTATAGAAAAGGTAACATCATAAAATGTATTGTCGTTTTCTGTAACAGCAGAGATTTCATTAATAGTGCCTCGAAGACTGCCCCATTCGTGAAATGGATAATTGTTCAAGTTAATTTCAACAGATTGCCCATATCTCATTTCGGATGCAATTTTGGAATGAACAAAAGAATGGCCGACAATTACTTTTTCATTTTTGGGAAAAATCAAAAAATTATTTTCCAACCTATTTTCAGATTCATTAATATTAAAAATCATTTCAAAAGTACCATCGATTGGACTAGTAATAATAAAGTCCTTTTCCCATTGGATAATTTCATCATTTAACTTTTGAAGTTTTTTACTTAAAGAAAGTTTGTTTTGATCTAAATTTATTTTTAAACTAGAATCCATCGAATTTCTATATTCCAGATGGAAATCAATAAATGAATCATTCAACCTTCCCAATTTCAAGTTAAAAGGATAGTTTATATTTATCGTATCCAATTCAATTCCGTTATTTTTCAGATATAGCAGTTGCTTCTTCAACCTTGAAATATCTGATAGATTAGCGTTATTTTCTAGTTCTATCAAAATATCCCCCTTTTTCACTGACTCTCCAGGCTTTACATATAATTTCTCAATCTTTTTTCCTTTTTTCACCCCTCTGTTAGTTAGTGGTATATTGTTATACAATAAAACTTTAACCTTAATAGAGTCCTCAAGTTTTATCAGTGAACCTCCAGTTACTACTACGAGGATGATTATAAATATTATTGTTGTACCCCACTTAATAATCCAGTTTGGAGGCTTGCCCATGACTTCTTTGACTTTTTGGGATGCTTCGTTAATAAAACCATCATTCCCTCTTTCAAATTTTACACTCATCATTTTTCCTATCTTTTAACAAATTGTCAGATCCTATTTTGTTTGCCACTACAAATTTTCGAGCTCAAGTTGATTTTTAACTAAATCGTGATATTTCTTCTTGTTTTTCACTAATTCATCGTGCGTTCCTATTTCAACTATTCTTCCTTTCTCCAACACAATTATTTGGTCTGCTTTTTTAACTGTACTTAATCTATGAGCAATCACAAGAACAGTTTTCCCTTTATAAAATTCATTTAAATTATTCATGATCACTCTTTCATTATTAGTGTCGAGAGCACTTGTAGCTTCATCAAAAAAGATATAAGAAGGATTTTTGTAAACAGCGCGGGCAATTAAAATACGTTGTTTCTCCCCTCCACTAACATTTACACCTCGCGAACCAATCAATTCATCAAGTCCTTGAGGCTGTTGACAAATGAACTCCTTCAAATTTGCAATATGCACAGCACTATCGAAGCTCTCTTTGTTAAATGCAATTTCAGAATTTGACTCTGTTATGTTACCTACAATTGTATCATCAAATAAAAAGCCCTTCTGCATGACCACACCACATATATTTCTCCAAATTTTGGCTCTTATATTACGTAAGTTGACCTTTCCCACATAAATACATCCATCAGTCGGTTCGTAGAATTTTAGAAGCAACTTTAATAAGGTTGTTTTTCCACTTCCGCTTGCCCCTACAATGGCTGTTATTTTACCTTCTGGAATGGAAAAGTTTAAATCTTTTAAGATGTATGAAGATGATTTACTTCCATATTGGAAACTTACGTTTTTGAAGTAAACGGTTTTTTCGTTTGGAAGAACATCAATTGTGTTTTTATTTAAATCTTCTTCATCATTTCTAAGATGAATTTCAGAAAGTCTTTCGAGACTCAGTTTTGCATCCTGACCACTTTGAATAAATGTTATGAAATTGTTTATTGGGAAATTGAGTTGTCCTATAATATATTGAATAGATAACATCATTCCAAGTGTTAATTCACCCTCAATTACCAGTTTTGCGGAAATAAATGTGATAAGAATATTCTTTGATTCATTTAAAAATTGACCACCGGTATTCTGTAGTTGTGATAAACCAAGTCCCTTTATGGAGTTCTTAAATAATTTCACCTGGATTTCTTCCCACTCCCAGCGGCGCTTCCTTTCCGAGCCGTTTAATTTTATTTCCGGCATTGCAGAAATCAATTGAAATAGATGACTTTGATTATCGGAAGATTCATCAAAACGCTTATAATCTAATTCGGCTCTTTTCTTCATAAATAACAATGTCCATCCAACATAAATTACTGATCCAACTAAAAAAACCAAAAATATTCTTAAGTCATAAAAAGCTAAAACAGCCCCAAATATTACAATGCTGATTATAGAAAAAAGGGTGTCAAGTGTGCTCGTAGATAAAAAATGTCTAATTCTGTTATGGTCATATATACGTTGAATAATATCCCCTACTCTTCTAGAATCGAAGAATGAAATTGGTAATCTCATTAGTTTCACCAAAAAATCAGATATCAAATTGATATTTACTCTTGAGGTTATGTGCAATAAAATCCAACTTCTAATTAATTCAACTGCAGACTTTGAAGTATAAAGCACTAATTGAGCCAATAGTATTATGTAAACAAAGTTTAAATTTTGATTGCTTATTCCGTAATCAACAATAACCTGAGTTAGAAATGGAAAAATTAATTGAATTAACGATCCTATGATTAGTCCAAAAAATAATTGAATAATATAGATGTAGTACGGTTTGAAGTAAAGCAATAAAAAATTGAAAACGGATTTGTTTCTTGATTTACGTTCATTTTCGAAAAACTTTGGAGTTGGCTCCAACATTAAAATGTTTCCACAATCATTGTCTCGTTTTTCATATTTTCCAATCCAACTTTCCAAAAACTCTTTTTCAGAGTATTTAATTAGGCCATAAGCGGGGTCAGCAAGGTGAAAGACTTTTTTTCTAATTTTATAGAGAACAACAAAATGCCTTTGCCTCCAATGAACGATGCAAGGAAGTCTAACTTCTTTTTTTAATGATACTAAATCTATGCTTGCAGCAATTGAGTTAAAACCAATGTTTTCAGCAGCCTCGGATAATCCTCCAAATGTTGCTCCTTCACTTGTAAGCCATGACTTCTTTTTTAGATCCTCAAGAGTAAATGATTTTCCATAGAACATTGCAATCATTTTTATGCAAGTAGGACCGCAATCCATTCTGTCACGCTGCTTAAAAAAAGGAAAATTTCTAAATCGTAGTTTCATTTTTTTCTATTTCATTAGAACATATTTTCTTGTTTAGTGCAATAAATGTTAATTATTTAGGCTGTAAGATTTTTCTTTATAATTTAGTAATATTAATATTAAAACGTAATATTATGAAAGAAAATTCATTAAAATCGTTGAGCTTAAACAAAGAAGCCATTTCCAATTTGGCTAATTTGGAAAGTGTAAAGGGCGGATTAGGTTTTGATACCTATGAAAAGGACACTTGTACTTGTTGCAACTACTCCTGTTCCTGTTAATCTTCCTTTTTTTGTTCAAGGGTAAACAGTAAAGTCAGGGATTGGCTTTACTGTTTATTTTAATTAGATACTACTAGGTGCTTCCTTTTTTCTTCTAGAATGAATTTTCCTGACAACACATTCTTATTGAATAAGCTTGAAGAAATTAATAGAGATATCGTTAATACATTCAAAGAATACAAACATGTAGGTTGCTTATCTGGTCTCTCAGGCTTGGCTTTATTTAAGTTCTATTATGGACGCCTAACACAAGACGATTCACACCGTCAGATAGGATTTCAAATTCTTTCTTCTTGTGTAAATTTAATCAATGCTGGTTTTAACTATCCCACTTACTGTGCCGGAATCGCGGGCATGGGGTGGGCGTTAGATCACTTAGTTGAGCATGGCTTTATTGAAAATGATAATGACTCGCTCCTTTCGAACTTTGATAAATTTCTCCAGAAAAAAATGCTTTCAGACATCAAAACAGGGAATTATGATTTCCTCCATGGCTCTGTAGGTTACGCATATTATTTTTTGTCGAGGTATAGGAATACACACTCAGACAGCTTAAGGTTAACATATAAAAATATTCTCTTAAATTTCTTAGAAATCCTAACAAGTCAGGCTGAAATTAAAGGTTCAAAAACTTGTTGGAAATCCAAGCTAGACCATAGTGGTAATCTTATTGGATACAATCTAAGTCTTTCCCACGGTATTTCTAGTATAATTAGTCTATTATCTCGACTTTGCAGATACGAATATTTTGAGGAATCATCCAAAAATTTACTCATCAGTTCAATAGATTATTTAAGGTCCAATAAAGATAATTCTCCAAACGAATCATCTATTTTTCCGGATTGGGTAAATGAAAATGGGCATCCTTATGAGACACCATGCCGTCTAGGATGGTGCTATGGTGATTTAGGAATAGCAATATCAATATGGAATGCACATAAATGTATAGAAGACAAAGAATTGGGGCGATTCGCTTTGAACATACTTGAATACTCCACTAAACGTCAAAAGTTTAGTGAAACATCAGTTTATGATGCCGGATTATGTCATGGAGCATTTGGAATTTCTCACATTTATTATAGAATGCATTATGAAATCTCGAAATTCTTAGATCAACCAAAAAACATATTTCTTAAAGCTTCAAATTTCTGGTTTCAAGAGGGTGTAAACTACGGTTGTCATGGTCAAGAGTTTGCTGGATATAGAGAATGGAAAGGGACTGAAAAAAAATGGGTCGGTTCAAGATTTGTCTTGAACGGTACATCTGGAATAGGTCTCACAATAATTAGCCGCTTGGATAATCTAGAACCAACTTGGGATTCCTCGTTAATGATTAGTTGAAATTTTCAGTTTGGACATTGAAATGAATAAAAAAAACCCTTATCAGAATTTTAAAACTTATATTCTAAGAAAACCTATATTACCTTTTGATTTTTACAAAAAATTGACCTCCAAATCACAGGTGACTGACCATCAGTACCTAGAGTGCTTTGAGAATCCTCTTATAGCAGAGGCTATTTATTTAGCATCCCCAGCACTTTATAATAGCTTGAAGCAGTGGAGAAATCAGGAATTACTGGATTCCAAGAAGGTAGATAAATTGAAGACTTCCTTTTTAAAATATCTCACCAGGATGTCAACTAGAAGTACACCATTTGGGCTATTTGCCGGATGTAGCCTCGGTAGTTTTACCAACAAAAATAGAATCCATATGAGAGAGCCTATTTTTAACAAAAGACACACTAGACTGGACATGACCTATCTAGTCGCTTTATCTCATGCTCTGGTTAAAAATCCGGAAATCCGAAAACAAATCATGTTTTTTCCCAACACCACTATTTATGAAATAGGGAATAAGTTAAGATATGTAGAATATTTCTATAGAGGAGGCAAAAGATTCCATCATATTATGGCTGTAGATAATATGGATTATACAAAACAAATTCTATGTTCAGCAAAGAACGGGAAAACAATAAAAGAATTGACATTGCTTCTTGTCAATGAAGATATTGAGTTTAAAGAAGCTGAAAATTTTATAAACGAAATGATTGATTCTCAAATATTAGTAAGCGAACTCGAACCTTCCGTTTCTGGCCCTGAGTTTTTAGAGCAAATCATAGAAACCCTAGGTAAAATGAGTGGTATTGAGCCTACTTTGCAAATTCTAATGAATATAAGGGAAAAGATTAGTTCTTTAGATACTTCATTGGGTCAGCCTATTGAAAGGTATTCAGAAATAATTAATCTTTTGAAAGATTTAAACATTGATTTTGATAAAAAGTTTTTGTTTCAAAGTGAGCTGTTTTTAAAACCATTCAAGAACACATTAGATGAAAAAATTGTGCAATCCATAAAAAAAGGACTAGTCTTTCTAAATAGGATCACTTTGAAACCTCAAAATTCAAACATTGAAAAATTCCGCGAAGCGTTTAGACATAGATACGAAAACGAGGAAATTGCCTTATCCAAAGCATTGGATGTTGAATTAGGCATTGGCTATAAGCAGGGTTTGAATAAAGGTACCATAAGCCCTTTGATAGATGACATTGTGTTTCTTGAAGATGAGTCAGGCCAAACGAAAATCTGGACTTCAGTAAATAGAATTTTCCATAGACTAATTGTCGACGCTCTTTTCGAAAAGAAATATAAGATAGAAATAAAAGACAAAGATTTTGACTTTCAAGATGAAGATTGGTCAGATTTGCCAGAAACAATTTCCGCAATGATTCAGGTTTTGAATATTAATGGCACTAACAAAATTAAATTTGGTGGTTTCGCCGGTTCAAGCGGTGCAAATTTAATGGGTAGATTTTGTCATGGTAATAACGAAATAAAAGAATTTGTTAATCATATAATTTCAAAGGAAAATGAAGCTACTTCAAAACAAGTTTTAGCTGAAATTGTTCATTTGCCAGAATCAAGAGTTGGCAATATCCTATCCAGACCAGTATTAAGAGAATATGAAATACCCTATTTAGGAAAGTCGATTTTGAGAAAAAATAAACAAATTCCTTTAAACGATTTGTTTATTTCTATTAAGCAAGAAAAAGTTATTCTTAAATCAAAAAGACTCAACAAGGAAATATTACCAAGAAATACTACGGCACACAACTATTCTGCAGCCCAACTTCCTATATATCAATTTCTATGCGATATTCAAACCAAGAGTGAAAGAAGAGGAATCGGGCTAGATTTTGGGCCTATATCCGAAGAATATACCTTCATCCCAAGAATCGAATACAAAGATTTAATTTTCCATGAAGCTACCTGGAATTTCGATTTTGCTAAGGTTGCTAATTTGTATGGAATAAAAAAAGGCGACGTTTTGTTGAATAAAGTAAAAAGTTTACAGTCCAAGTGGCAGATTCCCGATTTAATTTTATTGGCTGATGGAGATAACAGATTGCTTATTAACTTAAAAAACATTGACTCCATAATTATGCTTTTGGAAACCGTAAAAAATCGAGACAAATTTACATTCAAAGAATTTTTATTTAACGATATGGAACTAGGTAAAACAAATCCAAATATAGTGGACTTCCCCAATGAAATTATAGTTTCATTTTACAAAAACGATGAAAATCAAAGATAGATTAGAATAATGCAAAGGACTTTTATTCTTGGCGATAAATGGCTGTATTACAAAATTTTTACTGGTAGGAAAACTGCTGATGATATTCTTGTAAATCTGTTTGGACCCCTTGCTCAAAAAATGATTAATCAAGCCTTAATCAAAAAATGGTTTTTTGTTAGATACGGAACTCCTGAATTCCATATTAGAATTCGATTTGAAATTGCAAAAACGGAAAATTTGGGAACTGTAATAGATCTGTTGCATCATGAATTGAAAGGATATTTTGAAAACGAGCTTATTTGGGGTATTCAAACAGATACCTATGCTAGAGAATTAAATCGATATGGTCAAAAGAGCATTGAACTGAGTGAAGAGTTATTCTTTTTGGACAGCAAGTTGATTTTAACCTTTCTTAGTTGGCGAAATTTGGAAAATCCTGATGAACTAAGATGGCTTTTTTCGTTGAAATTGTTAGATTTTTATATCAATAGTTTTGGATTTGATTTGAAAAGAAAAATAAAACTATTCAATAGATTAAAAACAAATTATGGGTTTGAATTTAATATGTCAAGATCCTTAAAAAAACAATTGGACAAAAAATACAGGGAGAATTACAAAAAAATAGAGTCCTTTTTAATTGCTAATAATAAAAAAGAGGTACAGCTTATAAATGGGTTGTTCATTGAAAACAAATCACAAATAAAAAAATTGATTGAAAAAGGTCTTTTTGCCAACGGTAAAGATAATCAGGATCAGGTGGTAGAAAGTTACTTGCACATGACTATGAATCGAGTATTCCATTCGAAAAATAGGCAACATGAAATGGTCTGTTACGATTTTCTATATAGGTTTTATTCATCTAAACTAGCTCGTATCAAACACCAAAAAAGAGCTTAATTGAGTACTTGAGATTTGTAATGTTTAAAAGCAAACCTTAGGAGATTTGCTAATTACAACTAAATAATTAGTTAAACTAATTATTTAGTTGTAATTTTATATCAATATTATCATATTAAATATGAAAACTTTAACTACTGCAGAAGAAAGAATAATGCAAATACTTTGGAAAGAAAATAAGTGCAACGTTGCTGAGATTATTGATTTTTTTCCAGATCCAAAACCAGCTTATAATACAGTATCAACTATTGTAAGAATATTAGAGAGTAAAGGATTTGTAAGTCATTATAAAAAAGGAAGAAATCATCAATATTATCCCGTTATATTGAAATCAGATTATAGCCAACTCACAATCAAAAAATTTGTTAAAGGGTACTTTCAAGGCTCTTTTAGCAGTATGATATCTTTTTTTATGAAAAACAATGACATCGATATCAATGAACTGGAGGAAATAATTAAAAAAATTAAGGAATTATGATACATTATTTTATTGAAGTGATATTCTTTCAATTCCTTTTTCTTATACCATATTTCCTTTTTTTTAAAAAAGAAACTTTTTTTAATCTTAATAGGTTTTATTTGCTTTTAACGTACATTTTTTCGATTATATTACCACTATTTGAGTTTGAAATATTTAATCTATCCATTTCAAAATCCAACTTCCCATACTCCAATATTTTTATAGAACTAACTAGTGTTTCAAATGAAATACTAATCTTACCGAAAGATTCTTATACATTAATTAGGTTTGAGCATTTTGTAATAATCGGCGGAATATCTTTCACTTCTATTTTACTGTTACTAAAACTTAAACGAATATCAAACATTAGAAAAAAATGTAAACCAGAAGTTTTTGATGATTATACCCTATATATTCTCCCCGAGTCAACAACAGCTTTCTCTTTTTTAAATTCAATCTATATTGGCGATAAAATTCCAAGAGAAGTACGAAAAAAAATAGTTGAGCATGAATTGATTCACATAAACCAAAAACACACATTCGATTTATTGTTTTTTGAATTGATGAAAATTGTGTTTTGTTTAAGCCCATTAACCTATGTATACCAATCTAAGATTCTTGAAGTACATGAATTTATAGTAGATTCCAAATTAGGACGGACCAATAAAAAGGAACATTTATTATTTCTTCTATCTCAGGCGTTTCATACTGATAATTTATCACTTATTAATCACTTTTCTAAGGATTCAATAATCAAAAAAAGGCTTCTGATGTTGTCTAAAACCAAATCTTCCAAAAGTAAAAAATTGATTTATCTCGTTGTAATTCCCTTAATGTTTGGAATGTTATCCTATACCTCAACAGATTTTGATGAGGCTTTTATAAAAACCAATCTAAGTAATCAAAAGAATCAAACGAAAGAAATTCCATTTCTGTTGGCAAATCAAGTTCCGATTTTTCCTGGTTGTAAAAATTCGTCGAATCCGGTCGAGTGCTTCAATATGAAAATGAATGAACATATTGAAAGGAATGTAAATTATGCTTTAACAAATGACAAAAGTGTTATTGGACAAAGTATCGTTAGGGTTCTATGTACAATTGACAAAAATGGGATGGTTAAAAACATAAAAGTACGTGGTTCTAGTAGGATACTCGAAGAAGAGTCCTATAGGATAATCTCAATTTTACCTGACATGGAGCCAGGGTTTTATATGGAAAAAAAAATAGATGTTCTATTCTCAACTCTTATTGATTTTAGTGTTTTCAAGATGAAAGTCTAACAGCTATAAATTTAGATTTTGAGAGTAACAATTCAATTTTTAGAAAGTATTGCAACCCTTAAAAGATTTTAGATGAAAAGTAGAGGATTCAAAATGGAATTAGACTTAATATCATCCAATCATTTTATTCTTTTAAGAGTTAGTTTATAGTTAGTCAGTGAATTTCATTGAAAACCAAAATAATTGAACTTCTGTATGATTAGTTTATTCTCTATTAATAAAATTAAAAACTCGGGGAAAGTTGCTTATTCGATTTCCCTTTTGGTTGTATATTTTTCCATTTTTGAAATTTGTGCACAAACATATGAAATTACAGGCAAGATTGTTGACAGCACTACTATGGAACCTCTCGAAGCAGCTACCGTCTATGCCGAAGCTTTAGATAAAACTTTACTTTCCTACACTATTACTGGAATTGATGGCTCGTTTCTCTTGGATTTAAAACCGTCAAACGAAAATATAGTGCTATTTATTTCTTATATAGGTTTCAAAAAGTTCACAAAAAAGATTGAGTTAAATGAATTTGATATAGACCTAGGAAATGTTGGAATGACACCCGAAGTGGAACAACTTAAAGGTATTGATTTGATTGCCGAGAGAATTCCTATAATTATTAAAAAAGATACATTGGAGTTTAATGCAGATTCATTTAAGACCCGACCAGATGCCAATCTAGAAGATTTACTTAAACAATTACCAGGTATCGAAGTCGGCCAGGATGGCAGTATCTCAAATAATGGGAGACCTATCTCCCAAATATTAATAAACGGAACACGTTTTTTTGGTAAAGACCTTAAAATTGCCACTAAAAATATACCCAAAGAAATAATTGATAAGGTTCAGATAACCTCCACAAAAACGGAAAAAGAAAGGTTTACGGGAAAGGCTGCGAAATCTGATGAAAAAACCATCAATGTTACTATCAAAAGAGATAAAAACAAAGGTCTAATATCAAGATTTGCTGTTGGTTATGGTACAGATGATAGATACCAATTAAACGGAATAGCCAATTATTTTTTGGATAAAGAAAGATTTAGTTTTCTTGCTGGAGCTAACAACATAAATAATTCAGGGTTTTCTTTTGATGAAGTTTATGACATGGTCGGTAATAAGAACAATAATAACCAAAGTAGGGGCTCCGGCGGGGTTTTTGAGCTCGATAATATTTCGTTTGGATTTAATGATGGTATCACGGAATCTTCCAATATTGGAGCTAGTTATGCAAACCAATTATTGAACAAATCCGATATTTCAACCGATTACTTTTATGGCTTTTCAGAGTCATTGAGGCAAAATACCGTATTTCGTGAAAATTTTATACCTGACAACCGCTTTTTCTCAAACAATTCATCAAACCTACAAAGTACGTCTAACTCGCATAGGTGGAATACCCTATACAATTTTAACCTTGATTCTAAAACTAGAGTTAGTTTTCAACCTATCTTCAATACTAACAACATAGAATCCATCGCCCGTATTGAGGAATCAACATTTTCAGCTACCGAGGATTTATCCAACAATAGTATCATTTTTAAAAATTCAGAGAAAAGTCAAAAGAACTACGGAAATACATTAGAATTGACTAGAAAGTATGGAGCAAAAGGAGGTTTTATAAGTGTTAAGTTAGAAAGTTCGATAAAAGATATTAAGGGCACCGAAAACTATATTTCTGAGTTTAATTCCTTTTTAAGTCCAGAACCCTCTCGAATTAATCAGTTAGCTGATGATGAAACTGTAGAAAAGGTATTCGATTTAGCATTTTCTTATCGAATGCCTATTACCAATAAGAAGTTTTTTGTTGATTATGACTTGCAGTATATATCATCAGACAATAAAAATGAGAGAATTATTAACAGTTTTAATGAGGAACAGAATGACTATATCGATTTCAATCCTGATTTAAGTTCAGATTTTGATTACAAAACTAAGGAACTAAAACCTCAAATAGGATTGAGTTATGAAGGTGATAAATTAATGTTCAATTTTAACTCAAGTTATAAAAGAATAAAATTGAATACCAGTGATGAGATTCAAAATATAAGGAGGGATGATGGATTTAATTTTATTTTTTATGGTGCTAGAATGAGATACAAATTCAATAAAAGTTCTAGGATATTTATTGATTACAATGTGAGCAATGGACTGCCCCTGACATTTCAAAGACAATCAATATCAGATGTTTCAAATCCGCAGGCAATTTATACTGGAAATCCAGATATAATTCCAGAAACCAAACATACGACCAGATTAAACTATTCTAGCTACAATGCAAAATCAAAAACCAGTGTTTTTACTTTCCTACAGTCAAACATATTCAATGAGAAAATAGTGAATTCAGTACAGGTCAATGAAAATTTTGTAAGAAATACTACACCTATAAATTTTAATGGAAACTACAACACTTTTGGGGCTTTTGGAATAAACAAGCAAGTTGTAAGTGATAGTATTATTAGGGTTAAACTTTCTACGGGAAGTGGTTTTGTGCTAAGGAGAGACGCTAGTGTTAACAACAATTCCAGTTTTATAAGTAAGACTTTTCGAATTGTTCCCAGATTGGGTTTACAAGTAAATTATCGAGACTTGTTGGATTTCGAACCATCCTACAGTATGACTATAAACAAGACTTCATATAATCTCGAAAATTTAAATAATGTAGACTTTACTCGACATTCATTGAAGGTCAGAGGAACACTCTACTGGCCAAACAAAGTGATTTTTGGAAACGATTTTAACTACATTTACAATAACAATGTGCAAACAGGTTTTGATAAATCATCCATTTTTTGGAATATGAGCTTAAGATTTGGTTTATTTAAAGAAAAAGGTTCTTTTAAAATTACGGCTTACGATTTGCTCAAGCAAAACAACAATGTTCAACGAACATCCTCAGAAATATATGTTGAGGATCGCCAATCGTTAATACTTCAAAGATATCTTATGTTTAGTTTTACTTACAAGATAAACTCTCTGAAAAAGTAAAATTTAAAAGCCCTTCATGTGCTCTTCTAAACCTCTTGCAAACAAATAATACCCTAAAATCTTATTTGAAAAGGCAAAGGAATCATTTGTGATAGAAATAATGAGAATTTCAAAATCCTTCAAATGCGTGGACTTAGGTTTCGACCAATACTTGTTAATCATTTTCTTCCACATTGTTTTGATTGGATTGATTGATTCGGTCTTTTTTATGTTAAAAAAAGAAGCTATTATTTGTTGGTTTTCGATGAAACATTTTTCGTATTCAACTTTTAAATCATCCACAGTAGAGTTACTGTATTTTTGATATTCTTGATTTAATAAAAACTCAAATATTTGCAATATTTCCTCTTTACTTTTATATGAGAATTGTACCAACAAGGCATACAACTCTAGAAACATATCCAGCAAATTTTCTTTTAGATTACTTCCGTATTTTTTGAAACTTAAAATGACTAGTTGAGATATATCTTTGCAAAGTCGCAGAGTAAACTCATCTTTAATACCGAAAAAATCGTTGTGAATGCCAAAATGTATAGTATTATCTTCAAAATCCCTAAAAATTCTATTTTCGAGTCTAGGAAAGTTTAATTCATCTTTTTCTGTCCATTTTCTCAAATATGTTTTAAAATAATGATTAGCTTCCTGAGCAAGTTCCTTGGCCTCTTTTTTATCAGTTTCAATAAAAAGGACAACATGATCACCTCTAGTCCTTGAAAGTATAATGAAAAAAGAATCGAAAATCCCAGTAATTTTGACAAATTGTTCGATTGATTTTAAAATTAACTCATGCCATCCAAAATCATGATGGAAAATTGAAATATTGATATACAGCTTCTTGTTCAAAATTTTACTGGTTTTTCTGCATTAATCATGTAACTAATTCAACCTCACCATAGGAATCGTTTACAATGATTTTATTTTCATTCTTATTTTTGATCATTTTAATACAGTTATTAATTTGAGAAAAAAACATTATTAATTTATTCCAATCACCAGAATCATTGCATTTAATAAAATTTGAATTTTTGTTTTTTTGTGAGGTCAGTTTATCATTTTTCAAACGATATAAATGTTCTTCCCTATCTTCGAAAATTAACTTTATACCATTCGAAAAAAAAATGTATTCCCCTGTTTCCCACTTAGATTTTTCAACATTCCATATTGGGTTTTCTAAAAGACTATTTTGATGATTTTTATAATATTCCTGAAAAATATTATCTACAGATTGGGTGTTTTTCAATTCATAAGCTACCAATTTCCCGAAGTAAAATGTAAAATCTTGAAATAGATATAACAAGTATGAACTATAATGATTAATATGTTGGTAATAGATTCCCCTAACTAAGTCAAAGTTTGGTTCATTTTCTAATCTAGAAAAGTCGTCATGTTCCAGTGCATTTAAAAACCTTTTATTCCTTATAAACACCTCTTTTCTCCCCAAAAAAGACAATCGATTTCTTAAGTCAAAATCTTCAAAACCATATCCTTTCATTGATTCATCATAACCCTTAATTTTCAAAAAATCGTCACGCCAGATACAAATCCTTCCAAAACAATCCTTGGAACCTTTTTCTTTATCTACAACCAAAACAATATTTGGATTGTTTTGGAAAGCTTTGTTAATGTGAAAAGCAAATCCATCTCCAATAAAATTATCCGCATCGACGTTGCAAATAATATCTCCATTTGCTTTTTTAGCAATCACATTTTTTGAATGGCTCATCAAAAAATATTTTGGTTTAACGGTTTTATAATACTTGAGAATTCCACTATCAAGATATTCCTTCATTTCACTATTCACCCAATCATCAAGATTATCTTTTGAATTGTAATTGAGGAGTAAAAATTCTATGTTTCTATAGCCAAGATTATCCTCAATATTTTTGGGTAAAGTCTTTCGAAGATATTCTAGTCTGTTCATACAAACCGTACAAAATGAAATTTTAAGTTTTTTCACTTTTTCACTTTTTACTCTAAATAGAATGCGAATCTATCTTAGCTTAGAAAAAATATTATTCGGAACTATGTTGTTATCTCTAAGTTATAAATTTTAATAATACTATTCCTACTTGTATTAGGCTAATTATGTTAATTCATACTAAAATGAAAATGAATTACCTAGATTTTCATCTACCACAAAATCCAAGTCTATGCTTTGCGTTAAAAAATTGCTTGACCTTGCAATCACAAGCCACAAAAACATCCAGAGAAAACTTTCATAAAAGGTTTACTTACAACCAAAATGAACAAATGTATATCAAGAAAATAGTAACTTGATAAGATGGTACTCATTCTAAAGTATTTCATGCTCGCTTGTTTTTGCTTTGTCATTATCAGATTGATGGTGCCCTACATCGTCCTATTTGCGAGATTTATGTTCAATGAACCCTTCAAATGGGACAAGTATGTGGAAAAGCCCAGATTGGTCTTTTACGGAATTGGGTTACTATTGATGCATACAGGATATTATGAGGTCCTGGACTATTCCAATAATTTCGTTGGCTTCTTCTTTTTAACTGGCTGTTTTCTTTTTCTTAGTGGAATTTTCATGACCCAACTGACTTGGACAAAAAGGTTCAAAAGAGTGTTCATTCCCAAAATCAAGGAAAGATTAAAATCTTCTAAAAATTTCAACATTTCAATTAGCGAATCCCAACTGGCGAAACTTTACGATAATATGATTCGTTACGATATGGTCATCATTGATAAAACTTCTAAAGATGATTTTGTACGTTGCTTTTTAGAAGATTGGAAATCACATGATTCCAAAATCCATCTGAAACTAAAAAATCCAGCTTGTAAGGAGTTTTACGAACTGTTCAAGACGAATTTTCCCAAAAACAACCTACAGCTCGTTGATTTCATTAAAAATTCTGATGTACTTCGACGTGAGGACGGGCAACCCTATAAGTATGATACCGTAAGAAATGCCCTGACCAGAAACGGGGTCTCCAAGAGAAGTGACGAATTGGAATCCATATTTGCCCCATTTTCATAGAAATCCGCTTGCACTGATCCCTTTTTTGCTTGCATCACATGCAATGCAAGCCTTTCCTTTTGTTTCAAATACTAGTTTTCGGAAAGAATTCGATTAAAAAGTACAAAGGCCTTTGTCATTGTTTCACACTAAAAAATCTAGAATAATGGATTATTTAAAACTAGAGGAACGTCTTGAACGAATAGAACGTTTATTGTCCAGTAACAAAGAAGTATTGACATTCGAAGAAGCCTGTGAATATATGGGTGTGTCCCGAAGTTTTCTCTACAAACTTACTTCAAGAAGACAAATACCCCACTCAAAGCCCAATGGTAAAATGATATTCTTCGAAAAGAGGAAACTCAACCTTTGGCTATTACAAAACAAGAGAAAATCAAAAGCTGAGATTGAAGCAGAGGCACTGAGATTTAGTCTTAGAAATAAGAAGAATTGATAATGGATAGGGAGAGGAACAGGTGAACGAAATCAGCTTGAAATTGATGATTGAGTGAGAATTTCAAGATGTGTCATTGTCATGACAAATCTTGCTTTTGCTCCCGAAGGTCGCAAAAGAAAAAAAGGATTATGAAACGCGAATTTGTCCAGTTTAGGTGTTCGGTATATGAGAAGAAACTGCTTAAGATAAAGGCAAAGAAGTCAGGTCTTTCCATCAGTGAATATTGCCGGCGTTCAGCTTTTGATGATAGGATTATTGAACGATTGTCCGAAGACCAGATTGAAGCCTATAAACTATTAGTGCAGTACCAGAACAATTTTAAACGGATTGGTAATATGTTCCGAAAGCGAAATCCTAAACTGGCGGATGAGGTCATGCAATTGGCAAAAGAAATCAGGGAACACCTTTTAAATTTTAAGGTATGATCGGAATGGGAAAATCCATATCACATACTTCGGCATCCATGGCCTATGGACTTCGGGAGGAAAAAAAACCGGAGATCGTCCATAGCCAATATTTGGCCGGGTATACGCCAAAAGAGGTTACCCAAGAGTTCAGGACTATTCAGCAACAGAATCATCAATGCCAAAAGAATACCTTGAGTTTCGTACTGAGTCCGACCATCAAGGATGGGCAAGAAATGAAAAACAAACAGCTACAAGAAATCACAGAACGCTTTTTAAAACAAATGAAGCTACAAGAGAACCAGGCGATTGCCTTTGTACACAGAAATAGAAAGCATGTCCACATCCATCTCTATGTGAACCGAATCAATTTTCAAGGACAGGCCTATAAGGATAATTTCATAGGAAAACGGAGCCAACAAGCTGCGGAACGGGTGGCAAGGGAAATGGGACTGACCACAGTACGGGATATCCAGCAACAAAAACTGGATAAGGCAAATGATATGCGAATGGTTTTGAAAAGAATCCATGAGAAGGTAATCAAGGAGGTCAGGCCCAAGGACTTTGACCAATACATCAAAGCAATGGAAGCCTATCCAGTAAAGATCATCCCATCCATTAACAAACAGAACCAATTGCAGGGCTTTCGGTTTGAGTTCGCGGGACAGAATTTAAAAGGGAGCGAGGTACACCGTTCCATGTCCATGAACAAAATAGCCGAACAAATTGGTTTCAATAGAAAAGTGGTGGAGAAAGCTAAAGTTGATAATGCAATGAAACTGATGGGTAAAACGGTTAACCTCTCCCCTAACCTCGTAGCTAAAATTGCAAATAAAGTGATTAAATACACCATCAAAAAGAGCATAGATCTTGGGATGGGGATTTAAAAGAAATGAATTATGGCAAAACTGGATGAAATAGCGGAATTGTTGACAGAAGAACTGAAGAATTTTGAACACTCCGTCAATCGAATGGAAAAATTGAAAGAGTTTCTTATGGGGTACAAGGTTTCAGCGGACACCGCTGATATTGACTACCTTCTAAAAGGGTACAATGATACCCAGAAGAAAGTGGTTGAAGAACAGAACAAACTTTTGGCCAAGGTTATCTACCATACCAAGAAGTCCATTGCCTTTCCAAAATGGGCGGTAAAGTTGTTTTTGGGGTTTTTGGTGATTGTATTGCTAATTTTAGGATATGCCATATTCCAGATTTCGAGCATCACAAAAAAGGAGCAAACTGCTTTTTCGCGAGGTGAAAATAACGCAGTTAGGCACTTCGAACAATTTATGGAGGAAAACCCGGAGGCAGGTGCCCTTTATGAAGAATGGCGCAACCCCAAAGACAAAAAGTAGTTTGCGCCCTACGGAATTTCTTTTTACCCTCCTCCTGCGGGCTTCTCGCTTATCTTCCCGAACGCGAAAGAAATTCCACAGGAACCACGCGCAAAGGTTTTAGTAAGGATTTGGGACTGATTTATTTGAAAATCAATTATAGTTTCAATGAGTTATAATGATACATTTTATGGGAATCAATGTCTTCGTATATTGATTTCTCAATTTTGTTTTTCTTGGCAAAAGCTCTATAATTTCTATCCACCAAAATTTTACCTAAATAAAACTGAAATTCTGGATTGTCATTTTGGCCAACCCTATAATCCGGAAAAGCATATTCAACTTCACATATACCTTTTCCTTCGCTATGTGCGAACTCGTATTGAGCAGTTATGTATAATAACAATATGGAATCACGATATTTCTGTTCGGATATCAAAATATGTCGCCTTAATGATTTACCTCTAATATTCAAGTTCTCAATGTCTTTCATAAACGCTTTTGCATCCTCTGGTATTTCTTTATCAGGATCTGGAGAAACTGATATGTCCACGATTTTCTTGAATTTTAAAAATCCTATGTCGTCTAAAAACTTCATGAAAAAAGTAAAACGGTTGACATTGCCAAAATGTTGAAACATTATTCGTTCATATGAATCTTCCTTTTTGACAGAACCTTCAGCTTTGAAGTGCTTTTCCAGTTTATTGGCAACACTATCAACCAAATCCTGAGTACCTTGTGATGTATAGCTCTTTGTGCTGTGCAAATGTAAATGTCCATCTGATTTCAACTCAATAATAAGACTTCCCTCGTACTCTTTCTTTCTGTTATGAATCGATTTAATATCTGATTGTTCTTCAACGGTAAACTTTAACTCTATTTTGTCTTTTCTGTTATCCACAGGAGTAAACGAAGGTACCCCGATAAGCTTAAAGCCAGGTTCATAGGTATACTTCTCTTCTAAAATATTGTGCAAACTAAATTCATTTGGGATATGAGATAATAGATCATCACTTCCTTGCCAGGGTAGCTGTGTTGTACGATACTTTAATCGCTCAATTTTGAACTTTTGCATCTCACGGATAGTATCATATTCCTCAGGACTTAGTAAAGTACGCATCAATACTGGCACAGTATCTTCCTTTTCATATTTCGATAGAAATATACCTTTAGACTTTACAATAGTCTTTAAATTACCGTCAGTTAGTTCAGGTCTAACCAAGATTGTTCTAAGAATTTCTCCATTAGGTAGGAGAAAATCAAAATCCTTTTCCTCATTATTTATTTCTAAATCCATATCATCAAATATTTCTAAAATCTACCGATTGTCCTTCAATTGATATTTGCTCGGTAAACTGCTGATCCTCAAAATAAGATTTGACAGTCGAAACCATATCATCATGATTTTGGGAATTATAATCTGGAAAGGAAATCACAATTTTTCTTGCTGCCTGAACCTTATCAAAAGTTTTAGATAAGCTCATCACCTGAACCAAAGACTCTTCAGAAATGCCCTCTCTACAAGCTAAATGAAAAATTACCGAATTACCGACTTTATATCGCAATGGTAAAATATCATAAGCTAAAAACTCCATTGGTAATATCTTACCAATATTTTCATTGTGATTAGCTTTTAAGTTCAGTCCCGTAGAAGGATATACATAATCAAATTCACCGTCGCCAAGAGTTTTAACCGTTTCTAGTGTTTGAACAATAAACTGCAGTCTAGCATTATCGACAACAATGATTTTATCAAACTGGATTTGTAAAGATTCTAATTGAGATTTCGATAAGATTTCTAGAATGTTCTTTTCTTTAGAATCATTGCTATTTGATAACCAAAATAATACTCCAATAGTCCTTGTCTTTTTTACATTCCGAGCTTTTGCTTCAATATCAGATTTATGGTTTGAAAATTTGAAACATTCTAAACCAGTTGCTAAATCAATGAAGTGTTCCTTAAATTTAGAACGGGGATACTTCGGATAGGGATTTTTCATGTGTTTTACAGAAATATACCCTATTTCTAAGGTTTCCTCATCCAAAGGAGATTTGTAGTGTACCAGCCCATCGATTCCATGAGTCTGAGATTTATTACCTCTTAGTTCTCCATGGTTTTTAGAATCGAAACATTCGATAGAAAGTCCGTCTCTGTAATTTGGAAAACCAAAATATTGCTTGAACAAAGTTTCAACTATTTCCTCTCCTCTTTCTCCTATTTTTTTAGAAAGTTCCCCCATAATTATTGGTTCAGTAATTTAGATTATGCCCCCTTAGCATTTAAGGTTATAAGATTATTCTTAATTATTTAACAATCCAAAATTTTAAGTAAAAAATTCAAAATATTTTAATTTATGTAAAAAAATAACCAAATATGTAATTTTTATTTATCTTTGTTAGGTGCATATTATTTCATTTAAAAAGCTAGGAGATTATTTCTCAAAGGAAACGAATGCCAAAGTTGCCTTGCAAGATTGGTACAAGAGAACCAAAAAAGCGGAATGGGATAGTTTTGCGGATTTAAAAAACACCTTCAATTCGGCAGACAATGTTGGGAACAACAGATATGTATTCAATATTAAAGGGAACCATTACAGGATAGTTGCCATCGTGCTGTTCAAAATTAAAAGAGTGTATATACGGTGGGTGGGTAACCACAAAGATTATAGTAGATTAAAGAACATCGATAAATTGTAAAAGCTATGAACACAATTTCTCACAAACAATATGTAGAAGCTAATCTTCGCTTGGAAGAACTTCTTAAGGAGGTTGATAACAATACTCCTGAAGATTCTCCTTTATCAATAGAACTCATCGAAGTCAGTGATATTATCGAACAATATGAAGAAATCCATTTCCCCATGGGATTACCTACCCTACAGGAAATGATTGAACTTCGTATGTTTGAAATGGGTTTAAAAAGAAAGGACTTAGCTGCACTTTTAAATACCAGCGCGTCCAGAATTAGTGATTACTTAAACGGAAAGCGTGAAATCACTTTAAAAGTAGCTAAAGCTTTGCACCAAAAACTGAATATAGATAGCGATATTATATTGCAATAAAGGCTTCATGGAAAACAAAACACTACTAAAGGAAAACAAAGGTTTTCACCTATTTTCCACCTCAAACACCCCTAACCCACTATTTATGGGGATTGTAAAATATTGCATCGGGAAATAAAGACTTTTCCTATGTATGTAAGGTCAATTTTGATTAAAGCCACTTTCACGAATACCTTATCTTTGCCTTCCAAATTTTAATCATGTTCAGTTTTTTTCAAAAGAAAGCGTTTCTTGCAGACTATCTACACGGCTTGGTAGATATCCATAATCATATACTACCCGGAATTGATGATGGAGCTAAAACCGTTGATGAGTCTTTAGAATTGATTTGTGAATTCAGAGATTTAGGGGTTACTAATTTTATATGCACCCCTCATATCATGCACAATTATTATCCAAATACGCGCGAAACAATAACGGAATCGCACGCTCAACTGGTGTCTGAGTTGGAAAGACAAAATGTAGATGATGTGCGGGTAAACTTCTCTGCAGAACATATGATTGACGAGAACTTTGAGTCCATCTTATCCGATGGTAAGGTTATACCCCTGAAAACCGAATATTTGTTAGTGGAAATGTCTTACTTACAACCGTCCATCAGCTTTGAAAATGCTATTCGGCAAATAATTTCCAAAGCGCAATACTATCCTATCTTGGCCCACCCAGAAAGATACTCTTATTTCCACAACAGAAGCCGTATTTACGAATCTTTAAAACGGCAAGGAATATACTTTCAGCTTAATTTATTATCACTAGCACCTAACGTATATGGGAAATCTGTACAAAAATGCACCTATAAGCTCTTAGAAAAAGAAATGATAGATTTTATTGCTTCTGACGTCCATAACATTAGACAGCTCAGAGCCATAAAGGAAGTTCAGTTACCCAACTCGTTACTGAATCCTGTTCTCAAAGTGATTGAAAACACTATCCAAACCTTTTATTAGTTAGCCAAAGCTCCACCATTTTTTAACGGTTTTACCATAGCCGTATCCATATTTTCCTCCGTAGCCTAGGTTAGATTCTTTAACACCATTAACTATAAAAGATAAATTTTTCAGTTTTCCTTCTTTATTAAGCTTTAAAGGAAACTCAAGAACTTTTCGCTCCGTATTCTTGGATTTGGTTACATAAATCACATGATCCGTATACTTTTCCAAAATCAACGAATCGGTCACAGAAAGAAGCGGGGCAGAATCCACGATTACGTAGTCATACTTTTCCCTTAAGCCAGTAAACAATTCCTCCAATCTATCACTTAAAAGAAGCTCAGAGGGATTTGGCGGAATTTTACCTGAATATATAATGTCCATCGTAACATCATTAACATTAAAACGATGAATTAAATCCTTGGTTCTTAACTCATTTTTAAACAAATAGTCGGTAAGTCCATATTTAATTTGACTTTTGTCCGCAATCCCTTTGGATTTAATAAAATCAAAAACCTTAGGGTTTCTTATATCACCACCCAGTAATAGAACACGTTTTCCAGTGGAAGACAGAATCATTGATAAATTAGAGCTCAAAAATGTCTTTCCTTCACCTGATACGCTGGAGGTAACCATAACAACATTGCTCCCTCCCCTTTTTTTATCTGTTTTAAGAATATAGTCCAAATTAGTTCTTAATACCCTCAAAGACTCCGCAAACACGGACCTGTCATCCTTTTTAACCAATAATGGTTTATTTGCGCTTTTTACCTTTGGAATTTCGGCTAGTACTGCCAAATTCCCGCCAATTAACTTCTGCAAGGTGACCATATTGTCTACCTTATTATCCAATAAATCACCAACATAAATGATGGAAAATGGAATCATCAACCCAAGTATCAATGCGGCCAGATATGTTATTTTTCGTTTGGGTTCAACTGGGAAAGGACTTGCTAAATACGCATTATCGACAATTTTTGACTTGGGTGCCGCAGAGGCAAATGCAATTTGGGCCTCCTCTCTCTTCTGCAACAGGTAAACATATAGCGCTTCCGTTGTCTGTTGTTTCCTTGAGATATCCCTTAAAGCTCTTTCAGCGCCCGGCGCAGCATATATTCTCGAATTTATTTGGGACAACTGTTTACTTAAACTATTAACCCTAAGATTCAAGTTATTTGTAACATTGTTTAAACTAGATTGCATTCCCCTTTTTAAGCTCTCCAATTGTTGGTCCAATTTCACAATAACCGGGTTTTTTTCATTTGAGCTTTCCAACAATCTGTTACGCTGAGCCACCAACTCATTATAGCGGACGGCGGCATTATCAATACTCGCATCAGCAAGACCTACGTTAGGGATAATCTCATACCCGCCTTGCTCAGCCAGCATATTTTGCATAGACGATGCTATATTAAGCTGAATATTAGCATTTTGCAGTTCTGATTCGCTTGCTGCACTCTGCTGAAAGTTCACGCTGGATTGAGTTGCCAAATCGGCAATTCCTCTGCTTTCTTTAAAACTTTCTGCTGTTTCATCCACAGAAGATAGGTTGGTATATATATCTGCAATTCTTTCATTTATGAACTGACTGGTTCTATCTGCTATTGTTTTCTTGTCCAGCACTTCATTATCATTGTTTTGAGCTACTAAAGAGTTAAGGACATCGATACCTCTTTGTGGTATGGCATCCTTCAACCAGATATCCATGATTCGGGAAAATTCATCTATGGTCACAACCTCAACATTACTTCTGTAGATTTCTGCTACAAAAGGAACCGGATCAATGGTTACCATAATGTTTTTACCAATATAGTTCTTAAGAAATTTCTTCTCAGGTGTTATAATAATATCACCAATGATATCTGTATCTATATTGGTTCCAAATGTAATTTTCTTTTCGGCCACATCCTCTTCGACCGCATAGGTAAATTCATTTTCATCGAGAATCTTAATGTAAAAAGAGAATCGTCCTTTATTTTGAATCGAGTCTGCCGACAAAAAGTTTATTGCGATAGGGTAATTCGGATAGATTTCGGTATTTCTAACACTGCCCAATACCTCGTACGTAATATTCAATTTTAGTTTTTGTACAACCTTGATAAAATTGTCTCGTGATTTTAAAAGTTCAATTTCATCTGACATCTCTGTGTTTCCCTTTCCACTGAATACATTTAAATCTTGTAAAACACTTAATTCTGAAACAGAATTTTTCTCTTCAACAACTTGAATTTTAGCATTTAACTGATACTTGGGAGTTGAGTAGCGCAGTTTAACATATGCCAAGGCCAATGCGATAACGGCAGCAAGCACAAACCATAACCAATTCCTTAAATAAACATCGAGTATTTCTCGTAAATTTTGCCTTTTTTCCATCAAGAACAAACGTTTAATAAATATTTTGGTTAATGCTTAATTCCTAGTAAGTACGACTACAGTAGATGTTACAAGAAGGGAAATAATGGATATCGCAATAGAGGTTCTTTGATCCAAACTAGACTCTGTTTTCCCTGATTTGTTTGGTTCTACATACACCACATCATTCTGTGTTAAGTAATAAACCGGGGATTTCAGAGCATCTTTGTGGTTTAGGTTGATTCTATTATAGACCTTGGTACCATCAAAATCACGGATAACCATAACGTTATCTCTTCTACCCTTAATATTTATATCTCCCGCAAATCCCAAGGCTTCCATAATGGTAATCTGCTCTCCATTAATAGGGTATGTTCCTGGACGGTTTACCGCACCTAAAACGGTGACCGTAAAATTTCTTATTCTTATGTTTATTATCGGATTTTTTAAATAGTCCGCTAGTTTCTCCCGAAGTAATTCTCGTGTCTCTCCAGGTGAAAGTCCTACTATTTTTATTTTTCCAATTACCGGAAAATCGATTTCTCCGTTCTTATCCACAAGATAGTTTACCTGCTCTGGACGTATTCCGCCTTCTTCAGCCGCTCCTCTATACAGATTAAAGGGTGCACTGGCTTCGGGATCAAGAGTAGATATGTTAATACTTATTAAATCATCAACTTTGAACTTTGTGTTCGCAGTGTTATCATTAACTAAAGTCTCAAACTGACTTGCGTCTTGAAAATAAACTACATCTTTTGTAGCAGTGCATGAAGTAATCAAGCATGTTATGATTGCAAAACATGCAAATTTCAAATTGTTTTTCATAAGAAAACGTGTATTAACTGTTGAGTTGTGGTATTTCAGGTTTTGAATGACTTTTTGATCCAACTTTTTTGTTATCGTCCAATTTACAAAAATCGGAGTTGTTAGAGATGTATTCAGGAACAATACTTTTCATTAATTGTACTACATTTTCTTTTAAAAAGAGGTTTGAAATACAGAGTTCATCGATCATTGTTCTAGTATTGGTATAATCTATATCCTTAACCTTGCTGATCATTATTTTATCATGATATGTTGGCAAGGTATTCTCACCATTCGCCAATAGTTCCTCATATAACTTTTCTCCTGGTCTAAGCCCTGTAATCTTAATATCTATTTCATCTGGGTAATGAAGTCCAGAAAGTCTTATCATATTCTTGGCCAGGTCCATGATCTTAACCGATTCGCCCATATCAAAAATAAATATCTCTCCTCCCTTACCCATTGCTCCAGCTTCCAACACCAATTGGGAAGCTTCAGGTATGGTCATGAAATACCTAGTAATATCCTTGTGTGTCACGGTAAGTGGTCCTCCTTTTTCAATCTGCTTTCTAAACAAAGGTATGACCGACCCATTTGAGCCCAATACATTACCAAATCGGGTAGTAACAAATTTAGTCCTCCCATCTTGTTGTCTACAACTAATGTACATCTCGGCAATTCTTTTGGAAGCCCCCATTATGTTGGTAGGGTTAACCGCCTTATCCGTAGAAACAAACACGAATTTTTCGACATCGAAATCCACAGCCAAATCAGTAATGGTTTTGGTGCCAGCAACATTTATTTTAACCGCTTCATAGGGGTTTTGTTCCATGAGTGGAACATGTTTATATGCCGCCGCGTGAAAAATCCTATTGGGTTTGTATTCTTCAAACAAGATTCGCATCTTATTTTTATCCCTGATATCACCAACAATAGGAATAAAGTTGTAAAAACCAGCTTGTTTTAGCTCTTGTTGTAAATCGTAAAGTGCCGATTCCGCCTGATCAATAACTACCAAGGATCTATAATTGTACTTACAAATCTGACGAACCAATTCACTTCCAATTGAACCAGCGCCTCCAGTTACCATAATGACCTTATCGTCAAAGTCTTTAGTAATCTTGCTGTTTTTTATCTGGATTGGTGGCCTATCCAACAAATCTTCGATTTGTACTCTCTTAATCTGAGAAACCTTTAACTCTCCATTGATCCAATCTTCAACAGGCGGTACTATTTTTACATTTACCGGAAGATCCACTATCTCATTTACCAAGGTTCTTAGCTGCTTGGGGTGAATGCTCTGGATTGAAAAAATCACCTCGGAAATGTTATTGAATTTAACAAACTCCTCCGTTAAGACCTTTTTATCGTATACTTTAACTCCATTAATCTGTTTACCAACCTTTTGAAGATTATTATCAACAAACCCAACCACTTTTACTTTCATCTTGGAATGATTGGTTAATGTGTTATAAGTAATTATTCCAGACTCGCCCGCTCCGTAAACAACTATGTTTTTAGCTGGGGCTTCATTACTATTTATTAAGCTTTCATATGCAATTTTAAATATGTATCTAGATGCGGTAAGTGCTAGAAATGTAAGTAAGCTATTATAAATTATTATAGATAATGGTATTGTAAAATTATCTATATACCCTCCGTATCTGTTTAACATAACCAGAACAATTGCCCCAATACTTGCCAAACAAACAGCATTGAAAATTGCATATACATCCTTCATCCCAGTATGCCTGACAACTCCTTTGTAGCTCCCTGAAACTAAAAATGCTCCTAAAAACAATAAGGTCACAACAGGAAGTTGAACCCACAGTCTTTGGACATCGAAATCAAAGCTAAGGTTAAACCTAATGAAGTATGCCAAAACAAAAGAAACAGAGACAATACCCAAATCAATGAGTAAAACCGTCCATTTAGAAGCATAGTGCCTATTGTTGTCAAAAAGGTACTTCTTTATCATTTATGTAGGTTTTTAATGATATCGCAAATTCTTTCTAAATCTTCTTGAATCATACTAGAACCGCTAGGCAAGCACAAGCCTCTGTTAAATAGGTCTTCGCTTACCCCATTGGCATAGTGCGTTCCACCTTCAAATATTGGTTGTAAATGCATTGGTTTCCATAATGGTCTCGACTCAATATTCTCTTCTTCCAAAGCTATTCTGATTCTTTCCCTGAATTCAAAAGATGGTGTCAAAATGCAAGTAAGCCATCTATTGGAGTAGCTGCCTTTCGGCTCATCGATAAATTCTATTTCAGAAATTCCAGCAAGATTTTCTTTGTAGAAAGAAAAATTATTTCTGCGTGCAAGGACCCTCTTAGGAAGAACTTCCATCTGTCCCCTACCTATTCCCGCAAGAACATTACTCATTCGATAATTATAGCCAATATTGGAGTGCTGGTAGTGCGGCGCATTATCTCTGGCCTGGGTTGCCAAAAAAATCGCCCGTTCTTTCAAGGATTCATCCCTAGTCAATAAAGCTCCACCACCAGAGGTAGTAATGATTTTATTTCCATTGAAGGACAAAATTGCCAATTCTCCAAAACTTCCACATTTTTGACCATTATAAATACTTCCCAAGGCTTCTGCGCTATCTTCTATAACAGGAATATCATATTTTTCAGAAATTGCTCTAATCTCGTTTACCTTATACGGCATGCCATATAAATGCACCGCTATAATGGCTTTGGGTTTTTTCCCCTTTGCCAACCTGTCTTTTATAGCTTCTTCTAAAAGATCTGGTGAAATATTCCATGTTTCTCTTTCGCTATCAACAAATACGGGAGAGGCCCCCAAATAAGTAATTGGGTTAGCGGATGCAGCAAACGTAAAGCTTTGGCAAATTACTTCGTCACCTTGACTAACCCCAAGGAGCTCAAGTGCCAAATGTATGGCAGCTGTCCCTGAGCTCAAGCAAGCCGTATGAATATCATTTTTAATGTAGTCTTCAATTGCCCTTTCAAAATTTTGAACATTTGGTCCCAAGGGAGCAATCCAATTGGTATCGAAGGCTTCTTTTACATAAACCTCCTCATTCCCGCCCATATGTGGAGGTGATAACCAAATTTTCTTTAATACAGCGATTTCCATTTCAGTTTTGGGTTGATAAAAGCAGGTGAGAATTTTGTTCCTCAATGGTAAAAGTAACGGTAAAATTGAGCTCTCGAATGATTTTGAATTACTATTCGCCAAAGACGAAAGAATTATCGATTAAGTGTTTAAATGAAAAAATAATGGAACAAATATCTATCTCTTACCAAACTTTCAAATTCTTACATTAGGCTGCTGAACCCCCTTAAATTCAAGAAGCTGGCCTCAAAAAAAGTAGAATAATCGTTGCTTTCTTATAAAACCATAGTGATATATTTAATGCAATTACTATAGTCTTTTAAAACAATCTCTATAGAATTTCACAATGAAGGAACTTCAATTTTGAAAATCGTAAAAAATGAAAAGCATGATTATCGAAACTTTTAATTGCATTGGTAATTTATACGGGAAAATTTTCTGTGGACTTTTTCCTCAAAGTGATCAATTTTGAACTTAATCGATTTTTTTCGGCAGATAAACACTTCTCCTTGCATTTACCTCTTTTTTTTGAACATCTTTGCATCCAAAATGAGACTATTTTTGTATTAAACAAATCATACTACGTTGACTTCATCTAACACTTTCGAAACATTCGTTAAAATCAATCACCAATTATACCAAAATACAATATGAAAATTCTGGTAACAGGTGCCGCTGGTTTTATTGGATTCCATGTATCTAAAAAATTAATCCATCTCGGACATCAAATTATTGGGCTGGACAACATCAATGATTATTATGATCCTGCTTTGAAGTATAGACGGCTTCATGAGCTCGGAATTGGAAAAGAAGAGGCTTCACAAGACGGAATACTTGTGCGCAGCTCAAAAAACCCATCATTTCAATTTATAAAAATGGATCTTGCTGACAGTAAGAACTTATCTGATCTGTTCCAAAATGAGAAATTCGATGTAGTTTGTAATCTGGCTGCCCAAGCAGGTGTTCGATATAGCTTGGAAAACCCTAAGGCTTATGTAGATAGCAATGTAGTTGGCTTTTTAAATATCCTTGAAGGCTGTCGCCATAACAATATAAAGCATTTGGTATATGCCAGTAGCTCCAGTGTCTATGGGTTAAATTCAAAAATTCCCTTTTCCACCTCGGACAGGACGGATTCTCCAATCAGTTTGTATGCTGCCACCAAAAAGAGTAATGAACTCATGGCACATACGTATACTCATTTATACGGCTTTAAAACGACTGGCTTAAGATTTTTTACAGTTTATGGACCTTGGGGAAGACCCGATATGGCGATTTACTTGTTTACCGATGCAATTGCCAATGACCGTCCAATAAAAGTATTCAATCATGGAAAAATGGAACGTGACTTCACTTATATCGATGATATTGTTGAAGGCGTGGTTCGAATAGTAACAGGTACTTCTGCGGATAAATCATGTAAGCTATACAATATTGGAAATAATAAATCCGAAAAGTTGCTTGATTTTATTGAAGAAATTGAAAAAAACCTTGGAAAAAAGGCAGAAAAAAACATGATGGCGATACAACCTGGTGATGTGGAAAAAACTTGGGCCAATGTGAATGCCCTAGAGTCAGATTACAAATACAAACCGGCAACAACGATTCAAGATGGCATCCAGGCTTTTGTTGATTGGTATAAAAGTTATCACAGCTAATTTACTTTTTTTGGCTATTCCAAAAAGTAACCAGAGTGAAGATTAAGCTCAAAAAAGAAAATATATAATTCTTGATAGAAAATCAATTTAAATAATATAGATAAATGAAACTTACTATTGTAGGAACAGGCTATGTTGGTCTAGTAACTGGTACATGCTTTGCCGAAATGGGCAACACAGTTACTTGTGTGGATATTGATGAACAAAAGATAGAAAATTTAAAAAAAGGAATAATCCCTATTTACGAACCAGGATTGGAATCCATGGTATTGCGTAACGTAAACAACGGTACCTTACATTTTAGCACAAGCCTTAAAAACTGTTTGGAAGGAACTGATATGGCTTTCATTGCCGTGGGTACTCCAATGGGTGAAGATGGTTCTGCTGACTTGCAATATGTTTTAAAAGTTGCTGAAACCATTGGTCATCACATGACCTCACCGCTGATTGTGGTAGACAAATCTACCGTACCCGTGGGTACGGCCGATAAGGTTAAAGAAACAATTGCCAAGGAACTGGAAAAGCGTGACGAAAAAATTCCTTTCCATGTAGTTTCCAATCCGGAGTTTTTGAAGGAGGGGGATGCCATTGCCGACTTCCTAAAACCAGATAGAGTGGTCGTAGGTACGGACGATAATGAGACAGCTGAGAAAATGCGCCAACTCTATGCCCCTTTTTTTAGAAGCAGTATGAACCGTATGTTGGTTATGGATATACGTTCGGCCGAAATGACCAAGTATGTAGCAAACGCCATGCTCGCAACCAAAATTTCGTTTATGAATGAAGTTGCTAACATTTGTGAATTAGTTGGAGCTGACGTAAACAAAGTTCGAGTTGGAATAGGGTCGGACAGTCGTATAGGATATAGTTTTATCTACCCTGGAAGTGGATATGGTGGATCTTGCTTTCCTAAAGATGTAAAAGCCTTAAAGAAAACTGCCGAAAAAGCTGGCTATAAAGCAGAGCTTCTTAACGCAGTGGAAGATGTAAACGATCGACAAAAATTGGTAGTCGCAAATAAGGTCATTGAACGTTTTGGGAGTGATTTATCAGGAAAGACATTTGCTATCTGGGGGCTTTCCTTTAAGCCTGGAACCGATGATATGCGCGAAGCTCCAGCAATATACATTATCAAAAAGCTGGTTTCCCTTGGAGCAAAAATCCAAGCTTATGACCCAAAAGCAATACATGAGGCCAAAGAATTCTATTTGAAGGACATTGCCAATGTGGAATATGTTTCCTCCAAGTATGAAGCATTGAACAATGCCGATGCCATGCTGCTTCTAACAGAGTGGAAGGAGTTTCGTTCACCAGATTTTGGCGAAATCAAGACAAAATTGAAGCATCCCATCATTTTTGATGGCCGAAACCAGTATAATGATGATCGCTTGATGGAAATGGAGATCGAGTATCATCAAATTGGAAAAAAAGCATAGGTATTTCAATTTGAAATTTTATTTTAAAATTTTTTTGGCCAGGTAAATCCTGGCCTTTTTTTATCTCCATATTTACCGGTCAACTCACTCAAGATTAAAATAATTATCCTTCTTGCGTAAGTGGTAAAGCGATTATATCTACACGACATTCCAAATTGTTTATCCCATTCTTCAAGTATTTTCCTTCAATTTAGGTTTGTAGACATTCCTTAAGGTGATGATTATCACCCCCCTATCATCATGTTATCAAAAATCTTTTACACCAGCCTCATGCATTATCATAACCATCATTAATTTGGGCTATCATTAAATTGCCCATTGTGTCTTTAATTTTTTTTCAAATTATTTTTTTGGCAAGTTTTTCAAGAATCGATAAAATCCAACATCTTATTACTAGAGAAATTGGAGTTTACTTATCTAAAGAAGACAAATCTGTCATAAGGCCCTAAGACATATCCCAAAGTTCATGTCTTCTTCAAAAAAATGTACTGCGGTCATTTACAATATGTTAAAAATTAATGTATTTCATCGATTAATTTGTTTTTGTAAATCCATGATTTGATCGGTAACGTATGTGAAAAGTAAAAAAAAGCGCAGTTCATCGAAAAAATTGTCTTTTCATCGGCTTTACCCCTTTTAATGAATATTTTTATGCCCCAAAACGAAACCTATAAATTTGCTATGTTAGTAAAGTCCCCACAACTATCAAACATGCTATTTTTTGTAATTGCATTCCTTCTCACTTCATCGTGCAATAAAGATTCGGACTTATTTTATGAAACCGTAAGTAAAGATATTGCCGCAAACTTTGATGCCCGGGACGACAATTACGAAACTGAGGTCAATACCTCAATACAGATGAGTGTTTTAAGCAATGATAACTTTGAAAATGAAGAAGTAACCATTGCCAGTACAACAAACCCAACACTAGGTACCGTAATAATCAACACGGATAATACGTTAACATACACACCTAATCCTAACAAAACAGGTAATGACTCATTTACCTATACTACCGAAGTAGTATTTGACGAAGGAACAGTGGTCAACGAAACGGCCAAAATAAACATTTCCATTAGTAACAATAATACCTCCGCAGAAGAGGAAGAAGAGGATAAGCTCAACGAGCCAGATACTGAACTCAAGGCATTCCCTTCAGCTTTGGGCGGTGGTAGATATGCCACTGGTGGTCGAGGTGGTTCTATTTATTTTGTGACCAACTTAAATGATAGTGGTTCCGGAAGTCTTCGCGAAGGTCTGTCATCTGGTAACCGTACAATAATTTTTAGGGTTGGGGGAACAATCGAGCTAAACAGCAACATAAATGTTCACTCTAGTAACATTACAATTGCTGGGGAAACAGCTCCCGGAGATGGAATAGCTTTGCATGGCGCTGGTTTTTACCTTTTAGGAGAGAATTATATTATTCGGCATATAAGATTTAGAGGAGGTGATAGCCTTACTGCTGATAACGATACATTTAGAATTCAAAGCCAGTCAAATGTCGGTAATTGGGAAAACTACATCATTGACCATTGTTCAATTAGCTGGAGTAAAGATGAGAATTTATCCATCGAAACCGGACGTAATGGAGATGTGTCCGTAAGTAATGTAACAGTACAAAATACAATCATAAGTGAAGGTTTTAACGGAAAGAATATGATTCTTTGGGGACGGAACATTACCAATGTTTCCGTTATACAGAACTACTTTGCAAATACGGCCGAACGGAGCATTGAATCAACAGTGGCCCAGAACGTGACCTTTGAAATGGAGAACAATGTTGTTTATGGCTATTCAGCCGCTATGCGTATGGTTGTACAGAACCATGCGGATGTTGTCGGAAACCTTTTCTATGATGGATGGGCAAACCAGTATTTGGAATCCATAAGAATGGAGGATTGCAATTCGGGTAATTGTCCCTCCAATGGCATTACAAGTGCCACTGGTACTCTGCTGTATCATAATGATAATGTTTATAATGGTGGAGCTGCCACAGTCCATACAAGGTTCAAAAATTATCTATCAAGCTCTCATATCTTGGACAACGATTATACATTGCTTGCATCTTCTCGGGTGGAATCCACTGTTATGTCGAATGTAGGCGCTCGTGCTAGTATTAGTGGGGTCGATGACCTTGACCAACATATGCTTGATGATTACGACAATGGCAACACGGGCGGTTTTGTTTCCAATGAGTCCCAGACAACAGGTTTACCTTTCTTGTCAGGAGGAAATACTTATATTGATTCGGACAATGATGGAATTGAAGATAGTTGGGAGAGTAATATTAACGGAACAGTGGGTTCACAAGATCACAATGGGGATCACGACCGCGATGGTTATACCAATTTAGAGGAATATCTGCATTACAGAGCCAACGAGTAATAATCAGATGACTTACAAAATTATTGAAAGAAGGGGAGCAAAATTTTGCTCCCCTTCTTTTTTTGCAATTTGTCAAAAGACGGACTATTTAAATATTGCTCAGGGAAATCCAAAAATTAATCAAAAAGGCTATTATACCGAAAAACGAAGCCGTTCAAATTAATTTTTGGATTTTAGAATATCTTTTTCCCATCTTGCGCCAACAAAATTGGTGTATCCCCAAATGACTAATAAAGCCAAAATCGCTTTTGTAATACCTTCATTAAGCTCAGGTGGTGCTGAAAGAGTGGTTTCCACGCTTTCAAATTCCTTATGTAAGGATTATGAAGTACACATAATATGTCTCATAAAAACAATCCCCTTTTATAAGATTCATGACCAAGTACGCGTACATTATTGCATAGAAACCCAAAACAATAGTAGCGGTCTTTTAACTGCTGTTAAAAACAACATCCTATTAGTAAAAAAAATTACTAGAATAGCTAAAAACTGTAACATTGATATTCTTCTGAGTTTTATCACATCGGCCAATGTACTTTCCATCATTTCTGCTAAATTATCTGGCATACAGGTTATAGTAAGCGAAAGAAACAATCCTGAAAAGGATTATATCCCAAAGATGTGGAAACTGTTGAGAAATGGCCTTTTTCCATTCGCTAGTTTGATTGTTGTTCAAACAGAAGCAATCAAAGACTTTTATACAAAAAAAATGGGCGAAAAAAAGCTTGTGATAATCCCAAACCCTATCTCGACTGATTTTTCACCTCCCGTGGTAAACGCATCAACTCAAAAATCCAAGGAAAACATCGTTCTAACCGTTGGAAGATTAAACTCTCAAAAGGCTCAGGATGTATTGATCAAGGCATTTGCAAGTTCTAAAAACGGAGGCTGGAAACTCTATTTAGTAGGAGAGGGAGAGGAACGTGAACGTTTAGAAAACCTTATAGATTCTTACGGTCTTCAACAAAAAGTGTTGTTGCTAGGGAGGGTTGAAAAAATGCAGGAAGTTTATGAAAAAGCAAAAATCTTTGCTTTTAGTTCTATCTTTGAAGGCTTTCCTAACGCCCTAATTGAAGCAATGTATTTTGGTTTAGCCTGTGTTTCTACAAACTGTCCAACTGGTCCATCAGATTTAATAGATAATGGTAAAAATGGTTATTTGGTTGAGGTCAATGACATCGTTGCTCTTACTAAAAGACTAAATACGTTAATGGAAGACGAAGGGTTAAGAATGTCCTTGGGAGAAAAAGCGCAACAAACGGTTTCGAACTTTAACGCAGTAAATATTACCAAGGAATGGTCAACTCAGATAAACCAGTGTTTAAACATCAATTAAATTGTGTATTCCATATTATTAAATAAAGTTCGGGAACTATTAAAGAACAACGTTGTCAACAACATTTTGATAGTAGGATCTATAACCCTTTTAATCAAGGGGTTAGGGTTTTACAAAGAAACCCTTGTGGCTTCAAATTTTGGGCTTTCAGTGGTGTTGGACACCTTTTTTATTGCATTTTTGATTCCAGGGTTTATTCAAAATGTTTTCTTAGAGTCTTTCAATACGGTTTTTATCCCAAATTATATTTCCGAAACTAAATCTGAAAATGGCAATATTGGTTCTTTTCAAGGGCTTGGTTTTGTTACCTCGATCTTAGCAGCTACACTTTTCTCCTTGGTTGCCGTTCTTGGAACAGATTTTTACCTCGAATCGTTTTTCCCAGGAAAAGAAGAAGCATTTTACGATTTGGTCAAAAGTCAGTTTTATATAATGCTGCCATGTATGTATTTCTGGAGTTTTTCTTCTATCCTTGGAGCTCTTTTGAACATCAATAATGAGTTTACTTATTCCTCTTTTAGCGGGGTCTTTATAGCACTTACAATCATTGTTTCCATACTTTTTTTCAGGGAAGCTTTGGGAGAAATGTTGTTAGCGACCAGTACACTGATCGGATCAATATTGGAGTTCGCTTATTTATTGATTGTATGCTTACAACACAATATAATAAAATTAGCTCCGCCAGATTTCAAAAACAAAAATGCACAGGTAATGTTCAAACAAATACCTGCAAAGGTCTCTTCGGGATTCCTAACTGGAATGAATGGGGTAGTCGACCAATTTTTTGCTGCACAATTGGTTGTGGGCTCTATTGCAGCTATAAATTATGGCCTTAAAATGCCTTCATTTTTAATGGGGATGCTGGTAATTGCCTTAACCAGCGTATTACTACCACAATTTTCAAAAATGGTGTTGGAAGATAGAGAAAACGCCTATAGGTTCTTTTATAAAATAATGAAATTCCTCTTCATTGGAGCCAGTTTTTTTGCGATTGCAGGTATTTTTCTTTCGGATTTTTTGGTAGAGTTGTTTTTTCAACGAAACGAATTTACCGCAGAAGACACTGTTGTGGTTTCTAAAATTCAAAAGATATTTCTAGTTTACACACCTTTTGCAATATGTGGCATGGTAACCGTAAGTTTTCTGACCAGTTTGAACAAAAATGCGGTTATGGCCTATGTTTCGTTACTCGCAGTGGTGTTAAATTTTATTGGCGATTATTTTTTGTACAAGTATTTTGGAGTATTTGGTATTGCACTTTGTACAACTATAGTAGTTGTAATCAAAAATATCTTTCTGTTCTATTTCACTGTTAAAATACGAAATCAGCTTTCACTACAAGCATAGTACGTCCTCATCCCCGATTGTTTTTTAAAGCTTCCTTTAAAATAGGACTTAGAACAGCGCCATTATTAAGTTGGTGTATATTAATATCTTGACCATGAATATTATACTCTATAAGAACCACTTCCTCTGTGGAGTCTATAGCCAAGTCCCAAGAAATAAGCTTAAAATAGGGCGCCTTTTTATGTAACTTTCTTACCATATCATCGAGTTTATCCACAAATGGTAATTTCAATTCTTTAAATGGGATTCCTTGATCTGTCGCTTCGTATCTTTCTCCTGTATTTCCTTGGTGGCTAATTTCGTTCAAAGAGCCATCCGCTTTTACCCCACAGCAAAAACCACCTCCCGTGTTGTTATCGGTGATAGATCCTTCTTTGCCCATTCTTACCACTATAGATAATACATCCACACTATTATCTTTTAAATAACTCATAATTCTGAAGGTATTTAAGGAAGAGGTGTTTAACATTGCCATTTGGGGGTGCTGATTGACAGCTTTTTGCACAATAAAATCTTTACCGTATAAACCAAATAGTTGTTTGATTCCCATGTCATTGTAATCGGACATACCATTTATACATTTAAACAATACAACATTTTCCCCCCCCTGTGTGTCCAATGTGGGCTTAATTATCATTTTTTGGTCTACCGAACATACTCTGACAGCCTCATCTTCAGTAATCAATTCGTTATTGTTATAGTAAAACCCATTAATATTCTTTACAAGACTTTCAGGTTGCTTTACATTTTGAAACAAGGTTTCCAACAAGTTTTTATCAGCTAAAGTCTTCACGAATAAGTGTCGATTAAGAGTAGGTTCTATATCCATAAAGAACAAATCTTCCGGGACAAATTCTACATCAAATGAATCTCTACAAAATGAATAAAATTGGTGCCATTGGGTGGAGACATTTGACAAACCGTACTTCCTGTAGTATTTTTTTACTTGTTTTTTTTGATCGCTTGTCAGTTTTTTTACACCATTTGTCTTTAATAGTTTATTTATTTTCTTTTTCCAATTAGCTTTGTGTTGAATTCTAAGGCTATACCTATACAATCTTATGGATGAAAAAATTAGAATAGAGAGTAGTTGCATGGTTAGATTTTTGATCTTTTTTTCAGGTGATTTAGTGCGAATATAATAAAAAGGGGTATTTCGAAAGTATGCTAATGAAGATTATAAAATTACTAGCAGTATTTCTGTTATTATGTAATATCCCAAGCTATATGCTTGCATATTTCAGCCCTACCTTGGGAACGCTGAGTAGTTACTTTGCATCTCTTCTTTTAGTAGTTTTTTTTGTCTTTATAAAAGAAAAACATAAACCATTGCTTCCTTTTATTTTTTTAGGGTTGCTTTATTTCAGCTTAGGGTCTTTAAATTATACACATGAAGATATAGACAATCGCTTTGTAAAAGAGCTCTTGCGATTCATGATAGTAGTAACTTGTGGTGCAGAAGTAGCACGGAACACAAAAAGAACAGAAATCTATTATATTCTTGCCTTTGGCGCACTGACTGTTATAATTAATGCTTTCGTTTTTCCCACGGCTCAGGTCGAAGCGTTTGGTGAAAACTATGGCAGGTTCAGCGGATTTTATTTAAATCCAAATTTAGCAGGCAGCATCTGCTTGATTGGATTTGCCATATCATTTTCAATTTCCCGAAGTAACCTAAGACTAATTGGCCAATTCATTTTTACACTTGCCGGAATATTGACCTTTTCAAGAACATTCATTGTGGTATGGGTTTTAATCAATTTTTTTGCCATACTTCAAAATAAAAAGAACATACTTCTTCCTTTGGTAGGTCTATCGGTACTAATATTGGTTTTTACGTTTTCAGATAATCTAACATTAAATACGAAGCGCTTCTCCGCTTTGAAGAGCGTTTTTGGAGACGAACAAGTACACACCAAAACCATAAAGGAAGATTCAAGGGACAAAACATGGGCATTATATTTTGATATGATTATGGACAAGCCCTTATTAGGCAATGGATACCTTAAACTTTCAACTAAATATAGGGGGTTACCTGGAGTGCACAATTCATTTTTAATGATTTGGGGAGAGGCTGGTATAATCCCTTTTATTCTTATGTTAGGTATTTATTCTTATTTGCTGGCTAAAAGTTTTGCCATTTTTAAAACAAGGCCAGAACTCTTCTATATAAGTTTAGTTCTCTTTCTTGCTTTGATGACAGGTCATGGTTACTTTTCTAATTTTCATACTGTATTTCTTTCCATGTTCGTTTTTTTCGAGTTACTCCGGAATAAGGACAGCGTTAAAAGGAAAAACATAGACGATAAAAATCTTTTAACTGAAAAATCATTAAACACCTAAATCCAAGACTATGCATTTTGTTTAAAAAGAACTTGCCATCATTTAAAGCAACGCAACCTATTTTTCAAAATTTCCAAATGATATTATTTGGATAGCCGTCAAATACTAAAATGAAAAAACATTTGTTATTAACTTCCTAACAGCTCCATTTTATCCTCAGCCATGAAAGATTTTAAAAAAAGATTTATCCATAATACGTATTTGGGGCAGGTTATTGGAGTTGTTTATTATTGGGTCAATACAAGAATCACTCCACAAAAAACCTTTATAAAGAACGAGTATAAAAAGACCTTTGGTGTTTTCCCAAACTTAAAAAACCCCAAGACCTTAAATGAAAAAATTATTTGGTTAAAACTAAACGATCGCACCCCACTGCATACCCAATGTGCCGATAAATATGCCGTTCGAGAATACGTTGGTGAAAAAATAGGCGAAAAGTACCTAGTTCCTTTATATTATCATACAATTGATGCAAAACAAGTAAACCCCAACAACCTTCCAAAGCCTCCTTATATTATAAAAACCAACCATGATAGCGGGGGAGGTATTTTTGTGAAGAATGAAAATGAAATTGATTGGGCCAAAATCCAGAAAAAACTAGCAAGACGATTAAAACATAATTACTACTGGGATTCTAAAGAATGGCAATATAAAGACATAAAACCTAGAATAGTAGTAGAAAAATTGCTTGTTACAAAAGCTGGAAAAATACCTTTTGACTATAAACTTCATTGTTTTAATGGAGAGGTGGTTACCGTGCAAGTAGACATGGAAAGAGGAACGGATAACCACTATAGAAATTGGTACGACCCAGATTGGAAAAGAGAGCCATTCAAATGGTCGTCTTTAAAAGATAACGGAAAAAGTACAGATCCCAGTCCATGGGATATAGAAAAGCCGGCCACTTTAAAAGAAATGATAAGATTATCTCAGGTTTTGGCAGAACCCTTTGTTTATGTTCGCGTTGATTGGTACGATGTTGATGGTGAATTGTTTTTTGGAGAACTTACATTTCATCACGACGGAGGAAACAGACCTATAGAACCAAAGGAATGGGATTTAAAACTGGGTGAAAAACTGGTTTTAAAAAACAAGATGCAATGAAAATAGATTTTATCATTGGTTCCATGATCGGCGGAGGTGCCGAAAGGGTAGTTAGTCTGTTGGCCAACTATTTTGCGCAAAATGGGCATCGGGTGCGGGTTATTACATTTTATGGTGACGATGCCTACGATTTTCATCCCGATATAAAACGAATACGATTTCATAAAAAGGCCATCATTAACTATGCTTCTTTTCGTGGCTTTTTTTCCTTGTTGTCTTTTTATTTCAGAAAGAAAAATAGGCCAGATTATGTGAGTACACATATTGGAATGGTCGGGTATGCCACTATCATACCTACCAAACTTTATGGAATTAAATCGGTCGTTTCTGAGCATTTCAACCATTTGCACCAGCCATCAACCTTACCCATAAAGTTTTTGTGGCATGTGTTGTTTCGTCTTCCCAATGCAATAACGGTATTGACAAAGTTTGACCTTCCTTTTTTCAAAAAAATCAATCAGAATACCGTAATAATGGAAAATCCTTGTTCGTTTGTCATCAATAGTAATGCGCCGAAAACAAGGGAAAGAACAATAGTAGCGGCGGGTAATTTGGATAGATATGTACACAAAGGTTTTGACAATTTGTTGGATATAGTACATGAAGTCTTTAAAACCCATCCAGATTGGAACCTTAAAATAGTTGGTGGTGGGGAAATAGGTATGCCCCCATTAGTAGAGAAAGCCAAAAAATTGGGCCTCGAAAATAAGGTAGAATTTTCCGGCTTTAGAAAAGACGTTAAAGAAATCATGGCAAAATCGGACATATATATATTAACCTCAAGGTACGAAGGTTTACCAATGGTTCTGATTGAAGCAATGTCTCAAGGAATGGCATGCATCGCCTATGATTGTGTTTCGGGGCCATCGGAAATAATTGATGATGGAAAAAACGGTATTCTAGTGAGTGATCAAAACAAAGAGGAGATGATTCAAAAATTAGGAGAATTGATTGATAATGAAAAGTTAAGAGAATCATTAAGGGCAAATACGGTAAAATCCCTTGACAAGTTTTCACTGGAAAATGTTGGCAAAAAATGGGAGAATCTATTGTCCAATCTATAATTAAAATAAGGTATGTGTCCGATTGGACAATGGTGTAATAGATATTTAAGAAGAAAAGAAATCATAGGTCATTTGATTTTACGCCTAATAAACATGGAAGATTAATCGGTAGACTTTATTGTATCTCCCATCAAGAAAACTAGTTATGTGTGGTATTTATGGAACAACCCTTCGCTATAAGAAGGAAGAAGTAGCGGCAAAATTAAAACGAACGGATTTTAGAGGGCCGGATTTTTCAGGAGTTCAAAACTATAACACAGGCTCTGGGCAGCTTACTTTTGGCCATAACAGGCTTGCAATTCTAGATTTGGATGCGCGATCAAACCAACCTTTTACTTTCGCTGACCAAATACATGTTGTTTTTAATGGGGAGATATATAATTTTTTGGAAATCAAGGAAACCTTATCCAAAAAAGGACATCAGTTTAAAACAACCAGTGATACCGAAGTAATTTGTGCTGCTTACCTAGAATATGGCGAAGATTGCGTAAAGCATTTCAATGGAATGTTTGCCTTTGTTCTTTATGACCACAAAAATCAAATCTTATTTGGAGCACGGGATAGAACAGGCCAGAAACCCTTTTATTATATGCTCCAAGATGGGGAATTTGAATTTGCCAGTCAAGTTTCTGCCATAGAGTTGTTCAACAGGAAGCTTACAGTTTCGCAAGATGCCATTTCGCAATATATGCATTGGGGGTATATCCCAGAACCATTCTCTATTTATAACGAAGTCAAAAAACTTAAGGCGGGGCATTCCTTTGTTTTTAATCTGAATACCAAAAGCTTTACCCAAAAACAGTATTGGGATATCGATTTTGAGGGCAAAAACAAGTTTGAAGGCTCCTATGAAGAGGCCAAAACATCGTTGGAAAGCATCTTGGAAAGTGCGGTTAAAAAAAGAATGATTGCTGATGTTCCTTTAGGAGTGTTTCTGTCCGGTGGGGTCGATTCATCGTTGATTGCCGCACTGGCAAGTAAGGATTACTCGAAAAAACTAAAGACGTTTTCAGTAAAATTCGATGTTAAAAGTGTTGATGAAAGTATATATGCCCAAAAAGTAGCCAACCATCTTGGAACAGATCATAACACCATAGAGTGCAAGTATTCAGAAGGTATTGATCTCATAAAACAAATAGGATATTTTTATGATGAACCATTCGCAGATTCTTCAGCCATTCCAACCATGCTTCTCTCGAAGTATACCAGAAAGCATGTGACCGTAGCCCTTTCTGGAGATGGAGGTGATGAAAGTTTTATAGGTTACCATAGGTACAATTGGGTTCGAATTGCAGAGCGATTTTACGGGCTTCCGGGCATTTTAAGGTCTCCTATATTGGCAACGCTCAAAAATTTCCCATACTATCGAGCAAAAATTGTGGCCGATGTATTATCAAGTAAAAACATTGACGATGCTTATATGAACATGATATCGGGCTCAAAAGATGATGATATCACGTATTCTGGAAAAGTGCCAACAACCTCTGAATGTGATTCTTATTTATTCCATAACAACAAAAATATCTACGAACGTGTTTCAGACTTTGATATTAAGAGTTATTTGAATGATGACATCAATACCAAAGTAGATAGAGCCGCAATGGCATTTTCATTGGAAACCAGATCTCCCTTTTTAGATCACAATGTAATCGAGTTCGGGCGTTCCATTCCAACAGAGTTTAAGTTTTACAAGAAGAATCAAAAGAGAATATTGAAAGATGTACTTTATAAGTATGTTCCAAAAGAATTTTTTGACCGCCCCAAGGCCGGGTTTACGATGCCACTCAAAGAGTGGTTCCGAAATGAACTAAAAGATTATGTGCTTGATGAGTTAAACACCAATGGTTTAGAGCAAATTCCTGGGGTCAAAATAGAAGCTGTTCAAAAATACATACAACAACATATGGATGGGTCCTGGAATCGGTCAGGATTCATTTGGCAATTATTGGTACTTAAACAATCGTTAAACCGTATCAATCAGAACCAGTCAAACAATGGGTAAACCAAACCTAAGCATCCTTACCGTTACCATGGGAAGTGGTGGCGCACAAAAAGTAATCAGTCTACTTTTAAAAAAGTTGGTATTGGATTACAACGTTTCATTGGTGCTTTACCACAACCAAGTACATTTTGAAATTCCAGAGGAGGTGGAGGTTATTATATTAGGCAACAATACTTCAGAACAAAGAAATGTATTTCAGAAGTTTACTGATTTTGTAGTATGTTGTAGGAGATATAGAAAATTACTTAAAGCCCGGGACATTCAGTTCTCCATTTCTTTTCTGGCCTCTCCGAATATAATAAGTGGAATTGTATCCTTGTTTAACAAAAAGTGCAAAATGATAATAAGTGAAAGGGGGTTTCCCACAGACAATGTTACAAGTAAGCTTTCTTTCTATATCTCTAAGATTGCCTATCCCCTATTTTACAATAGATGCGATTCTTTATTTTCAAATTCTGTGCATATCAATTCTGATTTGAAAGAAAATTTTGGCGTTAATATTCCCATGGATGTAGTTTACAACCCAATTGAGCTTCCTTCAAATTATCGGAACCCTGAAACCTTTTCTAAAGCTAAAGAAAGCTTCAAACTCATAAATGTAGGCTCTGTGGACACTCGCAAAAACCAAGATATGATATTGCGAGCAATGGCAAATCTACCCCATAAGAATATCTCTTTCACCTTGTTGGGAGATGGCCATTTAATGGAGAATCTGCAAGAACGCGCCAAAACTTTGGAACTGACTGATCGAGTAGCTTTCGAGGGAATTGTCAAAAATATTGGCAAATACCTTAGCATCCATGACTGTTTTGTTCTTTCATCCTTTACTGAAGGGTTTCCAAATGCTCTCCTAGAAGGAATGAGTTATGGACTCCCTTGTATTTCAACCAATTGTAAGTCTGGGCCGTTAGAAATGTTAAATGAAAATGAACCGGTCACCATTGCCAAGGGTAAATTTGTTGAGGCCAAATACGGTTTGCTGATAAATAATGATGACGATATTGCTTTATCTGCTGCTGTGCAGTATTTATATGAAAATCCAAAAATACAAATGCATTACAGCAAGATGAGCCTTAAGAGAGCTGAAGAATACGAACTGGGAAGTATCTATTCCCAATTCAAAACTTTTATTCATTCATATAAGTAATAGATTATGTGTGGAATCAATGGCATAATAGTAAAACAAAACACTTCAAACGAGGGCATCTCTAAGACCCTCAACAGGATGAATGATCTGATTGTCCATAGAGGTCCTGATGATGACGGAACCTTTGCCCAAGCCAAAGATGTTTATGGAGTGGGAATGGCCATGCGAAGACTCTCCATTATCGACCTAACATCCGGGCAGCAACCGATTTATTCGGATGACAAAAAAATCGTTATCACTTTCAATGGAGAAATCTATAATTATAGAGAACTAAGAGCCGAATTGGAGGCCCAAGACATAAGTTTTAAAACCACCAGTGATACGGAAGTAATTCTTAAACTATATGAGAAAGAAGGTCCAACTTCCTTTTCAAAACTCGATGGTATGTTTGCTTTCTCTATCTATGATGAGCAATTGAACAAAGTCTTCATTGCTAGAGATTTTTTTGGTGAGAAGCCTTTGTATTATACCATGTTGAACAATAGGTTCTTATGGGCGTCTGAGTTAAAGTCAATAGTCAATGAACTGGATCAAAAACCTAGAATTTCTACTCGAGGTTTAAATCTTTTTCTCAGACTTACCTATGTCCCTGCTCCCCATACCATTTATGAGGGAATTCATAAGCTAGAAGCAAATCGATTTTTAGAATATGATCTGTCTAGCCACACCTTCAAAATTGCCCCGATAAATGATGAACCAAAACCAAGGCCACAGAACATTCCCTTTGAGGAAGCCAAACGTCAAGTGAAAGACATTGTAACCAAGAGCGTTGAAAGCCGTTCTGTTTCCGATGTCCCTTTAGGAACCTTTTTGTCTGGTGGGGTAGACTCTTCTATTGTTTCGTTATGCCTATCGCAGGTATCGTCCAAAAAGGTAGAAACGTTTTCCATTGGGTTTAAAAAAGCTTCATTTGATGAAACGGATAAATCCCAGTTAGTCGCCAAACTCATCAATAGCAACCATCATGAGTTTATAATAGATGAAGACGATCTTAAGCACAATATCCATGAAATTTTGGTCAACTTTGATGAGCCTTTTTCCGATACGGCTGCACTTCCCACCTATCTAGTGTCTAAAAAGACCAGGGAACATGTTACTGTAGCACTTACTGGAGACGGCGGTGACGAGGTTTTTGGAGGTTACAACAAGTACTATGTTGGAAAAATGAATAGTAGGTATACCAATATAGTACCCAAAGTATTGCATAAAACAATACGTAATCTCGCTAATTCAATTTTTGCCACAAAGGATGATAATAGAGGTAGACGCTTCCAAATCAGAAAACTTCTTAACAGTATTGATTATGACGGACAGTTTTTCTGGAACATCGTGTCGTTGGCAAATACAGAAAAACAACTTTCCGAGATACTCTTGCCAGAAGTAATGCATTCGGATTTGTTTGATGAGTATAAGCAAAAACTCCATTTGAACAAAGCCACTTCACTTACAGACTTCAGACAAATTGATAAAATAATAAGTCTGGAAGGGGGCATGTTACCTAAAGTAGATCGTACGAGCATGTTAAACTCTCTAGAATGTAGAGCTCCATTCTTAAATAGGGAACTTTGGGAGTTGACCAATACGCTTCCTGAGGATTATCTGATGAAGGGATGGAACAAAAAGTACATACTCAAAGAAGCATTCAAGGATCAGTTTCCTGATCAATTTTTAGAAAAAAGTAAAAGTGGATTTGGTTCCCCTGTAGGCGATTGGCTTCGATCCAGTTTACGTAAGGAATTGGAGTCTTATATTGAAACAAAATTTTTGAAGTCCCAAAAGTTATTCAATATTGATACCATAGTACCTTTGGTCAAGAACCATTTATCAAGAAAACAAGACAATACCTTTCGAGTCTGGGCATTCTATTGTTTCCAGAAATGGTATACCCATAATTATCTTAAAATCTAAGTGACAAATGAACAAGAACATACTTATTATTGCATCTCTGGCCAATTCATTGCCCCATTTCAGGGGTGATTTTATGGCTGCTTTGGTAAAACAAGGATACAAGGTTTTTGCTGCTGCCCCAGAAATGTCTAATGATGTCTCTGAACGTTTACAAAAATTGGGGGTAACCACTGTTTCCTTTCAACTTGATAGAACTGGCCTAAACCCAATTAAAGATTTTAAATCCATATTAGAGCTAAAAAAAATAATCAAAGAGTACAAAATTGACTTGGTATTTCCATATACAATTAAACCTGTGGTATATGGTTCCATTGCTGCCAATATGGCCAAAAAGCCTGTAATTTCTTTAATTACAGGTTTGGGTTTTACATTTAGTGGTGCTTCAAAAAAAGCAAAATTCCTTCAAAAAATAACAAAGAGGCTATATCGGTACTCTTTACGCAAAAACAAGCTTGTTATTTTCCAGAATGAGGATGATCGCCAACTCTTCTTACAAAACAGGATAGTTTCAAAAAATCAAAATACAGATGTCGTAAATGGCTCAGGAGTCAATTTGGAAAAATATCCATTTCGAAAAGTTAAGGTAACCACGTCAAATGTGAAATTTGTTATTGTGGCCAGATTGATAAAGGAGAAAGGTATTCAACTATTCATGGATACGGCAAAAGAATTGAAGAAGACTTATCCACAAGCCGAATTTCACATTATCGGTGGTATGGCCGACCCACCTTCGGGTGTAAACATGGAAATTGTCAAACAATTACATGATGCAAAGATTATCGTTTTTCACGGACTCAAGGACAATGTTCCTGAGTTTTTAAAGGATATGCATGTTTTTGTACTTCCCTCCTTTTATAGAGAAGGTGTCCCTCGCTCAATTTTGGAAGCCTTATCCATCGGTATGCCTGTTATAACAACAGATACGCCGGGTTGTAAAGAGACCATAATACCCGAAACAAACGGTTTTTTAATTCCTCCTAAAAGTCTTGACCCATTAATAGATACTTGCCGTTATTTTCTGGATAATCCTGCCTCAATTGAAAACATGGGGCAAGAAAGTAGAAACTTGGCAGAGAAAAAATTTGACGTTAACATTATTAATCAGTTTTTGGTAGCCCATATTAATGCTACTTTGAACGTATAAATAAATACAAAAAACCTCTCTTCCTATTAATTAAACGTTGAGGCCTAAATAAATAACATATTGTTCAAAATAACCTTAATGATATAAAAATGTATGCAAAAGTAATTAAGAGATTAGCCGATTTTTTCGTTTCTCTCATAGCAATAATATTGCTCTCACCTATCATTTTGATATTGATATGCCTTCTTGCATTCGCGAATAATGGAAAGCCATTTTTCTTTCAGAAAAGGCCAGGTAAAAATGAAAAAATCTTTACCATCATAAAGTTCAAAACAATGAACGACAAGAAAGATAGCGAAGGAAATCTACTACCGGATATGCAACGAATAACCAAAGTTGGCGGTTTTGTTCGAGGTGCTTCTCTGGATGAACTCCTACAACTGTTCAATGTTGTAAAAGGAGATATGTCAATAGTTGGGCCAAGGCCGTTATTGATCAAGTATCTTCCTCTATACAATAAAGAGCAGGCCAAACGACATTTGGTCAAGCCAGGGATAACGGGATGGGCACAAGTGAATGGGCGAAATGCAATAAGTTGGGAAGAGAAGTTTGTTTTGGATGTTTGGTATGTCAATAATATTAGCTTCATAACCGATATGAAAATTCTGATAAAAACAGTTATGAAAGTGCTTCAACGTGAAGGCGTGTCCGCCAGTGAACAAGATACTATGGAGGCTTTTAAAGGCACTCCTGAATAGAATGCATTACCAACTGTTTATTCGTTAAACGAGTTTTGTGCAAACTATATAGATGAAAAATACAATTGGAATAAATAATATCTAGATTTGATCAACGGTTTGATTCAATTACGAGATTAGCTTAGACATCTATGAAAACAGTAATGATTTTAGGAGGTGCCAAAGGGGTTGGAAAAGAAATTCTGAAATCCTGCCTAAGAAAAGGCTACAACGTATCCTTTTGTGGACGAGATTCCGAATTGGGTGATAAAATAGTACAATCCCATCAAAATGGAGATAACCTCTATTTTCATCAACTGGATTTAAACAATATTCAAGAGATTGAAAACTTTTATAAACAAACCATAAAACGGTTCAAAAGTATAGATGCTTTGGTTTTATACGCTGGAATAACACCAGTGTCCTCTATCATAGATACTGAGGAAGACATTTATGACAGCGTTTTCAATGTTAATCTCAAGGCCCCGTACTTTTTGTTAAAACATGTGTTGAAGTCAATGATGGATGCCCAAACTGGATCTATTATCTTTTTTGGCTCGGCCCACATGGATTATGGAGAAATTAACAGGGCTCCGTACGCGCTCACAAAAGCAACACTTTACACATTATCCAATCATATTGCCCATCATTATGCAAAATTTGGAATTAGATCCAATTATCTGGTCATGGGCTGGACCAATACGGAAGGAGAACTTGAATTACGGGCAAAAGAAGGAATTAGTGAGGAAGAACTAAAAACTAAGGTATCCAACCACATTCCTATGGGTCGAATGCTCAATAGCCTTGATCCGGTGCCTGCAGTAATGCATTTTATATCAGATGAATCTGCAATGACAACAGGTTCTCTCATAAGAATCACAGGGGGAGAATACATATAATTATCTATGATTACTACCTTGGCATTTCATTCCAACTCTGAGCTTTTAGAAGGGCCAGTGTTTGACCATGGAAACAAACTACTCTATTTCGTATCCATTTTAGATGGCTTGGTTTATTGCTACAATCCTGAAACCAAAGAAATACTAAGTGTAAAATTGGATTCTCCGGTAGGCTGTATATTTATATTGGAGAAGAAAAAAGTAGTGGCAGCTTCCAAAAACGGCTTCTTCCAAATAGATTTTAGTACAATGCAAAAGGAGTTTGCCTTTCAAATTGATCTTCCCGATCATGTTCGATACAACGATGGTATTCAAGATTCCAAAGGAAGGTTAATTGTTGGCACCATGGGGTATCCTAATGTCGAGGAAAATGTAGGGCAGGTTTTTTCGTGCGCTGATGGCCAATACAAAACCATTATTGAAGCCACTACTATTTCCAATGGTTTGGCATTTTCAAAGGATGACACTGTGCTATATTTCATTGACACTCCAACAAAAAAAGTAGCCAAGTACGCTTATGATATAAATAGCGGAGAAGTTGTATTTGATTCTTATGTGATAACTTTTAAAGGAGAAGGAAGTCCAGATGGAATGTGCATGGACAATGATGGAATGTTATGGATTGCAGAATGGGGAGGCAGCCAAGTTTCCAAATGGAACCCTATAAATGGACTCCAGTTGGATAAATACAAACTACCATGTCCAAATGTAACATCCTGTTGTTTTGATGATCATAATAACTTGTATGTCACTACCGCTAAATCCGAGTCCTCAAAAGACACCTTTGGTGGAGGCTTATTTTATGTTGAACTAAATAAAATTTGAACTTATGGACACTATCCAAATTAGTGTAATTGTTCCTATATATAAAATTGAAGCATATCTACCAAAATGCATCGAAAGTCTGTTAGAACAATCGTTTAAGAATTTTGAGCTGATATTGGTAAATGACGGTAGTCCAGACAGCTGCCCTAAAATCTGTGATGATTATGCCAAAAAAGATGCAAGAATAAAGGTAATCCACAAAGAAAATGGAGGCTTGTTGAGTGCAAGAAAGGCCGGTTTGACTGCTGCTAAGGCAAAGTATGTTTCTTACGTTGATGGCGATGATTGGGTCGACAAGTATTATCTAGACATTTTGTTCAAACTTGCTGAAGCTAATTCTTCAGATTTGGTGGTTACAGGACATTTCCGGGAATTTGATAGTAAAATTGAAACGATAAAGCCTGAATTCACAGGGGTTTTTGATGAAAATGAAATCCGATCTTCCATACTTCCAAAAGCAATATACAATGGACGTTTCTGTGAACACGAGGTTTCAACCTACGTATGGAACAAGCTTTTTAGACGGGACTTGCTCAAGGAAGTTCTATATGATGTCCCCAACGAAATTATCATGGGTGAAGATGCGGCAATAACTTATGCCTATTTAGCGCTTTCAAAAAAACTTACTATAAGTAAAATTCCGCTTTATTATTACCGACAAAGGCATGATTCCATTGTAAAATCCATTGAAAACCCGAAAATGGAATATTACAGGCTTGGCTTGCTAATGAACTTTTTGAAAGTAAATCTTAGTAAAGTGCTTGACGGGAAAAACTTGGATAGACAAATAATGTTCTATCTGTATTCACAAATTTTGGTTCGTTCAGGAGGTCTGGTATGTGACCACCCTGAAAAGGTGTTTTTTAATCCATTCCTAAGGGCTGAACAAAATTCGAAGATAGTCGTCTATAGTTCAGGTTCTTTTGGTCAACATATCCTGTCTACCAATGCTAAAACCAATTTTTTTAAGATTGTTGGATGGATAGATGTTGATTTTCATAAACTTAAAGTTGGCGGAAACTTTGTTAAACCTCTAAGTTCAGTGGTTAACAAAGAGTTTGATTTCTTGATTATTGCCACAATTAACCCATCAATTTACGAATCCATCAAAGCTGAGCTCGGACTGATGGGTATTGACGCAAGTAAAATTGTACAAATCAATACTGACGAACAAGAAATTACCAAACTCTTAACCCATCTGGGTTTTGATGATGATTTTAATTACCAATTAAATTAAAAACACAAACCTAGCTTACAATTCATTTAAAATACACTAATCCTTTAATCAAATGACTAAAAAACTTATAATTTTAGGCGGCAATCCGGAAACAGGTGTTTTGGTAGATATTGCAAATTCCATGGGGGTTTATACCATTGTCATTGACCCTAATCCCAATGCGCCCGCCAAAAAAAATGCAGCTGAAACTTACGATATCGATGGCTTTGATATTGACAAAATTGTTGCTGTGGCCAAGGAAAAAAACGTTGACGGCGTTTTGGTTGGAGTTGCAGACATATTAGTAAAACCTTATCGTGAGATTTGTGAAAAGCTAGGCGTACATTGCTATGCCAATGAAAAAACCATAGAAGCGTTTTGTAGTAAAGATGGTTACAAACGTTATTGTGCCGAATATGGTGTTCAGGACATCCCAGGAATATATTTGACTCGTGATACCGATATTGCCAAACCTCAAAATGTAGAATTTCCACTAATGGTTAAGCCCGTTGACAGTGGTGGCGGAGTGGGAATGAAGATTTGCAGAGATCAAGAAGACTATATCGCAACTGTACAAAACGTACTGAAATTCTCAAAAAAAGGAGTGGTTTTGGTTGAAAAGTATATGGATTCTAATTGTGATGATATGGCTGTATACTACACTTTTAAAAATGGTGTGCCTTATCTTTCCGCTACTTATGATAGATATCTTACAAGAATGCAAGGTGACTCAAGTCCTATTGCAATAGGTACGGTATATCCATCAACATATACAGATTTGTTCGTTAAAGAAGTTCATCCCAAATTATGTGAAATGTTCAAAGGGTTGGATATACAGACTGGAGTGCTAAACATCCAGTTTTTTGTTGAAAACAATGTTTTTTATAGTTATGACCCAGGATTTCGCCTTCAAGGAGAAGCTCCACATATTCACCTTGCCCATATAAACGGATTTGACCATAGGAAAATGCTTATAAACTACGCGCTTACAGGTGTTTTTGGGGATGAAGACTTTGCAGAAAGAAATGATTATATGCTCAAAGGCGGGGCTGCTTGTTCAGTTTGGGTGCTCTTAAAAGATGGAAAAATAGACTCAATAGAAGGGTTGGAAGCTATTAAATCCCATAAAAATGTCAATTTCGTTGTTGAACGGTTCAAAGTTGGAGATACCGTTCAGAAAGAATGGATAGGAACGGAAAGACAGGTGCTATATAGGATTTACACTGCGGCAGATTCGATTTTTGGAATTAATGAAACTATTCAAGACATAAAAAATAGTCTGAAGGTACTTGACTCCGAAGGCAACGACATGGTGATAGAATGGTTAAAACCATGGAATACAGAAGACTACATATTCAATTAACCTAAAAATCCATTGTGTGGCAACTGTGACCAATTTAGAAGTTGTTCCAGTTTTGATACCAAAAAAGATTAAGACTTTTCAATAAAAAACAACATAATGCAACATATTTTAGAAAAATTCAGTTTAGAAGGAAAAAAAGCGATTGTAGTTGGAGGTGCAGGTGATCTTGGAAAAGCTATGGTGGAGGCTGTTGCCCAAGCAGGGGCCCAAACTGTGGTAATTGATTTAGACAATAGAATATTCCAAATCTGTGAAGAATTTAATAATAACGGCTTGAATGTAAGCCCGATAAAAACTGATGTCAGTAAACTCTCAGAAATTAAGGATTCTTACAATACAGCCTTGGAAATATTAGGAGGTACAGTAGATATTTTGATAAACTCCGCAGGAATTCAAAGAAGATATCCAAGTGAGGATTTTCCAGAAGAAGAGTGGAATAAGGTCATTTCCATAAACTTGGATGCCACTTTTTACTATTGCAAGTACGCTGGTAATACCATGATAGAAAATGGCGGTGGAAAAATCATCAATATTGCTTCTTTGATGAGCTTTTTGGGCGGAATCACCATACCTGCATATGCCGCTTCAAAGGGTGGTGTAGGACAATTGACAAAAGCACTCTCAAATGATTGGGCGGCAAAGGGCATTTGTGTAAATGCTATTGCTCCAGGTTATATGGACACCCAATTAAATACTGCCTTAATCAATGATAAAAAGAGAACAGAGGAAGTATTTAATAGAGTTCCAATGAAAAGATGGGGCACAGGGGAAGATCTTAAAGGACTGACCGTCTTTTTGTCATCTTCCGCCAGTGATTATGTTACCGGAACTGTAATACCTGTTGATGGAGGGTATTTGGGCCGTTAACCAAACTATTGTTATTATGAAATACAACGCCTTGATTTTCCAATACATGGTTGGCAGGTAGTACTTTATCTATAAAAACTGTAGCAAAACTATTTTATTTGATGATTTGGTGGCATCAAATAATTTTGTTCTCAACTATTGTGGGGATACAGTTAAATTTCAGTTGCAAGGATTACCAATCAATGGGTCTTTTTTGGAACATCTAAAAACAAAATTTAATCGATACCCTATCGAAAAAACCACTAAACCAATAAGAAGCAATGAAATTAAGCATAATCATTCCTTTGTATAACAAGGAAAAATATATTGATCGCTGCTTAAAAAGTCTATTGGCTCAAGATTTATCTTCAAATGAATATGAAATCATAATTATAGATGATGGATCCAAGGATAGTGGAGGTCTCATTGCTCAAGACTATTCTGAGCAATATTCTAATATACATGTTTTTTTACAAGAAAATAGAGGTGTGAGTGCCACCAGAAATAGAGGTATAGAAATAGCACGGGGAAAATACGTTTATTTGATGGATGCAGACGATTATCTAGCACGAACTACCTTAGGGAACCTCTTAAATATATGTGAATCGAATAATCTAGAAATTTTAGGCTTCAACACTACATACACCGAAAATGGTAATTTAACCCGATCATCTACCGAAGACCCTAAAAACCTTTCAGTGAAAGTAGCAGATGGTGTTAGATTTATTGGAGAAAGTAGCTACAGAAATGAAGCTTGGTGGTATGTGATTGAAAGAGAGTTTTTATTGAATTCAGGTATCAAGTTCATAGAAGGTAGATTATTGGAAGACGCTATATTCACTGCGAGTCTGTTTCTAAAATCTAAGAGGATAGCTAAAGTAGACTATGACATTCACCGATTTGTAAAGGTTCAAAATTCTATACAAACCAGCACCAATACTAAACATCTTCACAAGTTCATCCACGATTTGGTTTTTGCGATTGAAGAAATTGATGGTATGATTAACAACCTAGATAGCTCTCACGAATATTATCAAAAAGTTGTGAGGGATTTTAGAAAAAAACAGCAATCCTTTGTTTTTACGCTGTTTATAAAGGTTTTTAGACATCCCTTCTTCAGCCTAAAAGAGCTTGGAAAAATACTTAAGAAACTCAAAGGCCTAAATGTTTATCCCATAAATCTCGAAACGGGTGGAATTGGGAATAAAAAAAGCCGCTTTATTTACAGCATGACTTTTGTACCCGTATTCAATAGTAGAAATCTCCTTTTTCTATGCCTAAATATTAAGAGGTTAGTTGGCCACTAATTTCCTATCGGATAGGCTTAATAACTTTCTATTGCGTTTATGCATTCATTAAAAATAAAATGACCTTTATTTTGAACCAAGGAAAAACCATAAGAGATTGTATTTCACCTAGTATTTTATCCATAAAAACGGCAACAAAACCAATTTTATTTGTCGATTCTATGATATCAATAATTTTGATTCGACCGTTATGATGACATTATTGTTTTCAAATAGAGAATATCATCAACACGCTTTTTTTTAGACCTATTTGGAATAGGAAAAATAAAAAACCAACACTCAAAAATGAACCAAATAATTTAACTAAAAATAATGAGGCTAAGTATAATTGTTCCATTGTATAACAAAGAAAAGTTTATAGAACGTTGCCTGAAAAGCCTATTGGATCAAGACATACCGTATAATGAATATGAAATTATTGTAGTTGATGACGGTTCAACAGATAGCGGTAATTCGATTGTTCAAACTTATTGCGAAAATCATGAGAACATTCATTTATTCAGTCAACAAAACCAAGGAGTAAGTGCTGCCCGTAATAAAGGCATTGAAATGGCTAAAGGAAAGTATCTCCATTTTCTAGATTCAGATGATTATATTGCTCCTAATGTTTTAAATGGTCTTCTTCAATTATGTAACATCAATAAACTTGAAATATTAGTATTTCAGAGTAAATTCGTGAAGGGAACGGAAGTGCCAAATTTTTCTACATCTCGGCCTCAGGGTTTATCCTCGGATATCTTAGATGGTCTTACATACATATCCAAACATGGAATAAGAAATTCAGCATGTTTGTATCTAATTGAAAGAAGTTTTTTGCTCTCTACTGAAATTACATTTATGGAGGGCAGGTTTATGGAAGATTCGATTTTCACCACAAGCTTGGTTTTACGAGCAAACAGAATTTCCAAAGTGGATACAGATATCCACAGATATGCTATTGTTGAAAACTCTATAACAACAACCAAAGAGTCGGCTCATGCCCTCAAATTCATTGATGATTTGGTTTTTGCAATTCAAGAAATAGATCATATGAGTAAAAGCCTGGATGGTTCGCATGTGGAATATAATAACATACTTAAAAATTTAAAAAGAAAGCAACAGTCCTATGTTTTTACATTATTTATAAAAACGTTTAGGTCTCCGAGTCTTAATTTCAAGGTTCTTAAAAAAATATTGAAGCAATTAAATGAGTTAGAAGTATATCCAATAGACCGAAAAATAGGAGGAATAGGAAACAAAAAAACCGGTCCAATTTATAATATGGTCATCGTACCAATCTTAAACAATAAAACTCTTCTTTTTTTAAGTCTTAGATTTAAAAGATTGTTTTCTCCCAGTTAATGAGGAATTTTTAAAGCACATTGAAAACACCTTCTAAAATGACCAGTAAAACCAGTTTCCCCCAGTTGTCAAAAAATATCAATCTAAGTAATCCTTATAGGGTTAAAAAATCTCTTGTCCTAAATGATTCAAACTATTGAGGAAAAAAAATACTGGGACGACTTTATCTCAAGCTTTGAGGAGTCAGATTTGTATCACACCTTCGACTATCATATGATTTCAAAAGGTGGAGATAGGCCTATATTGTTAAAATATATCCATCGAGAATGTATTATCGGCCTACCCCTGCTCATAAGAAAAATCCCTGGCTCCACTTTTTTTGATGCCACCTCAGTTTATGGATACGCGGGACCACTTTACAAAAACATTTCCATTGACTTTGACAACAAACATTTCGAAGGCGAACTTCTAGAATATTTTATTTCCAACAAAATCATTGCTGTATTTTCAAGACTCAATCCTTTTTTGCCTTTACAGCATAAGGTTCTGGGGCTTATTGGAAGCATTGAAAAAAAAGGACCGGTAGTTACCATAGACCTTAAAAAAAGCGTTGAATTACAACGAAGAGAATTTGCTAGAAGATTAAAAGGGCAACTCAATAAGGCTAGAAGATATTGCAAGGTTAAAAAAGCTACCACCGATGAAGAGTTTGAGGATTTTGTGAAAATCTATCATGAAAACATGGATCGGGTCAATGCCAAACCCATGTATTATTTTGATAATCAATATTTCAAGGTACTTGCCAAAAGCAACGGTTTTGAAACGGAAACGCTCTTGGCAGTGCATAATGAAACCAATGAAGTAATTGGTGCCAGTTTGTTCATATACAAAAACTCCGTGGTCCATTACCACTTATCTGGAACCAAAAGTGAGTATCTGCCACTGATGCCCACTAAACTCTTGATAGATGAAATGAGAATTAAGGCGACCCAAATGGGATTATCTTGTTTCAATCTTGGCGGAGGGCTGGCCAGCGCAAATGATACCCTTCTTCAATTTAAATCGTCTTTCTCAAAAGATATGAACGACTTCTATGTTTGGAAACTGGTTGTTCAACCAGAGATTTACGAAAAACTGATAGAAAAAAGTAATAATGGTACCAAAGGAGACTTTTTCCCATTATATAGATGCAATGGTGTATAATCAATAGTATAGTATGATTAAATCCAACCCATTCACCTCAACTACTTTTGTTTCTTTTTGGTCAAGACATTTCTTGCCGGACAAAAAGATTCATACTTTCAATTTTGCTAAAAATCTTTCATTCTACCAATCCAAAATCCCTGGCCTGTATATCAATTCCGGAAAAAACTTGACCAAAGGACTGGATTATGAATTGGATTCCCATTGCGGAAAAAAGGAAAAGGGAAAAACCTTCCTTGTCTATGATGTTATGGGCTATTCCAGAAAAGAAGAAGTCACTTCAAATGGTACAATGGGGCTCTATTCGGTAAAGCAGTATCCTGGATTCTTGATAGAGCTGGAAGCATACGGCACGTTGGGTGATTATATGTCCAAAACCTTCAAAAAAAGTAGCCGATATAAACTGCGTAAATACAAAAAACGTCTTGAAGAATGCTTCGAAATCTCATTTAAAGCGCATTATGGAGAAATGTCCGAGACAGAATTCAACTCTACTTTTGACCAGTTTAAGTTACTTCTTGAAAAACGTTTTGCGGAAAAGCAAATAAGCAACAATAACTTGGATTACCAAGAATGGAACTTTTATAAAGATGTGGCCTATCCTATGATACTTCAAAAAAAAGCTGCATTATTTGTATTGTACAACAACAATGAACCTATCAGTATCACATTGGCCTATTTATCTGAAAAAAGGGTATTCGACGCCATTACCGTTTTTGATACTGATTATGCCAAATTTCATCTTGGAAGTATAAAGATCATGTATTTAATTGAGTGGTGTCTGAAAAACAACTGGCCAGTTCTTGATTTTTCCAAAGGTTATTTTGATTACAAAACAAGATGGTCAAACAAAAAATTCGATTTTCATTATCATATTCTATATGACAAAAAATCACCAAAAGCGCAACTTATATCCTTCGCTCTAAAAAGCTTTTTCGAACTCAAGCAGTATTTAAGAGAGAAAAAACTCAATGAAAGTTTACATCGATTTACCTATTCGTTAAAAAACAAAAAAAAGGAAAGTATCAATTACTCCTATGTAGAATGGGATGATCAACATACAAGTAAAAACAAGCAGGTTATAGATATAAATGCTGCAGAGTTTACCGTGTTAAAAAATATTTGTTACGATTTTTTATATCTAAACCAGGAAAAAGAAAAAAACCTTAAGGTTTTTAAAGTGGGGGAAACAACCAATTTGTTCCTCTTGGAAGGGCTAGATACCAAAACGGGTGTAAAGCTAACCATCTAAACAAAATTGAAATGGGAATTACCAAAATCGTAAACTACAATTTTGCTCTTGACTTGTTCGAAAAAGGAAGCATACCTCCAATATATAGTTCTGTTCAAAATGATCGCATAGAACAACAAGAGGTAAACAACTTGCACTTATCGGATGAATCAATGTTCTCAGGTATTACAGAAGTTAAATGCATTCCTGAATTCCTGACCCCACTACCCCGTTCACTTGGCAAACCTCTTAAACTTCTTCAAATCCAAAGATTCAACGGTTATTATATCGACTTGAGCGGTTTTTCCTCTGTAGATGAGTACATTATGTCCAAAATGGGGTCAAAACGTAAGCTAACACGTTTAAAAAGGCCCTTAAAACGACTTGAAAGTTGTTTTGACATTAACTATGAAGTTTATTTTGGGGAAATCGAAGAAGGCAATTACGAATACTTGTTCAATACAATGCAGCAATTTATAAAGCAGCGGTTTGAACAACGGGGAGATGAATTTGACCCAACAATCAACCTAGATGAAATGAGAAAAAAAACCTATTCCATGATTCTGGAAAAAAAGGCTTCTCTTCACGTCATCTATAATCAATCGGATCCCATTGATATTTGTCTAAATTACCATTACCAAGATGTGCTGAACAGTGCTATCAGTTCCTATGATATCAATTACTCAAAATTCGGTTTGGGAAATATTGACATCATGAAACATCTGGAGTGGTGCATTGATAATAATTACCAAGTTTTTGACTTTATGTGGGGGGATCTACCTTACAAGCATGTATGGAGCAATAAGGTATATCGATATGGACATCATATTTTTTACGACCCAAAATCAGTAATACATAGGGTATTGGTTCCCATAAGAGTTCTGTTGTACAAATTCAAAGATTATTGGAAGTCCAAAAAAGAAAGAGGAAAGAAAAACGTTAAAAGTAGGATTGGCACAGAAAAATCGGATACGAAACCGAGGATAGAGCAGCAGGAGGTAAATCATGATGAAATTAATGGTTTGGCCTTTACCGAAATCAACATTCATTTAGAACCAAATCTTTGGTTAAGACCTTTAGTTTATGATTTTCAATATCGATATGTTGAACACGCTAAAAATATTAAGGTGCTCAAGCTATGTGACAAACAAGAAACGTATGCCGTTTTAGGTAAAACCAAGGCAATTTCAATAGTGAATCATCTGAACTAAGCATCACCAAAAATGGCTTCTAGCAATACCGAATGTTTAACCTTCCTCACTGACTTGTATTTGAAACAAGACGTTATTGCCCAGCCATATTCCTATGTTGGTCTTTCCGATGATTCAAACAACAATCTAATTGGTCGTACTTCGAAATTAAGTTCCAAAAACGGAATTTATTCCTTTACATATGTGCCCGATTATGTAAAAACCGTTATTTCGGATTCCAAAAAATGGACTGAACGAATTTTTTCTTCCGTAAACGGATATTCGATACTAATCAATGACTTCTCTTGTGTTGAAGATTATCTGCGAGCCCACCTCAAAAGTAGGCGTAAGACCATCAACCGTGCAATCAGAAGATTGGAAACCTGTTTTGACATAAGCTATAAAATGTATCAAAAAGAGATAACAAATGAAGAATATCTGTTTTTGATGAGTAGGCTAAAGGCTATGATTATAAAAAGATTTGAGCAAAGAGGTCAGGAGAGTGAAAACATAGCAAGTTGGGATAAAGTACTTTCCTCCTCATTTGAATTAATGAAACAGGGAAAAGCATCCATATTTGTTATATACGACCGGAGCGAACCTATCGAAATCTCTTTCAATTATAACTACGACACCATTTTGTTCAGTTATATTTCTTCATACGATATTGACTATGCCAAATTTAGTCTTGGACAAGTAGAAATTTATAAACAACTAGAGTGGTGCATCAACAACGGTTATCAGCGATTTGAAATGGGCTGGGGAGACATGGGCTATAAAAGGCAATGGTCCAATGGAAAATACCAATTTCACCACCATATATTATATCCCAAATATTCTATCGTTGGTTATCTCTACGCGAACTTTAAAGGCAACAGATCAAGTATTTTAGCGTTTCTTATTTCCAAGGGGGTCAATACCCATTGGAATAACCTCAAAAAGAAACTAAAAAAAGAACCCGAAACAGTTCGCTTAGATTCAACATATACATTTGAAAAAATAACCATTCCCCTTGAAGAAACATTGGAACAAATCGATCTAGGACAAAAAAATCTTGCAATTACCAAACAAATCATTAATGATTTTCTTTTTCTGACTCAAGAATGTTCAGATGATGTATCATTATACCACTCCTCTTCAAAGGATTTATATGTATTAAAAGGTAAAAAGGCTCAAAGAGCTGTTCTAATCAATCCTGTAAATAAATAATACATGTTATTTAATTCGATAGAATTTCTCTTTTTTCTTCCTTTGGTATTTTGCCTTTACTGGTTTGCTTTCAAAAAAGATGTCACCATTCAAAACATTTTCTTGATTTTTGCCAGTTATATCTTTTATGGCTGGTGGGATTGGCGGTTTCTTTTACTGATTTTCTTGAGTACAGTTGTCGATTTTTTTGTTGGTCAGAAGATTTATCAGAATATAGATGCCAAAAAAAAGGCTAGATATTGGCTATGGGTAAGCATGGCTTTCAATATTGGAATGCTGGGATATTTCAAATACAGTAATTTCTTTGTCAATTCTTTTATCGACATGTTCTCGACCATGGGTTACGAGATAAAAAGTACATGGACTTTAAATGTGATTCTTCCTGTCGGAATCTCTTTTTACACCTTTCAAACCATGTCATATTCCTTTGACATTTACTACAAAAAACTAACTCCTAGCAGGAATTTCATTGCTTTTACCTCATTTGTTTCGTTCTTTCCGCAATTGGTTGCAGGGCCAATCGAAAGGGCCTCTAATCTATTGTCACAAATCGTCAATAGACGCTCCTTTAACTATGCCCAAGCCACTGGAGGTATAAAACTTATTCTATGGGGCCTTTTTAAAAAGATGGTCATAGCAGATTCCCTTGCCCCAATTGTAGACGATATTTTTGCCAATTATGGTACTTATCCAGCTTCCACCCTTGTTCTTGGTGTTTGTTTGTTCAGTTTTCAAGTGTACGGGGATTTTAGTGGATATTCGGATATTGCCATAGGTACTGCCAAACTTTTTGGTATTGAACTTATGTCCAATTTTAAATTTCCAAATTTTTCCAGGAATGTGGCCGAGTATTGGCAACGATGGCATGTTTCCCTGTCAACCTGGTTTAGGCACTACCTTTATATACCCATGGGTGGTTCTCGGGTAAGCAAGGCCAAGTCAGTAAGAAACATTATTGTGATTTTTCTAGTGAGTGGTTTTTGGCATGGAGCAAACTGGACCTTTATCTTCTGGGGAGGACTTCATGCTTTATTTTATATTCCTGTTTTTTTGATGGGGAGAAACCGAATGTATGCTGATAATGTTGTAGGGGAAAAAACCCTCTTCCCTACCCCAATTGAAATCCTTCAGGTGCTCTTAACCTTTGCACTGGTTACCTTTTCAAGAATTTTCTTTAGGTCCCCTACGCTTACAGATTCCTTTCAATATATGAGCAGAATCGCATCCAACTTTACATACGAGCCCTATACTCACCCTATGGGTTATCGAATGGTGGACTTTTACATCTTGCTGGCCCTTTTTGTGGTTTATGAGTATTTGATTCGAAAGGATGAGCGAAATCCGTTCAAGTTCAAATCAAAAATTGTGCGTTTCTTATTATATACTGTAGTTATTTTGACCATGTTTCTATTTTACGATGATGGTGTAAACAGGTCATTTATCTACTTTCAATTTTAGGGATATGAAAAAGTTCTTTATAAAAATAGTATGGTATACCTTCCTTGTCCTTTTGGTTTTGGAGGTATTGGTAAGGGTTTTCCATCTATATACCGAAGATCCTCCGCGTTTCATTGACGAACTAAATGTTGAAAAACGTGTTCCAGGTCACAATGGTTATACAGTAACGGGTAATAGAAATCAAAATTTTTCCGAATTTAATATAAATGATGCCGGGTTTAATTCGCATAGGGAATTCACGCCATCTAAGGCAAAATATGAAATAGCAATTATCGGAGATTCATTTATTGAAGGCTTTCATCAGGATTATTATGACTCCACCGGAAAGAAAATAGAAAAAATCTTGGATAGTGTTGAAGTATATGAATATGGATATGCAGGTTATGATTTGGCCAATCAGATGCACTTGATTCATGCTTATAAAGAAGATTTTGAGCTTATAGATAAAATCATTATCTACTTAAATTACGAAAGTGATTTGGAAAGAGGTGAGTACGAGCCAAATTTTGGGCGTATAGCCATGTTATCATCTATGGTATTCAAAATAAGAGATAATATAAAGCTTTTGGCTTATGGGTCCAAAATTGGGGTTCTAGAACCTATAAAGAAACTGGTTGGAGGTCAGGATTTTGAAGATACCACCGACGATTTGGAAATAACAAAAGGAAAGATAGAGGAATCTAATATATCCCTTGACCTAGATCAGGAGTATTTGAAAAATTTCAAAAGCCTTGTTAAACTATACGGTTTTGCCAAATGTAAAACCGTAATATTATTGGATTCAAGAAAAACCAGTAAACTATTTTTAGATTATTGTGATGATAATGGCATCCAGTATATCGATTTTGCTTCAACGTTCGAAAGTACATCAAAGCCGGTTACCCTAATTTACGATTGGCATTGGAACAACCACGGAAGGGAACTGATTGCCCAGTTTATAGCGGATTACGTTAAGACCGAAAAGAAACCGGTAAACTGTAAATAAGCAGTAACCAAAGACGTACTAGGCCAAAGAAAGTATTAGTAGGAGTAATAAAGGGGGCCAAATACCATATACTTTGAGAACTTATTTCCCATTAAAATCAACATTACAATCATTGCCAAGAATATCCCGAGTACTTTTAAGTATTTTTTATTTGGAGGTAAGTTCTCGGTTCATACATTTTAAATAAAATGTATTAGGCCTGCAGATTTCTTTTTAGAAGTAATCCATTCAATATAATGGCTTCTCAAAAACATCCAAATCGAATACCATACCTTTAAAAATGCCACAAAAAAACCTTATTGTCCAATAATTGGACAATAAGGCTTATATCGAAGCTCTTAAGAATCTAAACTATTAACCTTAATAAAAACGTCCGGTTACATTCCGCCTGTTCAATCTATTTATAAAATCGTACCTTAAAAAGACTTCGAAAGAACCATCATTGAATTGGTTGCTTCCCAATGTTGTAGTTTCAACATCATAAGCCAGTCCTACCAAGAATTTTTCCGCAAATTTCACCCCGAAGAGAGCGCTGACCGCAGAGTCCAACCGGTATGCCGCCCCAACAGAAAACTTATCATTAAAAGTGAGTTTTGTGGTCAAATCAAACTGAAGAGGTCCCCCACTTACTGCCTTCAACAAAAAACCAGGGTTCAATACAAGGTCGGAATTCAAGTCAAATTGGTAGCCGGAAATTAGATAAAAATTCATTCTTTCCTTAGCAAGAAAAGAGGTGCCATTCGCCGAATTATCAAAATGCTCCGTTTCTAGAAGACTTGGAACAGAAAGACCAGCATAGAATTTTTCTTGATAATAATATACCCCTACTCCTACATTTGGCGAGAACTTACTATCAATATTAGGTAAATTCGTCTCAACGCCATAATTTACTAGGCGTGTAAAGTCTACATTCAAGAAGTCTCCTCCGACATTCAAACCAAAGGCCAAGCTACCATACTGAGAAGCCGGAATGGTATATGAAAGGGCCAAATCAAAATAAGTTTCCTGTACCGTACCGTCCCCTATATTATCATTAACAACAGATAAACCTATCCCTAATCTTTCTGACAAGGGACTCTGTATGCTCAGCGTTTGGGTTTCAGGGGCACCATCCAGACCTATCCACTGTGATCGATGTAAAGCCGCAATACTTAAAACATTTCCTGCTCCAGCATAAGCGGGATTTACGACAATGGTGTTCAACATATACTGCGTATACTGTGGGTCTTGTTGGGCAGTAGCTAACTTAATCATGCCCACGGCCGCTACTATTGCAATTATTATGGATTTCTTCATTGTAAGTATATCTTAAGTTTTTTTATTGATTGATATATAAATATCCTGTGGCGTTTCTACGTTCTCCCTCATCAACATATTTTATGATGTAGAAGTATACTCCTGCAGGAAGTACATTTCCTTTATTCAACGAGGTTCCCGTATTTGCAATTCCTCTAAAAGCATTGGAATTGTTATCATAGTTTTCTGTCTTAAATACTGGTGTACCCCATCGATTGATTATTTCCACACTGTTATTTGAAAACAATTCAATGTTATCTATTCTGAAGAAGTCATTGGTACCGTCTCCATCAGGAGTAATAATTGAATTTCCAATTTCAACTCCACAGATTGTACCTTGTGGTGGTGTTCCACCATCTGAATCACAAGGATCCAATGGGTCAGTATTATCAGAAACCTCTTCGCCATCCTGAATAGTATCGCCATCTGAATCTGGGTTATCCGGATCAGTTCCTAAATTAGTTTCATCTTCATCGCTCAAACCATCGTTATCTCTGTCACAGAATGAATCAGGAAGTGGCGTTCCTCCTACAGAATCACAATCTTCAAAAGGATTAGTTCCATCAGAAACCTCTTGGCCATCATTAATAGTATCACCATCGGTATCAGCATTATAGACTTCCGTTCCTAACGTCAATTCTTCACTGTTTGTAAGGCCATCACCATCACAATCGGCCGCTGCCCATATGGCATTGGCGGAATCATAGCCCGTGTAGCCCACACTTTGAACAGGGTCGCAAGGGTCGTTCGGATCCGTACCGTTGTTTGCTTCTAAATCATCATCAATACCATCACCATCGGTGTCACTTGATGGTTCATAGGGGTCAGTCCCATTGGTGTCCTCGTCGCCATTGACAACCCCATCGCCATCGCAATCGGCCGCCGCCCATATGGCATTGGCTGAATCATAGCCCGTGTAGCCCGCACCTTGGACAGGGTCGCAGGGGTCGTTCAAGTCCGTACCATCATTGGTCTCATTATCATCATCAATGCCATCGCCATCGGTATCACCAGAGGCTTGGTAAGGATCAGTACCATTGGTGTCCTCGTCGCCATTGACCACCCCATCGCCATCACAATCGGCCGCTGCCCATATGGCATTGGCAGAATCATAGCCCGTATAGCCAGCACTTTGGACAGGGTCACAGGGATCGTTCAGATCCGTGCCGTTATTTACTTCGTTGTTATCATCAATGCCATCGCCGTCAGTATCACCAGAGGCTTGGTAAGGATCCGTGCCGTTGGTGGCCTCGTCGCCGTTGACCACCCCATCGCTATCACAATCGGCCGCCGCCCAGATGGCATTGGCGGAATCATAGCCCGTATAGCCAGCACTTTGGGCAGGGTCGCAGGGGTCGTTCAGGTCCGTACCGTCATTGGTCTCGTTGTCATCATCAATGCCATCACCGTCGGTATCGACCAGTAGATAGGGATCCGTCCCGTTGGTAACTTCAATGCTATTGATCAGGCCATCGCCATCACAATCTGCCGCTGCCCATATCGCGTTGGCGGAATCGTAGCCCGTATAGCCGGCTGCCTGCACGGGAAGACAGGGGTCAAGGGCCTCTGCCGCTAAAGCCTCCAAATTGTCGGCAACCCCGTCGCCATCTGTGTCCGTGTTATAAGGATCTGTGGCATTGGTAACCTCGTCACCGTTCAATATCGTGTCCCCATCACAGTCCCCGGCTGCCCATATCGCGTTGGCGGCATCGTAGCCCGTATAGCCGGCTGCCTGCACGGGAAGACAGGGGTCTAAAGAATTTGCTCCATCCGTTATATTTATTACACCATCTCCATCGTCATCGCATTCATTAGAAGTTACCGAGGCATTTATACTGCTTACATCCGCTTGTCCAGCACCGGCAATTGTTGGAATACCATTTAAATCTACCGTATCACCTAAACTATCTTGGGCATCTAAATCGCCCAATGTGAAACCACCATCTCCTTCTAAAGCATCGGGACAAGTATCGGCATCACTATCGCTATCAAAATGATCGGCCAAAGTATCATTATCGTTATCCCTATATGCACATGACCATGAAAGGTCAGAAATCAATATTGCAGTAAACTCCGAAAAGGAAGTTGCATCTGCATTCGTGAACTCAATAACAATTTGATCAACCGGCTGCCCAATGTTAAAAATAACATCTCCATCTGTGGTATTGCTAAAAGGAACCAATTGAAGTCCTTGAAATACGCCACCTCCTAAATCACTAACAAAAGCTGGATTTGGAACCGTATAATCTGTGCCATTGACAAGAGCAATATTTTGCGACTCATTAGAGGCGGTTACTGTTACTTGATCAATAAAATCATTTGTTGGGTCAGTATTCAAATCTATATCTACAACCGAAAAACTTAGTCCTGTAACGGGTCTATCAAAACTTATGGTATAAACTATACTAGTTCCTATCAATTCGTCTGCCAACGCATTGATAAGCAATCCATCTGTACCATTAAATCCAGTACCTTCAGTTACGTCAAGTCCAGGGTTACCAACAAAATCAGTACCAGTATTGGTAACTGTTACTTCGGTAGCGTTAATAGTGGTAGTTACGTTTATCTCAGCCTCGTCACCAGGGTCACCGGTTCCAGTCCACACAGGAACTCCCCAGATAAGATCTGAAGCTGTACAATCATATTCATTAATGTCCAAAATACCGTCGTTATCATCGTCAGAATCCGCATTATTAAGGATTCCATCACCATCATAGTCTTCGGTATTTGCTGTTTGGGCAAATGCACTAGTACCTATAATAAGTAAGAGAAAGGTAGTTAGAACAAATTGCTTTTTTTTAAAAATCGAATAAATCATCTGGCTATTAGTTTTAACAAAATTTTTCGGTTAATAAATATATCGTTTCCAAATTCATTTTTTAATGATTTTGTAATGAGTTATTGAATTTAAGGTGGTTACAACTAAAAAATAAACCCCTTTAGATAGTTGAGCAACATTTATCTTTACATATCCTTGACTGTCAGATTCCAAATTTTGGCTTATTGCCCTAGTCCCATTTATATCAAAAACATTCAATTGAACTTTTTCGTAGGCCTGCCCGCCAACATAAACAGTTAAATCTTTGTCATCAATTGGATTAGGATAAACATAACCCTTCTTACCTAGGACAATAACCTTCTCAAAAGTACCTTGACAGATTAGGTCGGTGCTTATTTTAATCTTGTTCTCAATAGTGGTACTAAGGGTTAACGTAACCTTGTTTTCGGTAGTTTCATAAACCTTTCCGTTTAGTTCAATTGTATAGGAATCAGAGCCGGAAAGCTCCATGTCTACCTGATTTTCTAATCCAGTCATATTCAACTCTACACCAAGAGGTTCTGGTTCCGAAACAATCAAGTTGTAGCATTGCTCGTAACCGCTGACATTCTTTATGCTGATGCATAATGTGTAACTATCAGCAGGTAAGTCATTAAAGAACAAATCTTTAGTAAATTCAACATTCCCAGCTTCACCTCCATTACTATTTGTAAGAACAGCAACGTAGTTCATAGTTTTTTCTGCACTTACTTCTATTTGGGCATTTTCACTACCCACACAGGATGTGCCGATAGTCTTTACTTTAAAGTTTTCGGCTCCCAAAGAAATCTCACAACCATCAGTATCCACTATAGCGCCGTTAGAAGTATCTTCACAAATATCCTCTTCGTTGGGTACTCCATCGTTATCAATATCTAAGTCACAAGCATCTCCGATACCATCTTGGTCAAAATCTTCTTGTCCCGGATTGTACGTTGTTGGACAATTGTCATTTTCATTTGTAATACCATCATTGTCTTCGTCATTCTGAATGGTGTATTCATATGGGTCAGTCCCACTCTCATACTCATCTCTATTAGAAAGGCTGTCACCATCACAATCGGCCACTGCCCATATGGCATTGGCGGAATCATAGCCCGTATAGCCAGCACTTTGGACAGGGTCACAGGGGTCGTTCAGATCCGTACCGTCATTGGTCTCGTTGTCATCATCAATACCATCGCCGTCGGTATCACCAGAGGCTTGGTAAGGATCCGTCCCATTGGTGGCCTCATCGCCATTGACAACCCCATCGCCATCACAATCGGCCGCCGCCCATATGGCATTGGCGGAATCATAACCCGTATAGCCCGCACCTTGGACAGGGTCGCAGGGGTCGTTCAAGTCCGTACCGTCATTGGTCTCGTTGTCATCATCAATGCCATCACCGTCGGTATCGACCAGTAGATAGGGATCCGTCCCGTTGGTAACTTCAACGCTATTGATCAGGCCATCGCCATCACAATCTGCCGCTGCCCATATCGCGTTGGCGGCATCGTAGCCCGTATAGCCGGCTGCCTGCACGGGAAGACAGGGGTCAAGGGCCTCTGCCGCTGAAGCCTCCAAATTGTCGGCAACCCCGTCGCCATCGGTATCATCATAAACACTTATAAGTACCGTATCGGAATAGCCGCCATCATCTGTTGTAACAGTTATGGTAGCCGATCCAGATGAAATTGTACTTACTAATCCGTTGTTTACAGTAGCTACCGATAAATTATCACTCGTCCATACTAGCGATTGATTGGTAGCATTGTTCGGGACTACAGTTGCAGTCAATGAAACAGATTCTCCCGTTATCAAGCTTACCATGTTTGAGGATAAATTCACTCCCGTAACAGCAATATTTGTTGTCAATGGGTCTGGAACAGCTCCACCATTAATAAAATATGCTGCCCTAGTCCTCATAAACTCTGAAAGTAAATCCTCTCCCAAAACAGAGGGGTGTACTCCGTCAAAACCAGCTGCGCCTACATCAAAATATGTTAGGTAATTTGTTCTCGTGAAATTGTATAAATCAACTATGGGATTACCATCTATATTGATTTGGGAAGGTGTGTTGGCCAATATTTTTGGAATCAAAATGTCCTGATTATATGGTAAACTTCCCAACGATTCGTTGTTATAAATATCTTCTGCAATATCATAGGTTCGAAACGTAATTGGCATAATAATTACATCCTCTTTCCGAGTTTGCCCGATAGCCGTAATCAGTGCGTCATAATCATCACTAATATTTTGAAGTTGTGTTGCTGTCGCAGTATTATAAGGTCTTGTATCGGTAACATTGTTTCCTCCAATATGTACCATAAACAGGGTATTGGAGGTATGGGTATTCATAGCAGTTTCCAAAACGCTAATGATGTCATTTATGTTTGAACCCCCAAATCCATATCCATATACATCTACATCAACACCGCTCGCCTTCCATTCTGTCGTCCTTGCTGAATTTGGTGTATTTAAGTCCCTTCCATATACCTGTTCCATTATTGAAGCGCCTACAACCACTACCTTGTCGTACTGAGAATAAATAGAGGACGAAAAAATAAACAGAAGAAGAAGAAGAAGTACTATTTTACCAAATACTTGTTTTCTCATATAGCATCAAAAGTGTTATCTATGGTTGACTGGCATCGTAACAAATGTACTGGACATTAGTAATACTTTTAGTTAAGTTTGACAATTACAAACTCCGACCTTCTATTCTTTCCATGTTTCTCCTCCGGGCAGTTAACGCCATCTTCACACTCGTTGGTCAATCTTGTCTCACCAAATGCATCATTTTTTATTCTGTCTTGGGTGATGCCCTTGGACAAGATATAGTTCATCGTTCTTTCAGCTCGTCTTTCAGATAGCCATTGGTTGTACTTTTTTGTACCTCGTGAATCTGTATGGGCACTTACCTTAATAACCAAACTAGGAGTATTTTCCATTATACCAACTAATTTGTCCAAAACTTCTTTGTCATTAGCAGTTAAATATGACGAGTTAAGTTTGAAATAGACATTAGATAATTTATCAATCTCGTTTCTAATTTTAGCAAGTCTAGCCTCTTCAGCTTCCTTTTTTGCCTTTTCTGCTGCAGCCAATCGTGCTGTTTCTTTTTCTTTTTCCAATCTCTCAGCCAACAAACGAGCCTCCTCATCGGCCTTTTGTTTGGCCGCAATTGAATCTTGTATACGCTGCTGTTCTTCTAACAGTGCTAGTTTTTCCTCGCCTTTTCTGGATAATCCTTTTTTGACATTAAATCTATATGCTACACCGAGTGCATGCTGAATATGATTTGTTGCATTTTCCGTATTCATGGCCCATTTACCAGTGGTGCTAAAATCCAATCCCCAATGATCAGAAAACCAAGTTCTGAATCCCGCTAAAGCATTATAAGTTCCTCGACCCTGATTATTGGCATCGGTATATCCTGCTCCGACCCCTACATAAGGATCAAAGAAACCTGTTTCACCTAAAATCATATTTAAATCATAGCTAATCCTAAAGTCCAGCCCATAATAATCTACATCAGCTGGGATAGCTTCTCCATCCACAATTTTCCCTTCTTTATATTTATTATAGGTGGCAACTGCTTCCAAACCAAGACCGTTCTCAAAGTAACGACCTATACTGGCGCGTGAGGGGTGAGGTACTGTATGCCAATGCCATCCGTCACTAAAGTCGAATAGACTACCAAAGGCATCTCCAGAATCATCAACGAAATTTGTTCCTAAACTGACCAACCAATAGCTTTTTACAATGCTATCTTTTTTTGTCAACTGTACTTCTTGTCCTGTAGAACTAAGGGAAGTTAATAAAACAAGTACCGCTATAAGAGGCTTTAGGCGTATCATGCTAATAAGATTTGAGGTTCTTTCCTACACAAATCTAATTTTAACCCTCTTAAATTGTTGGCTTTGTACTTTGAAGTGCTCTTATTTTCGATAAGAAGTAAAAATGGTAAAATCCGTATTGGTTAAAATCCCAATTTTTGAATACTTACCTTTTTTGAAGTAATGGGCAGTTTATAGAGATAAAATGGGTAAACAGTGAGGGTTTTCCTGCTTTTTGACCCATCTCTATTTTCATTTAGTTCGATGGTAATCAACACATTATTTTCCTCTTCCGTTTTTCGCAGTAAAGGTTCTTTTTCTCCTTTATGCTCTCCGGTACAGACTGCTAGAATCATGTTTTTGGAAAAATCTACATCTGGTACCGGTAACCCCGGTTTTCGGGTTTTGTTAATTCTGGAATAGAATTTTCTCAAGGCCTTGGTATCCGAAATTATCGAGGCTTCATAATCTAGAACCCCACTATAATCATCCGCGGCAATTAATTCCATATCACTGTTTTCTGTAGCCATTGTTTTCGCATCATGCTGAGCTTTACAAGATATTAAACAGATAAAGGATATGATCAAAATATACCTCATTAATCAAAAAGTATTTTTAAATCTCGATTTATAGGCCTTTTCATATACTTCTTCATAGAGCGGTAAAATGTTTAAGATGTCGAACTTGGAGGCTACCTCGTGCGCATTTTCTTTGAATTGTTCAAGTACTACATTGTCGGACAATATATATAATGCTTTTTCTGCCATTTCTGCAACATCACCAACATCAGCCAAATAACCTGACACCCCATCTTTGTTAACCTCAGGAATACCACCGGTATTACTGGATATTACAGGAACCCTATTAATCATGGCTTCCAACGCTGCCAAACCAAAACTTTCGGATTTTGATGGTAACAAGAACAAATCTGAAAAGCACAGTATCCTATCTATTTCGTTGCTATTGCCCAAGAAAACAACTTTATCCTTTATATCAAGGTCGTCACACAGCTGTTCTGCGTACTCTTTTTCAGGACCCTCTCCTACCATTATAAGCTTAGCAGGTATTTCCTGCTGTACTCTATAAAAGACATGAATCACATCAGGAATGTTCTTGACTTTTCTAAAGTTACTAATATGCGTAATGATACGTTCATCTTCATTAGCCATCAATGAACGTTGACAGTCGGCATAATTGGGTTGGTATTTTGATGAGTCAATAAAATTGGGGATAACCTCAATTTCCTTTTCGATATCAAAGATTTCCAATGTGCTTTGCTTCAATCCCTCAGAAACAGAGGTTACCACATCTGATTTGTTTATGCTGAAATTCACTGCGGGCTTATAAAAGGGATGCTTGCCCACCAAAGTGATATCTGTTCCGTGCAGAGTGGTAATCATCGGAATGAAAATTCCCTCTTCCTGAAGCATCTTTTTTGCCATATAACCAGCATATGCATGGGGTATTGCGTAGTGAACATGCAGTAGTTCGATACCATACAACCGAATGGTATCTACCAATTTACTGGATAAAGCCAATTCATACGGTTGATAATGAAACAAGGGATACTCTGGAACATGAACCTCATGGAAATGAATGTTATTTCCAAGAAGTCCCAATCTTACAGGTTGTTTATAGGTTACAAAATGAACTTCATGCCCTCTTTCGGCCAAGGCGATGCCCAATTCGGTCGCCACAACACCACTACCCCCAAATGTAGGGTAACAAACTATAGCTATCTTCATATAGGCAAATCTAAGGCAATATTTTAAGCCTAATTTATAATGGAATCATAAATCGCTTGCTGAATTCTAGTTCTCAACCCAGATTTGATCAGCAAGGTATTACTGGATGAAGGGTAAGTTCTGTTGGACAAAAACACATAAACCAACTCTTCTTCAGGGTCTGCCCAAGTATACGTTCCGGTAAATCCGCTATGGCCAAAGCTCTTACGCGAAACACAACCACAGGTGGGACCTTTTTCCTCTAATTGAGGTTTGTCGAAACCAACTCCCCTACGCACGTTTTTGTGGCAGAAGTAGCAGGTATTGAATTTTTTTATGGTTCGATCATCCAAAAACCTTTTCCCTCCATAGATTCCTCCTTGTAAGTACATTTGCATGATTTTGGCTACGTCCGTGGCATTGCCAAACAAACCTGCATGCCCCCCTACTCCGCCTTGCATGGCAGCTCCCATGTCGTGAACATAACCTTGTACGGTTTGATATCTAAAGTAATTGTCTTCTTCAGAGGGAACAATTTCCTCTTTCGAAAACCTTTCCAGTGGATTGAATCCCATATGATTAAGTCCCATAGGTTCAATTAAGAAGCTTTTGATCAATTCGTCCAAGGAATTACCGTAGGTCTCTTCAATATATTTCTTAAATACATAATAAGGGACATCACTATATCGATACCTATTGGATTTCAAACTTTGCCTTCCAATACGATTATAAATGGAATCTTTGTATGCATCTGTCAAATACAGGTTTTCAGCAACTTTATACGAAAAACCGTCAGTTGGGGCATTCCTATAAAATGCATTGGATGGTTTTCGATTTTTTGTCAAAGTATCTATGTAAAAGGCAATCCATGCAGGCAATCGTCCATAATGTGATAGTGCCTTAAGCACCGTAACGTCTTTTATTTCGGTAGAATCATATTGAGGTATAAGTTCTTTGAAGGTATTGTTTAAAGCAATCTTACCTTCTTCCTCCATTTTCATGATCAGGGGTAAGGTAGATAGAATTTTGGTCAAAGATGCCAAATCGTAAATATGTTCTTCAGTGATGCTTTCTTCAGAAGTATATGTTGGTTTTCCAAAGTTTTTATTATAAATAACCTTACCTTTTTTGGCAATCAAAACCTGTGCTCCTGGAAACATTAATGAATCCAACCCGGCCTTAACCAAAGTATCTACAACTGCCAATCGCGAAGAACTTAATCCCACACGTTCTGGAAAACTGTACCCCAAACGATGTAATGGTTTAAGATCCAAGCCCGTATTTACCGGAAATTCTGAATGTGCTGAAACAGGTAGTTTACCTTTTGTTCCAATAGCTCCAAAAATCACCTCAGCAGCTGATTCTTGTGCAATTTTGCTGTTTTGATATGCCACAACCAGTCCATCTACCGTCTTAAAGTCAGGGATGTCTAAAAGCGCATAGGGCTTTGCAAAGACAGTTAAAACAGTATTGCTAGTTCTAAGGTTCGCAATTTCTCGAAGCCAAAAAAGCTCGTTTTTTGAGAACTTAGAGGATTTCCATGGGTTTTTGTTGCTCTTGTGAAATCCTATAATCACCAAATTGAAATCTGCCAAAGCACTTTTATATGCTGCTACATCTTTGGCTTTAACTCGTGTAACCCTTGCATATTGATTTAGTGTATTGAAAAACACTTCCCCAGAATCATCCCCAAATTCTACATAGGCTATCTTTTTGTTTTCCAACTTTTTTATCGGAAGTAAGGAAAAATTGTTTTTCACCACTGTAATGGCATTCTCAATGGCCTTTTCATAGATTACGTCATTTTCGACTCCATTTAGGTCTTCATAAAGGTTTTCCATATCAATTGGCTGGTAATTATTCAATCCAGCCTTATACTTGGCCATCAATATTTTCTTGACCGAATGTGCCAAACGCGTTTCAGAAATAACACCATTGTTATAGGCATCAACCAGTTTTTCTTTAGCTTTTAGGACATTATCTGGCATCAAAAGCATATCGTTCCCTGCTTTAAAAGCTTCGAGCTCAACCTCACCTTCAGGCGCAAATTGAGAAACAGCTTTCATATTTAGGGCATCGGTGAAAATCAATCCCTCAAAGCCCATTTCTTCTTTTAAGATTCCAGAAATAATCTGTTCGGAAAGTGTGGACGGCAAGCCTTCCCTAATTTCTAAATTGGGTACATCTAAGTGAGCTACCATAACAGACGTCAGGCCACTATCAATCAATTTTTGAAAAGGATAAAGTTCGATGGAATCCATTCGCTGTCTCGTAGAACTGATTATTGGCAACGATTTATGGGAATCTGTTGCGGTATCGCCATGACCTGGAAAGTGTTTCCCAGATGACAAAATCCCCGCTTTTTCCATGCCTCGTAGAAAGGCCATTCCCTTTTGGGCCACATTTTTAGGGTCTTCACCAAAAGAACGGTTGCCAATAATAGGATTTTTTGGGTTATTGTTTACATCAAGGTCTGGGGCAAAATTAATGTGTACCCCTAGCCTTTTGGCATGTTTCCCCACCTGAAGTCCCACCTCTTCAATAATTGAACTATCCTGAATTGCTCCCAATGTCATGTTCCAGGGAAAGGCATAGGTAGAATCCAATCGCATCGCCAATCCCCATTCAGCGTCCAAGGCAATCATTAAGGGTGTTTTGGAAATCGATTGGAATTCATTGGTAAGCTTTGCTTGCCTGCCAGGACCACCGGGCAAAAATACCACTCCCCCAATATGGTGTTCCCGAATCAAATCTTTAATCTTATCGGAAGCGGATTTAGCTTGATTGGAGGCAATGCTAACCATCATCAATTGCCCAATCCGTTCTTCAACGGACATTGCATTATATTTTTCCTCAACCCAATTTTGTTGGGCCAAAGAATCCTTTGTGATCAGCGGGTTATGTTGACCCTTGACACTCCAAAAAACCAGTAAAAAAAGGGGAAAGTAATTGTTTATCCTCATAAAATCTTATCTGAGACCTGAACTTACAACGCTTAAAAATATTGCATTTCATCGAAGAACGCACAATTATTGGGATAAATTAAGGATTTTCTAAGACCACCCTATCCTGTAAGCATAGTTTTTCATACTTCCAGAATTATTTTAAAACATCGTTTGCAGGAAACAAGAAACTTTAAAAAAGATACCCCGTAGTGCCTAGTATTGACAAAAGTCATTAAAAATCAATATCATGTTGAGTACATTTATCAATTAATAGTTAAGATGTGTCACCAATAAAAACTTAAATAAATGTGGAAACATATACTAGCTTGGTTCCCGCTTATTTTTATTGCAATTGCCAACGGGTTATTTCGTGAGAAATTTTTAGCAAGTTATTTAAACGAGCTTCGGGCTCACCAAATGTCTACTGCAAGCATGATCCTGTTATTTGGCGTCTACGTTTGGATATTATTTAAGATATGGCCTCCAATGTCTGCCAATCAGGCAATATTGATTGGTTTAATATGGCTATTCCTAACGGTGATTTTTGAATTTTTATTTGGACATTATGTTGCAGGGCACTCTTGGGATAAGCTTCTAAATGATTACAACATTTTACAAGGACGTGTTTGGGTCTTGGCGCTCATCTGGATATTCATCGCGCCATACATTATTTACCAGATACAAAAATAAGAGGGCTGTTCAGTTATTGGGCATAACTAAAAGGACATGAATGCGTTTTAATGATTTACATCCACCATTAGTAGATGTCTTTCCCTTTAGAAAAAAAGAAAGGAGCTTTAAAAAAGGGGTTGCTAGACGAATCGTGAATGCCAACTTTCACTGGCAGGTACTTCCCAATGCTCTTGATATTCCAATTTATTCGTTACAAGATTATTGAAAACAATAGTGTTTTTTGAAATGGCTTTATCCTTAGCCATTTTTTTGAAATCCTTTAGGGATTTGTATGCAACATGTTCCCCTTGTTTGAAGGATACATTCATGCGATCCATCAAGTTCACATTGTACTGTTGCTCCAATTGTTGTATAAAATGAACGGAAGCATCTATTGAGCAACCAGAAGCACTTGCATTGGTTTGGTCCAACCCAATAATGATAAATCTATTGTATTTAATCTCAAAACCTGCGCTTAAATCACTACCATGGGCCGTCCATTCATTTAGGAAGTCGGACAAAGCATGTTTTATTTCTTCCAGCTCCAAATCAGAAAAACCTCTATTTGATTGATAAATCCAAATTCGAGCGTTATCCGGTAATTTTAAAAAATCCACTAACATCTTCTCCTTTTATTGTTTAATTCAATAATTCCTTTAAACCTCCTTTGGCATCAAAAACACGCCTTATTTCTTCCTGCGTCAATACCTTGTTAAAAATGGCCAGCTCATCCATCAATCCAATGTAATTGATACCCAACATTATTCTTGCTTTTTCCTCGTCCCAGGTAAACGGATCATTAATGTCCGAAACTTCACCTTTAAATTCGCCATCAACAAATAGTTCATGTTTTGCCAAATCAGTGTTCAACTTTGATATGTTCATCACAACATGCGTCCATTTACCATGTCCAAAAGAAGGGTTGTTTACCGTCACCAGACGTTTTTCCAATATAGGAGCCTCATCACTGTCCTTGATATACCATGCATCATTATCACCGATCACTCCCAATCTGAAATCCCGGGGAGATTTGTCATTAAAATCGACCCATAGCGCTGCATCGTTGTACTTTGCATCCGTAATCTGGATGGGGTCACAGTATTTGGTCACCAAATCTTTGTCCGGGTCTATTTGCAGCCAAAAAGAAACTGCCAAACTCCATTGGTCTTTGTTATAGGCAACGTTGTTTTTTGCTTTGTAAAATATAATCTCATCACCCTTCGCAAAAAAACCTAGGGCATCACCCACCAATCCTTTTCCTTCTGCAATACGGACATTATCGCTCTTAACCCCTTTCTCTTCATTATCTTTTTTATCGAAACTTTCGGCCGTATATATTTTTGAATCGCCAGTGGCCACTTCTGCTGTCGTGCCCTTATCAAAAGAACTATAAAAAATAACATTTTGCTTCAGTTCCCATTCTTCTTTACAGGATAGCATCGTCAAAAGGAACAATACATAAATAGCATACTTCGTTTTCATTATGATTGATTATTAGTGAAGTGGTTTGAAACAATAGACGTAAAAACTCCCTATAACATTACACATCTAAAGAATTGGCAATCAATTCAGCAACGTCCAAAACGGTCACACTGTCCTCTTTCTCGTGAGCCTTAATTCCATCTGTCATCATCGTATTGCAATAAGGGCATCCCGTTGCAATGATATGGGGATTGGTTTCCAAAGCATCTTTTGTACGCATTACATTAATGTCCATATCCCCTTTTTCAGGTTCCTTGAACATTTGTGCGCCTCCTGCCCCGCAACAAAGTGCTGTTTTTTTATGGCGTTTCATCTCAATGATATCCGCATTCGTCTTTTGAAGTACCTCTCTTGGGGCATCGTAAACCGAATTGGCCCTTCCTAAGTAACACGGATCGTGAAAGGTAATCCGTTTTCCTTTATATTCTTGACCTTCAAAAGATAAACGCCCTTTATCAATCAATTCTTTGATATATTGGGTATGATGGATGACTTCATAGTTTCCACCCAAACCGGGGTATTCGTTTTTCAATGTATTAAAGGAGTGTGGGTCGCAGGTTACAATACGTTTTATTTCGTAGCCGTTCAAAACCTCGATATTCATCATGGCCTGCATTTGAAACAAAAATTCGTTCCCCGCACGTTTGGCAACATCACCAGTACAGCTTTCTTCAGGTCCCAGAACAGCAAAATCCACGTTGGCCTTGTTTAATATCTTCACAAACGCCCGGGAAATCTTTTTTGCCCGATCATCATAGCTGCCAGCCGAACCCACCCAAAATAAAATCTCGGGTTGGGTACCTTGAGCCATAAATTCTTCTATGGTCTTTACTGTAAGTTGTTCACTCATAGCTCTAGATTATTCGTTTACCCAGTTTAGACGATCCATTTGGTTGTATGGCCATGGTGCACCATTATTTTCGATGTTGGACATCATGTTATTCAATTCCGTTGGCGCTGCAGATTGCTCCATCACCAAAAACCGTCTCATTTCCACAATTATGGACAAGGGATCTATACTTACTGGACAAGCCTGAACACAGGCATTACAGGTGGTGCAGGCCCAAAGTTCTTCACGTGAGATGTAGTCATCCAAAAGTTGTTTTCCATCTGGCACAAATTCACCCTTATTGGCATCGATGTTTTTGCCGACTTCCTCCAATCGGTCGCGGGTGTCCATCATTATTTTTCTAGGCGACAGCTTCTTCCCTGTTTGGTTGGCGGGACATTCTGAGGTACATCTTCCGCATTCGGTGCAAGTATATGCGTTCAGGAGTTGCACCCAGTTCAAATCCATAACATCTGACGCTCCAAATTTTTCTGGTTCGGGAGCATCATCTGCAGGAGCGGCAAAGGGATCCGCCGATGGGTCAAGCATTAACTTGACCTCATTGGTAACAGCTTCAAGGTTATTGAACTGTCCTTGTGGCTTTACTTTCCCGTAATAGGTATTTGGAAATGCAAGTATGATGTGTAAATGCTTTGAATAATACAGGTAGTTTAAAAAGGCCAAAATCCCTACGATATGTAGCCACCAAGCTGTTCTTTCGATAATAACAAGTGTTGAAGTTGTCATTCCATCGAAAAGGGGAATCAAAAATTGACTAATTGGAAAAGCTCCTGCTTTGGTATAATGCGGGGCATCCAATTGCTGTAATTGAAAATCTGCTGCATTCATGGTCAAAAACAGTAACATCAGCACGAATTCTATATATAGAATCATGTTTCCGTCTTTTTTGGGCCATCCTTTCATTTCTGGCTTGATAAAACGTTGCAGCTTGATTACGTTTCGTCTAATCCAAAAGATTACAACAGCAACTATGACCAATAAAGCCAGTACTTCGAACGAGCCTATCAAGAAATCATAAAACACTCCCAAGGGAGCAAATATGCGATGAGTACCCAAAATACCATCTATGATAATTTCAAGTACTTCAATATTAATAATTATAAAGCCAACATAAACCAGAATATGCATCAGGCCTGCTACGGGTCTAACAACCATTTTGGTCTGACCTAAAGCTATTTTGGCCATATTTTTCCAACGCTCGGATTTGTTATCACTAACATCAGCATCTTTTCCCAACTTAATGTTTCTTGATAACTTTTTTACATTCTTGGAAAAGAAGCCTATCCCTGCAATTAGGACAATTACAAAAAGAATATTGGAAAGATATTGCATAAATCAATTCTGGTTTTGTTCAGCTGGGTCGTTCTCCGGCAACTCGTAATCTTTCTGCTTTTTCCCAAACACCGAAACATTGACATACCTTTTTGGATTAAGCCTAAAGTCTTGTAATAACAGTTCCAGCTGTCTTGAGGCCTCTGTCAAATTTTTATAAAGCTCATCATCATTTGCCAATTTACCCAAAGAACCTTCTCCTTGCTCAATTTTGCCCAGAACAGCATTCAAGCGGCTAACCGTTTTTTGAAAATTGGCCACCGTTCCCGCCAAACCAGAGTTCGCCAAAGAATCTGATAGCGTTGCAAAGTTGGCAGTAATCTTGTCCACATTTTTTAAAGAACGATCCAATTGCCCCTTATTGGCTTCTAAAAGTATATTAAGTTTATCCGCACTGGACTTGAATGAACTGATCATTTCATTTAACCCGGCAATGCTTTGCCGTAATTCAACCCTTGTGCGGTCATCCAAAACATCATTCACATTCATCAACAATGAATCCGCATGTGAAACCGCTCCTTCTACCTTTAATTGCAGGGGGGTCAACTTTTCTTGCACTAAAGCCGTAATCCCTGGTTTGGTGCTCGATTTTAATGTGTCACCGGACTTCGCCATAGGAGCACCATCAAAAACGGGATGAATCTGCACACCTTTTCCTCCAATTATACCTGTATCATAAATTTCTGCACTGCTATTTTTGGAGAATTCATATCCTTCATCAACCGAAAAGGTAACTACCGATTGAAATCTATCATCTTTGAATTTAATGCCAGTTACATTGCCCACAACCACTCCGTTAATGGTGACCTGTGTTCCAGATTGAATTCCTCCTACGTGATCATAAACCGCGTATAGGATTTTGGTATTTTCAAAAATAGATGAAGATTTTAAGTAGCTCAATCCAAAAATAAATGCTAAAATCCCGGAGAGCACGATAATCCCAGTCTTGATTTCCCTGGATAGTTTCAAAAGATTCGGTTTTCAGTTCCTAACAAAATTAGGAATATTTTTAACAAAGGGCTTAAGTTATCAATCCTATTTAAGGACTTCCTTTAAAGATACTCTAACTCCTTTTTTGTATGCGACGATATAGGAGGTAGTATAACCTTTGGCATCTGCTCTTGATTTCAGTCTTTTTGCCTCGGCATGCGAAGTGGCATTTCCGTACATGTACCTGTATAAGTTTTTATAAGGCTCTTTGGAAATCATGTTCAAACCCTTAAAATTCTCAGCTTTCAGAGGAATGTTCTTTGCACTTGCCATTAACTGTACTTTAAAAACCACATCACTTTTGGGAGCGGGTTTGGTTTTTGGCTTGCTTTCCGAGGACACAACCTTTGTTGGCTGTTTTGCAACTGGTTTTTCTTCTTCTTGCACATTTTGTTCACCTTTCGTAGTCGTATGAAGCGCACCAGAGGAATCTTCTATTACAACAGGAGTCGAATCCAAATCCAAACCTGAAGCAATATCATCTTTATAAGCAATAATGGCTTCAGCTATTGCTTTACCCATTTCTCGTTGACCTTTAGCAGAATTTAAATAACTTCCCTCGTTCTTATTAGTCAAAAAACCTGCTTCAATTAAAACGCTGGGCATAAAGGTTTGATGTAATACAATAAAACCTGCTTGCTTTACTTTTCGGTCTTTACGGCTTAGTTTTTTTGTGAAATTATCTTGCAATTTCTTCCCGAGCATAATACTTTGATCCAAAAATTCTTCTTGCATAATGGTTAATCCGATTACAGATTCAGGGGAGTTGATATCATACTCAGCATATTTTTGCTCATAATTATCTTCCAAGTAGATAACAGAGTTTTCCTTTTTGGCCACTTCAAAATTCTGTCGGTTAGCGTGCAATCCTAAAACAAAAGTACCTGCGCCGTAGGCATTGGAGTTATGCGAGTCGCAATGAACAGAAACAAAGAGATCCGCATTAGCCTGATTAGCAATTTCGCCTCTTTTAAATAAGTTAACAAAAGTGTCATCCTTCCGAGTATAGATAACTTTAACATTGGGATTCTTTTCCAGTTCCTCACCTGCCTTCAAAACAATATTCAATGCTATGTTTTTTTCAAGATATCCATTTCCGAGGTTTCCAGGATCGTGTCCGCCATGACCAGCATCTAAAACAACAACAAATTTATCTTTAGGTGGTATTTCGGTATTATTTTTGGTAAACGAAGTCAGGGGCAGGACCACGATGAAGAAAATAAAAAAACCTAACTGACTTTTTTTCATAAGAACTGCGTAATTATAGTATCCCTTGAAGGTTAAAAATATTGTAATCCTCAATAATCGGAACAAAAAATATATGTAAGTTTGAGCCCAAAAACTGAGCCAAACTTCCACAAAAATAGGATTTATAGCGTTGCAATCAAACAAACATCTTTTAGTGTTCCTATTTATTCTCCTTGGCAGTATGGCAGAACTTGCAGCCCAAGAGGATCTTATCAAGCCTTTACCAATCAAGATGGTAGAGGACTCCATCAAAGCTCCTTTGATACCTCCGAACATTTTAAATGACTCTATAGTTAGGGACTCAACGGAGTTGGATTCTGTTCAAGGAAAACAGCCTTTACTACTTGATAAAATTAAATACAAAGCAAAAGATTATGTAAAGCTAAGTCAAAAGGACAACAAGATTTACTTGTACAACGAAGCTGAAATTTATTATCAAGATACCGAACTCAAAGCTGGTGTAATCGTAATGGATTACATTAAAAACGAGGTGTATGCAGGAAGGTTAAAAGATTCTACGGGTATTTACTCCCAGCTCCCGTACTTTAAACAGGGTTCCAATGAGGTACGTCCCGACTCTATCCGTTTTAATTTTGACACACAAAAGGCGTTGATCTGGAATTCACGTACGGAGCAGCAGGCCGGTTTAGGTCAATTAGGCTCCGATGCCATGAAGGTTTATGCGGAAATCACCAAAAAAGAGAACGATTCGGTTTACTTTTTAAGCGAAGGGAAGCTCACCACCTCAAAAGATACTGTAGACCCAGATTATTATATAAGAGTTCGCAAGGCCAAATTTGTCCCAAAAAAGAAAATCATTGCAGGCTTCAGTAACATTTATATAGTTGATGTACCTACACCTATTGCATTGCCATTTGCCTATTTCCCACTTACCACCGGACGAGTCGCAGGATTGATATTCCCTACTTTCGGAAATGATCCCCAAAGAGGATATTTTATTCAGAACGGAGGATACTATTTGCCCATTAGCGATTATGTGGATGTAAGTGTTACTGGAGATTTCTACACTAATGGCAGTTATGGTTTTAGAGGGCAATCTATTTATACCAAACGCTATAAATTTCGAGGGAATATAAATTTCAGTTACGAAAACCTTATTAGAAGTCAAAAAGGATTTGATGATTTTAGCCGCACCAGTAATTACAACATACGAATTCAACATACACAAGACCCGAAATCCAATCCAAATTCCAGATTTTCAGCTTCTGTGAACCTAGGTAGCAGTCAGTTCTTTACCAATTCTTTGAACCAGGTGAACAGGAACAACTCACAAACCAATACATTTGCATCCTCCATAAGTTATTCAAAAACTTTTCCAGCCTATCCGTCGGTCAATGCAAGTTTAACGCTTACACACTCACAGAATTCAAGGACTCAGGCTATAAATATGTCCCTTCCAACACTTCAGGCCAGCATGGAACGTATCTTTCCTTTTGCCAAAAGAGACGGCATAAAAAAGGGAATAATACAGAATATCAACTTTCAATATGATGTTAACGCTCAAAATAGCATTACAACAACTGAGGAGGATTTCTTTACCAGTAAAATGTTTGATGAGGCGCGAGTTGGTGCCCGACATAGAATTCCATTAAGCACAAACTTCAAAGTGGCTAAATATTTAAGTGTTTCGCTAAATGGAAGTTATGAGGATGTCTGGACACTTGAAACGGTTCGCAGAAGGTTTGATGAGGTTGAACAAGCTGCGGTTACGGATACCATCCCTGGTTTTGATAGGTTCAACAGATATAACTTAGGAGCTAGCCTGGGAACTGTTTTGTATGGTACATTTAATTTTGGGGAGGATAAAAAAATTCAAGCTATAAGGCACGTAATGAGACCATCCATAAGTTACTCTTATGCCCCATCTTTCGAGCAATTTTATGAGACATATACGGATGGTGATGGAGATGAAGTACAATACACGCCCTTTGAGACCAGTATTTATGGAAGACCTTCTTTAGGAAAGAGTAATTCACTTAGTTTTTCCATTCAAAATACGCTTGAAGCAAAGGTGCGAGATAAAGATTCGACAGCCACAGAACCTAAAAAGGTAAGTATCCTAAGTAACCTCACCTTAAGTGCAAACTACAATTTTGAACGTGATTCCTTGAAATTGAGTCCGATTAACTTAAGTGGTGCAACGCAAATCATCAAAAATGTTCCGATAAACTTTTCAGCTTCTTTTGACCCCTACGCGATTGATAATAACGGTAGACGTATAAACACTTTTAATATTAAAAATGGAGGCGGTTTGGTTCGATTGACATCTGCAAGGATAAATACCGGGTTTTCGCTAAACAGTGAGATGTTTAAAAAAGGAGGTGGAAATAATGAGCAGGATGAAGATTCCCAAGATCCGGATTATGGTGCCAATCCTTTTGAGCTTGATCAAGGGAGAGATGATGACTCTTTTTTTGATAGAGGCCGAGGACGTCCTGACGAAGATGAAGATGATGAAACCGAAAGTGAAAACTACGCAAACAAAACCCCTTGGGATATGCGCCTCACCTATGTGGCTTCATACAATAACAGTAACCGACAAAGTGAAATAACAAATCACTCTTTGATGTTTTCCGGAAGCATTGAACTTACACCCAAATGGGAAGTAGGCTTTAACTCAGGATATGACTTTAAAAACAAGGGGTTTACCGACACCCGTTTTAACTTTAAAAGGGATTTGGATAGTTTTCGCCTTAGTTTTGATTGGACTCCTTTCGGAAGATTTGAACGATGGTACTTTTTTATTGGGATAAAAAGTTCTATTCTTAGTGACCTTAAATGGGAAAATAGGAGTCAACCTTTTAGAAGGTAGTTCATTTTATTCTTACCTTTTCACCTATGAAAAAAATAATCAACACATCAAAGGCCCCAGCTCCAATAGGCCCATATAATCAAGCCGTTTTAATCAAGGATACCTTGTATATTTCGGGGCAAATTCCTATTGACCCATCCACTGGTTCCTTAGTTGAAGGAGATATTAAAAAGGAAACCAAACAGTCTATGGAGAACTTAAGTGCTATTCTGGAAGAAGCCGGAATGACTTTTGAAAATGTGATCAAAACCTCCATTTTCATCAAAGATATGCACCAGTTTTCCCAAATAAATGAAGTTTATGGAGAGTATTTCGATGCAGAAACCGCTCCAGCAAGAGAAACTGTGGAAGTTGCCAATCTTCCAAAGTTTGTCAATGTGGAAATCTCTATGATTGCTGTTAAATAGTCTTTTTATGGAATTCGACAAGGCCTTCTATGGGTCGTTGTCTGATGACACCTAAAATAAGGTCATTGCGCTCCAAGATAACGGCCAATTCATCCCTTAGAAAGTGAGCTATACTTCCCACGAAGCTAATAGGCACTTTGGTCGCCAGCTCAAACTGCATAATATAGTTGTTCACAAATTGCTGCAAACCTTTATCTATTACACCTTGACAATAAGGATGCTCCTTATTTTCAATAATAAATCTGGCAAAAGTTGCCAAATAGGTATTGGGATTGGGTTGCTTGTAAAGATTTTCCTTGATGACGTCGGCATCCAAGTTATATTCCTTTGCAAACTTGATTCCTAAATCAGATGGCATTTTATGGAAATAATAGTCCCTAAGTAACTTTCTTCCGAAGAAATTACCGCTTCCATCGTCCATCAATATATAACCCAAGGATGTTACCTTCTGAAATAATTGATGGCCGTCATAATAACTACAGTTGGAACCGGTACCAAGAATACAAACGATTCCTTGATGTCCAATTTGTGTGGTTGCATAGATTGCAGCAAAGGTATCTTCTCGAACCTCAGTCTTGGCATTGGGAAAAAAATCTTTAAAAATCTCTTTTAAAAACTTTTTCATTCGATCCGTACCACAACCGGCACCGTAAAAATATAGCTGATTTACTTCCTCTCTATTTTGAGAGAGTTCAAAATTGTTGGCCAAACGATCTTCAATCACTTCTCTGGTAAGCACTTCGGGGCTTAATCCCAAAGTTTGGGTAAGAAATAATTTTTCTCCTTTATCATCGAGGGCAATCCAATCAGATTTTGTTGCCCCGCTGTCAACAATCAATATCATAAATCAAGTTTTAGGTTGAATCCCGAAGAGAAACCAAGTTCTCTTCGGGATTTATTTTATCACTAGAAAAATAAATTACAAACTTGCCACGTATTCTGCCAAGTCCACTAATTTATTGGAGTATCCTGTTTCATTATCATACCAGGATACAACTTTGAAAAACTTAGAATTCAGTTCGATTCCGGCACCCGCGTCGAAAATACTTGTTTGTGTATCTCCTACGAAGTCTTGTGAAACAACCGCTTCGTCAGTATATCCCAAAACACCTTTTAAATCACCTTCTGAAGCATCTTTAAATGCCTTCTTGATTTCATCGTATGAAGTTTCTTTTTCCAAACGTACTGTCAAATCTACTACAGATACATCAGCAGTTGGAACCCTAAATGCCATACCGGTCAGTTTTCCGTTTAATTCCGGAATCACCTTGGTTACTGCCTTAGCAGCCCCAGTGGATGCAGGAATAATGTTCAACAAAGCGCTTCGTCCACCTCTAAAGTCTTTTCTTGAAGGTGCATCAACTGTCATCTGAGTTGCAGTTGTAGCATGAACCGTTGTCATCAATCCTTCCTCAATTCCAAATTTGTCATTCAACACTTTGGCTATCGGAGCTAAGCAATTGGTAGTACATGACGCATTGGAAATAATATTGTCAGAAGCCTTGGCCTCATCATGGTTAACCCCCATTACAAACATCGGGGCATCTTTAGAAGGTGCAGAAATAACCACTTTTTTAGCTCCACCATCTATGTGATACTGAGCAGTTTCCAAAGTGGTGAAAATACCAGTACATTCAGCTACAATATCGGCACCAACTTCATCCCACTTCAAATTCTTTGGGTCACGCTCGGAGGTAATCCTAATGGTTTTTCCATTCACTACCAAGTTACCGCCCTTTACCTCTATAGTTCCATCGAACTTCCCATGAACGGAATCGTATTCCAATAAATATGCAAGATGCTCTACATCCAACAAATCGTTGATTGCAACAACATCCACATTGTCTCTTTTTACCGTGGCCCTGAACACCAATCTTCCTATTCTACCGAATCCGTTGATTCCAATTTTTAAATTTGACATTTTACTGTATTTGATTTTTATTATGTAGTCATTATATCAGAAACCCTAATGAGCTCCTCGTCAATATCTGTATGCGCTTTTATTGCTTCTGCTATAGGGGTGAGTATAAGGTTGTTATCTCTAATACCCACCATGTAATTGGATTTTCCTTCCAAAAGGCTCTCTACAGCCTTCACTCCCATTCTACTAGCCAAAACCCTATCAAAACAAGTTGGGTTACCACCGCGTTGCATATGACCAAGCACTGATACCCTTACATCATAGATTGGCAAATGCTCCTCAACATATTCTTTGAGTTCGAAAACGTTTTTACCCGTTTTATCGCCTTCAGCAACAATGACAATACTGGAAGATTTTCCTGATTTCTTACTGCGCTTTAAAGATTCCAACAAACGCTCAAGACCTAGGTTTTGCTCGGGAATAAGAATTTCCTCCGCTCCAGCACCAACTCCAGAATTTAGGGCAATGTGTCCCACATCTCTTCCCATGACCTCAACAAAGAACAGCCTGTTATGGGAACTTGCCGTATCCCTGATTTTATCAATTGCCTCGACAACGGTGTTTATTGCTGTGTCAAAACCTATGGTATATGTCGTGCCCAATATATCATTGTCAATGGTACCGGGCATACCCATTACTGGAAAGTTATACTCCTCGTTGAACAACAAAGCACCGGTAAAGCTTCCATTGCCCCCGATGACCACAAAAGCATCAATTCCTGCATTGACCAATTGGTCATGTGCCTTTTTGCGTCCTTCCGCTGTTCTAAATTCTTCGCATCGGGCAGATTTTAAAATCGTACCTCCCTTATTGATAATATTATTTACGCTACGTGCATCCATTGGGGCAAAGTCGCCTTCAATCATTCCTTGGTATCCTCTATATATACCTACACATTCAATTTTCAAATATGCACAAGCTCGAACCACAGAACGGATTCCGGCATTCATTCCTGGAGAATCTCCACCGGAAGTAAACACTGCTATTTTCTTAATTTCCTTCGCCATTCAAAATTTTAAGAGCCCAAAACTAGGAAACTTTATTTAATTTATGAATGACTTATTAACTAATTTATTTTCAATGGTTTTCGCAAACGTTTTCGTAAAATTAATAGGGGAAAATTGTGAAAAATGTAATTTTAGGAGGCCTATTTTTTGATTGTGTTTTTCTTAGGGATAAATCGGATTAAACTGTCCTTTCCCATCACCTCGGTCGATTGTTCAGGAACGGTCGGAATCTGTGTTTTTTCTTTTTGTTTTTTCTTAAAAATCTGCTGCATCAATTCTTTGAAACTGTTAAAGTCTACCTGATATGAAAGACCCACACCCTGGGTATACCCCTGTCTTTCCAGTAAAAATTGTTGGATTTGATTTTCTCGGTTGAATATCTTGGCACTCAAAGTCCCCTCATCATTCAGCAAAACCTGAACTTCCACATCTCCGGCAACAACCGTTTCAGAAACTCCACCTACTGGAACCCCTACCCTACCGTTTACCAAAACGCGGTCAGAAATCTGAGTAGAAACAGTAACCCCTATTCTGTTTTCGGTTTGAACATCAGCATTGGGATCTATATAGCCTTGTTCATACGAAAGACCCAAATTGAATTTATCATTATCCCCAGCTAAAATTTGATTGAGCAACCCAGAGGCTGTTTGTATCAAATTTCCTGTTACCGCTTGTTGATTGATTCCCGTCTCGTCGGCAAAAGTGCCCTGTGCAAGAAGAAAAAAGGCATTCCGTTCCTTGACCGTGGGGTCTTGTAGTCTATACTCCAACTCTGATTGAATTACAGAATTGGCTCCTGGAAAATCAATATCAAAAGCGATATTGGGGTTTTCCAACTCTCCATCTAGACGAACTACCACCTCTGTGGCAATTCGACCTCTATAGCCCTGATTGTCCAAAAGAGGGGCCGGGTTGGCATTAAGCGAATAGACCGCTTCCAAGTCAAGCTGCGCTGCCAAAGGATCTCTTTCCCAAATAATGTTCCCACCTGGACGTACCTTAAACTTTTTGTCGATTACCCCCCCATACTTGAAATTGTACTCTCCCGTGACCGCGACAAACTCACCATACATGTTGAACTTACCATTGGTATTGATTTCTATCAGCAAAATTCCCTCTCCCGTTCCCTTTAAAGAACTGCCTGTATTTTGGTCTACTACGATTTCTACCTCGGCATCTGGGGTAACTGCTAAGTCAAAAGCCATTTCCAATCCTTGATAGTCTTGCAATGTACGCTCAGAATCAAAAGATTGGGTGCTTCCTTTTTCAATAAAATTGATAAAAGAATAATCACCAACACTTGTAACGTCGCTCAAAGGAATCTTTAGCGAAGTTCCCTTTGCTGTGGTAGCATCTACAGAAATATTGAGAGCATCGGTTGAGCCATAAATACTACCTGTACCATTAATGAAGCCAGTACCATAGTAGAGCGCTTCTTCTTCGTACCCTGTATTCAAAATCATAAAACGATTGTTCTTGGTATCGACATCCAAATCCAGAGACCAATCACCAAAACCCGTATGATTAATTGTGCCATCCAAGGTCGCCTTTGTTCCCTCAGCTACGTCAGAAAGGCGTATGTTCTCAAAATAAAAAGTCTGATCAAATAGACGAACTCTTGAGTATGGGGCAAAATCATAATCTACATTAATTTCATGAATACCCATGCCAGCGTCATTCAAACTAAGGGTACCATTTATCGACGGGTTGGAAACAGGCCCTGTTATTTTTGCAAAACCATCCAATTTACCCCTGATATTGGAAATGACATCTTCTCCCAAAGGGCTAAAGGGCTCCAAATCAAAGCCAGTAAAATTAGCCGCCAAATCAAGCTCGCGGTTGTTGTTTACATTTGTGACTTTCCCGTTTACACTCATGATCTCGTTACCATTTTGGTTGAGCCATGTACTCACCCCAAACTGGGTAAGGTCGTTGTTTCCAAAAATTCCTATTTCCAAATCGCCTAAACGCCTATCATTAACACTAAAATCAACAATATTCAGGCTAGATGTTGGTAGGTACTTGCCGTCTTTTTGTAAAATATTCAAGAAACCATCGATGGAACCGTCCAACTTTAGGCTATCCACTGCTGGGGTAATTTTGTTTAAGGATACAATCTTAAATTGAAGGTCAAGATCTTTATAGGTTGAATCGGCCAGTTCACCCCTTAACCGAATTTGCTCTCGGTTTTCATTGTCCATAACAACATCTTCAATCCGGATACTATCCAAGGTCCTATTTATAATGACTTTGTTTTTATTATTTGCATCCTTGTTAAGGACCCAAGTGTTGCCCTTAAAGTTGATATCTGATTTTTTAAGACCGATTACGGATTTGTTTTCTTTATTGAAAGTGTGATAAAAGTTCAAATTGTAGCGATCGTCATATCCTCTTCCTCCTTTAAATTCGGTTCTAAAGAACAATGTGTCTTTCAAGGTCGTATTGATCAAGTTGAAATCTTTTACGTCATAATAGATGGTTGACATGTCGTCTACCGAAACGAAAGTGTTAAAGAGTGGGTTCTTATTATCGATTTTCAGTTCTATATTATCCAGCTCATTCCCATAAGCTTTGATACTAGGCGATTTGAATGTAAGCTTAAAGTCTCCTTCGTCTGAAACAATATTACCCCTAATAAAGGTATTAGGTCCAAAAATCACTTCTGGGAAGAATACATCAACAATCTTGTTATAAATTTTAAAGTTAAAGTTGAGTTCTTGACCTTCCGATATTTCATAGGGTTTATAATTGGTATAAATACTTCCGATTGAATTTTGAATCAGTCTACCAAGCTCATTGACCTTAAACTTCCCTTCGGCATAACCTGTAATGATATCGGGTGAGTTTATTTCAATGGTTCTTACCGTATCTCTGTTAAACGAAGAAGAAACAGCAAAATCTTCAAAGTAATAGGTCTGGTTTATATTTTGATACGTAGTGTTCGAAAATCGGACTTGACCAATAATATTATCAAGTGTACTGCCCTCTATATCCATATTCAAATTTCCCTTGAAAATGGAAACGCTATCACTTATGAAATTGAGCTTTTTCAAATCAGCATGATCAACCGAAGCGATAAAGTTGAATTTGTTCTCATCAGATCCAAAATCTGCAAGCCCTTTAAAGTCAAACTTGAAATTTTCGTCATTGCTCACCAAGGATCCATCAAAAAGTTGATCTTTCAATATTCCAGAAACCCTAAAGTTCTTATAGGTGTAGTCATTGTATTCCAACTCATACACTTCTCCAATAACCTCTGTGTTCAGGTATTCAGCTATAAAACCTTTTCCTTCTACATTCACATCCAATGTGACCAACCCCAATTGATCTTCTTCCACAAAACTTCCCAAATTAAAATCAATAAGGGAAATAAATCCAATGTACGATGCGTCATCATTGTTATTGACATTGGTCATTTGAAGATCCGCATAACTATCTCCCAAGCCTGTATTCAGGTTGATTTGCACATCTAGAGAGGTTTCTGTCACTTCAGCATCACCTCGAATAGTAAACTGCCCCAACTTTTGTAGGGATGGGGGGATATTTTCGCCAAGAATATTGGGCAAAATAGACCTTAACTGATAATAGCTCGAGCTAAGATTCTTCATCTCAGACCTCACTACAAATGGAGCCTCTTTGCTGAACATATTATAAAATTCGAAATCGCCTCGTATACCCGTATTCTCAGATTGAATAAAAAGATTTTCAGCCTTTAGCTGATTAAGTACCCCACTGAAACTTCCTGATAAGGAAAACTGCTTATTCTTACCAAACTCATCATAAAAGTGGTTAATTTCATTTGATGCAATACTAGATTCGTCGAAATCCGCTTCAATTTGAACACGATCAATAAATTCTGCCAAATCCTCGCGATTATAACTAAAGGTCATATCTCCCTTTAACACCGATTCTTTGGTTTTGATTCTTAATGAGTCAAACCGCATTTGCTGTTTGGTATACTTAAAATTTGTGGAAAGCTTTTCAAGGGCAAGGCCTCTTTTGCTCATGAGTGATAAATCCTCAATGTTAAGGGAAACATCGGGTCCCAAAACCTGAAATTCAGACGCCAAAACTTCGAGATTGTTAAAATTCAACGCCTCTACTGTTTCCAAGTTTTCATCTGAAAGCTTAAACCTTCCTTCGGAAATCTGGATCTCATCCGAAGACATAAAAAATGGCGGTGTCCCAGGTGCCCTTGGTTGACCATCATCCAGTTTGTCAACGAACACATCTAAATTGGTATCTCTTTCACCTTTATAGGTTTTCAGATTAAAGAACAGTCCATCAACGTCAATACCTCCAAATTCCATTTTTCCATTTATCATATTTCGAACGTTTAAAATGGAGGTTGAAAGCTTTCTGATATAGACTAAAGTATCTTTTTTATAATCCTCAACATAAATACCCTTAATACCTGTATTCAGGTTAAAAAGGGACAATCCCAAACGATCAATATGAATATTGGTGCCAAATTCTTCATTCAGTGATTCAGTAGCATACCGAGCCATCTTGGTTTGCACAACCGGAAGGGAAAGTATTAGTGAGCCCAAGACCATTATCAGCAAAATTGCCAACAGTAGACGAAGTAGTATTTTCCGAAGTTTTCTGATAGGGCTTTATGTTTTACCTTTGCTCGACCAATTTTTGTTCCAAAATCAGTGGCATCCAAAAAAAATTACATCCTTGCAATAGAATCTTCTTGTGACGATACCTCTGCAGCCGTTTTGTGCAATACAAAAGTATTGAGTAATGTGGTGGCCACACAAGAAATACACAAACAATATGGAGGTGTTGTTCCAGAATTGGCTTCTAGGGCGCATCAACAAAATATTGTTCCAGTAGTACATCAAGCCTTGGCCAAAGCAAATATCGACAAAAAACAACTATCGGCCATAGCCTTTACCAGAGGTCCTGGTCTAATGGGATCTCTACTTGTGGGAACCTCTTTTGCTAAATCATTGGCTTTGGGTCTTGATATTCCCCTAATCGAAGTAAATCATATGGAGGCCCACATATTGGCCCATTTTATAGAAGATGAAAGCATGACCGCACCCCGCTTCCCTTTTTTGGGAATGACCATTAGTGGCGGACATACCCAAATTGTAAAGGTCAATGATTATTTTAATATGGAAGTGCTGGGCGAAACTTTGGATGATGCCGTGGGAGAAGCCTTTGACAAAAGTGCCAAATTAATGGGCCTTCCCTATCCAGGTGGTCCTTTAGTTGATAAACATGCAAAAGAAGGAAACCCTAATGCGTACCCCTTTCCCAAACCTAAGGTTCATGGCCTTAATTTCAGTTTTAGCGGGTTAAAAACAAGTATTTTGTATTTCCTTCAACGTGAAACCCAGAAAGATCCGGATTTTGTTGCTACCAATATAAAGGATATATGTGCCTCTGTACAACATACCATTCTGGAGATTTTGATGGACAAGCTAAAGCTTGCGGTGAAACAGACCGGAATAAAACAAGTTGCTATTGGCGGTGGGGTTGCTGCAAATTCGGGAATCAGGGCTCGACTTAAAGAAGCTGAAGAAACCATGGGTTGGACCACTTATATTCCCAAGTTTTCATATTGCACCGACAATGCAGGCATGATTGGCATTGTGGGATACTTAAAGTTTCTCGAAGGAAAGTTCACCGACCAAAAGGTGGCAGCAAAAGCTCGCTACGCCATTGGGAGTTAACTCATTACCAAGAGCTTTGAATTTGAACCTTATTTTTAGCCTTGAATCTTTAACTTTGGAGTATGGCTTATAACGAAGAATTGGCGAAACGAATTCGACAAGCAATAACTCTTTTTCCTGAAGACTTTACCGAAAAGAAAATGTTTGGAGGCGTTGCCTTCCTATTTCAAGGAAAAATGACTGTTGGCCCGGTAAAAGATGATTTAATGGTTAGGGTTGTTGATTCAAAAATGCCCGCTATTTTGAAGCAGGAATTTGTTCGACCCATGGATTTTACCGGCAAACCCATGAAAGAGTTCATATTTGTTTCCCCTGAAGGTTTTAAAACCGAAGAACAACTTCAAAACTGGATAGAACTGGGGCTGGAACATGCAAAAAGTAAATTAAAATAAATGCAACTTTTCTACAACCCATCTTTAGACAACAGTTTTAAGCAATTTTTTTTCTCGGCAGAGGAGAGCAAACACATTATTAAGGTGCTTCGCAAAAAAGAAGGTGACATATTGTATATCACCAATGGTCAGGGTTATCTTTTTGAGGCAGAAATACTTGTTGCCGATATTAGAAAGTGTAAGGCCCAGATTATTTCTGAAGATAAGAGCATTCCTAAGCGTTACAAACTGCATTTGGTGGTTGCTCCCACCAAAATGAACGACCGCTATGAATGGTTTTTGGAAAAGGCCACCGAGATTGGCGTGGATGAAATCACACCTATAATTTGTGAACATTCCGAAAGAAAGACCCTAAAATTGGAACGGATGCAAAGAGTGTTGCAATCAGCGATGAAACAGTCTCTTCAAACTTTTTTGCCTAAACTGAATCCTCCAATTTCCTTCAAACAATACTTGGAACAGCAAACGAAGGGGTTAAATTTTATAGCCCATTGCGGTGAAGGAGAAAAAATGGAGTTCAAGCGACGCGTAGCGGCCGACAAAGACGTTACCATTCTTATTGGCCCCGAAGGCGATTTTAGCATTTCAGAAATTGCTCTTGCTCTGGAGAAAGGGTATGTTCCCGTTGCATTGGGCAACACCCGCTTAAGAACAGAAACCGCTGCCGTTGTGGCCTGCACCACCGTTTCCATTATCAACAATTAAAGTTTCACTGAGGCTTTTGCGGCAGCGGTAATGTCAAGGTTGTCTCCTTCAACTAAAATCATTAGCGTTAAACGGTCTTTCTTTGACACAATATTTGGAATTTCAATTGAAGATTTTCCGCTAGGCGATTTTAAGGGCACATACTTTTCAGTAACCACAATATTGCTGTTCCTTAAAGTTCGGTTTCTATTTTCACCTCTTTTCACAACTGTGGTGCGTTCATCCAAAACCAGAACCGTCCGAAGCTGCTTATCTTTCAAGCTCCCTTCCACGTCAAAATCAAAAGAAACGCGGGAATCTGTGGCAATTATATTTTTAAACGCAACTTTGTTGTCCGTTTTTTTATCTCCATATTCAGAAATTTTAGCAATAAGTTTCGCACCGTTGGATCCGACAAAATGCTCCTTGCCATTTACAACCAATTCCGGGGTATAATTGCTTCGGTATTTGAACTTTCTATTGTAATATGTCTGTTTTTTTGTGTAGACCGACTTGCTATAGGGATCTTCCCAACCAATATAATTCCAGTAATCAACATGATATGACAACGCAAAGATTTCCTCGGGGTATTGTTTCTTTGCTTTTTCCAACAACACATCGGCCGGTGGGCAACTTGAACACCCTTGAGAGGTAAAAAGCTCTAGTACCACCACAGGTTCATAGCTCCCACTTTCAACTTTCTTTTCCATCTCCACTTTATCTTCTGCCCTAGCAGTATAAAGTGCCACCAAGGACATTCCAAAAAATACAAACGAAGGAATTAAGATTTTTTTAATCATGAATACTGTACTTTTGACTTCTTAGTTATTCGTATCGGCATGAGACAACTTACCCTTTTGGGCTGTTTTTTAACTTTTTTTGTGATTGGCCATTGCGATGCGCAGCAGATAGCCATTTTAAAATATGGAGGTGGGGGAGATTGGTATTCCAACCCAACTGCTCTACCTAATCTAATCGAATTCTGCAATAGTAATATCGATACTAGAATCAATGAAGCGCCAGAAACAGTGGAAGTCGGGAGTGTCTCTATTTTCCAATACCCTTATCTTCACATGACTGGGCATGGAAATGTTTTCTTTTCGGATGAAGAAGCTCAAAACTTGCGAACCTACCTTCTTTCCGGAGGATTTTTACATGTGGATGACAATTATGGAATGGAACCCTATTTGAAAAGAGAGTTGGAAAAAGTTTTTCCAGAAAAAAAACTGGAAGAACTCGGAACGGACCATCCTATTTTCAACCAGCATTTTTCTTTCCCCGAAGGGCTTCCGAAAATACACGAACATGACGGTAAAAGGCCACAAGCCCTAGGGATTTTTGACAAGGGAAGATTACTCTTATTGTTTACTTTTGAAAGTGATCTTGGTGATGGATGGGAAGACCCTTCGGTTCATAATGACCCAGAAGAAGTAAGATTAAAGGCATTGCAAATGGGTGCTAATATTGTAGAATATGTTTTTAAAAACTAACCTATGAATTCAAAAGTAATATCCAACGGAATACTGAGAGCTGTAGCCATAATTACAGGCGTGGTTCTTTTAGGGTATTTTTTACTAAAGATACAGTCCGTATTGGCCTATCTTGCAATAGCCGCCGTAATTGCATTGCTTGGCAGACCCATTGTTATTTTTCTAAAAAGAAAATTAAAATTTCCAGATACCTTGGCGGTGATGGCGGCAATGGTCTTTATGCTCAGCATATTCTTAGGTATTCTTGCGCTTTTTATCCCGCTTATTTCTGAACAGAGTAAGAATCTTTCGCTGTTGGACATCGAAGCTTTAAAGGCCGATGTCAACACCTTATACCTACAGATTTTGGAATACTTTGGAGCTTCAACGGATAAGGTCAACGACCTGATTCACGATTCCAACCTGGAAAAAAATGTTTTGGAAGGGCTTGATCTTGGGTTTATACCCAACTTCCTTAATTCATTTTTGAATATTCTGAGCAATTTCAGCATTGGTCTCTTCTCAGTGCTGTTCATCTCATTTTTCTTTTTGAAGGATAGCAAACTGTTTCAAAATGGTATGCTCGTTTTTGTTCCGGATAATAAAGAAAGTAACTTGGTAAAATCAGTTGACAAAATTAATGGATTGCTTTCGAGATATTTTGCCGGAATCTTACTTCAACTTTTCATTTTATTTGTAATTTATACAATTGCCTTACTGATTGTCGGTGTTGAAAATGCCATAGTCATCGCATTCCTTTGCGCACTGTTTAACATCATTCCCTACATCGGTCCGATTATAGGAGGTGTGATTATGGTGACACTTACAATGACGAGTTATTTAGGGGCGGATTTCAGCACGGTTATTTTACCAAAGGCCACCTATGTTTTAATTGGTTTGGTCATCGGTCAATTGATTGACAACTTCTTTTCGCAGCCCTTTATTTTTTCAAAAAGTGTGAAATCTCATCCCTTGGAAATTTTTCTGGTGATTATAATTGCGGGACTCATTTTTGGGGTTGTTGGAATGGTAGTTGCTGTACCGGCATACACGGCCATAAAGGTTATTTTAAAGGAGTTTTTAGCAGAAAATTCCGTTGTGAAAAAGCTTACAAAAAACTTATAGTATCAGTTTGAATAAATTGATATTAAATACTGGTGTACAAGATTTTATAAATAAAAATTGGAGTACTGACATCGTGTCAGTTTTATTAAAAAAACCGATTTTTGAAGGTATTTCCCAAAAGGAACTTGCCGAGCAGCTCGAAGCCAAAAAAAAGTGCAAAGAAAAGCTCGCAACTTGGTTTAATTCTTCTGGTATTTATTACCCAAATAAACTGAACATTGAGCAAACCAGTTCAGAACAAACGGCATGTTATAAAGCAAAACTTGTAAGCGGAAAAACACTATTAGATGCGACGGGAGGTTTTGGAGTTGACAGCTATTACTTTTCAAAAAAAGTCGATAAAGTTTTCCATTGCGACATCAACAATAATTTAAGTGATATCGCCCATCATAATTTTGAAGTTATGGGACGAGAAAACATTCATTGTTTTTCTGAAGATGGTATTGGCTATTTAAAAAAATCCAGTCAAAAATTTGATTGGGTCTATATTGATCCTTCACGCCGAAACGATAGCAAAGGAAAAGTTTTTTTACTCAAGGATTGTATCCCAGATTTAACGGAATCACTTTCCACAATTTTTGAAAAAACTGCCAATGTACTTGTCAAGACTTCTCCCCTTTTTGATATTTCCCAGGGATTAAAAGAACTTGACTATGTAAAAGAAATCCATGTGGTAGCAATACGGAATGAAGTCAAAGAAGTACTATTTGTAATGGAGCTAGAATTTGAAGGAGATATACAGGTCAAGGCTGTCAATTTAGTAGAGAAAGGGGAAGAAGTTTTTGATTTTCAGCTTGAAGATGAGCACAAACTCACATCTGAATTTGCTTCACCAGAAACCTTCTTGTATGAGCCTAATGCTGCCATACTTAAATCCGGAGCTTTTAAGTCCATTGCAAGAGCATTTGGTATTAAAAAGTTACATCAGAACTCACACTTATACACCTCAACCGAATTAATTGATTTTCCTGGAAGAAGGTTTCAAATTGAGACTTCTCTTTCTTATTCCAAAAAAGTTTTGAAGAACTTAAAAATTGAAAAGGCCAACATAACTACTCGAAATTTTCCAATGTCGATTTCAGAAATTCGTAAAAAACATAAAATCAAAGATGGAGGGGAGAATTATCTTTTTTTCACTACAGATTTAAATGATAAGTTGATCGTATTGATTTGTAAAAAAGTTTAATCTTCACAATCCCATCTAAAATTGGCAACTTTATCATTGGAAGCTGCCGATAGATTATAGTGCCACCATTCCGTTCTGATAGACCAAAACCCAAAAGCTTCCATAGTTTCTTTTAACAATTTTCTGTTATCGAGAATGTTTTGCGGTAAATCCAAATTATCGTGATATGCCTTTTTCCCAAAAAAATCGAAATCTGTTCCCATATGCAATTCATTGCCATCCAAGTCTACCAATGTGATGTCAACGGCTCCACCTTTATTATGTATTGATCCCTTGATCGGATTTGCCACATATTGGGGATTAGGCACGATTTCCCACATTTTATACTGTACTGAATTTGGGCGATAACAATCAAAAAACTTAATTTTTGTCCCTTTGCCCATAAAGGCCTTGTTGGCCTCTATGAGTGCTTTTGCAGTTTTTACACGAGTATAACATTCGGCACAATCATACACCTTTGCCTTTAAAAAGTTGTTTTCTGTGGCATATCTCATATCGTAGACAAAGTCATCCGAATAGTCGGCCAATCTTACGAAAGTTGTATCTGCCAAACCTTCAAATGATTTTAAAACTCTTTTATGTACAGGTTCTACGGAGATGCTATCCGCAACTACTTCATCAATGGATTTTGTAACAGCTGCAGCGGCATTAACAGGTTTGTCAGCTTTTTGCTTACAGGAGCAAAAAATCACTGTTAAAATGACCAAAAATAACTTTTTCATCAATCCTGTTTTTGCTTGTTGAACCATGTATACAGTGAATCATTGGTGTATGCCCTACTCCACGAATTATGTCCAACTCCTTCGTATCTGGTATATTTCACATTGTAGTTCATCTGTTTCAGTTTAGCCACCATCTTATCGGATTCTTCCACAGAAATCACTTCATCTTCATCTCCATGAAACACCCAAATCGGCATTTTTTTATCAATCCAATGAGCATAAGGTAAGGGTGCCATTCCACAGACAACTGCCATAGCGGCAAATCTATCGGGGTATTGGGTGGAAAGCTCCCAGGCTGCACTTCCTCCCCTACTCAACCCTGTTAAGTATATTCTTTTTTTATCTACTCGATTGGACCGAATTACAGTATCCAATAATGTCATGACTGCCACGGTATTCCACCACTTCTTCTTGTGGGGATTCTGCGGAGCTAAAACCAAAAATGGAAATTGCTTACCTTCTACCAACAATTTCGGAGGGCCATTTTCCTTGATTTCCTCCAAATTCCCACCAGACTCGCCACCTCCATGAAGAAAAAGTAGCAGACCGAAGTCTTTATCTGTTTCCGAGTCATATCCTTGGGGATAATACAGGTAGTATTTTAGGTCTTCTTTATTTACTGTCCTGACCTCATCCTCTATAAGTCGAGATTGGGCAGTACACCCCTCCAATAAAAAAAATATTATGAAAAGAGTGAAGACTTTGAACATCCTAAATAATCGCATGCCCCAAGTTACAAAAGTTTATCTGCGATTTCGTCCCAAGTATTTGCGCGTTCAAATCCGTTCATGTTCATATTATGCGGGGAAGTAAACATAATGGAACGCCCATCAAAACTCTCCAAATTATAAGCTCGGTCATCAATCAGAATATCCCCTTTCAATATGTATTTATGTCCGCACAATATTCTTCTCTGCCAAGGAATAAAAGGAAAAAATTCATCCAGCCAATCCGATTTTTCCTTTAGTGAATTGGGAAATTGCATAGCCGCTGAAGCAATATATACCTCATATTTTTTATCGAGTTCGGCCATTACCTCTTGGCTTCCTTCGACAAGTTTCAAATCTCTGAAAAAACCAACCTGCCAAGCATGTTTCATAACTTCATCATGATGTTCACTAGGCACGCTTTCCCAAGCTTCCTTACCCTTACAATTGGCGAGATCTAGCCGTACGCCATATTTTTCTTCATATAGGTCCAAGTGGGTCAAATAAGTATCTGCCAGTACTTCGTCCATATCTACAAACAAGGTCATACCAAAGATTTTAAGGGTCGAAGGAATAAAAAAATAAGGTAATTACAAATTGTTATCGATAAAGATAATCGAAAGTTAACCCATCTTTTTAGTAGAATCCCGCTCAATGAGACTGGTTTTTACCAACTTAGTAGTATAAGACATCTCCCCATCGTATTCAATGCGATCTATAAGAATATTGGCTGCGAGTTCTCCGATGTATTTGCCATGTTGACTTACCATGGTCAATGCAGGTGACACGTATTTAGACAATCTTCCGTTAGTAAACCCCACTATGGATATTTTACCAGGGACATCTACCCCTTTTAGTTTTAAAATATTCAATGTGTCTACTGCCGTAATCTCATCCAAGGCTATAATAGCATCCACATCATTATTATCCAGTAAAAGTGAAATTAAAAGCTGAAGGTCATCATTTTTACCCACCTTCACCACGTTTTTTTCGTCATAGACCATACCTCTTTCCTCCAATGCTCTTTTATATCCTTCTACCCGTAAACGTCCTACACTTAAGTTATAAATGGCAGAGATGATAGCTATTTTTTTGCATCCAGTTTTCAACAAGAATTGGGTGGTGTTATATCCTGCCTCAAAATCATCAACCACTATTTTATCGCAATTGATTTTGTCTGTCACCCTGTCAAACAGTACCATAGGAATCCGGCTTTCCATGATATTCTTAATATGTTTAACATTATCTTTGGCTTGGGTTTCTTCCGATAGTGATAAAATAAACCCATCTACAATGCCAGACCCCAATAACTCAACTGTTTGAAGTTCTTTTTTATACGATTCGTCTGAAATACAACTTATTATATTGTACCCCCTAGCATTGGCGGATTGCTCTATTCCATAAAAAACTTGAGTGAAAAAGTAATTTAATATATTCGGGACGATTACTCCGATGGTTTTTGTGCTGTTACTCAATAGATTAAGAGCAACACGATTGGGCTTGTAGTGATGCTCTTTTGCATACCTTCTTATTTTTAGCTTAACTTTTTTACTGATTTCCGGACTGTCTTTTAATGATTTTGAAACGGTGGATATGGATACTCCGAAGTGCGAAGCAATATCTTTCAACGTCAATTTTTTCATAACCATTTGATTTTACAATCCAAAAACGCGTTTTTATCCAGTAAAGTAAGAAAGGATAAACACAACAACAGCAACAAGGGCCAACGAAAGTACTATATCAATCATTGTTATGCTTTCTTTATTTAGTTGTTTATCTTCTTCTGATAATGTTCCAAAGGTTAATCCCTTGATTAAAGAATAATCAGGCGGGTTAGTCGCCAAGCTTACCCCAACACAAATTGTGACCGAGAAAATGAACATGAAAATGGCCATATGGGCAAAGTTTATAGTTGCGAAGGATAAAAGAGCCCCTGATAGTTCCTCTTGATAAATTTCAGCCAGAATTCGCAATGCTGCCACCACCAAACCAGAGAACAGCGTAACTATGGCCGCCTTGGAATTTACCCTTTTCCATATAATCCCAAGTAAAAAGACCGCTGTAATGGGCGGTGCTATGTAGGATTGAACACTTTGTAAATATTGATAAAGTACGCCTCCCCCTATTTTTTCCATTATAGGAATCCAGATAATTCCCAAAACAACCACAATTGAGGTAGCAATCTTACCTATTCTGAGCAATTTGACTTCCTCCGTGAATGGTCTTAGCTTTTTATAGATATCTATGGTAAAAATTGTGGAGCATGAGTTAAAAACGGAAGCTAAGGAACTCATCAATGCAGCCATCAACCCACCAGCAACCAAGCCTTTAAGCCCAACCGGGAGCAGTGTTTTCACTAAAACTGGAAAAACCTCGTCGCTTCTTTCATAAGTCAGTACGCCTTGCTTTGCAAGAGCAAAGGCAATAATTCCAGGAATCAAAAAGATAAAAATGGGCAGCAGTTTAAGATAGGCCCCAAAAATGGCACCTCTTCTGCCTATTTTTATGTTATTGGCCGCTAATGTGCGTTGTACAATATATTGATCGGTACACCAGTACCATACCCCCACAATAGTGCCCCCAATCAGCATTCCTGTCCAAGGGAAATCGGGGTCGGAAATAGGTCGCCACATATTAAAATGTTCGCTTCCAGCGGTTAAACGAAGTTCTTGCCACCCTCCAACTTCTTGCAATCCCAAATAAGTAATAATCAGCGATCCAGCAATTAGAATAACGGTTTGTAAGGTTTCGGTATAAATGACAGCCTTCATACCGCCGATAACTGTATAAGCTCCTGTGAAAACAACGATACCTATGGCACCATACCAAAATGGAATTCCCAAAAGTTCGGAAACTACGATGCCCCCTGCATATATGGTCACGGATACTTTGGTAATCACATGACCCACCAATGAAAAAACGGAAAGGAACCATCTTGATCGACTGTCAAATCGTTTTTCCAGAAACTCTGGCATGGTAAAGGCCTTGCTGCGGAAATAGAATGGCAAAAACAGCCACCCTAAGAGTAATACAATCCAAGCGTGCAACTCATAATGAGCCATGGGCATCCCCGATTCAGCTCCTGTTCCGGCCAACCCCACAACATGTTCCGAGCCAATATTGGAAGCAAAAATAGAAGCCCCTATCACAAACTAACCTACATTTCGTCCAGCTAAAAAATAATCTTCAGTGTTTTTATTCTTCTGAAGCACTACCCAAACTGCTACTCCTATAAGTGCCAAAAGATAGGCAGCCAACACCCACCAATCGGCTGTTTCCAAAATTGATTCCATAAAAACTTCTTAGGTATATTGATTCAAAATGTTCTCGAACAATTCTTGTTTGCCACTTATTTGTTCAGGCTCTTCCTGTTCACTTGCATAATCATACAAATCCATCAATGCTAATTTACCACTTGAGAATTCTGCTCCTTTTCCCGAGTCAAAAGATGCGTATCTTTTATTCAAAAGAGATTGGTATGGTGATTCCTTCAATACCATGTCTGCAACCAAAAGAGCTCTTGCGAAAGTATCAGCACCTCCAATATGGGCTAAAAAGATATCTTCCAAATCGGTTGAGTTTCTTCTTGTTTTAGCATCAAAGTTGATCCCTCCACCCTGGAGTCCTTCTGATTTAAGAAATACAAGCATAGCTTCGGCCGTTTCAAGAACGTTATTGGGGAACTGGTCCGTATCCCATCCATTTTGGTAATCTCCCCTATTTGCATCAATACTTCCTAACATTCCGGCATTAGCGGCAACCTGCAGCTCATGCTGAAAAGTATGTTGGGCCAATGTAGCGTGATTGACTTCTATATTCAGTTTAAAGTCATTCTCCAGTCCATATTCCCTAATCGTATTTATAGAAGTAGCGGCATCAAAGTCGTATTGGTGTTTTGTAGGTTCCATAGGTTTTGGTTCAATAAAGAAAGTTCCCGTAAACCCTTGTCCTCTGGCATAGTCTTTTGCCATGTTTAAAAAACGACCAATATGGTCCTGTTCCCGTTTCATATCTGTGTTCAACAAAGACATGTACCCTTCACGGCCTCCCCAAAAAACATAGTTTTCCCCACCAAGGGCTATGGTTGCATCCAAAGCAATCTTTACTTGTGCTCCTGCTCGCGCCACAACATTAAAGTCTGGATTGGAGGCAGCTCCATTCATGTATCGGGGATGCGAGAAACAATTGGATGTCCCCCAAAGTAACTTGACCCCAGAGGCCTTCTGTTTTTGTTGCAGATATTCAACTATGTTTTGAATACGGTTTTCGGATTCTGCCAAAGTATCTGCTTCATCCACTAAATCATAGTCATGGAAACAATAATACTCAAAGCCCATTTTTGTCATAAATTCAAAGGCTGCATCCGCTTTTTCCTGCGCGGCCTTTATGGGGTCCGTGCTTGTTACCCATGGAAAATTTTTGGTTCCTGGCCCAAAAGGATCACCCCCGGTTCCGCATAAGGTATGCCAATACGCCATGGCAAACTTAAAATGTTCTCGCATGGGTTTTCCAGCAACAACTTGGTCTGGATTATAGTACTTGAATGCCAAAGGGTTGTCCGAATCCCGGCCTTCATATTTGATTTCTCCGATTCCTTTAAAAAATTCTTTATCTCCAATAAGTGTCATGATTAACTATTGTTTATGATTAGCTCAAGTTCTTGTTTCCAGTTATTGTACGCTTTTTTATAAGATGTAACATCCTCTAAAGGCTTATAGGTTTTTACATAATCATTTTTCATAAATTTTGAAAAGGTTTCGAATCCTTCCAACGTAATTGCACAAGCTCTTGCGGCTCCAATTGCCCCGGTCGTATTATATATTTCAATTTCTTTTTGGGTCAAGGTCGCAATGGTTTTTGCAAAAATTCCTGACCTAAACAGATTATCATTCCCCGCACGAATTATCTTAGAGTCCATACCATCCGACTCCATGATTTCCATTCCATATACAAAAGCAAATGCAATACCTTCTAGGGTTGCCCTACAAGCATGGGCTTTGGAATGGCGGTTCAAATCCAAGTTAACGATTCGCGTTCCGACATCTTTGTTTAAAAGCATACGTTCAGCTCCATTCCCAAAGGGAATGACGCATAAACCATCTGATCCAATCTCTATCTCGTTGGCCAGTTGATTCATTTCTTTGTAGGAGGAAGCCTGAAGATTATTTAACAGCCATCTATATTGTATACCTGCTCCGTTTATACAAAGTAGTTTTCCTATATTTCTTGTCTTGCCAATGGCATAATTGACATGGGCAAAGTTGTTTATCCGTGAAGTTTCTTTTACCGAAAGATTATCCGTGATTGCATAAACTACTCCAGAAGTTCCTCCGGTAGCGGCTATCTCTCCAGGGTTGAAGACATTTAAGGACAAAGCGTTGTTAGGTTGATCCCCAGCTCTATATAAAACAGGTGTGCCCTCCAAAAGTCCACTTTCGTTGGCTCCAGTCTTAGAAAGCTCTCCCTGATTGGCGAATGTATCCACAACATCCGGAATTAAATCTTTTTTAAAACCATAATAGTTTAAAACATCCTTCGAAACTTCATCATTGATAAAATCCCAAAAAACGCCTTCAGACAATCCAGAAATAGTAGTATTCATCATTCCAGATAATTTATACGCGATAAAATCCCCCGGTAGCATGACTTTATGGATTTTATCAAATATTTCCGGCTCATTCTCCTTAACCCATTTTAGTTTGGACGCTGTAAAGTTGGCGGGAGAATTCAATAAGTGTTCATCACATTTTCGAGTTCCAATTTGATCATACGCCGTATTTCCAGTTTTTACAGCTCTGCTATCGCACCAAATTATCGATTTTCGTAAAGGAGTTCCGTTCTCGTCAAGTAGCACAAGACCGTGCATTTGATAGGCTATGCCAATTCCTTCTATATTTTTTTTGGAAATATTATGGTTGGTTTTTAGTTGTTTGATACCATCGCATATATATTTCCACCAATCTTCTGGCGCTTGTTCTGCCCATCCCTTTTGCGGTGAGTGAATGACCATTTCTTTTTCAGGTTTCTGGACCACCTCAATGCTTTTTCCTGTAGACTTTTCAACAAGGGCTACTTTCACGGATGAGCTTCCCAAATCTATACCTAAATAATACATTGATTTCTAAGTTATTGGACTTACTCAAATGTAAAGAATGTTAGACCCAAATGATAGTTTGGTTAAAGAAATCAATCGAACAACAAAGCCTCATGAATAATAGCACATATTCAAACATTATTTTAAATTACTGAAAATCAATTATTTAAATTGATTTGATTTTAGCGAAAAATTTTCGCAAAGGTTTTCGTTCTTTTTTCGTAATTACAATCCAATCATCCATTCTTCTATAGTTAATAGGTTTCTTAAAAGTTTAAAATTTTGGGTAGAGGCATACAAATTCTCTATATTTTTCGTTGTAGGTAAAAACCTACATTTAAATAATACTATTATGACATAACATTATACATCCGTTTCTGCTAGCATATTGGACTACGAGACACATATGAAAAATAAAAACAATAGCATTAAATACGTATTCCATGCACAAAGCAATTTCCTCTCAAGAAAGGCTAAAAAAATCTGTCGGTTTGATTGTGGGTTCTTCCCTATCGGCCTTCATACTTTTATCTACCTTAATCTTATGGTTGAGTCAAGACTCATTTACCACATCAACCTGGATAGTGGCGTCTTTTCTGCTGGTCTCTATATTAGTTACCGGAACCTATGCTTATAGAAGTATTACTAAAATGTTTTATGCAGGACAACGCCTCCTGCAAAATGACGCCAAAAACAAAGCCATTCTTAAAGATGCCTCAGATGGCATAGTAACCTTAAAACAAGATTGGACCATCTTATCCTATAATAGAACAGCTGAGAAGCTATTTCAATATGAGTTCAAAGAAATCAGAAGTAAAAATATCGGTATGCTTTTGTCTAATCCATCTGAAGTATACAATGAAGGATTGGAAAAAATCCAACATACCAGCAAGAATCAAAAAGTTACATGTCAAAGAAAAGATGGAACCCTATTCCCCGCTCATTTGTCCATCACCGAAGTCCATGTAAATGACACTAAAATATGGACGGGGGTGTTTCGAGATCTCACTGAAGAAATTCAACAACAAAAAGAAATTGAAAACAGAACTGTAGAAATCGAAAGACAAACCTGGGTTAAAACTTCGGTTTCACAAGTATATGATTCTATAAAGGGCGTGCAAGATATAACCGCTCTTACCACAATATTGAGTGGTGTAATCAGCAAACTACTTAAAGCATCTGTCGGTACTTTTTATTTGGCTGAACATCTTTTCGAAGACGATTCGGACGAATTGAAATTGTACGGGAGTTATGCCTTTAAAAACACAAAAGAATTACCCGTTAGCTTGAAAATAGGGGAAGGATTAGCAGGTCAATGTGCACTTGAAGGAGAGATACTTTACCTAAATGAAATTCCGGAAGACTACCTAGGAATTAACTCCAGTTGCGGAAAAACACCTCCTAATGAAATAGCTATAATACCAATTAAACACAATAAAGAAGTTATTGGTGTTATGGAATTTGGCACGGTGGACAAGTTCAATGAAGCTCAACATGAGTTTATCACCGAAATATTCTCATCAATTGGCATTATCATAAAAGGTGTTGTTGAAAGAGTTAAAACGGAGGAATTATCCGTGGAGGTAAACAATCAAATTTCTGCTATAAACCGGTCAAATGCGGCAATTGAATTTGATTTGGATGGACATGTACTTACAGCCAACGATTTGTTTCTAGATTTAATGGGTTTTACCCTAGAAGAAATCAAGGGTAAACATCATAAAATATTTGTAGGAAACAACTATGCCAAATCGGAGGAATACAAGAATTTCTGGAAAGAACTCAAAAATGGCAAGTTTGAGCAAGGAGAATTTGAAAGACGAAGAAAGGATAGACAACCCGTATGGATTCAAGGATCATACAATCCAATACTTGCCCCATGTGGAAGTCCATACAAAATTTTAAAAATAGCTGTAGACATTACAGAACAAAAACAAATTCAGTTTGAGGTCCAAAAACAAAAGGAAATTGTTGAAGCCCAGGAGGAAGAACTTAGGGTCTCCAATGAAGAGTTGACCAAACAGGCCAACCAATTACAAGCATCTGAAGAAGAATTGCGCCAACAACAAGAAGAACTGGAAAAGGCCAATGTACTGTTAGAAGAGAAGGCCCAACAACTTGAGGAACAACATTTGGACATGGTGGAAAAAAATGCCGCTTTGGAACAAGCCCAAGCCGCTTTGGTCATCAAAACTGAAGAACTTGAGAAAAGCGGAAAGTACAAATCCGAGTTCTTGGCCAATATGTCACACGAGCTTAGAACTCCTTTAAACAGCGTCATTATACTTTCAAAACTGTTGAAAGACAATAAATCCGATAACCTCACTGACAAGCAGATAGAGTTCGCTCAAATCATAAATAAATCAGGAGAAGACCTTCTCAGTTTGATCAATGAAGTACTCGATCTGGCCAAAGTGGAATCAGGTAAAATTGAACTGGAAATTGAAACTCAGGACTTGTTTGGGTACGCAGAGGAAAGCAAAAAGGCTTTTATGGCCATTGCCGAGGATAAAGGAGTGAATTTTGTTTTAAACGTCGACAACTCACTGCCAAAAACATTTGTCACAGATAAACAACGTTTAAATCAGGTCATCAAAAACTTACTGAGCAATGCCTTTAAGTTTACAGGTCAGAAAGGTACTGTGACATTGGATTTCAAGAACAGTAAAACTCTTCCAAAATTCACAAATCCTTCATTGCTCAAAAATGAAAGTGTACTCCAGATTTCCGTTACAGATACGGGTATCGGTATAGCGCCAGAAAAACTAAGTTCCATTTTCGAGGCCTTTGTACAGGAAGATGGAACTACCCAAAGAAAATATGGCGGAACCGGACTTGGCCTGAGTATCTCCAAAGAACTGGTAAAGCTCTTAGGAGGTGAAATCTTTGTTGAAAGCGAATTGGAAAAAGGCTCCACCTTTACCTTGTACGTTCCATTCGATAGCTCAGAAGCGATTCAACAAGAACACAAGGTCGAAAACGAAATGGAAACCGAGGAAACCACTGATTCTAAAAAGGAAAGTACGTCACAAGTAGAGGAAACCAAAACGGATTCCAATCCAAAGGGTAAAAAACTTGAAGCAGTCATCGCGGATGATCGTGACCAACTCAAAAAGGATGACACAATCCTATTGGTTGTAGAGGACGATCTACAGTTTGCGAAAGTGCTTTTAGATCAAGCTCGGGAAAATGGTTTTAAAGTATTAGTTACGGATCAAGGGGATAAAGCCCTTGAACATGTTGAAGAATACCATCCGAGTGCCATCATTTTAGATATGCAGCTTCCTGTAATGGATGGCTGGACGGTACTCAAAAAATTAAAAGCAAGCGAAGAACATGCTCATATTCCAGTTCATATTATGTCCGGAGTGGATAAAACCAAATTGGGACTGGAAATGGGGGCTGTTGAATACTTGATAAAACCCATTGCCCTCGAAACCTTAGAACATACATTCTCCATGATATCAAAAAAGACCGATGGAGCAGATGTAAAGAAGGTCCTTATTATCGAAGACGATGAATCTAACAACCAAGCGCTTCAAGAAATGGTAAAAAGTAAGAGCTTGGAAGCAGTAGCGGCTAAAAACGCCAAAGATGCCCGAAAGTTGTTCAAAAATGAGCAACCTGATTTGGTTGTTCTAGACCTAGGCCTGCCAGATGTAGACGGAATTGAATTATTGAGTGAATTAAAAACACAGAAAAAAGAAACTCCGGTCATTGTCTTTACAGGTCGGGAATTGACCAAAAAAGAGTTGAAACAAATTGAGCGCCACAAGGACACCTCTGTGGTATTAAAGACCAACAAATCTTATGATCGTCTTTCTGAGGAAACCGAACTTTTCTTGAACATGCTCAATTCTACACAAACAGAATATCCTGTTTTACCTCCAAAGGAATTTAATTCAGAAGATATCATCAAAGGAAAACGAATCCTAATTGTGGACGATGATATGCGAAATATCTATGCATTGGAAACGGTTCTGGAAGCCGAACAAGTACAGGTAACTGTTGCAACCAATGGGGCCGAAGCAGTTGAAGAAGTGCAAAATGGGGAGTTTGATGCCGTATTAATGGACATAATGATGCCCGTAATGGATGGTTATGAGGCAACCAAGAAAATCAGGGACATGGGGAATACAAAGCTTCCGATTATTGCTTTGACTGCCAAAGCTATGAAAGGAGATCGTGAGAAATGTTTGGAAGCAGGTGTGAGCGACTATATGTCCAAGCCTTTGGATGTAGAAAAACTATTGTCCCTATTAAAAGTATGGTTATATAATTAATGGAAGCACTACTGGAAATAACAGAAACCGAATTGGCAGATTTTATTCAAATCACCAATAATTTGTACGGTCTTGATTTTTCGGGATACGCACAAGAATCGTTGAGAAGAAGAGTGTTGCGATTGATGAAACTCAATACCTGTGATTCGTTCACATCTTTCAAATATGTTTTGGCAAACCATGGCGTGAGCGATGATTACCTCTTAAATGAAATTACGGTGAACACCACAGAAATGTTTCGTGATTTTGAAGTTTTCAAATTTTTGAAAGAAGAGGTATTCTCAATTTTGGAAACTTACCCAAGAATCAACATTTGGCACGCCGGATGCTCTACAGGTGAAGAACCCCTGAGCCTTGCTATACTTTTAAAAGAACAGGGACTTCTGAAAAGGTCAGTTCAATATTGCACCGATATTAATTCTGAAGCCTTGTCCAAGGCAAAAAAAGGAATTTATGAGTTGAAGGAAATCAAGGAATACTCAAAAAACTATTTAAGGTCAGGTGGTGAATTTTCCCTATCAGATTATTATGTAGCACACTATGGCAAAATCAAAATGAACAAAGAGCTGGGTCAAAACATGCTTTTTTCAAAACATAACTTGGTAAATGGCACTTCCTTTAATCAAATGCAAGTGATTATGTGTCGTAATGTTTTTATATATCTAACATCAGAGCAGCAAAATCGAGTTTTACGCTTGTTCGTTGACAGTTTGGCTCCACGCGGATTTTTGATTTTGGGAGCTAAGGAAAGTGCGGTCTTCTCACCTATTTTAAACGAATTGGAAATAATCAATGGTAAACTCAAGATATACAGAAAAAAAAGATAACCGGAAATCATTCAAAGTGGTACTCTTTTGCGGTTCGGCTGGTGCAATAAACGTGTTGGAGCATTTTCTGTTGTCCCTTGAACCCGATATGGGAGTTGCCATTGTAGTTGTATTGCATAGAAAGGTTGATGTTCAGGACCATCTAGCTAAATACTTGGATAAAAAAATAAATGTAAAAGTTATGACCGTGGAACATGGAACAAATCTGGAAAAAGGAACCATTTATATGGTTCCCGCAGGTTACCATTGCATGCTGGAAAAAGAAATGACCCTGAGCCTTGATCTTAGTGAAAAAGTTAAGTTTTCAAGACCTTCGGCGGACGTTTCCTTAGAATCGTTCTCATATCATCTAAAGGATAGACTTATTGCCATAATCGTCAGTGGTGCAAATTCTGATGGCGCCGACGGGGTGCGCTGGGTACAAAAAAGAAAAGGGATAATCATTGTTCAAGACCCTTCAGAAGCCTTCGCCCAATCAATGCCCAACGCCGCTATTGAGGCACTGGGAAAAGTAGATCACATAGTGCCAACCAACCAAATCCATAACACAGTTGCAAAATATTTTTAAAATGGACAAAGCCAAAATTCTTATTGTTGATGACCTTGTCGAGAACCTGTACTCCCTAGAACAGATCATTGAAAAGGAAGATCGGGAAATAATTTCCGCAACAAGTGGCAATGAAGCCTTAAAATTAGCAAGGGCCAACGAGTTTGCTTTGGTGATTACCGATGTTCAAATGCCAGAAATGAATGGCTTTGAGTTCATTGAGATTTTCAGGAGTAAAAAAGAAAACCAACATGTTCCTGTAATATTTGCCACGGCAATAAATAAGGAGAAACAATATGTCATCAAAGGTTATTCCGAGGGAGCGGTGGACTATCTATACAAACCTCTGGACCCAGACATTGTATCCGCCAAGGTCGATATTTTTGTGACTCTTTATAATCAAAAGAAAGCACTGGAGCATCAAAACCAAGAACTCGAAGCTTTGAACAATCTTAAAAACAAGTTTTTGGGAATAGCTGCCCATGATATAAGGAATCCATTGGCGATTATCGAATTTTATTCCAAATCATTGCTCACGGAACTAAAACCGACTTTAAAAGATTCCTCTAAAATCCAAGAACTGGAAAACATCGTGGTGTCAACCAAATTTGCCCAGAACCTAGTCAACGATTTTCTTGACATAAGCAAAATGGAATCTGGAAATATTGAATTGATTGAAGAGATGGTTGGGGTAAATTCATTTTTGGAATCCAACATCAAATTCAATCAAGTCTTTGCAAATAAAAAAAGTATCGAACTGGTCAAAAAAATTAAAGTAGACGACCTTAAAGCAGCCTTTGATAGAAATAAAATGAGCCAAGTACTCAATAACTTGATTAGTAATGCTGTCAAATTCTCACATAAAGACACCAAAATATTTCTTGAAGCTGTTGTGAAAAAAGGTGATTTGGTAATTTCAATCACAGATGAAGGACAGGGCATTCCTGACAACGAAATTGATATCCTATTCAATCCTTTTGCGCAAACGTCGGTTAAATCCACAGCAGGCGAGAAAAGTACTGGGCTTGGGCTTATGATCGTGAAAAAGATACTTGATGCTCATAATGCCCAAATCACGGTTACAAGTGAGGTTGGTGTTGGTTCATGTTTTCAAATTGTGCTTCCAATAAAAGAACTAGGTCCGCAAGAAACCATAATACAACAAACTGATGAACAAAAAATCTCAATCAGTGATGAAAAACTGAATATTGTGGTGGTAGATGATGATATCTTGATGCGCACACTTACTGAAGTGGTATTCAGTAAAGTTGGAGGAAACATAACCATGCTCGAAGATGGAGAGGCGCTTCTAGAACAGGTAAATGAAATCAATCCTGATTTGGTTTTTACCGACATAAACATGCCAGGAATCAACGGTTATGATTTGGTCAAGCAAATGAGAAATATGGGGCTAGACATTCCTGTTTTTGGATTGACCGGTCTCATCAACGATGAAGTTCAAAAGCTTTCAAAAAAATCTGGAATGGATGGCGTTTATGAAAAACCACCAGTCGAAAATATGCTTAAACACATTATTTCACAGATACATGAGGAAAAGCCTGTTTAAATCATCGCTCTTATGACATGGGAACTCCCCGCAATCTTTCAAAAGATTCATAAGCTTTTTTGACCTCATCTGAAGGGGGCCTTTTCAAACTCTTTTTCCCCAACCCGATAATGCGCTTGTAGGCTATCCAACTTTTGATGCATCAATTTAACCTGATTGGAATATTTTGGGTCGTCAATCGCATTGTAGCGTTCTTGGGGATCTTGCTTTAAATCATGAAATTCCCATGAGTCGATATCATCATAAAAATGAATAAGCTTATACCGTTTTGTTCTGACTCCGTATTGTTTTTTTACCATATGGAAGTCCGGATAACCATAATACTATTTTTAGTGTTAAAGGCCACATGCTTTCCAAATTAATGATTGTATATGATTGAACATTGTAAAATTTTGTCTGAGGTACAATTCTCGTACAAAACTGCCAATGTTTTTTAATTTTCTGTTAATCCATGTTAATATGGATTTTTTTCAAAAATGAAACGCCTACTATTGTGGTAAACCGATCACTTTCATGAAAAGACTGAACATTATTTTTTTGTTCCTATGTATTGGAACGCTTCAATCACAGGAAATAAAAACTTACCCATTGCTGGCTCCTGAATCAAAGGAAGTTGACGATTTATCATTTTTAAAGGACGAACTGGAAGGAAAACGACTCGTAATGCTCGGTGAACATACACACATGTACGGGAACATATTTGAGATGAAAGCCCGTATTGTAGAGTATCTGCACCAAGAATTGGGATTTACGACAATTTCCATGGAATCTTCCATGTATGACATCTGGAAAATGAACCAAAGTGGTTTTACGGCCAAAGGTTTCAATAACGCAATTTGGGGAGTTTGGTCAAATGCCTTGGAATTT
>NZ_SRXX01000020.1 GCF_004804315.1 Flagellimonas onchidii
GGCAAGTTCTAATAATCCTAACTTTGGTTTGATGATCTTTTCTTCTGTACTCATCTGACAAATCTAATTTAAGGGTTAAACTAATTTATTAAGATTGTCAGATTAAGTCTTAACTATTACATATAAACATCAGTCAATGGGTCTATCTCTTCAGCTTGTTGATAGGCCCATTTCAAATACTCTTTTCCTTCATAAGTGCTTAATCCATTGTTAGAATTCATCTTTTCTTCAAAGGCTTTTAGGTAAGTACGAATCTTTACAGCCTTTTCATATTTTTCAGCATCTAAAATTAGTTTTTCCAATTTTTCGGCTTTTATCGCTATTAATCTAGCTTTCTCAGCTTCTTGCTCCCTCAGAATTTTATTTTTCTCTTCCTGTATACGTTGTCGTTCTCTTAAATCAGCCCATCGCTTACTGTCTTTTTCAATGTAATCGTATATGACTTGCAGGTAATCCTCTAGACTTTTAGTTTTTCTATCAATCCAACCTTTACGTGCATAAGACCCAACTTGAAATTCAAGCTTATCACTTTTTTCATAAGTATCAGTACCATAACCCCATGAATCTTTAATACGTTTTCTGAAATACTTTTGCCTTAAATTTATTTCGGTAAGCTGCCCATACATTTCGATATGGCAACGGTCATACTCAAATTTAATACCGTGTCCATTTGCTTCCAGTAGATGTATTAAATCACTCATAAATTTCAGAGCTCTTGCCCTTAATTTTGGCTCAACAGAAATAGGCAAAAACTCGCCATTATATTTTCGCTGCTCCTCCCAACTTCTTCGTTCTTTTATTTTATCCAATCTTTTTAATTCGATTTTCGTTTTTTGAACTAGTGGGTGCAATACTCTTTTCATATAATATCTACTGATTTGGTTGAGACTAATGGAACGTAATTTTTTGGTTCCTACTTCGACCAAATAATCATGAAAGAAGAAACAAATTACCTGACCAGTAAAGAAATGAGAAAAGAACTGAAAATTTCAGCCTGCGACCTCATGCATATGCGAGAAGCTGGCAAACTTAAATTCATTAAGAAGGGGAATTCGTATTTGTATAAAAAAAGTACTTCTAGTTAAACCAAATCAGTAACAGCAATTGTACAGGCATCGACTATTTTAAGAATATCTAATCCAGAAAAAGTCTCTTCTTGGTCAAAAACATCTAAAATTCTTTTTCTTTCAAAAACCAAGAAATCTTTTTCAATTAAATCAGAATGATAAAATTTATTCTTTTTGGGATTTATTAAAGAATATGGAATAAACATAATATGCTGTGGATTGGTCTTGTAAAAATTCAAATAATTTTCAAATCTTCTAGTATCGTGATATTTAGACTCTGTGTCTTTTCCACAAGCACATTGGGCTAAATAAATTAGTTGATTCATACATCTATCCGTAAATGGAATCCAACCAATGATGTCAAGACCTCTTTCTTGATTATTTCTTTCCGAGATTCCTTCCAGTTCATCCTCATCAATTTTCAACCCCAAATCAGAAGCCAAAGCTCTAATTTTAGCTTTTGCGTTCCCCGCATACTCTGAATTTTTACCAAACTCCTTAATTACAGAATTGGATGGTAAAAAATTCTTTAAAACGTAATATGAGATTGTCTCGAATTCTGTAGTTAATTCAGTTTTAAAACTTTTAAAAATGTTTAGCTTAGAGGATATGAGCATTCCTAAATACATCTTATTTTTCCAAGACAAATCCTCTTTTAATTTCAAGACTTCACTATTTTGAAAATCAAAAGGATAATCGTTTCCAAATAGATTTATCCGTTCCTCAACAATAAGTAAAACCTCTAAAAGCCAAGTTTCATCTTCATCTCTTTGATTACTGGAATTGTAGTCTTTGGTTCCAAAAAATCTGTCTTGGACATCCCCATAACTAGTTCCGTCTTGGTTAGAAAAAAGGGCAATTAATTCTATGAAATCACAATATAGATTCATCTTATCCCTCGTGTAATCAGGCATATCTATATTCGTGAAATTTGTAATACTACTGGTAATTTTCTCTTTAAAAGTCATCGTCCTCGTTCTCTTTCTGAATTTTAAAATTTCTTATTTTGAGAGCGATTTCCCTAATAGTCTTCAAGTCTTCAATCATTCCAGAGTAAAAATCGTCTACTTTATTAGAATAAGCGTCAGCTTTATGAAGAGATGAAAGTGCTTTCTCAATTTCTTTTCTAAAAAGTAAGTCTATTTCACCTGTTAAGTCATAAGCGTCATCAATAGTGGCTCCTTCATCCTTAAAAGCTTTTAAAGCTATTGGGCTTCCTATAACTGCATCTAACATTTTTAATCCTTCACTATCTCCTAAAACTCTGGATTTTCCTTCAGTCTTTTCAAACCACCAATGAGTAAGTAATTCCAAATTATCTCCATTTAACTTTTTAATTGGGTCATCCTCATTGAAATCAACTTCTAAAAAGTTTCTAATATTTTCTTTATTTAGTGCATCAACGAAATAGTTTAAGTGAAATCTGGTATCATTTAAATTTTCTATGCTGTAAAAACCTTCATCCTCTACCTTTTTATAAAGACTTAATCCTGTAAGAAGTCGTCGTATATAACTACTTGAACTTCCTATCATTTTAGCTATATCTCTACATGCCTGTAAAAAACCTACCCCTGCAAATTCACTCTCTTTTAAATCAAAAAGATATCGAGCCTTTTCTAAAAGTCTCCAAGATTTAATTCCTGTTATATGCCTAAAACCTAAATACTTAAGTATTTGGTCTTTTTGCTCAAAGATTAAACAAGGAATCTCATTCGGTTTAAAATCAGCTTCTGCACATACTTTTTGAAGGCTTTCTTTTTTGACAGACGAAATTGAAGGGTCATTTAATAACTTTACAGCTGTAAGTCTGCGATTACCTTCCACTACTACATATTTGCCTTCATCATCTTCATCAGGAATAACTAAAAGTTGTTCTCCAGCGAAATAATCATTTTGCCCTATAGCCATCATAAGTTCTAGAGTAGCCGCTTCAAGAAGCATGAACTCAATGACGGTTTTTTCGTCTTTCCCTTGTTTTGACTTAGGAAGTCTAGGATTCTTCAAATCCAATTTAAGGTCTTCAATTTTTATTTTTTTAAAATCTTGAGACATGGTATTATAGTTGGTTTAGACTAGTGTTAATTTTATTCACAATAAAATCAAATCCATCAAACTTAGGATTTTCGTTTATTTCATTATCAAGTAATTCAAGACCATCATCAATATGCATTTTGATATATTTTGGAAGATTTTTATCTGTTTTATATAACTTATAATGTGTACAGATTAAACCAATGTATATATCCTCATGTTCCCCTAAAAGAACCGATTTTGAATACTCTTTCCCTTTGGAATCTTGAATATCCTTTAAAGATAACTTTCTGTCTGTAGAAAGTGAATGAGTTAATGCCATTCTAGCAATAATGTTTTCCTTTCCTAGATTTAATTTTCTAGTCAGTTGTGCTACAACTTCTCTATTATCTTCACTGGTCTTAATCTGTTTAAACATAGGTTTCTTCATTTAATTCACTAAACACATTATCTAAATCAGCTTCTGATATCCTGGAGCTATTATGATTTATATTATCAATTAAATAAGAGCTATGAAGATTATTTTTGAGTGATTCATATTCTTTAGCTGTAAGTTCTTTTTCTAATAATGGTAATAGTACTACTTGCTCGGAAATAGAGGGATAGAATTCTTCAATAATATTCTTAGAGTGAAACTTATCAAACTTTTGCAACGGACTATCAATAAATACGGGGAATTTTATTCCAGATTCATCAACCAATGCTTTTAATAAAGCTGTAGCATAAAGTTGCTGCTCTCCTTTGGATAATGAATCCTTATCTATTGTGATTCCATTCTTATCAATCAAATCAATATTCATTGTATCCTTATCAATGGTAATATTGATATCATGAATAAAATTCTCCTTATGCATTAATTTATTCAGGATAAGCTTTAGTGTTTTTTGAAGCGTGTATTTTTTTTCTTCTTTGATTTTAGAAATAAGCTTGGTGATTTTATCCAGAGCAATATCTGTGGCTTTTAACTTCTTGTTGTCAATATCCACAAGTTTAAACTTCTTTTCTAGTTCAGAAACTTGCCTTTTATCAGAATTGTTCTGGGCCTTTAGCATTCCTTCCTCTACTGAAAGGGCTTTTTGTTGTAGACGAATCTCGTCTATCATTTTATCAGCTTGTTTTTTTCTGTCTCTAAGTTTAACCGCCAAATGATTATCCTTTCTAGCTTCCGCTTCCCTAATTTTATTCAACGTTCTGGATAGCAATACACGATTATTCTTTTCTCGTTGTACTATATCCTTTAATTGATTGCTATATGCACCTTTAATGTTAGCATAAATAGCCTTGAAATTTCGATACTGCTCTTCTTCTAAAGCTACCAGTACATCTCCTTTTTGATTTGAGCTATCCAATTTTTCTTTAAGTGAAGACTCAATCATACTAACAAAATTAGAGGTGTTTTTTAAACTCGATTTTTTAAGCTTAGAAAGTAAGTCGTTGGAAAAATTTTCCAGTTCTTTTTTTACAACCTTGTTAGCACCAATGTTATTTTCGAATTCAAAATCTAATTGATTTTTTAATTCGGTAAGCTTTTTTCCTGCCATCACTAAAGGAGCTAATTCAAGAATTGAATTCAACTCTCCCTTGATTTCAATAGACTCTTTTTTTAAGCTGTCTCGTTCCCTTTTTAAAGCCGTTAATTCTTCAAGGGTTATCGAGTTTCCTTCTCGAATCAACTTTTCTTGAAGTTGGTTACTTTGTTGATTAAGGTGAGTTATTTGTTCTTCTAAAGTATGTTGCTCTTCTAGGTTATTTTCAAGCAATTTAGCTGATTGACTTTCTTTGTCTTTTAACCTGTCTAATTCTTGTCTTTGCTTCTCGGTAATTTCATCTCTAATCAGCTTAGAACGTAATGATTCTAGATTTTTTTTAAGCTCTTCGTATTTCTTAATTCCTAAAACTTCAGAATAGGCTTTATTTAAATTTCGTAGTTCTTCTAAAGATTTGGCTTCTGCCAGCGATACTATCTTTTCAGCATCAAAAAAGAAAAACTTAGCAATTTCTCTAGGGAGAATAAAATCATTGATAAAAAGCTCATAACCAACTTCTTTTGTCAATTCATTTTCAGCACCGTTTATCAGTATGTTTAACTTCTCTTCATTATTAATAAAGCTATATGACCTTTTAATAGTGATTGAATCACATGGTAAAGCTGGAATCGCCAAATCTTTGAGCTCTATTTCTACTGAGAAATTTTGATTTTCAATCTCACTATTTGATTTGATTTCTCTATTCAAAAGAGATTCTAAATAATTCTGATAGCCTCCTGCTTGTTTAATATCTAAACGATATTTATTCTCTACTTGTGCAATTAATTTTCCATAAAAAGCCCACAACAAAGACGTTAACAGTGTAGTTTTTCCATACCCATTCCTTCCTGCTATAACGTTGATGTTTTTCTTGGAGAAAGGAGTAAACACTATTTCGTTAGTATCCTTATATATCCTAAAGTTATGCAGTGTAATCTTACTTATTTTCATATTCTTTAGGATTTACAAAACGTTCAATTCTTTTCTCAATATCATTGTGAAGTCCATATTTGGATACCATCAATGTTTTTGTTTCCTGTAATGCAATAAGATTGTCAATCAAATGATAGTAAGACATGTCATCCTCACAGATTTCCTTTAGAATACGTTTCTCAGTATTATTCAAAGAATTAGGCTCGCTTGTTGAAATATCTTTGTTGAAAATATCACGATAGAGGTCACCAACGGTTTTATCAAAATACAAGTCTCTATTCCACGTAACCTGAATAGCAATCAATTCTTGGTTTGATATTAAAGAGATATGAGGTCTTTCTTTTTGTATTTCTTTCTGTATTTCTAGTAACTGTTTTAATTTCTTATGACGATACCATGGCCAGTAAGGTCCCCAGTTTGTTCCATCTTCTCGTACTGCTGGTCTTTCATCTCTACGCTCTGGCATTCTGTACTCATGTACATTTCTTTCTTCTACTAATTGATTTCTGAAATCCAATAACGGTTTCATCCATTGTTGACCATTATCAATCAAAGCAGACATTGACTTGTCTTTTTTAACTACGGTGCATGTCCAACATCCAAATCTTGACTGACCACAAGATGAGTGCTCTTTGTTGGTCACGACAGTAGGACATTCATAGTCATCCGCACTGGCATCTGCATAAATTTGAAAAAGGATAGAGTTATCATATCCCCAGGGAGAAGGGAAAGTGTTGATGATATACCATACTTCTTCTAGCATCAATTCTTTTATCGGAGCATAGGTATATGTATTAATACTACTTTGATGCTTAGATAATCGTTGTCCTTTTATTTCATGTTTTCTAATTGAACGTTCACGAGTAGCACTTTCGTCATATCGAGTACCAAGAAGTACAATGGCTTCGCCTTTTTCGTCTATTTGTTCATGTAAAAACTTTGATGTTGGTCTAATTTTTAGCTTGTCAGTACACCAGCGAAACGAATTATTAGGTACTGGATAACCTTTTCCCAATACATTCACCCAAAAAGTTTCATCTATGGCTGGAGCTGTCTTTTTTACAAAGATTGGTAAATCTTGTTCTCTTGCGGCAACTTCGATTTTACCCAATACATCATCTACATAAGAAGTGATAACTGGGTTTTCAACCAAAGTATCATTGCATACTACATGAACTGGTCTTCTAAGTTGAAATGGTGTAGGCCATTCTTTAATCTTTTCTAATGCTTTCCAAACCAATGTCAATAAAACAGTAGAATCTTTACCTCCGCTAAAGCCGATAATCCATGGTCTTTCTGAAGTATCACCGTAGGTATATTGGTCTACTATTTCATCAACTATTTTATCTATTCTTTTCGACATATATTTTAAAAACTATTCGCTAGTTATTGTCATCAGAATTACAATTACGAAGTGCTATTTCTAGTGCTTCTTTTGTAAATTCATCATTATCTGTTGTTCTTAATATTTTGTCTGCCAGCCACATCTTATATAATTCATTTTGGTCTTCTTTCAAAGTTTTGGAAAGCTTCACAAGGTCTTCCTTTCGGAAAGGACGGACACCTCTTTCCATTTTACTCAACATTGCTGTATCTATTTTTAGTTCTGCTGCCAGCTCTCTTAACAAGAGGTTTTGGCTCTCTCTGAGGACTCTAACGTGCTCTCCAATCATTATTTTCAATGTTCAATGAGGGACTTGACAAATTTTGAACAAAATAAGAAAAGTCAAGGATATTTTTAACATATTTCTGAGGTAGTTTTCATAAGACTTATTAACTAGATTTTACTTCCTTTTATCCCTGCTCCCCCTATCAAAAGCCACCAAATTAAAAAGCTGTCGCATACGGCTACGAACACGGATGCCGTAAAGCTCTTCCAATTCTGCAGCATTTAAGTTGGTAGTAGCATGGGTTTTAATTTTCTTGTCCAGAAATAGGTCATGGCGAGATAGCAGTATTTCGCCCATCACATTACAATCCTTACCATAGTGTCTGCCCATAGGCTCGACCCCTAAATCATCAAAGCAGAAAAATTGAGTGTTACCATAATCTTCAATGGTCTTGTAACCGATATGATTGAATCCAAAGACAATGTTTCGTGTGGGTACAACTTCATAAGGCTTTCGATGTGGTACGAGATGTTTTAATAAGCGAATCAAGGAAGTTTTACCACAGCCTACAGGACCAGAAAGTAAAATCCCTTTATCGATATCAATTCCGAATTCTTTACAGGCAATTCTATCCTGAATGAAGTACAGACATAGTTTGTATAAAATATCTCGGTCTTCTTTATAGATTTTAAATTTCTGCCCGAAAAGCAATTTCCCTTTAGCATCCAGGTAGACCAGCATTTTATCAAAATCATACAAAATTTGATTACCTCGCATGGTACCCAAAGCATACTGGACAGCTCCTTCAACAATGATATGTGGTTTTGGATTGCTCATAAAGGGTCATCATAGTTTTTATCTGAACTGGTCTTTAGGTTGTCCTGATATGGGACACTTGCCAAATGGTTTTCATCGTTTTCAGAATTTGAATTTTCTAAAAATTGCCGTTTGTTTATGTTTTTACTGTTTTCTAAGGTTTGTATATGTTTGTTTATAGGTACCAATGCTTGTCCAGTACTTGTCTCGATTTTGGTATTGCTTGGGTACAGAGCTTGTTCGGTACTTGTTCCAAAATTGAACATCTTGATTCGGCTTCCCTTGAATGGATTGTGAGATGGTGTATACAGCAAATAGTTCCAATGACTCAATTCCTTGATACAGCGGTGATACGTTGATTTAGAACCAATCTTTGAAAATGCCATCACTTCTTCTCGATTGATATAGAATTCATCCTTAAAAAAGTTGTTATTCCAAATTTGAAATAAGGCTACATACAAACTGATGTGGGTTGGATTTAATCTACTGTCTTTCGAAAACTGCTCAAACACACCATTCAGATGTTTGATATAATTGATGTCTTGCAAACCAAATGCTAGAATTTATTGTGAATCTTGTTTTTCTCCAGAACCTGTATGATTTCCTGATAGTCATAATACAGTACGCCACCAATTTTAGTATATGGTAACGTACCATTGATACGCAGGTTTTGAAGCGTACCAGGTGAGATGCCTAAAAGCTCCCGTACTTCTGGAGATTTCAACCATTTTTTAGCAGGTTGTCCGCTTTGGTTTTGTAAAAGTTGCTTAATGTCATCGAGTAGTTCCATTTTAAACTCTCGAAGGTCTTCGGTAGTAATTATAGTTGCTCCCATTTATAAAACGATTTTAGAAAACAAAACCGTCTGCAATCAAATGAGAGATATTAGACGGCTTTGCATTGATTTGACTTTCGTCCTACAAATTTGGGTAAGATTAGTACTATTAATTCAATAGATAATCCCAAGTTGGGTTCTTTTTTATCTCATTTTTAATGAGTTACAATGTTTTAAATTGTCTGCTATGGATAAAAATCAGGACACAAAACGATAGCAAAAAAAATGAATGGACACCTACTTTTCAATCACCCAACGTGGGTGCAACTATGGTATTTATTCGTCTGAATCTTCATATTTTTTAAGCAAAGATTCTTTTAGTTTATCAAGGAATTTGGTGTTGTTTGATTTTCTAGACCTAATTTCTACAAATGTGTGATAGTAATTCCCTAAATCTATATTGAACATTTGTTCATAGGCTGCAGCCATTTTCTTTATGTCTGCAGTTCCACTATTCACAGCCCCACTGCTGTGGAGCGCATAAATGAGTTCTATTAAATCGGTCTTATGAGCCGTCCAAAAAAGATTAGTTGAACCATTATAAGGGTTAATTGCCATTTCCATTCCATTATAGTTTTCTAATTTATCAATTTCTTTCTTTAAATAAATTATGAGCATGTCATAGGCCATAATGGTGGCCACAGTATTATCATGGCTTGTTGAGAATTCTTCATCGGTAAAGCAATGAAATGTATCTGGAAATAATCGTATATCTGTTCTCCCTCTTAAGAAATATTGTTCATCCAATGAGGTCGCATTTCTTCGGTAATATTGATAGAACTCCAAATTATCATTAAAATAAACCTGAAGTTTCTCGATATAAGAATCCAAATATTTAATTTGTGATTTATTGCTGCTTCTAGGTCGCTTACTTTCAATAGTGAAGAGTTTCACATAATATATCAGTTTACAATATATTCTTGGTTTTATATTCTTAAAAAAGTCTATCTCTTCTTGCTTATCATTAAATTGATAATCGTTTGCATACTTTCGGATTGATTTTAGTGCTGACTTAGTAATTTTTATTCCTTTTTCAGACTTTAAAACAACATCATCTATTTCGAGTTCTAATGAATTTAGAGACGAATTGAATTCCTCCAGTATTTTTTTGAAGACTGTCAATTTGCTTGTTTTTAAATCTGTGTGTTAGTTCTATCATTAAGTCTAGTTTGTGATTGTAGACTAATTCAATTTTAGAATTCCCTATACTCTCTCACTGGTTAACTTTAGTAAATTTTTCAAATGCTTCCCCGTAATACTAGATTCATTATTTGCAATCGTTTCTGGTGTACCATCAGCGATAATTTTTCCTCCATTTTTTCCACCTTCAGGACCAACATCTATTATCCAATCTGATTGACTAATAACATCTAAATTGTGTTCAATAAGAATTACCGTGTTACCTGATTCTACTAATTGATTAATAATTTTCATTAACCTGTCAATATCTGATGGGTGCAATCCAGTTGTGGGCTCATCCATTACATAGACATTACCACTTTTTTTGAGTTCAGATGCTAGTTTTACACGTTGTGCCTCACCTCCTGAAAGGGTTGAAAGTGATTGCCCTAATTTAAGATAGCCCAAACCAACATCTTGCAATAGTTGTAATCCATGTAAGATTTTTTGGTGTTGTATATCTTCTCTTTGTCCAAAGAAATCAATGGCTTCCGAAATGGACAATTCTAATACATCAAAGATTGATTTTTTCGAATACTGATATTGTAATACTTCTTTCTTATAACGCTTTCCTTTACAAATTTGACATTCTAGTCTTACATCGTCTATAAAAGACAACTCCATTTCAATAAACCCTTTGCCCTTACATTCACTACATGCTCCTTTTGAATTAAAGCTGAAGATGGAAGCTTGCACCTTATTTTCCGAAGCAAATAGTTTTCGTATTTCATCAAAAATGCCCATATAAGTTGCTGGATTAGAACGAGATGTTCTACCAATTGGCTTTTGGTCGATAATGATTATTTTGTCTTTTTGGTCATTGACTTTAGTTGTGTCAATAAACTCTTCTAATAGTGAACTTTTTCCTGAACCTGCCACACCTGTAAGACAGGTTATAATATTTTTTGGAATATTTACAGATACATTTTTAAGATTATTCTTTGTAGCATCTTTTATTTGAAAGGCTTCATTCCAACTTCTTCGCTTGAAAGTTGTTTCAGAAAATTTAGGCTTTAATGCTCTTGCGGTTGGCGTATCTTGCTTTTGAATGTCATCTGTTGTTCCAGAATACAAAATTGTTCCACCATTTTTTCCTGCTCCCAAACCTACATCCACAATCCAATCTGATGCATTTATAACTAACGCATCGTGTTCCACCACCAAAACCGAATTACCCTTGTCACGCAAACGATGCAAAATGCCAATAAGGTGATTGATATCTCTTGGGTGCAAACCAACTGATGGCTCATCCAATATATATATCATATCCACTAGGTCACAATTAAGCTGTTTTGCCAATTTAACTCGTTGACTTTCGCCGCCAGATAGCGTTGGTACAGTTCTGTTCAATGACAAATAACCTACGCCAATATCAATTAACTGCTTCAGTACAGCCCGTATTTTATCTACCAAAGTCTGAACAACCTCTTTCATATTTGCGTATGCTTCGTGTTCTGGTAAACGTTCTATTACAACATCCAAATCGATGAGTTCCATTTTTACGAGTTGCGAAATAGTATAACCACCTGCTAATTGTACAGAAAGTGAGGTTTGGTTTAACCGAGCACCTTTACAGTCGGGGCAAGTACTTTGTTTAAATAACCTTTGATAAGCTTTTAACTGAACGCCAGCCAATTGGTCTTCGTCTTTTTCAATATAGAGTTGTTCTAATTTATAGATTACTCCCTTAAATTTTCTATGATATACTCTTCCCCTGTCTTGATAACTAATAGGATGGTCTTTTGCATAAAGCAATAGTTCCATTTCTTCTTTCGTAAAATCCTCCAACTTTTTCGTAAATGGCAGGACATTAGAATATAAAATTTCCCGCCAATACCACTTTTCAATGTCATAAGATGGGTGAAGTATGCCTCCTTCTTTGATGCTTTTTGATTTATCAAGAAGTAAATTGACATCTATCATCATTTTTTTTCCACGTCCACTACAAGTAGAACACATTCCTTCAGGATGGTTGAATGAAAATAGGTGACTCCATCCAATGAAAGGACTTCCACAACGAGAAAATAACATTCTCAAATAGGTGTAGATTTCAGTAACCGTCCCTACTGTACTTCGGCTACTTCTGCCTAATCGTTTTTGGTCAATAACGATACATGGTGCGATGTTTTTTATATCGTCTACATTTGGGCGTGTAAGTTGTGGTAAACGTCTTCTGGCAAATGTGCTAAATGTATCAATTAATTGACGTTGTGCTTCGGTGTAAATAGTATCAAAAACCAATGACGATTTTCCACTCCCACTAACACCAGTAAAAGTAACTAGTTGATGTTTTGGCACATTGACATCAATATTTTTTAAGTTGTGAGTTTTTGCACCTTTTATTTCAATGTATTTCATATTTTTTTTAAAACTTAGTGTTATAAATAAAAGGCATTTTTTTAGTAAAACTCTTAAACTTTTTATTTCTAATATTCTCTACTAAGAATGCAGCTAAATCTTCTATAACCAATGCTTTTCCTTTGCCTTTCCTGTAATCACTTTTATCTTTATGAAAATCCACACCTATCTTTGTTGTATCTCCTTCTAAATCTGTATTTGGCCTAATGCTGCCACAACGTAATACGGTCCAATTATCATAATTACTATTCAATAAGAAAAGAGCTTCAATGCGATTATCTTTTAATCCACCAATAAAACTTCGCAAGACTGAGGACATCAAGCCGAACAAAGGTCCTTTGGTACCATCAACTTGTTTAAAATAATCTGTTCCGCAAAACGCAACTATATGTGGTGTTTTAGTAGTCTTTTTTGTTAGAGCAATTATACTTTTTGTCAAAGTAGAAACAGGTGCTCTCCAATTTCTATTTGCTTTTGAAAAGGGCATCCACGATAGAGGTGGAGAGGCACAGTTAAAAATATAATTACATTGTAACAGTTGATTTTTTATAGATGAATCATCGAGCATATTTTTTAAAAACAAGTCTGATGTCGTAATGGTCGTAAGGTTATTAAGTGAAGATATGTTCCGTGATTTGAGTAAATCGTGCAACTTATTTTGATTTCGAACAATCGCAACTACATTTTCATTTTTTTGTAAAAAATGAGCAGTTAGCTCAAATCCGATTATTCCAGTAGCACCTAAAATACCTATTGTGTTGGTCTGTTCACGATTTGTCATATCAATACAGTCGTTCTGAATTATTTCACAGGAACACAAATTTCAACGATGCACTTTTTCTCTGGATGCTTGTTAAAGTCGTTATGATAAATTTCATAACAATCACTTGCTACATCCAAGGTATAACCATTTTCTTCTACCCAAATCATTATATTTCCCCAAGCCTTTCCAAATTCTGAAAAGTCAATTTCAAATTTTCCTGCAGCATAATTCCCTTCTTTTAATGTCATTTTATTTACTTCACCGCTTACTTTCACATCTTGTTGAAGCTCTATACAGGCGCTTTGTCGCATTTTGGAAATATCTGTAATATTAGGATCGTCATGATAAACTGTAATTGTTTTTCCGCCCAATAACCCCTTAGGCCCTGCCCAACGCATTAGTTTACCATAAGTATTTCCTAATTGTCCAAATGGGCCGACATAAGACATATAGGCTACCTTTTTCGCAGGCATTTTCTTTATTTCAATTTCTACATTCATCGTCATCGATTTTTTATAATTATCAATGTTGCAAATGTAGCTGTCAATCAAAAGTTGTTTTTGTCCGTTCTTGCTATTGATTTGTTCAATCTTGCTGAATACGTTGGTCTTATTTTTTAATTCAGATGGACTAATACCATAGTATTTTTTAAAAGATTTACTAAAGGACGCATTGGAAGCAAAGCCATATTTCGAAAAAATATCTGCAATGGTCAGGGATTTATCTCGCATTAATTCGGCAGCAGACCGTTCCAATCTTTTTCGATTAATATACTCATTAAGTGTTTCGTCAGTAATGGTGGAAAATAACCTATGGAAATGGAAAGGTGAATAAAATGCAACTTTAGAAACTATGGCTAAATTTAGTTCCTTCCCTAGATTTTCGTTGATGAATTGAATAGCTTTATTTATCCGTCCGATATAATCTTTATGTTTTTGAGTTGATTTCATTAGACAAAATAATTTTATTTAGGGAAAGAATAGTCTTCTGGATTATACTTTAAAATGATATCAATAATTTCATTCTCATCTTCCGACAAATGAAGTAATTCTCCATAAGGTCTACCTTCTGACGCCTTTTTAATCAAATCCCAAACAGGTCTTTCCTCTGTCCATCGCTTTTCTCCAAAAAGAATCATTGGTGAGACATATTTCTTAAAATCGTGTTTGTTATATGGAGCATAATGATTTTGGGCTGCATCTTGAAAAATTTCTTGGGTGGTACCTGCACTTCCAGGAGCAAAAATCACTCCATACTTTGCTATAGCTAAAAGCCCATCTTCCCGAACACTATTTGCAAAATATTTAGCTATATGTGTTGCAAAGGGTGCTGGTGGTTCATGTCCATACAACCAAGTCGGGATACCAACACTCATCGATTCTTTTTCTTTGCCATTGGGAATAGGATATTTTTCTATTATTCTCCAAGCTCTATGTAGCCAATCTTCATCAGCATATTCTTTTCCGTCTGGAGCTCCAGACGGACGGACTTTTATTTCGTTAACAGCTTGCTCTAATTCTTCTAATGTTCTACAAGCGAAATATGCACCTAAATGTGTAGCCTCCATTGCACCAGGGCCACCACCGCTCACCATTAAAAACCCTTTTTGCGTCAGTGTTCTTGAAATTTTAGCAACTCTCAAATAATATGGGTCTCGACGCTCCATAGAATGACCTCCCATTATCGCCACCACTTTTCGACCTTTTAAGACTTCACCCAAAGCATCTGTAATGCTATGGTCATGAAGCCGTCTCATAAGACTTGTCCTAATAGATAAGGGGTTTTCCATTCCATTAGCTACGTATTCTTCATAAACTTTATAATCATAAGTCTCTTCATAACCTTTCACCTTGTTGATATCAAATCCTTTGAATAACTCTTTTACAGTATACAAATGCGCTCTGTGGTTTTCAAAAGCAATACCTTCTCCGTTAGAAATGACCATCCCCCCTGTTTTTACAATATGACCTGCCAGTTCATCTGTCATTTCACATCCCAGAAATATAGACTCGTCAAATGTTAGTCTCATTATTTTTTCTTTGTAATCATTTAGCTCTACGGCTTGAATAGCCGAAGGTTGTTTTGCTCCATTATCTAACCATATTTCGAAGCTTTTCTTATTATCGATTTCTTTCATTTTAACTACTTTTTAATGCATTCAAAATAAGAATTTAACACTAAAAAAGATACCTTTTCTTTGGTATTTTTTTACTATTGCTAAACAGACAAAATTCAATAATGAATAAATCAGTTTTTAAAAAGTGACCTTACTTCTTGGTATACTTTCTCGAAATTCGATTGTAATTCAACTTGTGAAAACTGCTCTCTTTTTTCAGGAAGTTCTTTTTTGATTTTGGATAATCTGAACCGTACTTTTTTATCCTTTCCATCAGCGAATGTTATAAACTCACCTTGCTTCAATCTAAAGAAGATATCCGCTCTACGTTTGGAGACTTCCTTTTCTCCTTTTGTGATTCGACTTTCAAAACTCAGTCCGCTACTTTTACTTATACTTTTGGTAGGCTGCTTTATGAGTTCAAAAAAGCGTTCATAGTATTTGGCAGTATCGGGGTCGTTGACCTTTCCAAAGAACTGATAGGATAGATTGCTCAAAATCGCTTTACTTGCTTTATCGCCATACATCATATCATTTTGAATTTTGTCTTGCATCACATAAACCGTGGCAATTTTATAGCTCCGTAAAGTGGCAGGAATACGGTGCATATTCAACAATCGAATGGTGGGAGCCTCTTCCATCATTAAAAATGAAGGCTTTGCATTCCGTACACTCATTTGCTTAGTAATAGTGTGGACTATGGTGGCGATGATAGGAGAATAAGCCGATTCGTATTTGGGGTTGTTCACTACGGAAATCACACCTGGCTTTTCTTGGCTATTGATGTCTAATGGCACTTCATCTGCAGATAATGCCATAAAGATGCGCTGTGTGCTTATCTTCTTAAACGCATTGGCCAATGTGCTTTTTACCCCTGCAGTTTGTCTATCTGAATCTTTACCGCTAATAAAAGCATCTGCCATAGCTCTAGCCGTTACATTACTTTCCAGAAACGCAATAAGGCTTTCCGTATCTAAAAGCTGATAGATAGCTATTAAATGAGGCAAAGTACAATACTTGGAGTATGAAGTTTTTAGTTTCCATATCAATCCTGCAATCAAGCCTTCTGCTGCATCGGTAAAAAATTTTGATGTTCCCGTACTACCTGATTCTTTTTGTTCTAGTAAATTTTCAATCAATACTCTAGAAACTTCATTGACACTTTCTTCATTTATCATATAACTTGGAGCAATGGGATTCACCCGATGATATATGGTGTCAAAGGAGACAATGTAAAACGGAATTTTGACAGCTTTGAATAAAGGATAAGCAATCTCGGTGAGTTCAAAATGTTTGTAATCATGAATGACTCCACAAAAGGAATACTGGCTGAAATGCCTTAGAAAATTATAAACGACACTTTCAGTTTTTCCGCTCCCTGCAGAACCTATTACCGAAACACCTCGTTTGATATTATCAATTTGAAAGGTTCCTGATTTGACTTTGAATTGGACTTGATATTTTTTATCTGCCTTATCACCAGAAGAACTTAAAAACACATAAAGCACTGAACATAAAAACAATGTTGGAGCAACTATATAAAGAATGATATGTGCCATTGACCAACTCATATTCCAATGGAGCTAGATTTAATGGCGACATCCACACCTTTTTTAAGTCTTTTAAAAGCTTTGATAGCCAATTGCGCCTTATTGGTTGGGATGTTCATCATAGGCACTCCTGACTTTCCCAAGATTTTAAAAGCTGCTGCTTTTTCAGTTGTGGGTAAACCCATTAATACCGAAAAATAGAGCTTGGGATTTTTGATAAAGTCCTTCTTCGCTTGGTAGGTTTCTGCATAGTTCCGCTTGTATCCAAACTGCTTATCAAAGGTCTTTTCTGCATTAGCGAAAAATGAATCTCTATAGAACCCCCGCTTGACATTCTTGCCATTCATCACAACCTCTGAAGCTTTGTATTTACTTCCTGGAGATAGGCTCACGGAATTAGAAGCATCTTTTCGACTTACGATAATATGGATATGGCTCTGATTGCCTTCCTTTTTCATCCCCTGAACAATTCGCTTTCCGTTTTGTTGGTGCGGAGCTTCTTTTTCAAGTTGGTTGATTCTTTTCTTCAGTTTTGAAATACCACCTTCCAGTTTGCCATTTTCAATCCTTCGGGTGTCTTGTTTCAACTGAAGTATTTTAGTGGCATAGGGTTGGTTTTCTTTTACCTGAAAATCGGTTCCCTTGAACTTACGTTGGTGTTCAATCTTCGCATAGTATTTTATGTCATCAATGGTAACGGCTCTGCCATTGATTTCCCTGTTAAACGATGCCACATAGTCTTTCATTACTTCTCGGGTGTATGCTTTTAAATCGCTGCTACTGTTTTGTAACTGTTTCAATTCATACTTGCTTGGGCTTATCGTAATGGAATAAAACTTGGGTTCTGTCTTTTTCAATTTTGCTGTGTTGCCGTCAATCTCTTTAATAACTTCCTTAGCAGATATTTCATCACCGTATTGATTGAAAAAATGTTCCATATCCTGTTGCTCCAGACCTTGATTTTCTTTCTCCAGATAATCCACATAATCAGCAACACTTTGTGAATATGAACCTCCAAGCTTTTGGGGTGTTATGGTGATATACATTACGATTTATAATTGATTTTCATTGGTTTTCTTTTCCTGAAACAATACTTTCTTTTCGACCAATGCAGGTTTGTTTTTTGGTTCTGCTTCTTCAAAAAGGGATTGCATCATCGCCACAGTGGGTCGGGTCTGACTTTTTTCCATATCCCTTAGAATGGCAATGACCGCACTTACTCGTTTTTTAATCAGGTTTTCAAGGGTATGGACTGTCGGACCAATAGACTCTTTTGGAGAAACATTATTGGTTTCAAAAAAGTCCAACATCATCAGTAAGGTCATCGAATTTGATACTCCCATTTTCTTACTAAAAGACCGAAATTTTTTAGCTATCGAGCTTTTAAAACTGATTGTGGTAAATTGTTCTTTTTCGTATCCGTTATCCATTTTTACTCTAAAAATTCATTGGTTTTTCTGGGCTGAACACTTTTTTACTCTAAAAACCAACACTTTAAATATTATTATCGTTGAAATTATTTTTTAAATAGCTGTTTTACAGTTATTTAAAAACAAGAGGCTTGCTGAAACATCGCGCAGCGTGTTACCCTCTTGCTTTTCCATTTCGTTCGCCCAAAGCGAACAAAATTCCAAACAACCTGACTAAAAAGTCAGTTGCTTTTAGCTGTAATTTTTGATGAGTACGATTATCAGGAAAGTCAAATCAAGATAGGATAATCACACGTAAAAATAGTCGAGTTTCAACCTCTTAAATCTAAGAAATTTGACGAAACCCGACCATAGGTAATTCGTATCAATTAGCCTCAAATAATATGATTATCGGAAAAGCTATAGTAGTTTCCATCTGGTGTTATGATTAAGTGGTCTAGCACTGCAATATCTAAAAACTTTGCAGCTTTTTGTATTTTCTTGGTCAATCGAATATCCGCTTCACTGGCTTGTAATTTTCCTGAAGGGTGATTGTGTGCCAAAATAATGGCTACGGATAGAGATTTTAAAACGGTTGCAAAAAGGATTCGCATATCTACCAACGTTCCTGTGATTCCTCCTTTGGATAGTTCGTAAATTCCTTTGACTTTATTGGAGTTGTTCAATAATAGCACCTTAAAACTTTCATGCAGTTCAATACTGTCTTTATCCCATTGTTTGTATAATACTTCTGCAGCATCCATTGAACTCTTGATATTAGGTGAATGGGATAAGTTGATTCCTTCTTTATAGCTGATGCTTATTTCGTTAACTTTGCCTCTCATTGTTTTCTTATTAAGTGAATGATGAAAAAGAGGGTGCAACTTTCCACGGTATCACCCTCTTTATTTTTAATGTTTACTTACTCCCCAAAAGCAGGATTTCATTTGCTTCCACTTCGGTAACATAGCGTTGGTTACCATCTTGAGTCTCATAGGAGCGTGTTTTGAGCTTGCCCGAAATACCAATCTCTTTGCCTTTGGTCACATATTTCTCAATGATTTCTGCAACCTTGCCCCAAGCTACAACCGTATGCCAATTGGTATCGGTCTGTTTTTCTCCGTTGCTATCCTTGTAATTCTCATTTGTAGCTAAGGATAAACGGGCTACTTTCTTTCCACTTTCTAGGTTTGTGATAGTTGGCTCAATACCAACATTTCCAATTAACTGTACATGATTTTTGATAGTACTCATAATTAAAGATTTAAATGATTAAAAAATTGATTTACTTATTATATCCTGAGTGTTTTCCTTTTTGATTTTTTTAGTTCCACTCCCTTTTTGGATATTTTGAGATGATTTCATGGTTTGATATTTTGATTTACTTCCCATAGAGCCTTCGTTGTTACCTTTTTTGATGCCACACATTTTCAATATTCAGGTTTGATAAGACGTATAAAAAAGAGCGAAGTATGAGCCTGGTTTATGCCGTAGTTCAAAACTGAATGTTGGTGTTTTGCTGACAAAAAAGTTTGCTAGCGAGGGCTCGGTAAGTGAATTAAAAAACTATGGGAAGCTTAAAATGGAAGGGAGTGGGACTAATTGATAATTTAATAATATACTTTCTTTAAGAATTATAGATTTTTATCTTTGTTCTGAAAGTCAAATGATATCATTTGTAATCAAATAGACCGTCAACAATTCGGTCAACAGATTTTGTATAGCAATTTTTAAAACCTATAAAATCTCCGCATCCTCTGAAACATCAGAATCCTACGGAGGTCACAAGGGCAAGGACTTAAACCCTGCCGTGGTCACAAATAAATGGTTCGATAAGGAAAAACGCCAAGCTAGCTTGAGCGTTTTTTTGTTTGAATTATTTTCCGAACGGAGTTTTGAGGGAAGGGCGAAGTCAATCTGAAGCCTTGGCTACCACCATCCTAAACTTATAGTAACAAATTATATTGCTATTTCTCAAAAGACCCGTCAAAAAAATCATGGAGCGAAATTTCAAAGTATTGGCAGAGTTTCATTAAGGTGAAGTAGCTAATATCTCTCTTACCTTGTTCAATGCGTCCAAAGTGTATTCCCGTATCATTAAAAGCGTTTTGTTGACTTACACCTTTCTCATCACGAAGCTGGGCCACACGTCTGGCGAGTTTTAATAGCTCTTGGTCTTTGGACAATTTTTCCATGACCTCAAGATCCTTTCTTTATAACTTTTCAACAATGACCAAAGAGTCATTAAAATATTTTAAATTTGATTTACCCCGCCATTGTATTTTAACAACCCAAATCTTTACTTATGATTACATCCGATGTATTTAAGACCCTGACCACTTTTCTTGATAGTGAAACAGGAAACACCCTAAAGCTCACCTTTACCCAATTAAAGGTTGATACCTACCGAAACGGGCATTATTTTAATACCATGATACGGCCCAATAGCCGATTGGTACTCCATAAATTTAAAAACGAACGTTTTGCCAAAATACGGGTGGTGGACAATCTGGTGTTCCCCTTTTGGTTTTGGTTTGAAAGGCCTACGCAGAACTTGGAGTACCATACCAAAATGTTACGGCTGTCCCGCCCCTTGGCCGAAGGTACTTTGGCCATACATGCACATAAGTTGTGCTTGCAGTTTACCATTGATGCACCCAAAAAAGACCTGCAGCTTATGGTAAGGCAAACCTATGCTGATGTAGTGTGTTTGGATTATTAAGGTTATTCATGTAGCCGCAAGTTTATAACTCGTGGTATTCAAATCTACTAAAACCAAAAGCCATGACCGTCTAGCCATGGCTTTATTGTTTTTGTTTCTGCTTGCTCCTACCTCTACTGGTCAATCCTGTACTGAGTTTGCCGAAGTAGACTAGTGGTAGCGGGGGAGTGGGAAGGCTTTCTTTTAATTTATTACACCTTTAAAGGTTACCGACTGAATAAACTTGAACGGTACTAATATCCACTAATTCAACATTGGTAACTTTATGTTTCTTAAACAGGTTTTGAACTTTCTCTGTACAAAAAAGTAACATGGTTTTATTAGGGCTGAAAAAATCTAATCTATTCCAAGAACTGTAGTCAAATTTATATCCAGTATAAAAACCAGCTTCTTTTGGCATATTGAGTTTACCACACTTTCCAGTTACTTGAAAACCATAATAGCTTTCATTTTTCCCTTTAATTGATATTTCATACCCTTTTCCAACCTGTGATTCCATTCTCTTTTAGTAGTTCATATATTCTCTTAGAAATAGCAAAATTTGATGTGTCTTGGTAACCTACAATATCAAATAAAGTGTTTCCTTCGGATATTTCCGTTTCAAAAGGCTCTTGCGGTGTTAATTCCGCTTTCCTGACCTTTTTTATCATATTCTAAAACACTCTGTATTAGAGCTTCATTCTTCTTTCTTTCTATTCCTAAATCATAAAATGTTTCCATGCCTAAAATCCGTGACTTTTCATTAATGAATTACCAAAACTTTCCAACATAATCTAAATTTTCCTTATTTCCCAAGTATATGAAATCATGGGTTTTTCAAAAGTACATGATTTGATATATACCCCTACCGATTGTCATTCCTATCTTGTTTTCGCTTAACAAAAGTTCTATTAAAAATGAAAAAAATACTTATATCAATATTTTTAATGGCGATTACATCAGTAGTGAATGGGCAAAAAACCATGACGTATAGCCTAAAACAAAAAGAAGCCATCCATAAAGCAATCAGCTCGGACAAAAAAGTGATTTCTGAACTAAAAAAACTGCCTAAAGCGCAAAGAAAAACTTTTCTGGAAAAGATGTCCATTTTTTACGCACTGTCCAAAGAAGACCAACAGTATGTTGCAAAGTTATGTTATGACTGTCTATTAAAAAGAGAAGTAATCTTTGCAAAGGATGGTTACGATTACCAAGCCCAAGGCATGGTACAGGAGACAGCAGAATATATCGGAGCAACAATTGCAGGGACATATGAAAACATGGCCAATGCCGGTGCCGCAGCTGGTAAAGCTACAGGGAACGTTGTGGGAAAGTTGTATGATGTACTGCTTGGAGATAATGGCAGTGACTCCCAAGGAGTTGTTGCCAGACCAGATGGAAAGGATTGTGAAGGCAGAAGACATGGTTTTCCATTTTAGATTTTAGAACCTGTTGATAATTCATGTGAAATAGGTACAATAGACATAATCTACACTCGCCTATTGGACACTCCATACCGGAATTCATGGATTTTTGGTGGGTAACAGAAAACAAGGACCTTCCAATGACCAGGTCGCACTAACTTCATTTTCATAACATAAAAACATATTATCTCATGAAAACAATTCGATTAACAATGATTTTCGCTTGTCTGTTTGTTGGCATAAATACCATGGCTCAAGGCAAGGTGGACATTAACCAACTATTGGAGAAAGATCAAACCATGGACCGTTAGGTAAAGAGTCTGGTCGAGGATATCAATACCAAAAGACTTCAACACCCAGATAACTTTCCAACTTTCCTAACCACAAAAATCAAAGATTTGGAAACGAAATTAAAGGCGGGCAAGGGAGGAAAAATATTATCATCCGAAGAATTGAAGAAAGCTCAAAAAAAGTACCCAGGAGACACTGCTGGAGCCCTAACGGCCCGTTTTAAAATGTATCTGGATCGAATATACTCGCTAAAGGGTATTGGGCAATCAAAATTAAAACAATAAAATGGTTCGATAAGCCCGGACATGACTGCTTTTATGGGCTTAGGACTCAACAATATTTAAAAAACAAAAATGGAAACAGTAACCGACCAGCAAATCGATACCGAAAGTTTAAAAAACAAACTCCAGTCTCACTTTAAGGACTGCAAGGTCAAACACCCTTTAATCAACAAAAAAATAATCGTGGTGACCAAAGGAGCCTCCATGGTCAGGGTTATACCAAAATCTGAAGGTATCAAAGTGGACAGCGGTGTCAATCTTGGGAATATTTGGATAGCCCTTGGCTTCGGTATCGGTTTGGTATTTGGGTTTATAGGGGGCTTCCTGTTTTATGGTATAGTATGGGCCGTAACAAAGAAAAAGTTCAAAAGAATGGAGCAACAGGTAAAAGAATATCTTGATTTGCTATAATCCATTATAAAAACGTTGAAACATGAAATGGTATATAAAAGTATTGAAACAGTACGCAGATTTTAAGGGAAGGGCGAGAAGGACCGAGTTTTGGATGTTCGTACTCTTCAATACAATTTTCGCAGTTGCCCTGTCCTATTTGGATTATTTGTTCGATATGGAAATTGGCCATACCCAATTGGGGATTTTATATGTTACCTATGTTCTGGTCACTTTTATTCCCGGTTTAGCAGTTTCAGTGAGAAGACTGCACGATATCGGAAAATCTGGATGGATGTTATTTATTGCTTTGATTCCAATTGTTGGCCCCATATGGTTGATAGTGCTTTATGTAACCGAAGGTAATAGCGGAAATAATCCATATGGAAGTGACCCCAAGGAGCAATAGAATATTTGAAACATATTTCTCATTGAATCCGCCCATAAAATAAGCTCGATTCCGCACGTCAGCGCAAATTAAAAATAAAACAGTAACTTATTAGCTTGCTTTAAGCAAGCTAATGGCAATCAACAATTTATATATGAACAAGCATAAAGTCTCAATAATTGTTGTTTGTTGCGTTTTCTTACAATTATCCCTTTTTAAAACATATTCACAAAATCGTTTCGAACAAAAAATTGATAGTTTGGAGCAATTAATTGCAAACACTCCGGATGATACTCTAAAAGTATTCAGTTATAATGCTTTAAGCAAAACCCAGATGCAACTTAACAATCAATCTGAAATGTTGAAGGCGGCAGAGGATGGATTAGCGCTATCCAATAAATTGGGTTTTAAAAAAGGGGTAATACAAATGACTTTACGAAAAGCGGTGGCATTGGATATTATGTCACAGTTTGACAAGGCAATACCGTTATATGATGAAGGCCTAAAAATGTCCAAAATACAAGGAGAAAAGGAGATTGAGACAAAATACTACATCAACATTGGGGTAGGTTACTATTACGCAGGAGATTTAGATCTAGCTTTAAAAAATTACCTTTCCGCTTATGATTTGAGCAAATATATGTCCAAGGAAGATCTTGCAAAAGTACTTAACAACATAGGTATAATATATCGCATACAAAAAAAGTATGATAGGGCCGAGAAAATTTATCTAAAGTCATATGAGTTAAAGAAAGAGCTTAAGGACAGCCTTGGTATAGCGGGAAGTTTAATGAACCTTGGAATGATCTATCATGAAATGGGCGGAATGGAAGATAAAGCCATTCAACAATTGCAAGGTAGCCAAAAGATATATAATCTTTTGGGACTGTCGTATCACGTAGCTACTAGCGACGTTGCTTTAGGCGAAATTTTTCATGATTTAAATAATCTTAAAAGGGCAAAAAAACATTTAAATAATGCCTGGGACTATTTCAAGACTAATAGAAGTCAGCAATACTCAGTTGTGGTATTGGGTCACCTTGGCAATATAGCCCTCAAGGAAAGTGATGATAAAGCAGCTGAAAGTTACATGGAAGAGGCATTGAAGCTGGCAAGGGAATATGATCAAAAAGTCGATCAATTGGAACTTATGTACGGTTTAAGTGATATAAAACATAAACTGGCAAAAGACGCACAGGCATATGAGATTTTAAAAGAGGCGTCTGCTTTGGACGATACGTTGAATCAAACCGATCGTATCAAGGCCATGGAAGAAATGCAGGCTAAATTTGATGTCAAGGAAAAAGAAAAAGAACTCGAAATAAGTCAATTAAAATTAAATCAGCGGACACGTCAACGTAACATATTTTTATTTGGGGCTTCTGGCCTTACAGTTTTTGCCTTGACCGTTTTCTTCTTTCTCCGCAATCGAATAAGAATCAATAGAAAAATGGCTGCCCAAAATGAAGAAATTCATTCACAAAAAATTACCAAACTACAGCAACAGAACAAACTGCTAGCGCTGAACAGTATGATCGAAGGCCAAGAAGCGGAACGCATACGAATTGCCAAAGACTTACATGACAGTTTGGGAGGATTGCTAAGTACGGTAAAAGCTCATTTTACAACGATCCAAAACGAGGCTAAACAAGTGGAAAAAATCAAACTCACTCAGCGAACCAATGAGCTGATAGATGAGGCCTGCATTGCCGTAAGACGCATTTCTCATAATATGATTCCGCATGCCCTTACCCTTTCCGGTCTACCTACTGCAATGGAAGATATGGCGGATAACCTAAGAAATGAAGGATTTACTGTTGAGCTGAATATTCGAGAATTTCCAAGTGATGTAGTAAAGACCAAGCAGGCCATGCTTTATCGGTTGGTCCAAGAAGTTATCTCAAATATCAGAAAACATGCCAATGCAAAAAACATCCTTATCCAAATTTTGGGGGTTGATCAAGGACTAAGCCTTATTATAGAGGATGACGGTAATGGATTTGATTACGAAAAAGCTATAGTGTCTGGCGGTGTGGGTTTAAAAAGCATCAATGGTAGAGTAGAATTTTTAAACGGAACAATTGACTGGGACACTCAGTCTGGCAAGGGCACGACAATAACCATCAACATTCCAAAAGTATGATCAAGGTATTCATAGTCGATGACCATAAAATGGTCATAGAAGGGTTTCGATTATTGTTGAAAGACGAAACCGGAATTGAAGTGGTAGGCCATGAATTTAATGCAGAAGCAGCATTGGATTCTATCTCTGAAGCAACGCCAAATGTAATCTTATTGGATATCAACATGCCGGGGATGAATGGTATAGACGCGTGTAAACAATTAATGAAGATGATGCCCGCTGTTAAGATAATTGCCATTACCATGCACAAAGAAAGCAGTTTGATTAAAATGATGCTGGGCAATGGGGCAAAGGGATATGTTCTTAAAAATGCGGGTAAGGAAGAACTCATAGAAGCCATAGAGACCGTTTATAAAGGGAAAATGTATTTGGATGACATTTCAAACGAAATAGTCATCAATACAATGACTAACTCCAAAAAAAGCAGTCAATACAATACGCTGTTTCCCAAACTTTCCCGACGCGAGAAAGAAGTACTTCAACTAATATTGGACGAACATACCACACAGGAGATTGCGGACAAGCTTTTTATAAGTTTTGGCACAGTTGAGACCCACCGGAGAAATATGCTCATCAAGACAGGAACCCGAAATACCGCAGGCCTGGTTAGAGTTGCTTTGGAATACGAGTTGCATAAGTAACTTATTTTATCTTCTAAAGTGTAACTATTTTTTTCCTATATGATTTCATATATTTTTTGTTTTCATGGTTTTCAGATAAAGGAAAACCGAACAATGAATCTACATTTATGATATCTGTTGATTGCTTGACTGGAGACTGATCAACATTAAGAAATATAGGGAAACCAAACACTGATTATGAAAAAATTGATATATCTATCATTGGCAATGGCTGTATGTTCATGTGCATCTGATTCCCAGAAAAAGGGAATGGATCGTATTGCTGAACATTATGGAGCGAAAACGGCTTTTTCCAAGGGGTTTCAGACCAATAACGGGGTGACACGAAATGATTTTACGATAACTGTATCCGATAGTAAAATGTTGGATAGTCTTAGACAGGATATTACGGGGCCAAATATTGCATTGATGATGTATGGGAGCCTTGAGCCCGATGAAAGAATCAAATATGACATCATTAGGGTTGAATTTGCAATGCCCTCGGCGCAAGAACCAAAAACCTATGGTTATGAACGGGAAATGTTAGAACCGGCCTTGGACCAATCCTCTATCTATCATAATTTTTCCGACAATTTACTGAACGGTGACTATAAAGGCATTTCGGATGCAGTGGTACCCAAATTTAGAACCCCTGGTCTAAGGGACAACTTAAGCAAATTCATTGAAAACTTGGAGAAACTCCACGGGAAATTGAAAGGATACAAAAGAACAGGATTTGGGTTTTATAATTTATCCGACGGTCGCAAATTATATCATTTTACGGGGTATTTAAATTTTGCAGACGGGCATGGACAGGAATATTATGTAACGGTATCTACAGATACCGATGACGATTACATCCAAGGTTTTGATCTTGAATTTTAATTCCATTTATAAGCAACCCCTATTAAAAACACGTAAGTAAATAATTCAACTTTTATTAAAATGAGATACTTCAATAAATTTCTTGCTTTGGGATTCTTTTTTATATTCCTTTTTTCTCAAGGCCATGCCCAAGAGAATACCTCAAAAAACTTTTTAAACAAAGGTCGGGACTGGTACATTAGCAAAACTACAGGTTCGGGACAGATGGGAACCAAAGATCGACCCGCCAAAGATTTGGGTAATATCATACACCATCTAAAACCCAATGATAGAATTCATATTGCCGAAGGAATATATATGAGCAAAGGAAAAAGAGGTGCGGACGAGATCAATGTTCCTGTTCAAATATATGGGGGATATGATATCACCTTTGACAGGAGAGATCCTTGGAATGCCCATAAGACTATCTTTACCGGGGTAAATGAATATCAGAAATCCACTAATACCAGGTTGTACATCCGTACCGATCAACAGCGTGAATCGGGAGGCTTAAAATCTACCGGATCAAAAATTATTGTCGATGGGATTATCTTTGACAATGGTCCAAGAAATAGGTATCATCAAGACAAAAATTTGGCCATTCGAAGAAAGGCCAGTCCAACATCTGGAAGAAATCCTTCCCCTGAATCTGGGGGAATTTCCATTGTTGCCAGTAGGTATACCAACGTCATCGTTCAAAATTGTGTCGTAATGAATACAGCTCCTTCAGAGGGGGCAATATCTGTTAAGGTATTCGAAGGTGGAAAAGGAATCATCCAAAACAATTTCTGTTTCAACAATACGGGCTATGGCATACATGTGCGAACAGGATATGCAGGTTCAAATGAATCGAAAATACCCAAATATACCATAAGGCATAATACGGTGTTATTTACTTGGAAACATGATCCCATTGCATCATATGGGGGCGCTGCCGTAGCCTTTGATCAAAATTTAACCGCAATTGTGGAAAACAATGTATTAGGCTTCGGCCATAAGGGGGGAATCTATAATTTAGGAGCTAAATTGACGCTGATGAACAACCTTTTTACTGGCAATGGAAAATATGATTATAAGGAGATCAATGACAAGATGGCCATTGAGGATATTTTGGATGAAGCCATGCATTTAGATCCGATGAGCGACAGCAATAAAGGATTATTGATTAAAATACCAGTAGCAGAACGCTGGGCAGAAATTTATGCCAGAAGAAGAGAGGTCAGTAGAGCAAAAGTTGATGCTGCGGTTACTGTTTCAAATACTGGTGCAAACCAATTGAGAAGTATATTTGGACTTAATCTTCAAGGTTCCAATGTAGTCATGGATGCCGAAATTTTCTTGCCATTGATAACCGTTGAAGAGGCTTTGCCAGCAGGACTGTATCCTTGGGAAGGAATGGGGTGCAACATCCCCAAGCAGGTACAATAGCAATAGATAAACTATGTAATTTGTAAACTTTATCCTCTGTTTTAAATATTTCTATAAAAGGAACATTTTTTAGAACTACCCACCTATAGTTATGAAGTAATTAATCCCACCTTTATTTAAACTAATTCTGTTACAAGCTTTCTTTCTTTAGATGGACTGGCTTTGTAGCTTTTGGACTGGAAAAAAATGGTTAAATTTAGGGTCAAATAAGTTCATTTAAAATCCAAGTGCGATCCAGCTGGCATTTCGGTGCGCACCCAAAATAAATAAAATTATAACTTTTTGAATATCAGATAGATAATTGAGGTATTACGACCCTACCGTGGTCACTAAACGGGATTTTTCACGAATCGAGTGGAAACTCCCGTTTTTTATTTCCTTCAAATTTCCTGAAAATGAACGGATTGTGTTAAAAATTTCATTGACCCGAAAGGTTTGAACTAGCTTGTTTTTGAAGTCACACCCAATCCCATCAGGGAACACCATATATTGGATGCTCTTTAGTTTTCAAATAGCTATTGGTCTACGCAATGTTCATTGTGATAAAATAATGTGACCTTCTTTATATGAGCTTCTGTCTTTTATTTATTTTGGGTCATAAATTCCCAATTAATTTCGGATTTGTAGTTAAAGTATTCTTTGTTATCAATTTTGATACTTCCTTTAAATTCATTATTAAGCTTATCTACTTTCAATATTGCTTGACTGTATTTTCCTTTTTCATAGTCAAACGTGGTGCCATCATCATCATAAAGCAAAAACTTTCCTGGCGCCATTCCGTAGTGACGGACGGTGAGTTGGAGAGTTTCATTGGCAGAGGGCATTCTATTTCGTGCAGTAATCATGGGTATAATACCTCCATCTTTCACAAACAACGGTATTTGATCTAATCCAGGTGCTATTGTTATGATTTCCTGTTCTCCTGCAAATGCCCCAGTATAGAAATCATACCACTTACCGGTCGGTAATATTACTTGTCTTGTTTTTTCTCCCGTAAACATGGGAGCTACCAATATGTCATCACCCATCATGTATTGGTATTTGACCTCACGAATTGTTGCATCAGCATAGGGATTCGCTGTACCATCAAGTTCGCCCTTTACTTTTTCAGATTTAAAAGAGAAACCTTTTACCAATTGCATGGCTCTAAATGGTGGAATCCCTTCTTGTTGATATTTGGCAAATGCAGTATAGATATAGGGTAACAGTTGCATGCGCAATCGTGCAACTTCCCTTACCTCTTTTTCCACTTCTGGAAATGACCAGGGTTTGGTGCCATCTGCCCATGCGTTAAGCATAGCCATAGGAGAGAAGCAAACGGATTGCATTCTGCGCAACCATTCTTCGGCCGAACCGGATGCCCGTACCTCAGGAGTCCATAGAACCCCAATGAAACTGCTGTTTATAAGTGCAGTAATAAAGTCTTTATGGCTATAATAGTCATTGTAGATTACGTATGGCAAGCTGTTGGTTCCAACATTGGCCGCTCTGACCAATCCGTAGGTGCGCTGGTTTTTTTCCTTGAACCAGTCGGCGGTCATTTTCTGCATTATGGTGCCATAGATTTGTCGCATTTCTTCAGCTGTAGTCCCTGAAGGGAAAGTGGCTACATCGGGCCATAACCACTGGTCAAATCCGTCCACCTCGTCAATTTTATAGCCGCTTACACCTATGTCAATATGATTTTCCATAAAGTGGCTTTTGAAAAGTGTTTTGGCTTCTTTAAGAGTAAAATCGGGAACAATCCCATTCCAAACTGTATGTGAACCAGTAAATGGCTTTATCCTGGGATAAAGGCTACCTTTTGGTGATACGTATGGATTTATCCAAAGATTGGCCCGGATACCCTTGTCAAGAAGGCCCTGCACAAATCCTTCTGGATGCGGAAAACGACTTTTTTCCCATTCAAAGGTACATGGATAGGCCATTGTATGCCAGCCAGGCTCAACACCTATAAAATCAAGTGGAAAATCGTGAGACTCAAAATCGGCTACTTCTTTTTCGATATCCTTTGCACTGAACAATGTGGGAACACGCTGAGTGAAGCCTAAGCCCCATTTTGGAGGTAAGGTGCCACCGCCATTAAAAAGGTTATAGCGTTGTACCACTTCAAGCATGGAATCGCCTCCGAATACGTAAAAATCCGTGCCATCAGCGGGTACTAATATCTCGACGGCGTCAGAATAAGGTTGTGCCTCCCAACCACTATCGGTGTTTCTGTCATGAAGCACGGGAGGTTCATCGGCTTCTGCACGAACTCCGGTTCCAGCGTAAACTTGAATATACTTTGCAGCATCGATTAAGACACCATACCCTTCAGTTGAAACATAAAAAGGTACCGGTGCATGGCTACGCCCATTATCTTCATTTCCGTAGTGATCCATGTGCAGTTTAAGAATGCGACCTCTTTGGTTGTGGGTCTTGAAATTTAAGCCCAACCCGAACAGTTCTTCACCTTTTTGAAGTGGAAAACGAAGATAGGTCTCACCGTTGATTACCTCCGCACTTATTTTTTCTTTGTCCAAAGGAAATTCCGGATTGGAGAGTGTTGCTATCGCTTCATAATTAGGACTAATATCAGCCGCTTTAAGCAAACTTATGCTCTGTGTACGTCCAACACTTGCTCTCCAAATCCCATGGGCAGAATGTTCCCAAGTAACTTCAGTAGTACTATTCAATTTCTTTTGCGCAACTGTATCACAAGAAATGAAGGATAGCATCAATATGAAGGATAAAAACATGAATATTGGTTTCAAACCTTGATTATTTAAGAAAAGCATATTTTTTTATTATTAGAAGGGATTCAGAACCTAAAGGATTTTCCACTGAGGAATTTAATTTTCGATTCCATTGTCCATTTTTCATACATGAACTTATAAAAGTATGATTAATTGAACCCAATGCCACCTCTAACTGAGCAAATTATGATATTTTTTTTGCTCGGATGTTTGTTTAAGTAAGGATTGCTAAAAAAATATTTTGAATGTCCATAAGCTTTTTTACCATATGCAAACACTTTTCCTATTTTGACGGGAAAATTCCTAAACATTCTAGAGTTTACAGGCATTGACATAAATTGCTCAAATATTTTGACATATTTTTTTATATTATTGTAAAAAAAGTTTAAATATCTATGGGTAAGGATTCAGGGGCGCTAGTATCCAAAAACTTGGTAAAATCCCTAAAAATGGGAGATACAAAGGCCTTTGAAACTATTTTTTATATTTACGAAAGAAGGCTGTACTACTTCATCTTTTCTTTTACCAAATCCGAGTATATCACGGAAGAAATTGTACAAAAGGTATTTATCAAGATTTGGAATGTCAGGGAAAGTATTGAATTGGATAAATCTTTTCACTCCTTCATCTTTGTACTTGCAAGAAATAGTGCCATGAACTACTTGAGGGATGTTGGCAGAAGAAATTCATTAAAAACCGAATTGTGGCATAATCTTTCCAAGCAATATGAACATGTTGAAAACGACATCATTTTTTCCGAGTATAGAGAAATCGTTGATAATATTGTTCAATCGTTCCCACAAACAGAACAATCTGTATTTTTACTTTCAGTAGAACAGGGAAAAAGTAATATAGAAATAGCTTCTCTGTTGGGTATCCAGTCATCAACAGTTGGAAACCATTTATGGAAAGTCAAGCGATCGATAAGAGATCAACTACTTCCCTATATTAATTCCAACACTACCATTCTAGCCTTATTATTTCCCTTTTTATAGGCTTACAACACTTTGTTCATACATCTGAAAGGCGGTCATATTTTTTTAAGGTAAATCATTCATTTGAAAAAAAAATGAATTTTTTAAAGGATATTCATTAATCTCAGGTGTATTACTTATATATACCATAAGTCTTGTCAACCAGAAACGAACAAAAACATTGCAAAAATGGATGAAAATCAAAACGTTATAGCGTTATTCAAACGTTTTATACGCAATACCATAAGCAAATCAGATTTTAATAGGTTTTTTGGCCTGTTTGAAAAACCGGATTCGGAAGATAAAATCAAGGACCTAATGAATGAGCATTGGGAGAAAATCAATTCAGAAGCTGAGAATGCTCCCCAATATTCATTCAAGAATACAGAATTATTGGAGGATACTTTAGAAAAAATAAATCGAAAAGAACCACGAAAATTGGTCCCTAGGGTTTATATGATGGCAGCTTCCTTGGCACTACTGTTTAGTATTGGATATCTCTATTTTGTAAATCAAATAAATACCAGTGGAGAGCCCACGTTGAATCTTGTAGACGAGAAAATTATTTTGCAACTCGGTAACGGTGATACAAAAATAGTTTCAGAAGAAGAGGGTCAAATAATCGGTACAAATGGTTTGGTTGTGGGCACCCATACCAGTAATGGTATTGTATATGGGAATGACGTATCTGCTGAAAAACTTGAGTTCAATACGTTGATGGTTCCTTACGGTAAACGTTTTCAGGTGGCATTGTCAGACGGTACCAAGGTGCACCTCAATGCCGGGACTACCTTGAGGTATCCTGTAAAATTTATAAGTGGACTAAATAGAGAAGTCTATCTTGATGGGGAGGCATATTTCGATGTTGTAAAGGACAGGGGCCATCCATTTTTGGTGAATTCCAATAATTTGAGTGTCAATGTACTAGGAACAAAATTTAATGTTAAGGCCTACCCAGAAAATGAACATATAAGTACAGTATTGGCAGAGGGGTCCGTAGAAGTGCTCCACAACGAAACGCCTTCTGCTCTTTTAGAGCCTGGACATATGGCAACATGGCATAAAAGTTCAAAAAGCATGACTGTTGAAGAAGTAGATATTGAGCCCTATTTGGCATGGATGCAAGGTAGATTGATATTGAACGAAGTGGCTTTTGAGGTTATCCTTAAAAGATTGGAACGCCAATACAATGTGGAAATAATCAATAACAATCCAGATCTCTATGGAAGATATTTTACCGCCAAGTTTGACGTCGAGGATATTAACCAGGTAATGGAGAGTTTGAGCATATCCGCTTCATTCAGCTATACCTTGAAAGATACACAGATAATTATAAATCCCTAACCCATAAAAAGTATGAATTGAATTTTATTAAACATGTAAATCCTGGTTGACCAACAAAACAAGGACATAATCTACACAGATTGTTTTTGATCGAAAGTTTTAAATAAGCAACCAAAAAAAATCGGAAAATAGGCTAGGATTTTCCGATTTATTAAAGTGATCTAAAGAGAATAACTAACAATTTAAATCCAAACTAAAGTATGAAAAAATCCACTCTTAGAGTCGGACCCGTCTCTTATTTTTTAAAAATCAGCTTAAAAATGAAGCTTGCTTACCTCATCTTTATTATAGCGCTTTTTCAGTCCCATGCAAGTTCATATTCGCAGAATACTAAGATTTCACTGGAAATGCGAGACGTGACCATAGAGACTGTTTTGAATAAAATTGAAGAAAAAACAGGGCATAAGTTCTTATATGAAAAAGGAGTGTTCCAAACCAACAAAGTTGTTAGCATTTCTGCAAAAAAAGAAAAGCTTTCCCTTGTTCTGGACAGATTGTTCAAATCATTAAACGTGAACATCCATTATTTGGAGAAACAAATAATCATTAAAAGAATGATAGACCGACATGTGAGTAGACAAGTTGGATCCCCCCCACAGCATGTCATTACAGGGAATGTTACGGATAAAAATGAATTGCCCTTGGCGGGGGCCAATATTATAATCAAGGGAAGTACGGTAGGTACGCTGACCGACTTTGATGGGAATTATGAAATAACGGCCAATGAAGGACAAATACTTGTATTCAGCTATGTGGGAATGATTCCGGAGGAAAAAGTGGTAGATGCCACTGTGGGTACCATAAACATTAAATTACTTGATGCAAATGAACTAGAGGAAGTTGTGGTTGTGGCCTATGGTACCCAAACCAAAGAGTCGGTTGTCGGTGCTGTAGCAACTGTCTCTGAAAAGGTGATTCAAAACCAACAGGTCACCTCGCCCCTAAAGGCACTCCAAGGATTGGTCCCAGGTGTTAATGTACTTTCAACTAATGGAGAACCGGGAAGTAACCCAAGTATAAGAATTAGGGGCTTCGGAAGTATCAATGCCGCGCAAAGCCCACTTATCGTAATAGACGGTGCCGCTTTTAATGGTAATATAAACGTTATAAGCCAAGACCAGATTGAGTCAATAACCGTTTTAAAGGATGCATCATCCACATCTTTGTACGGATCAAGGGGGGCAAACGGTGTAATCTTGATCACGACAAAAAAAGGAAAAAAAAACACGGCACCTTCCGTAACTTTTCGAACACAGGTCGGTTTTTCCAGCCCTGCTGTTGATTTACCCGATTTTTTGGAAACAGAAGATTTGATGAAGCTGACTTGGGAAGCATTGAGAAACACCAACCAATATGTGAGAGGTCAAGAAGCAGGGGATGCTGGCCAAAATGCGTCTGATGAACTCATTGACTATCTGGGGTATAATCCCTATAATGTAAACAATCCAATTGATGCCAATGGAAATCTGGTACCCGGAGCATCCTTGTTATGGGATACGGATTGGGAAAGTGAATTGATCAGAAACAATGCATTGAGGACCAACCATAACCTTAGTGTGTCCGGTGGCGATGAAAGGAGCACCTATCTTATGTCCTTCGATTATTTGAATGAAGAAGGAACGTCTATTGGCACGGATTTTGAACGAGCCGCGGTAAGCTTGAATTTGGAATCCCAGGTTACCGATTGGTTAACAGTTGGATTGAACACCAGCTTTTCACGTTCGAAATCCAACTTGTCGAATCCCAACAATGTTGAGTCAATTAATTGGATTTACAATGTATCGAGTATTTATCCGATATATGCGAGGGATGCCGATGGAAATCTTCATAGAGACAATGAAGGAAATCTAATCTTTGATTATGGTAACGGTACTGTTGAGGCCAATCAAATTGTTAACAGCATTAGGCCAGGTTCTGCTTTGGCAGGTTTTAGCGAGCTTGGAAGCATAAATTTAGGGATAGATAAAAGAAAACGGATCAATTATTTGGGGAGTGCCTTTGCAGAGGTACAAATCATAGATGGTCTTAAATTCAAAACCCAGTTCAACTATCAGCATTACCTGTACGATGATTTTGAATTTGATGATGATTTGTTTGGATTTGCTTCAGAAGCTGGGGGCAGAATTGAGCAAAGAAGGGATATTACTACAACGGTCAATGCCATTCAAAGTCTAAATTTTGCCAAGGATTTTGGGACGCACCATATCTCAACAGATCTATTGACCGAGGCGTATACCGTGGAGATTGATCGATTGACCGCTCGTGCATCAGGTTTTTTGCCAAATGTGACAAGTCTTAATGGCAATACAACCCCCGAAATTACAAATGGTTTTGTACAAGAAGAAAGGTTGAACAGTTATTTAGGAAGGTTTGCCTACAATTATGATAAAAGATATTTTGCAGAATTTTCAGCACGTAGGGATGGTTCTTCAAGATTTAGTGAAGAGACCAGATGGGGTAATTTCTTTTCAATGGGTGCAAGTTGGATTGTTTCCAATGAGCGCTTCTTGCAAAATAACAAAGTGCTCTCCTTTTTAAAACTAAGAGCTTCTTATGGTGAATTGGGCAACAATAGGGGAATAGGTTTTTTTCCTTACCAGGCGGTGTTCAATTCTGGATGGAACAATGAAGGTAACTCTGGTGTTTTGTTAACCGAAGTTGCAGACCCTAGAATTAGTTGGGAAAAAACGGCTTCCACTAACCTGGGAGTGGACTTTAGCCTCTTCGATGGAAAAATTTCAGGTACAGTTGATTATTATGACAGGGAATCTGTGGATCTTATTTATGACAAACCGTTGCCTACATCTACCGGGGTTGATGAAATTACCACTAATGTAGGGGCGGTAAGAAACTATGGATTGGAAGTATCCTTGAATACCACCAATATTTCCACAGAAAACTTTACCTGGAACACGGGGATAAACTTTTCTCTGGATAAGAATGAAATTACCGAATTGACCCAGGACGAATTTATATCTGGCACCAAACTATTTAAAGTAGGGAACTCTCTTTTTGACTTTTACCTTCAGGAATGGGCGGGTGTAGATCCTACAGATGGTCAAGGTATGTGGTTCATGGATATACTTAATGACGATGGTGAAGTGGTGGATAAGGTGACAACAAAAGATCAGAGTCAGGCCACTCGATACCTGAAAGGTTCTGCATTGCCAGATGTTATTGGAGGTTTTTCAACGTTCTTTAAATATAAACAGTTTGATCTTAACATATTGGCCAACTTTAGCTTTGGCGGAGAATTATACAATGGTAACTATGGAAACCTGATCAACACTTTTAATTCACCTGGATCTACAGCACATGTGGACAATCTTAACAGATGGCAACAACCAGGGGATATAACAAATACGCCATTATTGTTGGCAAGCCCCCATGACCACAGCTTTAGATCAACACGGTTTTTGTTCACGAACAATTACGTCCGTTTGAGGAGTTTGACCTTAGGGTACAACTTTGATCGGCAATTATTGGAAAAATTTGGGTGTAGTAGCCTAAGGTTGTTTATCCAGGCAGATAATCTGTTTACGTTCCAATCCCTCAAAGGAATAGATCCAGAGCATGGTTTTAGCGGCGTTGTAAATTCAAGACCACGAATTCCTAAAATTATCGCCGGAGGTCTAACAGTTACTTTTTAATCTGAAAAACATGAAAACAATGAAATTAAAAGATATAAAAATAAGATATATGGCCCTTTTACTGGGCTGCATATTTATGACAAGTTGTTCAGATGACTTTTTGGATGAACCTGCCAGTGAAGAAGGTATTACAGCTAATGCGGTTTTTGCCGACAGGTTGGGAGTTGAGGCCTATATAACCGGCATCCTAAAAAGGTCTAGGAGCCAGCATACACGAACAGATCGTGCCGGATTGAACTCTGTGTATTTTGCAAGGGATTTAAAGGGTAATGATTTGATACAGAGAGCTACTTGGTTTGCAACCGATTATACATTTGAAAATAGGGAGCCAGGGCATTCAAGGCCAGTCTTTACCTGGGATTATTGCTATGAACATGTAAATCATGGCAATGTGCTTATTGATGGTGTGACGAATAGTAGTACTTTGGATGAGAACAGTAAGAGGGAATTTATTGCCTTTGGCAAATTCTGGAGAGCATTTCACTATTTTCAGCTGGCATTGGAGTTCGCGCCAAACTACAGAAACGATCCCAGTATTTCAAGATTGCCAATCTATACCAATCCTGCCACCGGGGAATCCGAAGGTAACCCTACCAGTCCTTTGAGCGATGTGTTCGAACTTATTTTATCTGATCTCAATGAGGCGATTGCAGATTTGCCGGATACTAGAATCGGAAAAAGTTACATCAATAAGGCCGTTGCCCAAGGTGTCTTGGCCAGGGTTCTTTTGGTAACTATGGACGATTGGGAGAAGGTATCTTCCTTGGCAAGGGAAGTTTATGGAGGCGACGCAGAAACAGCGGTGCCTTCCAACAATTATAGCATTGGATTTGTGGACTTTACAGACCCAGAATGGGTTTGGGCATTGTACCAAGATGAGGTCGAGACCCATTTTTTCTGGTCTGCTGCACCAGGTATGATGGATCATGACCTAGGTTTTTTCAAGGCTACCTATATTAACAGAAACTTTGTCAACGAATTTTCAGCAACAGATTCAAGAAATTTGTTTGCGGATATCTACAACTCATCCACTCCATATAGGGAGTTTGTATCATCTAAGTTTAAGTTCGAGTTTGAAGCGGATATTCCCCTTATGAGAAAATCAGAGATGGTATTGATTGATGCAGAGGCGCAATACCACTTGGGGAATGAATCCGTTGCCCACGATCTGCTCTTTGCCCTACAAAAGGACAGAGACCCAGGAGCCATAATATCCACAAATACAGGACAGGATCTGTTGGATGAGATTTTATTGGAAAGGCGTAAGGAACTCTATGGGGAACTTGGCGTGGAATGGTTCGATGCAAAGCGGTATCGCTTACCTATTAACAGGGACCCCGTTCATAGGGTTGTGGTCAACGTTCCTGTAGATAGCGAGCTCCTTTTCCTGAAAATACCCCAAAAGGAAATAGATGCAAACCCAAATATTGATGCCAGTATCAACAATTAATGAATAAGAAATAAAAATATTTGACTTTATGAAAAATACTTCAATTTTAGTATTGTTAGTGGCATTTATTGGATTATTTGCTCTTAACAGTTGCGACGATATTCAAGACGGCAATGAGTTTACCTTTTTATCTGCGGGTGAAATAGACTTTAGTGTAATTCTCAACACCACAGGTTCGTTGGATGTAACCATTTATTCGAACGATATTAGCACGTTGGACAGAACATTCAACCTAAAAGTTTCCGAAGAAAGCACCGCTTTGGCTTCGGATTATACCGTACCCAATTCATTCACTATCCCGGCAAATGCAAATGAGGCGGTGATTGCCATTACCGCAAAGGATGTGACCAGTAAATTGGTTTTGGAGATTGAAGATCCTGATGAGAATGTATTTACGGAAGACATAATCATAAACATTTTAAAGGTATGCCCTTTAGATCGGGATACATTTGCCGGAGATGCTACCGTACTGGAAGAAGCATGGGTAGACTATGATCCAGAAGATATTATTCGTGTTGAAGCAGGCACAAATGAAAATGAATTCTTTATTTTTTCAGCAAATAAGTCTTACATAGCCAATAGGGATGAAACGTATTTAATTTTAACGGTTGATCCAGAAACATCAGTAGCAACGGCAATTTCCAAGGAGCCTTATCAATATAGTTTTGGAAACTTGGAAATAACAGGAGAAGGAACTGCCGACCCGTGTACAAAGACAATAAACTTGACAATGAAGCATACTCGGGTGAGTGATAATGCAATGTGGGCCAATCGTAGTTTAATCATACAACTCCCTTAATGGGTCAACCTTTTCTAACAGGTAGGATAACTTTTACTTTGAGTTAGTTTTTTAAGCCTCTGTAAACTTGATTGTTTATAGGGGCTTTTTCTAAAGCTACAATTAGGTCTAGAGATATCTCTAATTAGATGGAGAAATAACATTGAATTGTCTGTAAATCTTCAACTAAAAGTGGACTGAACTTTGCCTTTTTTATTTTTTGAAGTCCTTTCTAAGTATAGAAAACGCCTTGCTCATCTGAACTTCAACAGTCTTAACAGATATCTTGAGAATCTCGGCTATTTCTTGGTATTTATAACCTTGTAACTTGCCCAGTTCAAATATTTCCTTGCATCTTGGAGGTAATTTTTCAATGGAGTACTTTAATCTTTTTAATTGCTGTTGAACCAACTCCTCGTCCTGGTCTTGTTTTTCCATCCCAAACTTAAGGGTAAGCCTGTCAATAAGCTTTAACTCCCTTTTGTGCTTTCTATAGTAATCAATAAATTGATTGTGCGCCATGGTATACAAAAAACTCCTAATGGATTGATCGGTATTTAAACTGGAATGGTTGTTCCAAAGTTTAATAAAAGTTTCCTGAAGTATGTCTTGTGCAATTGCTCTATTATTGGTTAAACCCATTAGATAGTAGAACAGACCATCATGGTAAGCCTCATAAAAAAACTTGAAGGCAGTTTTATCCCCTTCTTTCAAAGCCGACTTCAGCAAGGTGGTATTTTCCTCTGTTATCTTCAAGTTCCGTAAAAGTTAAACTTTTTTTAAAAAAAACAACGGTAAAAATAGGGGTATTTAAATAATAGATCGTATGAAAAGAAAATATAGGCAGTGATAAAAAAGGAAGAAATAGAAATATTGATTGTCAAGCATATTAATAATCAATTGAATGCAGCCGATGCCCGGCTGTTGAATAAATGGCTGCAATCCCCAAAAAACCAGAAACTGTTTAAGGAATATATCACCCTTAACTTTTCGTTGGAGCAGCTAAAAGGGGTTGATATAGGATTAAAAAATACAACCTGGAATAATATAGAAAATAATTTACAGGCAAAAAGTAGACGTATACAATATTGGAAATACGCTGTTGCCGCAGCTGTTGTCTTACTGATTTCAACTTCAATATTCCTAAACAGGGATAGTATTGGTTCGGAAACCCCAGAAGTTGTCACAAATAATATAGTGCCCGGAACGGATAAAGCGGTCCTTACCATAGAAAATGGGGCCAATATTACCCTAGTGGAAGGTCAGGAATATAATCTGGAACATTTGGTCACAGACGGCACACAGTTGGCATATAGATCAAACAAGGGTTCCGTCGATGCTGAAGTAAAGTACAATTATTTGACCATTCCAAGAGGGGGGCAGTTTTTAGTGAAACTATCAGACGGGACTAAGGTGTGGTTGAACTCAGATTCTAAATTGAAATATCCGGTAAGTTTTCTAAAAGGAACTTCTCGGGATGTGGAGTTGGTCTATGGAGAGGCTTATTTTGATGTTTCACCAAGCGAGGAACATGGCGGTAGTGCCTTTCGGGTATTCTCCAAAAATCAAGAATTGGAAGTATTGGGTACTGAATTCAATATTAAGGCTTACGATAATGAAGCTGATATTGCCACTACCTTGGTTGAAGGTAAGGTCTCTGTTGTCAATGCTGATATTTCCAAAACATTGGCTCCAGGAGAACAATCCAAATTTAACTTGGAAACGCAAGATTTTTCGGTTGGTAAGGTGAATATTTATGATGTCATTTCATGGAGACAGGGAGTGTTCAGTTTTGAGGAAGTACCCCTATCAGAAATCGTGAAGGTATTGGCACGATGGTATGATGTGGATTTCGAGTTCAAAAATGAAGCAATAAAACATGAAGCTTTCACCGGTGTGCTCAATAAAAACCAAAACTTGGAACACATTTTACATACTATAAAAAATACGAACAATATGAAGTTTAAAACGGATGCTAAAAAGATAATCCTTGAATAAAAATAAGGGAAAGAAAAGTCAAGACCTCTCACAATCCTAGACTTCCTCTCCCCTTTATCTATAATTAATTAAAACATTGTTTAACTAACTCTCACAAATTTATGGAAAATACATTTACGAATGTTCATCTTTCTATTAAGAAAAAATTATTGAACATTGCCATGAGAACACTATTTTTTTTATGTTGTAGTATTGCTTTAGGGTTTACTCCAGAAAATGGCTTCTCCCAAAACGCCAAAATTACCATTGATTCTGATAAGACCGTTACTGTTGAAGAGGTTTTTCGCCTCATCAAGGCCCAAACCGATTACACCTTTATTTTCAAGTCGGATCAATTTAAGGACCATCCTAAAGTACAATTGGAAGAAGGAGTGCTTACCGTTAAAGAGCTCCTTGAGAAAAGTGTAGCCAAATCCGGTTATAAGATTGGGTTTACCAAGGCCAACACCATTTTGGTGGTACCAAGACCTAACAAAGCTACCTTGATTTTTCCGGAACAAGATACTTTTATGATAACGGGTACCGTGACCAATGAAGTAGGACAACCCTTGGCTGGTGCCTCAGTATATGTAAATAGTCAAAACCCTAATGAAGATTTTGACCGATCAGACTTTGCTATAAGAGGTACCACAACTGATTTTGAGGGTAATTTTGAATTGGAAGTATCAATAAACTACTACCTGATTGTTGGTTATATTGGATTTGAGCAGTTTTCCCAACAGATTACTTCAAAGGACCAAACGGTATTTCAAATTATACTTAAAGAATCCAAAAACCAGTTGGATGAAGTCGTGGTAACAGGATATACTTCTGTAAAACGTAACAGGACGGCAGCTTCTTCTACAAAAATTGGTGGAAAGGCAATAGAACGTCAAATAACATTAAATGTGGCCAGTAGGTTGGAGGGTCTTTCCCCAGGATTGTTGACCACAGTGGAAAATGCAGATGGCGGGGAAGAACTGACATTTACATTAAGAGGGCAAAGTACGTTTGACCAAGGTGGAGTGGGACAACAGGCTACAAGAGCCAATAGGGCGCCATTGATTGTGGTAGATGGCTTTCCTATAGAAGGTGGAATAAATTCTGTAAACCCTAACGATATTGAATCCATAGACCAATTACAAGATGCCGCTGCAACCGCACTTTGGGGGGTTAGGGCATCTAACGGAGTTATTGTGATTACCACAAAAAAAGGAGGAGTAGGAAGACCTCAATTTACATATTCCACAAATTTGTTTATTTCAGAAAAACCAAACCTAGATGATTACCAAGTAGCTAGTGCAGCAGATTTGGTGGACGTTATTTCTGAAGGAATTCAAGCAGGACAGGATTTTGATGCAGCTAGTGGTAATAACAGAAGGTTTTTAAACGGTGTGCAACAAGTTTGGTGGGATTATTACAACCAATCAGGAACTTCCCCTGGAGCCCCTGATGACCCAAATTTTGCACCAGCGAGGGATGCTGCTCTGGCACAACTTTCCCAAAACGACAGTTTTAGGGAGTGGGAAGATAATCTGCTAAGAACTAGTTTTAGTACCCAACATAATTTTAGTGTAAGGGGAGGGAATGGTGCGCACAACTACTATTTTTCAACTACTTACAATGACATCGAATCGGTAGAGATAGGGGACAAAAGCAATAGGCTTAATCTACTGCTGAACAACGATTTTAGGTTCTCTGATAAATTTAGTGCCAATATCGGTGTTAATGCCGTGTTTGACAATGCAGAGCGCAATGCAGAGGGCATAGGTACGGTGGCAGTAACTCGAAGCGGTGACCAAGGTGATGCTTCGGTGCCAAGATTTACATCCTTGTATAATGCGGATGGCTCACTCGCCAATGTTCCAAGAAGAATCAGTTTGCCCTACCAGGATGAATTGTTGAGTTCAGGAGCGGGGTTCTTGCCTTTTTCTTATAATCCCATCACAGAAATGGCAAATAACGATTTCACCACCAGAAGAAGAAACTATCGTTTTAACATTGGTCTGCAATATAAATTAACAGATTGGTTAACAGCTGATGCCAAGGGGCAGTATGAAACTGGTTTTAATGAACGCAGAGCCTATCGTAATGAGAGTAATTATAACACACGGTGGAGGATTAATAGTTGGTTATCAACCGATGCCAATGGCTTCCCGGTATATGCGTTCCCAAGAGGGGGTGTTTTAGACTTAAGGCAATCAGAACTTAACAGTTATACCTTAAGAGGGCAATTGCTCTTTAACAAAGTGTTCAATAAACACCATATTACGGCTACCATAGGTGCCGAAATAAGAGAATATACCACAGATGAAGACTATAGGCAATTGCTTGGTTATAATGACCAAACCAAACAACAGGATGTAACTGTGGACTGGAGATTTTTATCAAACGTCGACCGTTCGTATAGATCTATCATCCAATCTTTTGGCCCAAGGTATTCAAACCCAGCGGCCATTACTACGGTGGAAACCAGACAAGTTTCAAGTTTTGGTAATTTGGTCTATACCTTTGATAACAGGTACTCTTTGAACTTTACCATAAAAAATGATCAGACCAACATATTTGGGGTTTCCGCAAGATTACGTACCAACCCATTATGGGCGGTTGGGGCCAATTGGAACGTGACCAACGAGAAGTTTTTTAATGTAAACTGGATTGATAACTTAAATATCAAAGGTAGCTACGGTATCGCTGGTAATATCTTGCCAGGATCTAGAGCTGTCTCTGTTCTGTCTGTAAGGCAAGGGATAACGAGTAATGGTGAACGAGGGGTGATTGGTCTAGGGCTTCCTGGAAACCCCCAACTGTCTTTTGAGCGTACGGCCACAACAAACCTAGCTTTAGAAGGAAACTTTTTTGGGCGTTTATTTGCTAGTTTTGAATATTATGACAAAACATCCACAGATCTGCTCATTCCCGGGGAAATCAACCCTACTTTAGGATTTAGAACTTTAATTATTAACGATGGCGAACTGAAGAATACCGGATTCACAGCAGTTTTAGCAGGGGATATTGTACAATCTGAAGATTTTACTTGGAATACAAATTTCAACTTTAGCTACAACAAGAACCAGGTGGTGTCCTATGATTTTCAGTTTCCTGAAAATGCTCAAATTTATATTATTAGAGGAGGGGAACCAGGAGGCTATTTTGAAGGTATGCCCTTAGGTGTAAGGGCTGCTTACCAATGGGCAGGTTTAACCGATACGGGAGGTTCACAAATATTGGATGCCAATGGAAATATAGTAAGATACGATTCTACTGAATTTGGTTTTGGTGGTATAGAGGACGAAAATGCGCTTACTTTTACCAAACCATTTCAGGCTCCTTATTTTGGAGGATGGACAAACGCCTTTACCTATAAAGGATTTACATTATCGGCATTGATTTCGTATAAAATGGGACATGTATATAAAAGTCCTTACGAAACCCCATTTACAGGAATAACCACTATTCATAGGGACGTAGCAAACCGTTGGCAGCAACCTGGGGATGAAGCCACAACAGATATACCATACCCATGGTTCAGTAGCTTTACTGAAAGAGCAAATAGTAGTAGTTATTTTGATGATGCCAACATACGTTATAAAGATGCCAGCTTTGTGAGGCTAAGGGACATTACTTTAAGATATGACCTTAACAAAGAAGTGCTTAAAAGGTTGCCTTTTGAAGGTATATCCTTTACCGCACAAGTAAGAAACTTAGGGCTTCTATGGAGGGCAAATAAAGAAGACATCGATCCAGACTACGTGCCATTTTCTGGAGGAGCTTTTCAAAACCAGAATAGCTTTATATTAAGCAGAGAAACGGTTTCACCTAACAAACAATTTGTGCTTGGATTGGAATTTCAATTTTAACAACATAAAAAAATAAAAAAATGAAGTATTTTAATATAAAAATAGTAGCACTGTTGTTTTTATTGAATACAACAGTTTCCTGTGATGATTACGTAGATATTGAGCCGCAAGGTTTTGCTATACCCGTTAGTGCCATAGAACTTGATTTGGTTTTGGAAAGTGGTCAGTCCTTTGATTTAAGAGCCGACCAAATGTACTCGCGTTTGTTGACCGATGATACAGGATGGACATTTGATTTCCAAGAATTTTTTGCTCAGGAAAACCCTGACGATATTCATGAACTGAATTTTTATCGATTTCTTCCGGAGCCCATACCTCAAGGACAAAGTGACCCAACATGGAATCAGGTTTACGCAACCATTGGACAAACTAATTTTGTCCTGGATTTCATAGATGAGGTTGAAGCTACCGATAGCGAACGTTCTAGAATAAAGGCAGAGGCATTAGCGGCAAGGGCTCTTTCCTATTTTGTTTTGGTGAATACTTATGGCCAACCTTATACCACAGCAGTAGAAAATGATGAAGATTCTGGGGTGCCGATCATAATCGGGACGTTTGGGGATACAGGTCAATCCTTAAAACGGGCAACTCTTAAAGAGGTTTACGAACTTATCATTGAAGATTTGGAAGAAGCGATAACATTGTTTCCTGCCGATTTGGTAAGCAATAATTTTAGACTGAGCAAGGTGGCTGCCTATGCTATATTGGCAAGAACGTATCTGGTTATGGGGCAATATGCCATGGCGGGCGAAGCTGCGGATGAAGCATTGGCCATAAAAGATAACCTGTTGGATTATAATACCGATTTGCTGGAAGGTGAGGTATTTGATTTTTCTTGTTTTTGTTTTGTTGGCAATGACAAATTTGAAGAACCTGTGAACCATGAAAATCCAGAGATGATTTTAAATAGAGGTCTCATATTTGCCCCAGGATTTTTTAATCAAAATACCTTTGAGTTTATTTCTACAACAATTCTATCACCAGATTTAGAGGCCATCTTTGATCAAACCAATGACCTGAGATATGCTAGAAGAACTTCTGACGGAACTTTCGGAAGGATTCTTAACGAGACTGATAATGCCTTTAATGGCATCAGAGTGTCCGAAGTATGGCTTATTAAAGCGGAGGCTGAGGCCAGAACCGGAGATTTTGGTCAAGCTATGTCCATAATCAACAATTTAAGGGCAAAACGATTTGATACAGCCGTGGTAGCTGCCGATGGACATATCCTTACGGCTACAAATCAAACGGAAGCCATTCAGCATATTTTGGAGGAAAGAAGAAGGGAGTTGATGTTTACAACTTCCAGGCTAATAGATATCAGAAGGTTGAACGCTTTGGAAAATGCAAATATTTCCGTCACACATGTTGTAGGTGATGGGGTTACAGAAACCTTAGGACCTAACGATAATAGATGGACCTATGCCATTTATTCTGATGTGATAGATATGAGCAATGGTGAAATTGTGCAAAACCCTAGATAAAATAATAAGCTAAATAAGGCGGTATGATTGCTGTACCGCCTTATTTATTATAGAATTATAAAAATAATCGTATGAAAAAGAAAATAATTTTTTTGAAAGTTATATTTATGTTGTCCGTTAGTTTGAATCTATCTGCGCAGGAAACTTTAAAGGTTGGCGATACCGCTCCTAATTTTGAGTTGCAGGCTTCTAACGGGAACACCTATAATCTTTCAGATTTTAAAGGAAAAATGGTCGTGTTGGATTTTTGGGCCATGTGGTGCGGGCCTTGTAAAAAGAAGATGCCCAAGATTCAAGAACTACACAAAACTTATAACAAAAAAGGCGTTGAAGTGTTGGGCATGTTAGCTATGAACTCTGGTGCAGAAGATAAAGCAAAAGCCTATTTTAACGATAAAGGGTATAGCTTTAAACTTATATATGGTAACGATCAATTGGTCAAAGATTATGGTTTGATGTTTTTGCCAACAGTAACCGTTATCGATCAAAAAGGTGTGATATTATATCATTCCACAAAACCAAACCCAAATGAGTACGAAGATATTGTAAAGCTGATTAAAGAACATAGTTAATCAATCTTGTTGGTTGTCACTTTAAAAGAATCACAAAAAGTGAATCTTCCCTAAAGAGTACCTGTTTTTAATAAAATAATAATATCCGTAAATGCATCATAAAAATAAAACTTTTGTCATGCTGAAACAACACTTCCACTTCGCTCAGTGTGACAGTTCAGCGTGACAAATGTGGATTATATATAATTATGGACAATCAAAAAACAATAAAAAATTAGCACATGAAATCAATAAATTTAATAATGGCACTTTTCTGCATAGCCATTGTAAGTGGTCAAAACCCCAACGAAGACAAAATAAAGACTACCAATTTTCCAAAATTAAAGAAATTGGTTAGTACAGATATCCCCGGAGCCATTTCATTTTCGCAACCCCAATTAATTACAGGAACAAAGCAAGAAATAAGAATTGAAAAACACGGATTAATCTACCCGGCATTTTTCGATTGGAATAAGGACGGAAAAAAGGATTTGTTGTTGGGCGAATTTGAGACCGGAAAAACAGGCTCCAATATTAAAGTATATATCAACAAAGGCTCTAAAAAGAAACCAAAATTCTCGGGCGAGTACTTTTATGCTACCGATGTAAAAGGAGACACCATCACCAATTACCAGTGGTGCTGTATAGGCATTCACCCAAGAGTGGTAGACCTTGACCAGGATGGTTACGACGATATCCTGTCCGGCCAGTACAATCCCGGAGCCATTTCGTGGTGGCGAGGCTCTAAAGATGGATTCTTACCAAGAAAAATAGTGCCACAGGAAGGATACAATACAGCCGGTCCCAGCGATACACATCGAACCAAATTAGGTTCTGCCCCATGGCAACCGGAACATTTATCGTATTGGAACTATACCACTTCAGATTTTGGAGATTTTAATGGAGATGGGCTGTTGGATTTATTTGTGGGAGGATCAGGAGACATGCGTGTGGCCCTTAATATTGGGACTAAAGAAAACCCAAAATTTGGACTTCGCAACTACCTATACCATGTAGACGGTAGCATTTTATATGTGAAAAAGCCAAAGCAAAAAGAAATTGATGCATCAAGAAAACAACTAAGGTACCCATTAATGTCTGGTGTTGGAAAATCTTATATCAAACCTGTAGATTGGGATAAAGACGGAGTTTTGGATTTACTGGTTACTTATGAGTACAAGAAAAAAGGACACAACCCCATAGACTTCTATAGGGGCGTCAATACAGACAAAGGCTTACGCTTTGAAAAGAGAGTACCAGTTATTACGGCAAAAGACGGTTCAAAAGCGTTACCCGGCGTGCAGCCCATGATAACCTTAACAGATTATAACAATGACGGTGTACAAGATATCGTATTAGGGCTATCTGTACCAACCATCAATGGTTTTGAGGCAGCTAATGAGGTCGCTTGGGCTTGGGCAGCAGATTTAAAAATTGAAATGCCCGGGAAAGACGCTGGAAGACAATTACAATATTTCAAAGGGGGGCTGGAAGAGATTATAAAAAGGTTTGAAGATCCAGAGCAAGGTAAGTTCTTTAAGCAAATGATGCTTGGCAATTTAGAGGATCATAAATATCTCACGATGCGCCACCGTGGATATGTGTTTGTGATGTATGGGAAAAAAGCTACCACAAAAGCCACACCAAAAATGGGAGTAGAAGCAGCACCAGCTTATGAAAGGAAATTAATTCCGAACGAAGTCGTAAAAAAAGGAAATTTAGAAGGGCCAGTAAATTATAGTGCAAAAGTTCCCGAAAGAACAAATCATAGAGAAATGTTTACAGCAGAAGTAACCATTACATTTGATAAAGGGTGGCACGGTTATGTAGATAATAAAGCCAACAGAAAAGATGGGTTTATTCCAACCACGGTAGCTTTTGAGTATCCAGATTTTATTGAACCCGTAGAGGATGTGGTAGCACCCAAAGAATCCTACAAAGGATTATCTAAAGTTTACAAAGGAGACGTAACATTCAGGCAAAAATTCAAATTCAAAAAAATAACGAGCCGTAAAGAACTCTATGACTTACCTAAAAGCTACGAAGTAAAAGCACATATAAAGTTCCAGACGTGCGATGCAAATATTTGTTTGCCACCAAAAGAGATTACAGAAAATTTAAATGCAACGGTTAAATTACAATAACATAAGAAAGATGAAACTATTTAGTACAGTAATAGGGTTGTTTTGTGCAACAGCAGTATTGGCACAAAACCCACAAGAAGATAAAATAAAGACCACCAACTTCCCCAAGTTAAAAGAGTTGGTGAGTACAGAAATTCCCGGAGCGATTACCTTTTCGCAACCCCAATTGATTACAGGGACAAAGCAAGAAATAAGGACCGAAAAACACGGTTTGATCTACCCAGCGTTTTACGATTGGAACAAGGACGGTAAAAAAGATTTGTTATTAGGTGAGTTTGAAACCGGGCAAACAGGCTCCAACATTAAAGTATATATCAACAAAGGCTCTAAGAAGAACCCAAAATTTTCAGGAGAATACTTTTATGCTACCGATGTAAAGGGCGACACCATCACCAATTACCAATGGTGCTGTATAGGCATCCACCCAAGGTTGGTAGACCTTGATCAGGATGGTTATGATGATATCCTGTCCGGCCAGTATAACCCCGGTGCCATTTCGTGGTGGCGCGGTTCCAAGGAGGGCTTTTTGCCCCGTGTATTTATAGAACAGGAAGGATATAGAGATACCAGAGCATTATCTCAAGAAGCAGCCCCTTGGAAAACTGATTCCAATAGCTATTGGAACTACACCACGGCCGATTTTGCCGATTTTAACGGTGATGGGCTTCTAGACCTGTTTGTTGGAGGCTCTGGCGATATGCGTGTGGCATTGAACGAAGGCACCAAGGAACAACCAAAATTTGGTCATAGAAACTACCTGCACCATGTCGACGGAAGGCTGTTGGAAGTAAAGCGTCCCTCGCAAGAAAAAATTGATGAAGCCGCCAAACGTGGAAGATACGTGGGTATGGCAGGCGTTTGGAAAACCTATATGAAACCTGTGGATTGGGATAAAGATGGTGTGTTGGACTTGTTGGTAACCTACGAATACAAAAAGAAATACCATAATGCCATTGATTTTTACCGAGGAGTCAATACCGATAAAGGTATCCGTTTTGAAAAAAGAGTACCATTAGTTACTGCAAAAGACGGCACTAAGGCCTTACCAGGTGTACAACCTATGATGACGTTGACCGACTACAACAACGATGGCGTACAAGATATTGTTTTCGGATTGTCAATCCCAACCATCAATGGTTTTGAGGCAGCCAACGAAATAGCTTGGGCTTGGGCTGGAGACTTAAAGATTGAAATGCCGGGGAAAGATGCCGGGAGGCAAATAGCATATTATAAAGGAGGGTTAAAAGAAATAAAAGAAAGATTTTTAGACCCTCAGCAAGGAAAATTCTTTAAGCAAATGATGCTTGGTAATTTAGATGATGAAAAATATTTAACCATGCGTCACAGAGGTTATGTATTTGTTATGTACGGTAAAAAAGCCATCTCAAAAGCCACTGCAAAAACGGTAACAGCGGCCCCTGCCGAAGTATTGGAAGAAATTAAAAATGAAGTTGTTGTAGGGAGCAATGGAACAGGTCCTGTGCAATACCAAATTAAAGTGCCACAGCGCATTGACCCTAGGAAAGGTTCGTTTTTTGCAGAAGTAACCATCACTTTTGATGATAAGTGGCACGGTTATGTAGATAATAAAGCCAACAAAAAGGACGGCTTTATCCCTACCACAGTAACTTTTCAGCCTTCAGAATGGATAGAGCCTGTTGGAAACTTGGTCGTACCCAAAGAATCCTATAAAGGTCTGGCAAAAGTATACAAAGGTGCCGTGGTCTTTAAACAGGAGTTTAAACTAAAAAGATCTGCCAACAGGGAAGAAATGGAGAGAGCTTACCAGGCTAAACACACCATAAATACAAAAGTAACCTACCAAACCTGCGATGATAACATTTGTTTGCCACCAAAAACCATTGAGCAGGATATAGAAATGATGATACAGTAGTTTCAACCTAATAAAAACAAAAGAAATGATAAAAAATATAATAACATTATACGTTTTGGCTATTGCCTTAGTGAGCTGTAACCAAACCATAAAATTAGATGACCCTAATGTACAAGGTACAGGACCGGGAGCCAAAGCCGTAATGGATTTTGCAGAATCCAAATTAAAGGATATTCAATCTGTTTACGCGCAAGTAATATCTACAAAAGAGGCAGAAGGTAAGCAAGCTGAAGAAATATATGCCGGAGATATCCATATCGAATTTGGAGGAAAGCCGGGAACAGAAGGCAGTAAATTATACGAAACAAAACAAAACGTAAAAGGAAATCAAAGCCACATAAAAGGTGTTTTAACCTCTAATGGATTAAAAGAACTACATCTTAACCAAAAGAAAGTATTAAAAGGCGATAAAGATGCGCGAACCAATGCTAGGATTATATATGCATTTTCATGGGTGTATAGCGATGCTAATTTTTATTCCCGTATGAGAGACTGGGCTTCAGATAGTTTATTTTCCCAAAACGGGAAGTATATTAGTAATGTTTCGCTGGAAGCTATTGAAGCTGTAAATGGCAAAGATTGTTATGTAATTGCACAGGCAAATCCCCTATTGAAAGGAAACATTGATAGGTATTATTTTGGCGTAAAGGATGGTCTGTATTATGGCAATTCAACTGAATATCAAGGAGAAGAAGGACGTGTAGTAACCAAAACCCTAATTAAAGAATTACACATTAATAAAGAACTGCCTGAGTTTGATGTAAAAGTGCCCGAAGATTTTAAAGTAGAAGTATATGTGGCTCCTTGGGACAAAGAGAGTATGGGAGTGGGTATGCAAGCTCCAGATTGGACGTTACCCAATCAAGAAGGCGGGGAACAAACTTTATCTAAAGAATATGCAAATAACTTAGTACTGTTAGACTTTTGGGCTACCTGGTGTGGTCCCTGTAAAGGCAAAATGCCCGATTTACAGAAAATACACGAAAAATATAAAGACAAAGGCTTAAAGGTAATCAGTGTACTTTCAGGAGATGTAGGCCAAGAAGAAAAAGCCGCCGAGTACCTTAAAAAACATAAGTACACCTTTGATTTGGTATTTGGAAACCATGAATTATCAAAGCAGTATAAAGTACGCTTCCTGCCTACGGTACTAATGATTGATAAGACCGGAAAAATTATTCATTTTAGGGATACCCCCGGAATCAATGATAATATAGACGAAAAAGTAGAACTGGAAGACGCCATTAAAAAAGCGTTGGATATTTAGTTGGGAAGTTTGCAGGTCTCGTGTTCCTCACTGAAAACCCGATAGTGAATATTTACAATTAATAATCAAAATCACATCCCATCGCCCGAGTTCACCGAGCAATGAGAAACTTCCAATACTGGATATTTAAAACAATATTGTAATCCTTGTTCTAGAGCAATTTAAGATAATAACGGTTTTTTTAAGTGGCTGGCTTGACATAATTCTAAAAAAGTAAAATAAATGGGTTCAGAGCGTAGAAATTTTATCAAAAAAATGGGGCTAGCAACAACAGGAGCTGCCACGCTACCGGCATTTATAAGCTGTAAACCTAAAAAAGACGAAAAAGTAGTAGTAACGCAAGACAAAGACACTTCAAAAAGAGAAGTATTGAAAAAGTATTCTCCAAAGGCCAAAAAACTGGTAAATGAAGCTACTTGTATTGATATGTTGGGCACTTATGGTGACTGGTTTACACAACGGGGAGGTATGAGTTTAGAGCAGTGCTGGAGCACAAAGCCAAATTCGTTTACAGAAGAAGATTATAAGTTCGTTACCAGTTGTGGCATTAACATTTTTGGTTGGGGAAATATGGTGCCAACATTTGAAGGTATGCTAGAGTTTATGGCACTTCAAAATGGGATAATCGCTTCCAATCCCGATTATTTTGAGCGGATTGATACCAAAGAGAAGTTGAAAAACATCAACACTTCCAACAAGATTGGAATGCTTATTACCAATCAAGAATCTAGTCAGTTTAGAACGGTATATGATGTTGATTTGTTTTATCATTTAGGCTTACGAGTTTCACAAATCACCTATAATGGAGAAAACAGATTAGGTTGTGGTGCTTTTGTGGATACCGATACGGGTCTTACTGATTATGGAAGGGAAATCATCAAACGAATGAATGAAATTGGTATGGCAATAGACGTTTCCCATTGTGGCGATAAAACCACTATGGGAGCCATAGAAGCCAGTACCAAGCCCGTACTTGTAACACACGGCGCTTGTAGAGCTATTGCCAAAGGTGTAGCAAGGGCCAAAACCGACGAAGCTATAAAAGCTATAGCCAAAACAGGAGGTGTTGTGGGTATTCCGATTTTACGCTTTATGATCCGTGAAAAAGAACCAGTGAACTTCAATCATTTTTTGGACCACATAGACCACGTAGTACAAATAACAGGAATTGAACACGTGGGGATTGGCAGCGATCAAGGCCTATACACAGAAGATTACGGTAACAAAGCATGGCGTAAAAATAGATTGGATAATGCGCCAGCTAAATACCAAGTACATACCAACGAAGATTATTTGTTGACGATTGAGGGTTTGAACCACCCATACAGAACCTATGATATAGCCGAAGGTCTTATAAAAAGAGGCTATAAGGATGATCATATTAAAATGGTTTTAGGGGATAATTTTAAACGTGTACTGGGGAAAATTTTCAATCATTGATAATTCAGGAATAATGAAAGAGTCAATATTTATAGTACTTATATCTGTTTTGTTTACCGTAACAGTATCGGCACAATTACCAGATTCCGTCAAATCAAGCTTAATAACTTTGACCGCAAAAGTTGACCAACTAACCGATACAGAAGAGATAAGGAAAGAGATAGTTCCCTTTGTGTTCAATGCTCCCGATCAAGCTTCACAGTTGAGTGCACTGAGGTTTATTAAAGAGACCAGTAAATCTTTAAAAGTAAAAGAAGCCATTGCCGAATATATAACCGCTCTAAAAGAGCACATTGGCAGCAGCTATGTTGTTTTAAAAAATGCAACTATCATCAATGCTGTTTCAGATATAGGAAAGAAAGGAAATATTATTATTAAAGGGGATAAAATTGAAGCCGTAGACTATACTGGCACATTAGAAATACCAGAAGGTGCAAAAATTTACGATTTAACGGGAAAGTATATCATTCCCGGGTTAATAGACGCACATGTACATATAACGCACGGCACCTTAAAAGAAGCACAAGAACATTTGCACATTGCCCTAAAAAGTGGTGTTACTGGTGTTAGGGATATGGGTGGTGATGGCCGAATGCTGGCACTTTTAAAGAAAAATATGCAGATAGGAGAAGATGTAGGACCAGATGTATTCTTCTCTACTTTGATAGCCGGCCCAGAGTTTTTTAAAAATGACCCAAGACCGCAACAAGTGGCCAAAGGGGCAAAAGCAGGACAAGTATCGTGGCAAAGAGCAGTAACCGACAGCACAGATTTTAGACAGGTCATTGCCGAAGCAAAAGGTTTGGGCGCAACCGCTATTAAAATATATGATAACGTAGATGAACAGGTGTTTAAAAAAGTTGCCGATGAAGCCAAGTACCAAGGCTTAAAAGTGTGGTCGCATGCTGTGGTGCCACCAACCAAAGCTTTGGACGTTACCAATGCAGGTTCGGATGCTGTGTCGCATATAGGAGATATGGTTCAGTATGAGTTTGAGGAAGGAAACATAAAAGGAAGGCATGAATTTAAGTCCACTGAAGAGCGTAAAGCCTATCATGAAAAATTAAACACTGTTTCATGGGATAAAAACTCAATCAAAGTAAAACAACTGTTCAATGCCGTAAAAGCCAACAATACCATTATAGATGCTACGCTTTTTGTATATACGTTTGGTTTAACTAGACCTATTAACGGACAAAAGATAGACTCAACAGAATACAAAATAGCAATGAAGGCCACAAAGATAGCCTATAATATGGGGGTTAAAATTGGAGCAGGTTCAGATCATATGATTTCATTAGATGATAATACGATTAACATTCATTCTGAAATGGAATTGCTGACCAAGGCAGGTCTGTCAAATATTGATGCAATTAGAGCAGCTACCATCATTAATGCAGAAATTCTTGGGGAAGAAGATAATATTGGAACCATTCAAATCGGTAAGGTTGCTAATATGGTGGTTCTAAACGCTAATCCGCTGAAAAAAATCAGTAACACTAAAGCTATTGATTTTGTTGTAAAGCGGGGGAAAGTCATTAGGGAAAAACATACCATGTAGACCTTGATAGACAATTTGTAACCCATTTGTCGGGTCGGCTTTTAGGTGTTAACCAATAATACGATAAAAATAAATAGTTCAATAACAAATTATTCAAAAATCTCTCACAATGAAGAAAATAAGTTATGTAGTACTGGCAGTAACTTGCCTAATTTTTGCAAGCAATATAAATGCACAAGGCATTGCCTTTCAAAAAATAACATTTGCAGAAGCGATAAACAAAGCAAAACAAGAAAACAAACTCGTTTTTATAGATGTATATACCACTTGGTGTGGCCCTTGTAAAGAAATAGATGCCAACATCTTCCCCGTAAAAAAAGTGGGCGATTATTTTAACGAACATTTTGTGTCCATAAAAATAGATGCCGAAAAAGGCGAAGGCATTGATTTGGCAAAACGATATAAGGTGCTGGGCTTCCCAACACTGTTGTTTTTAAATCCCGATGAAACTGAAAAAAAGCGCATTTTTGGAGCTGTTCCCAATGCAGACTTTTTAATAAATTCCGCAAAAAAAGCTCTAGAAGGAGGTGTTGATTTTATGACGTTTTATGAAGATTACAAAAAAGGAAATCGTGATTTAAAGTATATCAAAGAACTTCTAGCTCAAGGCAGCTTGCATCTTTTTGGAGGCATAAATGACCCTCAAAAACAACAAGAGTTTTATGGGGAAATAAAAGAGATAGCCCATTGGTATTTTGCCATAAAAGACCCAAAAGAGATGTTGAATGCAGAAGACTTTTCATTTATCAAGCTATTTCTTGAAGGGCCTAATAACGGCCATCCTGTAGTGGAGTTTGTATATGATAATTACGACGCGTACAAAAAATTGGCTTCGGTAAAAGAGTTGGCCTCGTATGTGTTAACCACCAATAACCAATCCATCCATAGGGCGAGTGGTGAAGGCGACGTTGCCTTTAGGCAGTACGTGGAGGATATTAACGGTCGCTTAAAACAAGCTCATTTAGATTCTAAAGTAGAAAACCCTCAAAGCAAAGGAGATTCCCATACCATTATGAGATATGTAGGAGAGGGAGCTTACGCTATGTCACAAAACGATTATGATGCCTATTTGGATTGGTCCAATAAATATAGTGAGTATATGGCATCTCTGGAGCCCCAAAAGTACCCTAGTGCAACGGTAGGTAATTTGCTGGCTAATATTAGGTATAATGAAGATGCCGCTTCCTTAACCAAAGCCCAAATAGAACGTTGCCATAAACTCGTTGTAAAAGAACTAAAATCCTTTCCTGATGATATAAGATTAATTGGGAACCAAGGCGATTTGTTTGCACTTGAGGGTGAGAACGATAAGGCCGTGGTTAATTACAATAAAGTCATAGAGCTATCAAAAGGAACTAGGGGAGAGGAGCACTATAAGAAAGCGATGGCCGAGAAAATAGAAAAATTAAATGTATCGCCCATTAAAAGGTCATAAGTCCTTGTTTGATGAAAAAGTTAAAAAATATTCGATATAAAATTTCATTCCAAGAACACATGAGAAAAATAATAATATCAGGTATACTATTTTTGATGGCATTTGGCCTCGAGGCACAATCAATTGATTATAACGCACCTTTACCTGTCGATAAAAGTATTCGTAAGGGCACGTTGCCCAACGGATTGACCTATTATATCAAAAGTACCGATGTGGTCAAAGATGCAGCATCTTATTACATTATCCAGAATGTGGGTTCTGTTTTAGAAAACGACGACCAACAAGGCTTGGCCCACTTTTTAGAGCACATGGCATTTAATGGTACGCAAAGTTTTCCTGGAAAAGGCATTTTGAACACATTGCAAAAACACGGTGCAGTCTTTGGTAAGGATATTAATGCCTATACCTCTTTTGATGAAACCGTTTATAACCTGAACAATATTCCGACAAAGGACGGTTTAGTGGACACATGTCTCACAGTTTTACATGATTGGTGTAACTATTTGTTGCTCACCGATGAAGAGATAGATGCCGAAAGAGGCGTAATAAAAGAGGAATGGCGTACTAGGCAAAATGGACAAATGCGTTTGTTCCAAACCTCCCTGCCCATTACGTTCAACCATTCAAAATATGCCGATCGCTTGCCCATTGGCCTCATGTCCATAGTGGAGAACTTTGAGTACAAGGCACTACGTGATTTTTATCATGATTGGTACAGGACCGATCTACAGGCAATAGCTGTTATCGGAGATATTGATGTTGATGAGATTGAAAAGAAGATAAAGGACAAGTTTTTGCACATTCCCGCAGTTGAAAACCCAAGGGAACGTTTTGTGGTAGCCGTGCCAGAAAATGAAGAATTGTTATATAGTTTGGGCATGGATCCCGAAGTATCAACATCCAATATCGATTTTGGAATTCGTCATAAAAAGTTATTAAAAGATCAAACGGTTGCAGATCTTAAGCAATCTTTATTGGAAAATATGGTAAGCTTTATGCTTTCTACAAGAGTATCCGATAAAGCTCAAAAACCGGAAGCTTCATATTTGGGCTCTCAAATAGTTTATCAATCCATGGCACGTGCCAACAATGTATTTGGCATTAAGATTTTTCCAAAGCCAGAAAAACAGCAGGCAGCACTTAAAGAGGTGCTAACTGAAGTTCAGAGAGCAGTAAGATTTGGCTTTACGCAATCTGAAATAGAAAGAATAATTAAAGAGTTCTCTAACTTTTATGAAACCCAGATCTCAAAAAAAGATGATCAACCACACGGTGCTATTATTAGACCTATTCAGAGCAACTATTTAAGAAATGAAACCATTACAGATCTAGAAAAAGAATACGGATTGGCAAAGCAGGTTTTCGCAACGTTGAGTGCTAAGGAACTACATAATGTTATTAAACGATTATATACAAAAAAGAACAGGTATATTAACGTTACAGGAGTTAAAGGAAAGAACAACCTCACTGAACAACAAGCTAAAGAAATTTTGGTTTCAGTAGAAAATGATGCAAGTATAGAGCCTTATAATGATGCTTCAAGCGGCAAAACATTGATATCTGGGCTGGATATTAAAAAAGGGTCATTTAAAGAGATCATAGGAAATAACAACTTAGATGCTGTAACCTATACATTTAACAATGGTGTAAAAGTGCATTATAAGTTTACAGATAAAGAAAAGAATAAAGTAGACTTAAAAGCTATAAGTTACGGTGGAAAATCGTTAGTGAAGGATGAAGATTTACCTTCGGCAGATTTAATGCGCGACTTAATTCTAATGTCTGGTTTAGGTGATTATAGTGCTACGGAATTGCCAAAAATATTAGCAGGAAAGACAGCCAGAGTTGTTCCCAAACTAGATAAAACTACAGAGCGTATAGAAGGATCTTCGACCACAAAAGACGTAGAAACCATGCTTCAAATGGTATACCTGTATTTTGAGAAGCCACGTTTCGATAAGCAATCTTTCCAAGTAATGCAAAGTGGGATCAACCAATATTTGATCAAAAGAAGTAAGGATGTCAAGGAACAGATAAAAGATGGTATCACCACCACTTTATATGGGGAAAACCACCCAAGAAAGAGGGTATTTGACCAAGCTTATGTGGACGATATTGTTTTTGACAAGATCAAATCAGTATATGAGGATCGTTTTGAAAATCCGGCTGATTTTGAATTTTACATAGTTGGGGATGTCAAAAAAGAACAATTGGAGCCTTTATTGGTGCAATATGTGGCAAGTCTGCCAACCACGGATGCAAAGGAAAGTTTTAAGGATAACAGTGCCAATTGGAAATCGGACAAGGTAGATGAGGATGTCTACCTGCAAATGGAAGATCCAAAGGCCAACGTGAACATTTTCTTAAAAAAGAAAATGGAATACAATCCCAAAAATATCCTTATCACAAAAGCTTTTGGGGATATTTTGCAATTAAGAATCACGGAAACCGTGAGAGAGCAAGAAGGAGGGGCCTATAGTCCAAATGTCTGGTCAAGTCTTTTTAAAGAGCCAAGAACACAGGCGTATCTGTCCGTATCCTTTGACTGTAACCCCGACATTGTGGAGAAGTTGGCCAGCATTGTCCATGCAGAAATTGAAAAGATTTCCAAAGGGCATATAAAAGATGGGGACCTGAACAAGACCTTGACCAATTATCTAAAGGAAAGGGAACAGGCAAAGAACAAGAATGCCTATGCCATGGACTTGTTGACAACATTTTATAGGGATGGCTATAACATGGATGATTCCGAAAACTTTGAAGATATCGTCAATAAAATTTCCAAAAAGGACATTCAGACCTTGGCAAAGGAAATTTTACAGCAGGGTAAATCTTCAGAAATAATTGTAAAGCCTAAAAACGGATAAGGAAAACAGCTGAAAAGCCCATGCACTGTCTTTTTAAAGGGTATTGTACGGGATTCTGAAAGATGTAGAAAGAAAATAAGGAAAAAAACCAATTTTTACACAATGAAAATAGGGGTTTGCACTTTCGCAATCGTTATGCTTGTAAATACTACCAGTTAAGTTTCTTTTCAGCGTTAGTATTATTTGAGTTAGTCTTATAAGGGTCACCTATGTGTGGCCCTTTATTTGGAATTAATGCATTTACAATAGAGAAAATCCCACCCCAATTTTAAAGAAGAACAGAACACAAAGAATATGAAAGCTAAGATTATAGCCTTTTTTGTATTGTTGGCAGTAGCGTTCAACACTAATGCACAGATATTTGAACCTGTAAAATGGACTTTTGAATCCAATAAAATAGCGGATAATGAATACGATTTAATTTTTACAGCTCATTTAGACGAACATTGGGCTATTTATTCCCAATTTATTGGCGATGACGGTCCAACTCCCACGGTCTTTACATTTGAAGACAATGCCGACATGGAATTTGTTGGAAAAGTAGAAGAGTCTGAAGAAAATAGGGTGACCAAAAAAGACCCGCTCTTTGAAGATATGGTGGTTACCAAGTTTTACACCAAAGCTACATTTACACAGCACGTTAAACTTTTAAAACTTGAAACAACGGTCAAAGGAAGCTTGAATTATGGCACTTGTGATGATGAGCGCTGTTTGCCTCCAACCGATGTGCCTTTTGTATTTGATTTTTCAGAAAATGAAGGCGTTACAGCTGGAGCGGACCAGGGAGAAGATATTGAAATCGATACAGAGGCCGTAAACCAGTTGTTATACGGAATGTCATCATCATCTCTAAAAAAATCAGGGATTAAATGCGAGAATGATGTGGCTTCAACAGCTTCAAAAGCGCAGGAAAAGGGAAAATCCCTTTGGAGTATTTTCGGACTGGGAATTTTAGGTGGTTTGTTGGCATTATTGACACCATGTGTGTTTCCCATGATACCACTTACAGTAAGCTTTTTTACTAAAAAAGACGGTAATGAGAGCACAGGTACATCTGGTGTATCAAAAGCAATATTGTACGGCTTTTTTATATTGGCGGTGTACTTAATACTCAGTGTCCCATTTCATTTATTGGATTCCATCAATCCAGACATACTTAACGACATTTCAACCAATGTATGGCTAAATGTTATTTTCTTTGTCATTTTCATCTTTTTTGCATTTTCGTTTTTCGGGTATTACGAATTGACATTACCGTCCAGCTGGACTATGAAAACAACAAAAGGTGAGAGTTCAGGTGGGCTTATAGGTGTATTCTTTATGGCCTTAACTTTGGCAATAGTATCCTTTTCATGCACTGGTCCAATTTTAGGTTCTCTTTTGGCAGGTTCGTTAACGTCTGACGGAGGTGCTTGGCAACTTACAGCGGGCATGGGAGGTTTTGGTGTAGCTTTAGGCTTGCCATTTGCGTTGTTCGCTATGTTTCCAGGTTGGTTGAATTCCTTGCCTAAATCTGGAGGTTGGTTAAACACCACTAAAGTTGTTTTAGGGTTTTTAGAACTTGCTTTAGCATTTAAATTTCTGTCGGTAGCGGATTTGGTACAACACTGGAATATTCTAAAAATAGAACCCTTTCTAATACTATGGATCATCATTTTTGGAAGCCTGACATTGTATCTCTTCGGGAAAATTAAATTTCCTCACGACAGTCCAATTAAAAAGTTGTCTTTTTCAAGAATAGCATTTGGGGTTTTAGTAGGGGCGTTTACCATATACCTGATATCAGGGTTTAGGGTAAATAAAGAAACCAATACGTTTAAGTCGTTAACATTATTAAGTGGTTTGGCACCCCCGGTAGGGTACAGTTTTTTCTTGCCAAAAGAGTGTCCTAATAATTTGGATTGCTTTAAAGACCTAAAAACCGGCTTAGAATATGCTCAAAAAGTGAATAAACCCATAATGATTGATTTTACGGGATATGGCTGTGTCAACTGTAGAAAAATGGAAGAGCACGTATGGCCTTTGGAGAAAATTGATGGCTATTTAAGAAATGATTATGTGTTGATTTCATTGTATGTGGATGATAAAAAAGAACTTCCGGAAAGTGAGCAGGTTTATGTAAAACGAATCAATGGAGGTACCAGAAAGTTGGAAACCTATGCGCACAAATGGGCACATTTTCAAACGGAGTTTTTTCAGAATAATTCACAACCTTATTATGTGTTATTGAGTCCTGATGGAAAAACTATCTTAAATAATCCGGTTGGATATACGCCCGATGAAAATGAATATGCCCAATTTTTACAGTGTGGGTTAGATATTTTTAAAAGTGAATAGGCTTGTTAAAAAAGTCAAAGTAGACTGAATTTCAGTAAGATATAATAAAGTAAACCTTATACATGTGCTGATGGATGATTTGTTTAATGAAAAAGGATTTAATGAATCAGTTGCCCATGAACTGGAGGTGTACGAATATTATGGTTGGCTGTCCAAAGGAATAGCCAACTTTAAAGGTTCGGCCATTGATTGATCGATGGTTGTTTTTGATTGATTGAGATTGCTCAGGTCATTTGGTCTGGGCAATTTTTTTCCGAAAAGCAAGAATTTTACAAATACCCAACTTCAATTCCATTGAAAGAAGACTCATGAAATCGTACGAGCAATACTTTGAAAAAATCAGAAATAATATTATTGGAAATTCATCAAGTTTTCAATCGCCCTATGGAGAGCAGAAAATCCTTTATGCGGATTGGATAGCTGGTGGAAGATTATACGGTCCCATTGAGAAGAAAATAAGCAGCTTTGTGGGGCCTATGATGGCCAACACACACTCTTTTTCCAGTGAAACGGGAAAAGCTTCGACCTATGCCTATCAACATGCCAGAAAGCTCATAAAAAAACATGTCAATGCCAATGAAGAGGATGTTTTGGTGACCACCGGAACGGGCATGACAGGTGCCTTGGCAAGATTACATCGATTACTTGGCATACGTTGTCCCGAAACCTTGGGAAAGAAGATTGCCGTTCCTGAAAAAGACAGGCCTGTTGTGTTCATTTCGCATAAGGAGCACCATTCCAACCAAGTGCCCTGGATGGAGACCATAGCGGATGTTGTGATGGTACCCTGTGGGGACAATCTATTGGTGGATCCAAAACAACTGGATGAAGTATTGACAGCCTATAAGGATAGATCGCTAAAAATTGGTGCGTTCACGGCCTGTTCCAATGTAACGGGAATCATTACACCCTATCACCAACTTGCCAAGGTAATGCACAAACATGGGGGACTCTGTTTTGTTGATTTTGCCGCATCCGCGCCTTATGTGGAGATTGATATGCACCCCGATGATCCAGAAGAAAAGTTGGATGCCGTGATGTTTTCGCCCCATAAATTTTTGGGTGGCCCTGGAAGCTGTGGTGTATTGGTATTCAACAAATCACTATATAAAAATTCTTGCCCCGAAGTCCTTGGAGGGGGAAATGTAAAATGGACCGACCCTTGGGGCGGATATGGTTACCATAAAGATGTAGAAACGCTTGAAGATGCGGGAACCCCTGGAATCTTGCAAACCATGAGAGCGGCCATGGCCATGCGGTTAAAAGAGGAGATGGGTATTGAAAACATTGAGAACAGGGAAAAAGAACTTTTGAACCTATGTTCTGAAAGACTTTCAAAAATCAGGGGATTGCATATACTGGGCGACCTTAAAACTCCACGTATTGGGTGCCTGTCCTTTTGGGTCGAAGAAGTACATTACAATTTAATGGTGCGATTGCTGAACGATAAGTTTGGCATTCAAGTCAGGGGCGGGTGGTCTTGTGCAAGTACCTATGGCCATTATTTGTTCGGTATAGGAAAAGAACGATCAAAGAGAATAGTAAAGGGCATTCAAAAGCAAGACCTGACCAACAAACCTGGGTGGGTACGGTTGTCCCTTCATCCCAGTATGACAAATGAAGAAGCCTTGTTCATTTGCAATGCAATTGAGGAGATAGTATATAACGCACAGGAATGGGGGAAAGATTATAAGTATAATAGAAAAACCAATGAGTTTGAACATCTTCACTACGAAGATGATGGATTGATTGAATATGTGGGGAGATGGTTTGATTGACTTCATTTTCTGGAATTATTGAATACATTCAAAAAGTTTATGTCATAAACAATAATGATTAGGAGCGATTATCCCCGTAAATAGGTTCATGCAAATCATAAAATTTTAATCAAATGGTTTTCTGTGATTCATTTTTTGGTAATGTGGTAAAATAATTAGTTATACTGGTATCATCTTTAAACAATCTGTAATGCTCCCCGAAAACTAGACCAGTTGCTTGGTTAAAAAACGAAAGTTTAAATTTAACCGAGATTATGAAAGGAAAACGAAGAAAGTTCAGTCCCCAGTTCAAGCCTGTATTACCGACCA
>NZ_SRXX01000021.1 GCF_004804315.1 Flagellimonas onchidii
TTTGCAGACTTTTGAGGATTCCATACTTTTAGCAAAAGAAAAGCTCATCGAATACAATGAGCTTAAAGGTTCTTTTCAAGTGTCAGATTAACCACAACTGTCAGGTTAAGTAGTGGCTAGTACAATTTATAACTGTCCACTGCAAATTAACAAATGCTATTTTTTAGCTTCTACAAGTTCTAATTGATCTACACTGACGTTAGTGGTAAACATGCCGTAATTGACTACGGCTTTGTTTTTTTCCAAGGTATCGATACTTCCTACAGCTTTTCCGTCTTGCAAGCGGACACGATCCCCAACCTTGAAGACAGGTCTAGGTTTATTCTTTTCCTTCTGGATGGTCTTCTTCTTTTCGATTTTCTTCTCCTGACGAACTTTTACAATCTTCTTTTCCAACTCTTGGGCCACCTGCTTTTTCTGAGCCTGTTTAGCTCTGGCCTGCTTTGCAGTTGTCTTTTTTCGCTTGCTATTTTCGGTTTCCACAATACGAAGCAATTCTGAAATCAATGGACGCTTTTTGTTATCAATAAAATAGCGTTCTGCGGCTGTATTTACTTTATCACCCAATTGAATCATACGCTGGTTATGGTCATATAATTCTTGATAGTTCTCCAGTTTGGATTTAATCTTGGCATTCAGTTTTTCAAGACGTTCCGATTCTTCCCTGGCTTTGATTTCTTCTTCCTGTAATCGCGAACCCGTTTGGGCCATTTTGTTCCGTTCCTTTTGCAATTTGGCAATAGTGGCATCGAAACGCACCTTGCCGCGTTCAATCTTTTTCTTCGCTTTATTTATAAGGGAATAAGGAATTCCATTTTTTTGCGCGACCTCAAAGGTGAAAGAACTACCAGCTTCACCCAAAATTAATTGGAATGTAGGTTCCAAGGTCTTGGAATTGAATCGCATATTGGCATTGGTGGCATACGGGAGTTCATTCGCCAATGCTTTTAGGTTGGCATAATGGGTAGTAATTACCCCGTATGCTTCCCGCTCGTAAAATACTTCTAAAAAGGCTTCAGCCAATGCACCACCCAATTCGGGATCACTTCCTGTACCAAATTCATCGATTAAAAAGAGGGTTTTATTGTTACATTTCTTTAAGAAATGATTCATGTTCTTCAACCGATAACTATAGGTGCTCAAATGATTTTCTATGGACTGATTATCCCCGATATCTGTCAATATTTTATCAAAAAAACAAACGGAACTCCTTTCATGAACAGGAATTAGAAGTCCTGATTGAAGCATTACTTGAAGCAGCCCAATAGTCTTCAGTGTTATACTTTTTCCACCTGCATTTGGTCCGGAAATTACAATAATTCGGTTCTCAGCATGTAGTTGAATCGTCTGCGGCCAAGTCTTTTCCTTTTTTAGTTTATTGGTCAAGTAGAGCAGGGGGTGGTAAGCATTTTTTAGATTTAGTTCTTTCTCATTGTTGATTTCTGGCAATAGAGCGTTCATGTCCGATGCATATTTAGCTTTGCCCGCTGTGATATCAATATGAATCAGAAAGCCCTGATAAGAGGCCAGTAAGTAGTCGTAAGGCCGAATGCTATCTGTTAGTTGATTAAGAATCCGTTGTATCTCTTCCTTTTCTTCGAATTCAAGGTTGCTCAATTCACGAGTGTAGGATAGTGTAGTTTCAGGAATAATGTAAACAATGCTTCCAGTTTTGGAAGTTCCCATGACAGTGCCCTTTACCTTGCGCCGGTGCATGGCCTTTACGGCAAGAACCCTTCTGTTTTCCACCACGGATTCCCTGATTTCATCCAAAAAGTCTGAGGATTGACATCGAGCAAGTGCCACTCCAAAACTTTGGTTGATTTTTCCCCGAACCTCATTGATTTGCATTCTAATGCTTCGCAATTGTTCTGAGGCCGAATCTTTGATTTCTCCAAACTTGTCCACTACCTGATCTATAGCTTCGGGAATTTCGGTATTAGGCTCTATCTCTGCTGAACATGCAAAAAGTAGTGGATAATATTCCTTGAATTTTTTAAAGAATTTTTGATGCAATACAACGGTCTTGCAAATATTCCCAATTCTTCGAAAACCTGAGATTTCTAAAGTAGTGTTTTCAATCTTCAGAAGTTTTAATTCCGCATTGATGCTGTCAAAGCCATGATTGGGAATACGATTCTCATTCGCAAATGATGCCAGATACTCGGAGGTTTGCCCCAATGCATCCATCAAGAGTTCTTTATCTGAATACGGACGGATTTCTAAAGCCACCTCCTTTCCCAATTCCGTATTGCAACGCGCAGCAACCTGCTCCAATACCGTTGGAAACTCTAAATCTTGAAGTGTTTTGGGGTGAATGTTCTGCATTTTCCTTTGCTAGCGGGGCAAAGATAGGTATTCAATTGAGGTGACAAGGAATGTGGCAATCAATTTATAAGTCCTCCCACGGGTAAACCACTTGGTACATTTTCGGGAATGGACTTATCGAATTCCGTATCATTCAAAGTATTCAAAAATGAAATGATAGGTGCAATTTCTTTTATCGATAGTCGTAATTCACGAACTAGAGGGTCAAATTGTGTAGGGTCTACGTTTGGATTTCGAACCACATTATTGGAAATGTCCTCGTAAAACTCCAATACCCTTCGGAGCGACACAAAATTGCCATTATGCATATAGGGAGCCGTAAATCTCAGATTTCTTAGGGTGGGGGTCCTGAAAGCAAAACTATCCTTTGCCCCAACATCGGCTACACCAAAATCAATTTTTGACAACTTGGAATTTTCGGGAACGCCCAAAACGTGCATTTTAAAATCGGAAAACATAGGTCCATTGTGGCAATTGATGCACCCCACTTTTTTAAAGAGTTCAAAACCATCTCTTTCACCAATCGAGATTGCCTCCCTATCACCTTGAATGAATTTGTCGAATCGAGAATTAGGGGTCACAAGGGTCCGTTCAAAAGCGGCTATTGCTTTTCCGAGGTTTTCAATATTTACCGCGTTAGACTCATCAAAAGCATTTTTAAATAAGATTTGATACTCGGGGATATTCCTTAGTCGTTCCACAACCACATTTAGGATTTCTTCTTCAGTGAAGTCAAGCCCTCTCATTTCTTCAAGCGCTTTTATAGGCTCCAAAGCTTGTTTTTCCAGACTTTTGACCCGGTCATCCCAAAACATGGTTGCATTCTCAGGAACATAGTCTTTATGGCTTTGTAATCCATTGTAAGCCGTGTTCAGTATGGTTTGGGCGTTTCTTTTCACAAACGGAATGTTGTTCGGTTCATTGAACTTTCTTTTGCTACCAAGACCTGCGGCGTTGGTTCCTATGGAAATGTCCAAGAATTCTGCGTACCCCATTTCTGGATGATGGCAGGTGGCACATGAGATATGGGGTCATAAAACAATAGTTTACCAAGATTTTCCTTGGCTTTAGATGGTGGATTATCCTTTGGATAAATGACCTGTGTAGGCAAGGCAGTTACGACCGGTACGGGTTTGGGAGTTTCAACTAGCGATATTTCCTCGGATTTTGGCCCTTTGCAATTGGACAAAAAGAATATAGCCAATATAACCCAAACAATGTGCAACCTTTGTCTCAAAATAAAGAAGCGATTTTAGTTATAGACCCGAATGACCTCGCCATTTCTTCTGCCCATGACACTTCTTACGTAGGCATTGACGCTTTTCTCCATAGATATGGGATTATGTCCGGGGAAATAGTCCTTATACTTCTCATAAGCATCAATCACGAGCTCCAATGAAACCACATTCAGTCGAATTCCGTTTTCAATTTCAAGTGCAGCCGCTTGAACAAAGCTGTGCAAAGCTCCATTCACCATTGCAGCACTCGCTGTTTTTGGGACAGGGTTATCCGCCAACACTCCAGTAGATAAGGTTATTGAGCCTCCCTCGGCTAAATAATATTGTCCGATGCGTACCAAGTTGACCTGTCCCATTAACTTGCTCCTTATCCCGATATAGTAATCTTCTTCTGAAAGTTGGTCAAATTCCGCCCATTTGGCCTCACCTGCTATGCAGATAATCGCATCTAACTTACCTGTTTGTTGAAACATTTTCTCAATGGAATTGCTATCAGAAATGTCCACGGTATAATCTCCTCCAGTTCTTCCAGCAATCAAAACCTTATGGTTTTCGCCAAAATGTTTGCTTACACTTTTGCCAATGGTCCCATTTCCTCCGATTATTAGGATTTTCATAGTATGTACTTATTATTATCAACAGTTGTCCTTGGCAACTCGGTTATTGATTACAGCTGCACTTCTAAAAGAATCATAGCTGGGTTATAAGGACTCCAAGATATTATTTTTAGCTTTATCGACAGAACTTACCTTAAAATAAATGAACGTCAATATAGATCCAAGTTGGAAAACTCATTTACAACAGGAATTTGATAAGCCTTATTTTGAAAAACTTACTCAATTTGTAAAGCAAGAGTATCGGCAACATACTTGTTATCCTAAAGGAAAACACATTTTTGCGGCATTTGATCATTGCCCGTTTCAAGAGACGAAGGTTGTGATTATTGGACAAGATCCCTATCATGGGCCCAATCAAGCAAATGGGCTTTGTTTTTCAGTGCAAGATGGGATTCCACATCCACCTTCCCTGGTCAACATTTTTAAAGAACTAAAGGTTGATGAGGAAAAACCATACCCAGCAAGCGGTAATCTAGAACGTTGGGCGGATCAAGGAGTGTTATTGTTGAATGCAACCTTAACAGTTAGGGCTCATCAAGCCGGAAGTCATCAAAATAAAGGCTGGGAGCAGTTCACCGATGCAGTCATAAAAATGGTTTCGTCAAAACTTGATGGGGTTGTTTTTTTACTCTGGGGAGGTTTTGCCAAAAAGAAATCGACGTTAATAGATACTTCAAAACATCATATACTTACTTCGGGGCATCCTTCGCCTTTAAGTGCCAATCGAGGTTTGTGGTTTGGTAATCAACATTTTAGCAAAACCAATTCACTGCTTGCTAGAATGGGAAAACCGTTGATAAGTTGGTGAATTACTTATCGCCAGTAAATTCTTAAAATATAATAAGAATTCGTACGTTTAGTAAAGTAACCCCCGTATAGGAAAATTCTTATATTTTGCGCAGACTTAAATCAGTATTGCTAGTCGATGATGATGATACTACCAACTTTTTGAATCGATTTTTCGTAAGGCAGTTGGACAGTAAATTAACTGTTAATACGGCTTGTAATGGAAAAGAGGCCATTGAGCTTTTGTCGACCATCCCAGATGAAGAAAATACACCTTGTCTTCTAATTCTCGATACCAACATGCCGGTAATGGATGGGTGGCAATTTTTGGATGAATTCGACAAGCAATTTGATGAGGATTTTAAAAAGAAGGTCGTGGTTGTAATGTTGACCGCTTTGGATACTGAGGAAACTACTGCATTGGCATTGGCCAATCCGAATGTTACCGATACTGCTCAAAAACCCTTATCTGATTTAAAATTTAGGGTACTGATCAACAAGTACTTTTCTTAAACAAGAAATTCTTCTGACATTTTGATTTGCTCGATTAATTCAAGACTATGGAGTCGTTTCTGCACATCCTCCAAGGTCTCCTCACGCAATTGTGTTTGTCCCCAAGTGGTTTTGGTTAGCCAATCCTGAATATCTTCGAGCTTCTGTCCGTATCTATTGACAAGGGTCCTGTCTATACTTGGAATTTGTTTGAATTCGGAAGTATACCGATTTATGATGTCAAGTATGTGGTTAAGGCAATTGCTTTTTGAACTTAAGAAAGCATCTGTGGCGGCGATAACAAAACAAGGCCAAGGCGTTGGACAATCTCCGATTCTTTTAAAGATGCCACTATCCACGAGCGGTTTTGTCGTGAAATGTTCCCACATAAAGTAGGCTCCAGACCCTGAACTTAAGTTTTCTATGGCACCGTCAAGGTTATTTATAACCTCGAACTGCAGTGAATGCGTATCCCAGCCCTGATTTTGCGCATGTACATAGGACATTAGGTGACTGCCACTACCCATTCTGCTTACCGCTACTTTATCATTTTCAAGTTGAGTTGCCGAAGAACGTGGGTTGTCAGCTGCTACGTGAATTCCCCAAAGTAATGGCGAAGCAACATACACTTGAATAATTTTGGATGGATTTCCGTGAGAAATGCTTTTGACAAGCCCTTCGGTTAAGATGATTGCCAAATCAGTCTCTTCTTCCTGAAGCATTTGACACATTTTTCCGGTTCCCTCAGGTACATCTGTCCACTGCAACCCAATTCCTCTTTCTTCAAATGCGCCATCTTCCATCGCCATGTGCCAAGGCAAATTAAAATGTTCGGGTACGCCTACTATCCTAATTGTTTTCATATATGCTCTAAATGGGTAAAGGCAACAAAGATATTAGGAAACAAGTTTTTCCAAGGTGTATTTTATAAGATTCTCAACCGTGAGGAAGGCATTTTTGGAAAATTCTCCCGTAGCCCGATTGGCTAAAATAGCATTCAATGAAATCGCTCGATGTCCATGTAATTTAGCAAGACCATATATGCCCGCAGTCTCCATTTCTAGGTTGGTAATGAGCTCATTTTCATAGCGGAAGGCAGCAAGTTGGTCGTTAAAATCCAACAGCTTGGGCTTTAATCTTAAGCTTCGCCCTTGAGGTCCGTAAAAACCTGAATTAGTGGCTGTTATTCCTAATCGTATACGATTTGAGCTAAATCTTTCTCTTAGTTTCGCATCCGCATCCACCGCATATGGGATAACATCATGAGCTCTCCAACCGACAAATTGGTTAAGCTCACGCTCAAGCTTTTGATTTCTGACTTGTCCAGCATCATAAAAATGTAAAAGTCCATCAAAACCAACGGCCCGTTCACTCATTAGGAAAGAATCAACTGGAATATTGGATTGGATGGTTCCAGATGTGCCAATCCGTATAAAATCTAACTGTTTCTTCTCATTTTTAACCTTCCTAGTGTGAAAATCAATATTGACCAGCGCATCCAGTTCGTTGAAAACGATATCAATATTATCGGTTCCAATTCCTGTTGAAATGACTGTGATTTTTTTTTGCTTATAATACCCTGTGTGAGCCTGAAATTCACGTCTTCCCTTCTCAACTTCGATTGAATCAAAGTGCTTTGTAACTTGGGAAACACGGTTGGGGTCACCAACTGTGATTATGGTAGAAGCAACGTCTTTTGGTAAAAGGTTCAGATGGTAGATGCTGCCATCGGGATTCAGAATTAATTCTGAGTCACTAATTGATGACGCCATATCAAAGCTTTAAAATCCTGTCTGTATCTGTATTGTATAAGAAGTTATACTTTAAAGAACCGCCTAGATATAATTGATTATCACGTATTTGAGAATAAAAATTAGCTTTATTTATCAATATATCCTTCCCTTTTTTGGTCAGTTTAACCGGGTTGAAAGAGTTGAATAACGGCTTGAGCGAGGTTATGATGCGATTGTACTGAGTGTCGGAAAAACCGTAATACCCTTGATTCTTTAAAACTTCTCCTAGCAATTCTTTCCTCGATCCAGGTCTTTGGTTCATAGCTGTTTCCAAAACACGATTCTCCAGTTCATTGAGCCCATTTTTAATGGTCGGGAATCTTTTCAAATGGGTTTTAAGGGCGTCAGACAAATATTCGAACTGGAAATTGTTGTGCGCCACAAGGTTTTCTAACCTTATAGGATTATCACTGCAATACAATTGCCACACGTAATCCGCAAATTCAATATCATCTTGGGATAAAATCGTCCTGTTTTCATAAAGCTCCAAAAGTTGCTCGTCACTTACCTCACTAAGACCGTAGAGTGTATCGCTATCATCTTCTTTACCGCTACAAACCAATGATATTTCAGCATGCCTTCTATGGGTCTTGAGCCAACTAAGGACGGCAAGCATATTAATTTGGCAAAAGAGATCATATTCAAACCAGAGCACAATCTGATCCTGTTGCTTATGGTTACATAGGGACCTGTATTCCTTTAAAGTTTTTTCAACAAACCAGGATTTGGATACCTTGTAATTTTTGTTCAAAAACTCAAAACGTGTTTTCCAAAAAGATTCACTTCCCACATTGCAAAGGGTCTTGCCCTCACAGAGCATTTCTCTCCACGTGATAATATCTCCCTTAAGATGTAATGATTGAAGTTTTGACGTGAAATTGTCCCCGTTGGTAATATGCAACAGTGATTTCATTTTCAGTTCAGTTTTCGTCGGTTAGAAGAATTAAAAGTAAGATTTATACCAAGAACACAAAAATTTTTTTCCAAAACATTGGCAATCAACCTGTAATTTTAAGAATGTTTGAAAGAAACGCGGAAAATGATGAAAATATTATATTATCCGCCAACCCTTTTCACATTAAAGCCACAGTTCCTCAAAAATTCCATGATTTTATCTCTATAATCACCCTGTATAATGATGCTGTCATTTTTGTAACTCCCTCCAACACTTAACATTGATTTAAGATCTTTGGTAAGTTTTTTGAAATCACTATCGGCTCCCGTATACCCTTCCAAAATGGTTACAGGCTTCCCTTTCCTTTTTTCATATTTACATATAATCGGGGCATCTTGCATCCAATATTTAGGGGTTTGTGCTGTAGTTTCCTCGCTCTCTTCTGGAACATGGTCCGGGAAAAGATTCTTTAATTGGTCTTGCAAATCCATCTTTATTTTTTAACCAAACCAAGTTCAATAAGTCTTTCATGAAGGTATTCCCCCGCTGTTGTGTCCTCAAAACCTTTAGGATGGGATTCGTCCACACAATTATCTAAACAATTGAGTGGCATCTCGCTAACAGGGTGCATAAAGAATGGAATGGAATATCGAGAACTCCCCCACAATTCCCTCGGAGGATTGACCACTTGATGTATGGTAGATTTCAGTTTATTATTAGAAAGTCTGGAGAGCATGTCACCCACATTGATCATTAACTGGTCGGGTCGCGCAATAGCATCAACCCATTCACCTTGATGGTTTTTTACCTGTAATCCTTTGCCATGTGCGCCCATTAAAAGTGTAATCAGGTTTATGTCGCCATGTGCAGCTGCTCTTACTGCATTTTTAGGTTCATTGGTAATAGGAGGGTAGTGAATTGGCCTTAAAATGGAGTTTCCGTTTTTAATCCATTCATCAAAATAGAGCTCATCCAAATCAAGGTGCAATGCCAATGCGCGTAATACGTATTGCGCAGTTTTCTCCAACATTTTATAAGTTTCCTTTCCTACCACATTGAATTCGGGAAGCTCTGTGACCGTCACATTGTCCGGGTATTCTTTTTCCAGTTTAGGGTCATTTTCAACGTATTGTCCAAAATGCCAAAATTCTTTAAGGTCTCCTTCTTTTCTTCCTTTTGCGTGTTCTTTTCCAAATGATGTATAGCCACGCTGTCCCCCTATGCCTTTAATCTCATAACTATCTTTGGTTTCTTGGGGTAGCTGGAAAAAATTTTTCACTTCAGCATATAGCTGCTCCACAAGTTCATCGGAAAGAAAATGACCGCTAAGTGCCACAAATCCAATATCTTCAAAAGCAGCTCCAATTTCCTTTATAAACTTCTCTTTTCTTGACGCATCTCCAGAGACAAAATCCCTAAGATCTACACTTGGTATAGCACTCATAATCCATGTAATTTAATATGTTTCAAAAATACTGAATTAAGCCGAACCTTTGTGATATTTATAACACTTTAGAGCTCTTTTTACTACATTTAACCCTACTGAAATTATACCGAATGAGATATCATATTGGTGGATTGGACCATCAGAAACTTCTAGATTTATATGCTGGCATGCTGAAGCCCAGAATGATAGAAGAAAAAATGCTGGTATTACTGCGACAAGGCAAAATTTCCAAATGGTTTAGTGGAATAGGGCAGGAAGCCATATCAATAGGGGTGACCCAAGCCATGAAAGAAGATGAGTACATTTTACCCATGCACCGCAATCTTGGTGTGTTCACAAGTAGGAACATCCCATTACATAGGCTGTTTAAGCAGTGGCAAGGTAAAAACGGTGGCTTCACAAAAGGCAGGGACCGAAGTTTTCATTTTGGAACCCAAGAATATAAAATTGTTGGTATGATCTCACATCTGGGACCCCAACTTGGAGTGGCAGATGGCATTGCCCTTGCGGACATGCTGCGTAGAAAAAAGAGAGTGACCGCTGTTTTTACTGGAGAAGGTGCTACCAGCGAAGGAGACTTTCATGAGGCCTTGAATATTGCTTCAGTCTGGAATCTTCCTGTATTATTCTGTATTGAGAACAATGGGTATGGTTTATCAACTCCAACAAGCGAACAATATAATTGTAAACATCTAGCGGATAGAGCGAAAGGGTATGGGATTGAATCCAGAATCATTGAAGGAAACAATATAATTGAGGTATATACCAAGGTACATGAACTTTGTAAATCTATAAGAAAAAGACCTCGGCCAATATTATTGGAGTTTAAGACCTTCCGCATGAGGGGTCATGAAGAGGCAAGTGGTACTAAATACGTTCCTGAAAAACTAATGAAGAAATGGGCCAAAAAGGATCCTGTAACCAATTTTGAAGATTTTCTTCTCAAAGAGAAAGTCGTTTCAGAAGAAGAAATTGAGCGGCTAAAAGCGGATATCACTAAAGAAATCAATGAGAATCTAAAGCTTGCTTTTGACGAGCTTACCGTAGTTTATAATAAAACTAAAGAATTAAATGATATATTTCAAGAATTTGAATATCAAAAAATTACAAATAATGAAAATGTAAAAAATATTCGTTTTGTTGATGCGGTTTCCCAAGGGTTGGAGCAGTCCATGGAACGCTATAATGAGCTTGTCATCATGGGGCAGGATGTTGCAGAATATGGTGGCGTCTTTAAAATTACCGAAGGCTTTGTTTCCAAGTTTGGCAAGAGTCGCGTAAGAAATACCCCTATTTGCGAATCTGCCGTAGTGTCGGCCGCCATGGGACTTTCCATCAACGGAATGAAAGCAGTGGTAGAAATGCAATTTGCGGATTTTGTAAGTTCAGGCTTTAACCCTATCGTGAACTACTTGGCCAAAACCCATTACAGATGGGGTCAAAATGCCGATGTAGTGATTCGCATGCCTTGTGGAGGTGGAGTAGGAGCAGGTCCATTCCATTCCCAGACCAACGAAGCATGGTTTACCAAAACTCCAGGGTTAAAGGTGGTCTACCCGGCATTTCCGGTAGATGCCAAAGGACTCTTGTCTACTGCAATCAACGACCCAAACCCGGTGCTTTTCTTTGAGCATAAAGGGCTGTATCGAAGCGTATATGGGGATGTTCCCAGCGATTATTACACTTTGCCGCTGGGAAAAGCAAGTCTTATAAAAGAAGGTGAGTCCATATCAGTTGTTACTTATGGCGCTGGGGTGCACTGGGCCGTTGAAACTTTAGAAAAACATCCAGAAATTGACGCGGATCTGATAGATTTGCGCACACTTCAACCTCTTGATATAGAAACTGTCTATGCTTCGGTTAAAAAGACAGGAAAATTAATCGTTTTACATGAAGACACATTGTTTGGTGGTATCGCAAGCGATATCTCTGCAATGGTCATAGAAAACTGCTTTGAATACTTGGATGCACCGATCAAGCGGGTTGGAAGTTTGGAAACACCGGTTCCTTTCGCAAAGGGATTGGAGGAAAATTACCTTCCCAAGAAAAGATTCGAAACCACATTATTGGAGCTAAACGCCTATTGATCTTTTTGATTTAACAAAAATTTAACAACTCAAAAAGATAGATAAGGTGTCTTACTCGTATATACTGAAATCTAATACCAAATTCTTATGGCAAAACAAACACTTTTTTTTACAGCATTAGTCAGTGTTTTACTGATGTCTTGCTCAGTTTCTAAAAGTGCGAGAACACAACGAAATCTATTTAGTGGTTCTTGGACTTTAGACAATGTTTCTTATGAAAACAACACAGGAAATTTCAAATCCGTAATCTTTAACGATGCAGAGGACATCTGCTTTGAAGGCAGTGACTGGTTCTTTCGAGATAATAATAGTACTGGGAGGTATACCATTTCTCAAAGCACGCTTTGTCAAGGGGGAGATCGCTTTTTTAGATGGTCCGTGGTTGAACCTTCCCAAAACTACAGCAGCCAATTGCAATTTAAATTCATCGATGATAAAAGAAAAGACATTTCCGGAGGTTACGGTTATCGTTTGAACATTGCTAGTATCAACGAACAATCCATGACCTTAAAATCAAATGTCTCAGTTGATGGAGAACCTGTGACCATCGTTTACGAATTCACTAAAAAATAAAAAATGAAAAAAATATTTACAAGAAGTGCGGCATTTGTAATGGCGCTCAGTTTAATCATTAGCTGTAACACTGTCAAAAATGCCAATAACACCCAAAAAGGAGCTGCAATAGGAGCTGCTGGAGGTGCTGTTATCGGAGGAATTATCGGAAACAATGTTGGAAAGAAAGGTAATACAGCTCTTGGCGCCATTATAGGTGCCGTAGTTGGTGGTGCTGCAGGAGGTTATATCGGAAACAGAATGGACCGTCAAGCGGAACGAATTGAAGAAGAGATTCCAGGTGCAGAAGTGAAAAGAGTAGGAGAGGGAATCAATGTTACCTTTAATGAAGACGCTGGTGTTTACTTTGACACCAACAAATCTGATGTAAAGGGTACTTCAGCTAGCACATTGGACAAATTGGCCGGAATCTTTAAAGAATATCCAAAATCAAACATTCTAGTGGAAGGTCATACAGATAGCGCCGGTAGTGACGAATACAATTGGAAATTATCCCAGCAAAGAGCGGAGTCGGTTACCAATTATTTAATCAGCAAAGGTGTTTCTCCCGGAAGGTTTACAACCAAGTGGTATGGTGAAACTCAACCAAGGGAAAGCAACGAGACTTCAGAAGGAAAAGCAAAAAATAGAAGAGTAGAGCTAGCCATCGTTGCAAGTGATGAACTTAAAGAAGAAGCCTACGATAAAACAAAGGGATAATATCTTTTTATCATAAGATTTTAAAAACCGGCATTTTAATGTCGGTTTTTTTATTTCCAAACGACTATCTTCAAACTGTGAATAGATTTGAGGTAGTCATCATTGGAGGTGGTTTGGCAGGGCTTACAGCTGCGCTTGATTTGGTCAGTAAGGGCAAACAAGTGCTGGTGATAGAAAAAAACACCTATCCAAACCATAAGGTGTGTGGAGAATATGTCTCCAACGAAGTGAAACCCTATTTACAAAGTTTGGGATTAACCGTTGATAACGGGCAGCTTCCGCAAATCGACACTTTACAAATTAGCACGTCCAAAGGCAATTCTGTGGAGGTCGAGCTACCACTGGGTGGTTTTGGAATCAGCCGATATACCTTTGACAATCAATTGTACAATCTTGCTAAAAGAAAGGGAGTTGTTTTTCTGCATGATGCGGTGACCCAAGTGAATTTCCAAGGAAGTGATTTTCGAATTGAATTAGGGCGCAATGATGGAATAGAGGCGCGAATGGTGATTGGAGCGCATGGAAAGCGTTCACAATTGGATTCAAAATTGGAGCGCCATTTCATGACAAGAAAATCCCCCTGGTTGGCTGTTAAAAGTCATTTTGATAATCCAGGATATCCTCCGAATTTGGTTGCATTGCATAACTTTCCGGGAGGATATGGAGGACTTTCCCAAATTGAAAATGGAAATGTGAATTTTTGTTATTTGGTTCGCTATAGTGATTTTAAAAAAGAAAGGGATATAGATAGTTTTAATAAAAATGTAGTGTCCCAAAATCCCTTTTTAAGAGATTTTCTTTCTAATGCACATGCCGTGTTCACAAAACCCATGGCCATAGGTCAAATTTCGTTCGCAAAGAAACATCCTATTGAAAATCACATGTTGATGTGTGGAGATTCCGCAGGGTTGATTCATCCCTTGTGTGGCAATGGTATGGCCATGGCAATTCATAGTGCCAAATTAGCTTCCACGCAGGTCAATTTGTTTTTGAAAAACCCTAGCTATACCAGAAAAGAAATGGAGATGAATTACGCGACTGCCTGGAAAATGAATTTTGAAAAACGCTTATGGGCGGGTAGGAGATTACAAGGTATATTTATGCATACCAAATGGTTTGATTTTGGCATCCGGACATTGGCCCAATCCAAATTCTTACTGAGAAATTTGATAAGGACCACTCATGGAACTCCAATTTATAGCTAATGGATTTATCAGTTAGAAGTCGTGACCTTGAATTAATGGACGACCCAAACATGGAGTTTGAGGTGTTGAAAAATGCTTATAAGGATATCAACAAATGTAACCTTTGGCTGGGAGGAGAATCTAATACAATACGAGAGGTCTGGAAATTAGTAAAGAATGAACCCGAAAAATCGTATACGATTTTAGATATGGGATGTGGAGATGGAAGTATGTTGCTCAAGTTATCGAAGTTTCTCAGCAAACATCATGTTTCACACACTATGGTCGGAATAGATTTGAGGGACGATGTTTTAAAAATTGCGGCAGAGAATACAGCTGCTTTTCCCAACATCTCATTCAAGAAAATGGATATCCTAAAGGCGGATTCCAGTTTCGAATGTGACATTTTAATCAACACCTTGACCATGCACCATTTTGAGGAAGAACGTATTGAAGCCTTTTTGAATCAATTTGTGCGATTGGCCAACATTGGCGTGGTCATAAATGATCTGCACCGAAGTAGGTTGGCGTATTACCTGTTCAAACTTTTCAGTGTCTTTTTCATTCAAACTCAAGTGGCTAAATATGACGGGCTTGTATCCATACTGAAAGGTTTTAAAAAGAAAGATTTGGTGCGTCTTTCAAAAAAAATACCAGGTGTTATGCACGAGATCAAGTGGAAATGGGCCTTCAGGTATGTATGGGTTATGAAATTCAACCGACAGAGAACATAATGGTAGATGTGCACATATCAGCTGTTTCCAAACAACTTCCAAAATACAATCGGAAGACCTCGGATATTATTCCATTTGTGAACCTTTGGCTGGAAGGACAAGAAGATCGTTTTCGAAGAAAGGTGGTTAAGATTTTCGAAGGAGCAGGGGTTGACCATCGCTATGGGATAATGGATATCGAAGAAGTATTTACAGCTACCTCTTTTGAGGATAAGAACGATATCTATATCAGGGAAGTCAAGGAATTAGGAGAGAAAGCACTTCAAAAAGCGTTAAAAGAAGCCGATTGGAGTCCTGAATCCTTGGATTTTGTTATTACTGTAAGCTGTACGGGCATCATGATTCCTTCACTGGACGCCTATCTGGTCAATGCTCTTGGGTTGAGACAGGATATTATACGCCTTCCGGTTACCGAAATGGGCTGCGCAGCAGGGGTTTCTGGTTTAATCTATGCCGCCAACTTTTTAAGGGCCAACGTTGGGAAACGAGCTGCTATTGTAGCCGTTGAGAGCCCTACAGCAACTTTTCAATTGGATGATTTTTCCATGGCGAACATGGTAAGTGCAGCTATTTTTGGAGACGGAGCCGCGTGTGCGCTATTATCTTCAGAAAAATCATCTTCCGGCCCCAAGATTTTAGGGGAAGAAATGTATCACTTTACCAATGCAACCCACCTAATGGGTTTTGATTTGACCAATACTGGACTCAAGATGATTCTTGACCCTGCTGTACCTGAAGTGATTGCAGACCATTTCCCAAACATTGTCCATCCTTTTCTGGGAAAATTGGGGACATCCATTCAAAAGGTGGATCATCTGATTTTTCATCCAGGTGGCAAGAAGATTGTCCGAACCGTTGAGGAATTGTTTGGTAAATTGGGAAAGAATATCGATGATACCCGCGAAGTGCTTCGAGCCTATGGAAACATGAGCAGTGTAACTGTACTTTACGTGCTCGAAAGATTCCTGGAGAAAGAAATAAAAGCGGGTGAGCAAGGTTTGGTTTTAAGTTTTGGCCCAGGATTTTCAGCACAAAGGGTGTTATTGGAATGGTAAACAGAATGAAAAAGTAATATGTCAAAATGGGCTTTAATAATTGGTGGCAGCAATGGACTTGGACTGGCAACGGCCAAAAAATTTGCTCGTCACAACTATAAACTTATCATACTACATAGAGATCGGAAGATTGAGCTGGAGCAAATCCACCAAGAATTTCAAAAGATTTCCCAAACGACAATACTTCATCATTTTAACGCTGACGCGACCAATCCTGAAAAAAGAAGGGAATTGCTAGTAAAAATAACGGAATGTACCCGAGAAGATAAAATTGATATTCTTGTTCACAGTATTGCGAAAGGTAATCTGAAACCCATGCAGGACAGCGAAAACATTACCTTGAATAATTCCGATTTCCAATTGACCATTGACGCCATGGCCATCAGTTTGTACGATTGGGTAAAGGGTTTAGCTGACTATAATTTGTTTGCCAGAGATACCAGAATAATAGCCTATACAAGCGAAGGCAGCAGCAAAGCTTGGAAAAGTTATGCCGCCGTTTCTGCCGCTAAGGCATCATTGGAAGCCATTGTGCGAAATATAGCCTTAGAGTTTGCGCATTTGGGCCTTAAAGCCAATTGTATCCAAGCTGGGGTTACCGACACCAAATCTTTCCGTATGATTCCCAACAATGAAATATTAAAGGATGAAGCACTTAAGCGAAATCCGAATAAAAGACTGACACGGCCCGAGGATATAGCCAATGTGGCCTATTTGCTCACCTTGGATGAAGCTAAATGGATCACGGGCACCGTTGTTAAAGCAGATGGAGGTGAAAGTTTACGATAAATGATAAGTCAAGATACCATTCTTAGCAAGCTTCCCTATTCCCAACCTTTTCTTTTTGTGGATGAATTAACCAGTATTGATGAGAATGGAGTAGCGGGCGCGTTCACATTCCATAAACACCTTGAGTTTTATAAAGGGCATTTTAAGAAACTACCTGTTACGCCAGGGGTGATTTTGACCGAATGTTGTGCCCAAATAGGGTTGGTTTGTCTGGGCATCTTTCTTTTGAGCAATGAAGCCGGACAAAATCAAGATTCGAACGCTTCCATAGCCCTTTCCAGTTCGGAAATGGATTTTTACCTGCCAGTTTTTCCAGAAGAAAAGGTCCAAGTGATTTCAGAGAAGGTATATTTCCGATTTAACAAGCTAAAGTGTAAGGTCAAAATGTACAATACTGAGAGGAAATTGGTTTGTAGAGGAGTTTTATCCGGTATGATTAAAATGGATAAGAATGGGAGATAGGGTAGTGGTGACAGGCATGGGTGTATGTGCTCCGAATGGTGTTGGGCTGAATGAATTTACCAAAAGCCTAAAAGAACAGGTAAGTGGCATTGAATTTGATTTTAAACTCAAAGAGTTAAAATTTGGATGTCAAATATCTGGAAAACCGAACATTAATAAATTCAATTTAAATGATTACTTCACCAATGTTCAGTTAAAAGGGCTTAGTGCAAATGGTTTAATTTATGGAGTAATTGCAGGCAAAGATGCTTGGAAAGATGCAGGATTGCCTATTCCAACAGACGATAATCCAGATTGGGAAAGTGGAATCATTTTCGGCACTGGTATTTTGGGTGTTGATAAGTTCAGAGAATCTATCTACAAAGTAGATGAGGGCAACGTAAGGCGCTTGGGAAGCACATCCGTTGTGCAAACCATGGCCAGTGGCATAAGTGCGTATTTAGGTGGAATGTTGGGGTGTGGAAATCAAGTAACCACAAATTCTTCTGCCTGCACTACCGGTACGGAAGCCATAATTATGGCTTATGAGCGGATCAAACAAAAAAAGGCAACTAGAATGTTGGCAGGAAGCTGTAGTGATAGTGGCCCTTATATCTGGGGAGGCTTTGATGCCATGCGTATTCTTCCCCGAAATTATAATGAGAATCCAGAAGCTGCAAGCAGACCTATGAGTGCTTCAGCAACAGGGTTCGTTCCAGGGAGTGGAGCGGGAGCATTGGTTTTGGAATCTCTGGACAGCGCATTGCAAAGAGGTGCCAAAATCTACGGGGAAATTATTGGAGGTAATATAAATAGTGGAGGACAAAGAGCAAGTGGGACAATGACGGCTCCAAATAACAAAGCTGTAATTAAATGTATCCGGGAAGCTATGACGGATGCAAGCATTGAATCCTCTCAAATTGACGCTATAAATGGACATCTAACGGCTACCGCCAAGGATCCAATCGAAATTGAAAATTGGAGTGCCGCATTGAATCTTTCAGGAAAAAACTTTCCATATATCAATTCATTTAAAGGATTGATGGGACATTGTTTGGCTGCTGCAGGTAGTATCGAATGTGTGGGAACCTTACTCCAGTTCAGAGAAGATGAGGTTTTTGGCAATGCCAATTGTGAGGACACACACCCTGAAATAACTCGCATTGTGGATGAATCCCGAATACCCGGAAAAACAATAAACTTCACTCCTAAAATAATGGCCAAGGCCAGTTTTGGTTTTGGAGATGTAAATGCTTGCGTTATTTTTAAAAGATATACTTAATTGCTAAATAAAAATTGACCTTGGAAGAACGATACCAAAAATTAAAGGAGATTGTACAGACCTATTTGCCGGATGATGTTTCCGCGGATTCCATAACCATACAAAGCAATTTCACGCAGGAGCTCAACATTAATTCGGCCAATTTGGTGGATATTGTTTTGGATGTGGAAGATGCCTTTGATATTATGTTGGAAAATGAAGATATGGATGGTATGGAAACCATGGAGGACGCGCTTAAAATTATAGATAGCAAGATTGCCAACCCGTAAACCTGATACGCGATGAAAGAGTTTTTAAACTATGCCAGACAGAAATTGAATGTGGATAAACGCTTGATTTTAATTTATTGCATCGTTTATTTTTTATGGGGGACAGGAATGGACTGGTTTGGCACTCAGGTAGAGATTGCCAAATTCACCTATTGGTGGCAGGTGATTACCTGTTACATCTTATATATGGTTCCCATCTCATTGCTGCTTCGAGGATTACCATTTCATGCGCAGTACGCTTATGGCCTAGTTGCTATGGGATTGTTGGAATTTGGGGGTTATGCACTTCAAACTTCCTATGCGTTTCCAGATAACATTTTGGATCAATTTTTCAACATCAGAAATTTTAGCCTGGGAATGGCTTTGTTTTTTGCCCTCTATTTCCCTGTAGGTAATTGGGGAGTTGGGAAAATCTATGATCTTCTTTTCAAAAACAATTAACTATTTCAAGTCGAATACCATTTTAACTTGTACTAGGTTATCTTCCCTTTTCTTCTTGATTTTGATTCCATAATCAATGGAATATAAAGAAGTGGTTCCAATCAATTGATTCTGGTTTTTCGCAAAAACTATGACAATTTCTTTGGTGGTCTCTTTGATTGTCAAATCTCCCTTGACAATAAATTTCCCATTTTCTAGTTTGACCTCGTTGCTATTGAATAAGATTTTTGGAAAATCATCAACATCAAAGTACTTCCCATTTCTTAATGACCAATTGCGAAGTCCATTGTGGTATCCAGGGTTTTGGACCTTACGGAACCCTGAAAAATAGAATTCTCTGGATTGTCCCAATCAATTTTGGAAGATGATTCAAATCCTGAAATTGTGCCGTGAACATCTTTGGATACAAAAACAAAAGAAACCTCACTCTGCACAATGGACATTTCCTGTGCAAATGACAATAAGGGACACAATGCAATTAGAAGGAAGAACACAACTGAAGGAAGTTTCATGTTTTGAGGTGTTTTGGACAATCATTTTGTCTTTGCCACCGTAAAATACTTACTATTTCATTCTTGTGGTATTTTACGCTTGATAATAAGTTGTTCACGTTTTTCGAAAGTATCAATGTAAATTTTTGATTACGAAATCATCGTAACATTCAATCTTCATATTAAGGTTTTATAAAATAGTCAAAAATGTAGTTGAATCTGTGTAGAGTTGTAAGATAATTAGTAACTTAATAGTGGTGTTTTGATAAACTTCAAACCGAAACTATGGGCAGTTTAACACATAAAGAGGATTCTCAGATTCAAGAAGCTTGGATTCGCTTGCAACGCAGGAACACTACGGTCAAATCTCTCTTTAAAAAACTGAATTCCTATACCTGTGAACCTCACGATTCATCTTGTTTTGAAAAGTTCTATAACTTAAAACAAAGTTTTAGACTCTTTACAACCCATCAAAACCATATCGAAACTTTGCTCAAAGAGAAAAATGCCAATCCCAAATTGTTGGATGCGGAAATGAAGAAACAATTTGCGAGATTCCTCCAATTGGAGACAGATATCGCATCCTATTTACTTTCTACGAATAAGCATTTTTAATTTTCCAAACGACTCGCTTACAAGCTTTCAAAACTTTTTTACTCTTTCAAACATCCGTAATATTGCAAGCGATACCTTAAAAGGCTATGGGCAAATCTTCCAAAACCACCTTGACCATTCTCGCATTCTTTGCTATCTACGTGATATGGGGATCTACCTATTTGCTAAATAAGATTGCTGTTTTGGAGCTTCCTCCATTCATGTTGGCTTCATTTCGGTTTACCACTGCAGGGATACTGATTTTTGTTCTGGCGAGGATGATGGGAAAAAAAATAACAATTACTCGAAAGCAGTTAATAAATACTGTAATAGCTGGTTTTCTGTTTTTAAGCTTTGGAAATGGAGTAGTGGTATGGGCCCTTAAGTTTGTGGATACTGGTTTTGCAGCTTTGGAAATATCCGCCCAGCCACTTATTATTTTATTGATGATGTGGGTATTGCAAGGAAAAAAGATTCAACCTATGTCAATAATCGGGGTGATTTTTGGTGTCATAGGTATTTATCTATTGGTCAGTCAAAAAGAAATCATCACAAAAGAGAACTCGATTTTGGGAATGATAATGATCTTTGCCTGTATGCTTAGTTGGGGCTATGGGAGTCTTTTCGTGGCCAAAGCAGATCTTCCTTCCAATTACTTTGTCAACACGGGTTACCAAATGTTTACCGCTGGAATTATTTTGGCTTTAATGAGTCTGGGATTTGGTGAGGAATGGGCATCTCCACTAAAGTGGAGTACAGAAGTACAATTGTCAATGGCTTTACTCGTGGTTTTTGGAAGTATTCTGGCATTCACCTCTTTCAATTATTTATTAAAGTCGGTTTCTCCAGAAAAAGTTGCAACTTCTACCTACGTCAATCCTATTGTGGCCTTGATTTTGGGATGGTACTTTTTGGATGAAAAAATCACCTTGCAATCTATCATTGCTGCAGTGATATTGCTTACGGGGGTTTATTTTATAAACACCAAAAAGACTTTGGCCATTTTTGAACGGTTCAAGAAATGAGCTTGCCCTAATATTTGGAGTCTCTCTTGTATTCAGATTTTCTTTTTTTCAGTTAAGATTTAAAAGTTAAAGAAGGCTTCTAATTAGAAAACTGTTTGAAATTCATTTATCTTGTATACAGGTGAAATATAAAAAAGATGTCCTTTTTAAAGAAAATCACTTTATTACCACTGGCACTGCTGTTGTTCGCTTGCGGGGCCAATCGTCAACCTTTGGCAACTCAGGATCAAATAGAAGACCTGAATGCTTTGGTTTCTGAAGGTTCGTATAGAATCAACGTTAATACCGCCAGACCTTTGGCAACTGGATCAATTAATAGAATTGCGAATTCAGGTTTGTTGCCTCGAGGAAGTAATGTTGGCCGAATTAATCTTGTGGATACTGCCAGCTACTTAAGGGTTTTTAACGATAGCGTCGCAGCTGACCTTCCTTATTATGGAGAAAGACAAATGGGAGCTCCTTATAACCAGGATAGAGCGGGAATCTTATTTAAGGGTGTGCCCCAAAAATTTGAGGTTATACCTAATGCCAAAACTTCTGGGTATATCGTAAACTTCATCATCAATAATGCAACCGAATCCTTTAATGTCACGGTTAGATTGCTTCCTGACTTGTCAAGCGCTATTAATGTGAACAGTTCTCATAGAACGGCTATTTGGTACAATGGACTGGTCTCAAAATATGACTCCGTTGAGTATCCATAATGGGCTGTTTCTCATGGCCAACTTCTTTTACTTTGCTAAATAGTTAAAATTGTACTAATAGTCCCAATGTTATTATTCAATTAACTTAAGTTTTTCAGTATTTTAGAAATCGATAAACAATACTTCTGCTGTAAAGTATTCAAAATATGTCGACAAAATGGCTAACCAAATAACCCAGCTATAGAACATGATTAAAAAAACATTGCTCTTTACTGCATTATCTTTCTTGGTATTCTCTTGCAAGGAGAAAAGGGAAGAATCAAAAGAACCGATAGAAAAACCCGTAATTGTAGAGCACCCGACCGATTTACCTCTTGATAGTTTAAATCTTCCTGACGGATTCAAAATAAGCGTATTTGCCGAAGGAATTGACGGAGCCCGCTCTATGGCCATGGGGGATGATGGGACACTATTTGTAGGTACACGAAACGAAAATACCATTTACGCTCTTCAAGATTTAGATGGTGATTTTTGGGCCGAAAAAATAATGGTTTTAGATACAACTCTAGAGGCACCAAACGGGGTTGCATTTAAAGATGGCGCATTATATGTTGCGGAAGTAAGTCGACTTTTAAAATATCCCAATATCGAAAATCAACTATCTGATATACCAGAACCTGAAGTGATTTATGATGATTACCCAACTGAATTCCATCACGGATGGAAGTATATTGCCTTTGGGCCAGACGATAAACTATATGTCCCGGTCGGAGCACCTTGTAATATTTGTGAGCGCTCATCGGAAGATGAACGTTTTGCAACCATAACGCGAATGGACCAAGACGGAAGCAACAGAGAAATATACGCGAAAGGGGTGAGGAACACGGTAGGTTTTACATGGCACCCGGAAACGGAGGAGTTATGGTTCACAGATAATGGTCGTGATATGATGGGAGATGATATCCCACCATGCGAACTGAACAGAGTTTCAGAAGCAGGTCAGCATTTCGGATATCCATATTGCCATGGAGGAACAATCAAAGACCCCGAATTCGGAGATCAATACCCATGCTCGGATTTTGTGCCACCTGCGCAGCAAATGGGAGCACATGTCGCTCCTTTAGCAGTAAAATTTTATAGCGGTAAAATGTTCCCAGAGAAATATAAAGATTATGCCTTTGTGGCTGAACATGGCTCATGGAACAGGTCTTCAAAAGTTGGGTATCGTATTTCTTTGGTAAAACTTGACGGCAACAAAACGGTTGGTTATGAAACCTTTATAGATGGGTGGCTTAATGAGGAAAAACAAGAAGCTTTTGGACGGCCAGTGGATATGTTGTTTTTAGAAGACGGTTCCATGCTTATCTCTGATGATTTTGCAGACGCCATTTATCGTGTGACCTATAATTGAATCTCACATTCTATAAATAAACTCATGCAAAGAAGAAATTTTATAAAACAAACCTCCTTAGTAATGGCCAGTTCAGCAATTCCACTTTCCGTATCCGGAATTTCCCTTGAGACCAAACGGAAATATAAAATGGGACTTCAATTGTTCACAATTCGTGATGCAATGGAAAAGGATCCAATTGGAAGTTTGAAGACAGTACAAAATCTGGGATATCAAGACTTAGAGATTTATGGATATGATGGAGAAAAAGACACATATTATGGATACAAAACCTCAGATTTTAAAAAGATATTGGAAGACCATAATTTAACTACATCAAGCGGACATTATGGACTGATGAACTTCTTTGATAAACCAGAATCGGATTTAATACGATATGTGGATCAATGCATTGAAGGTGCCCATAAACTAAAACAAGATTTTATTACCTGGCCATGGCTGGATTCAATGTATAGAAATAAGGACGGCTTTAAAACGTTGGCTGAAAAATTGAATAGGATAGGGGAGCGTGTAATCCAGAGTGGATTGCGTTTTGCCTATCACAATCACGGATTCGAATTTGAAGACCTAGGTGGGGAGAATGGTTATGACATTATAATTAGTGGAACAGACCCTTTTTTGGTCAAATTGCAAATAGACCTTTATTGGGTAATGCATTCAGCACAAAAAAGTCCAATTGAGATAATAGCAGAACAACCTGAGCGCTTTGTAATGTGGCATATTAAAGATATGGATAAAGTCACCCAGGATTATTCTGAGCTAGGCAATGGATCTATTGATTACGTTAAGATGCTTCCTGAATTGGATAAGTCGGGCTTGGAATTTTATTATTTGGAGCAAGGAGGAAATTTTGCCCACAATTCAATCCAGAGCATCACACATAGTGCAAACTATTTCAAAAGAAATCTCAAGAAGTTTTTATAGAACTCTAAAGACAATTGCTTTAATGAGATGAAAGTCGACTTTATAATTTTATTTCAAAAATTAAGAATTGAGACACTTCTTGTTCATCTCAATTGAGGAATACACCTTTTCAATTGAGGAATGAAATTTTCAGGAAGTTTTAGCGAGAAGTATTGATTACCTGTTACCTTCCTGAACAATTGCATCAGCAATCAGTTATTTATTCTGATTTATAACCTAAAGCATATGGGATTCAAATTACCGCAATACTAGGCTCCTTCATTTCCCGAATTATCATCTGGCTCAACTTCCTTTTGCAATTGATTTTCTTCCTCAGAGTCTAAGGCCATTTCTAAACTAGGGTTTTTGTCGAGTTCTTTCTCGATGTTTTCTTCAAAGTTTGAAATAAAATTGGATAGGCTCTTACTGATTTTAACCAGATAAATGGTATTTGACATCTTCACCTCAACCGCTTCAATAATTTCACCATTAGGCTTTTTTAGTGTTATAATGTCTTCATCCCCATAACCATAGGGATATGAATCTATGAGTGCTGCAGCAGCATCTCGATCTAACTTTTTGTAATCGATTAGGATTCGTTTCATGATAGATTAGGTTTTTGATTTCTTATCCTAAGCTATAAATTTTTGAACTCGATGGGTTCAAAGAGTTGTAAACGAAGTGTTTTAGTATATGTACTTAAGGTTCTTTGTAGTAAGCGAAGGCCTTTCGCAAAAGATTTTCTGGAACCTTTACATCTGTGACAGCTTTTCCAATGGTTTGAAGCAACACAAAATTTACTTGACCATGAGAATTCTTCTTGTCATAAATCAACAATTCTTGAACGATGTCGATATCCTCCTGACTGAATTTCACACGTTTAAAGTGCTTTAGGAAGGTCTTTTTGATTTCTTCGAGTGATAGTTTGGATAGTCCTTTTAGTTCGTGTGAAAGGTAACCTTCCAAAATCATCCCTATGGCTATGGCCTCACCGTGAAGCAAGGTGGGCTTGTCAACACTATCAAGAAAGTATGATTCAATAGCGTGGCCCAAAGTATGCCCAAAGTTTAAAATTTTCCGTAGACCTTTCTCTGTTGGATCTTGGGTTACCACATCATTTTTAATGGCGATGGATTTTTGAATACATGCTGTGTTTGCAAAGTCCTCGGTATTTTGAAGAGCTTTCCAGTAATCCAAATCCATGATAAGCCCGTGCTTTAACATTTCGGCAAATCCACTTTTCACCTGTCTTGCTTCCAGGGTTTTCAGGAAAATGGGAAATATCAAAACCATTACAGGTTGGTTGATTACACCAATTTGGTTTTTAAGAGGGCCAAGATCAACCCCTGTTTTTCCACCAACGGATGCATCTACCATAGACAAGAGGGTCGTAGGTACATTTATAAAATCAATTCCCCTTTTAAATGTTGATGCGACAAACCCCCCAAGGTCGGTCAATACACCGCCTCCTAGATTGATCAAAAGGCTGTTACGGTCTGCACCTTGGTCAGATAACCATTCCCAAACCAAGGAACATGTGCCAATATGTTTATGCTCTTCCCCAGGTCTTATTATATAAACCGCATCCGGTTCCAGACCAAGTTTCGAAACAAATATGGAAAGGCAGTGTTCCTTCGTATTTTCATCAACCAAAACAAATATTTTAGAGTAATCCGTTTTGTTGATGTGTTGGCTAAGGGAAGCTTCTGCCAACTCCTCCATATGTACCTCGTAAGAATGCGATTTAATGGATTTCATAATTTGATTTGACACACAAAATAAAGACTATTTTAATTGATAATCTTCCCAAAGACCGACTTATATTTGAATCTTTAAAAGATTCCTAATAATGCATCCAAATTTTGAGAATACTGCAATAGCATTTCAATTGAAAACGGACTCCGAGTTGGAACGTGCGTACTTTTTGTTCAAGCTCATTGCCAACGAACCTTTAGTTAGGATTGGTACCGCGGTCACCAATTTCGCCATTAAAGCGCACCTGCCCATTGAAGGTCTGATCAGAGCAACCGTATTTGATCATTTCTGTGGAGGGGTCAACGAAGAAGATTGCATTTCCATTATAGATAAAATGTATGAAAAAGGAGTCTGCTCTATCTTGGATTATTCTGTGGAAGGTAAGGAAGTGGAGGGTCAATTTGACTTTGCACTTGCCAAAACACTTGAGGTTTTGGATTTTGTGAAAGAAAAAGATGCAATTCCTTTTGCGGTATTCAAGCCTACAGGTTTTGGTCGATTTGAACTTTATGAGAAAGTAAGCTCGGGAAAAAACCTAAATGAATTGGAATCTAAGGAATGGGAAAGGGTGATCGACCGCTTTAATCAAGTCTGCAAAAAGGCACATGATTTGGAAGTGTCTTTGCTTATTGATGCTGAAGAGAGTTGGATGCAGGATGCTGCTGACAATGTTGTTTTAGATATGATGCGCAAATACAACAAGCAGAAGGCCGTAGTTTTCAATACCCTACAAATGTACCGTTGGGATCGAATGGATTATTTAAAGCAACTTCATGAAACTGCCAGATTGGAAGGATTTAAAATTGGGCTCAAAGTGGTAAGGGGAGCTTATATGGAGAAGGAAAATGAAAGAGCTGAGGAAATGAAGTATAAAAGCCCTATTTGTGTTTCCAAAAAGTCAACCGACAAAAACTTTAATATGGCGATTGCCTACATGATGGATAACTTGGATACTATCTCCATATTTGCTGGAACACATAACGAAGATAGTTGCCTAAAGTTGATCAAATTGATGCAAGAAAAGGGCTTGACCGCCAATCAGGAAAATATTTGGTTTGGGCAGCTTTATGGAATGAGTGACCATATCACCTATAATCTCACAGCAGAGGGATTTAATGCGGCCAAGTATGTTCCCTATGGACCTGTGAAAGACGTAATGCCATATTTGATTCGCCGAGCAGAGGAAAATACCTCGGTTGCTGGGCAGACTACCCGGGAACTTTCTTTATTGCAAAAAGAAAAGAAAAGAAGAAAATTGGACCTTTAATTATCTTCGATAGCAACTATCAATACTTTATTAGGGCAATTTTGGGCTTTTAGTACGATTTCACCGTTTTCGGTTTCATTACTTATAAAATACGTTTTGCACGGTTCTGACTTGGTGTCGCTTTTTCCAAAATCAATATCCCCATCAGTCAAAAATGTCTTAATTAAGATGGTATCTTTTTTAAATTGGAAATCTTCTGAGAAATGCAGCGGTTTGGAGCGCATATCTTTGAGTACTCTACAATTGGGAAAATAGCAAAATTCAATTCCTTTGTCCCCGGATTTCTTTTTTAAGAAGAAAACAAGAAAAACAATTCCGATGGATAGTCCAACTAGGTACCACCCTAAGCGTTTTAAAAAGGCCATTAAGATTAAAAAATAAGAAAGTTAATATCGTTGTACGTAAGCCCAAACCAATCTCCCACGGATTTATTGGTTAAAATGCCATGATACATGTACAATCCGTTACGTAGTCCTTTATCAAAACGTAACGAGTTTTCAAGACCACCATCTTCGCCTAGTTTTAACAGATACGGGGTGAAAATATTACTTATTGAAATGGATGAAGTCCTAGGATATCGTGATGGAATGTTGGGAACTCCATAATGAATCACATCATATTTTTCCACAGTGGGTTTGTCATGGCTTGTGATCTCCGAAGTTTCGAAACATCCACCCATGTCAATACTGACATCGATGATTACGGCACCTTTTTTCATGTTTTCCACCATAGTACTCGAAACTACTACTGGAGATCTGTCTTTGCCTCTGGTTGCGCCGATTGCTACATCACACCTTTTAAGAGCTTTTAATAAATTTTTAGGTTGTATGGTGGAGGTATAGACGGTCTGATTCAAATTGGTTTGAATGTTTCGCAATTTGGTGATCGAATTGTCAAAAACTTTAATGTTAGCTCCAAGTCCGATGGCCGAACGTGCAGCAAACTCGCCTACGGTGCCCGCTCCAATAATGACTACTTCAACAGGAGGGACTCCACTTATATTCCCGAACATTAAACCATTTCCCTTGTTAGTTGTGGCCATAAGTTCAGAAGCAATGAGAATAGAAGAGATTCCTGCAATTTCACTTAATGAACGAACCGCGGGATATTTTCCATCTTCATCCCGAATATATTCAAAAGCAATTGCCGTAAGCCGTTTTTTGGCCATTGCCTCAAAATATTCCTTACTCTGTGTTTTAATTTGTAACGCCGAAATTACTGTTGTCTGCGGGTTTAGCAAATCTATTTCAAAGAGGGTAGGTGGTTCTACCTTAAGAATTAGAGGGCATGAGAAAACCTTTTTTGTATCTCGAGTTATCTCAGCTCCGGCGTTGGTGTAATCGGTATCGGAAAAATTTGCCCCCTCACCGGCACCAGATTCAATCAAGACCCTATGTCCATGGGCGGTTATGGCATTGACTGCATCTGGGGTAAGACAGATTCGTTTTTCCTGATATTGGTTTTCTTTTGGAATGCCTATAAAAAGCTCTCCTTTTTGTTTTAGGATTTCTAAAGTTTCTTCTTGGGGTAAAAGTTGTTGTTTGCTAAAAGGAGAGGACGGTTGACTCATACAATGTAAATCTGTTGATAATCCCTAGGTGTGGGAACAAATTTACATTTTTTTCGCAAGGGTTTCTTGGCGCTGTTCTAGTTTCTCACGTTCCTTACGGAGCTCTTCTTTCTCCTTTAATATTTGAAGCTCCGTATCCATAGCGTCCAAATCTATACCGTGCACATGTTTGTCAACTAGCTTAACCCTGATGAAATAGACCACAGGTACAACAACCATAGTAACCGCGATGATATAAAAGATTTCATTTTCGTCAACAGCATCAGAATCATAGTTGATTACTGTAAATAATTGAAAACTATACATGGCAATAGGTATCAAAATGGCATGATACCACCATTGCTTAGTAGTGATAAACCATATAACAAGCAGTGCAAGTGGAGTTCCTTTGGAAAGGATATACCAATAAAAAGTACTAGCATCTTCAAAACCATTGGAACCAAGTTCGAATAAAATGAAATCTAAGGTTTTGGTTCCAGTTGGGGTGTATTTATATGAATAGAACAGAACTGGGGATAGGGCAATAAAGAGCGTGATCAAGCCTTCGATAACAAGTCTTTTCCTTATCTGTAATTTTGATCTCATACTAGTGTTAACTCACAAGACCAAAATTTATTGTATAAAAAAACCCCCTTCGAAAGGGGGTTAACAAAATGATTTTTGTTTTACAGTTTTACAAGCTTACGCTTTTTGATTTGCGTATCAGTCTGAACATCATCAGTGTTAACTAACGTTGTAGATACAGCGGTCATCGCTAAAAAAGCTACAGCAAGTACTCCAAAAAATAATCTTTTAGTGTTCATCGTAAAAGAGTTTTTGGTTAATAAATGAATTCATTTCAATAACAAATGTAGGAAATTTTCCTTACCCTACATGCATTTCATCGATAAAATTTGCATTTCATCCTAAAACAAATGCTTTTTATCGACTTCATTGCCGTTTATCGAAACTTGAAAAAAGATAGCCGTAAATACTTTCAATCGGTACTAAAATCGATTGAACGAGTATTTTCATCGATAAAGTGTAAGAAAATGGAAACCGAATCTTGAGGTAATAATGACTGTATTTTTTCTGGCCATTCTATAAAAATCCAAGCTCCCGAACTTAAATAATCGTCCAGTCCCAGATCTAGAGCTTCCAGCTCATTTTCCAAGCGGTAAAAATCGAAATGATACGCTAGAAGATTCCCAGAATTGTCATGGTATTCATTTACCAAACCAAAAGTGGGGCTATTGGCTTCATCCGATGCTCCCAATTCTTTTACTATCGATTTGATAAGGGTAGTCTTGCCTGCACCCATATCTCCAAAAAAACATAACATTTTTCCTGGAGCGTTTTCGAGAACATGACTGGCAGCCAAATGGAGCTCTTCTTTACGAAAGGTCATATCAAAATCTACTTAGGCTCCAAAACTACAAAAGGAACGATCATTTCTTCAAGGGAAACACCTCCGTGTTGGTAAGTATTTCTGTAGTAACTGACGTAATGGTTGTAGTTGTTCGGATAGGCAAAGAACATATCATTTTTGGCAAAGATGAAACAACTGCTCAAATTGATATTGGGCAAATGTAGAGTTTGCGGGTTTTCAGCAGCAAGAACTTCCTTTTTTTCATAGGTAAGACTTCTTCCTGTTTTATACCTTAAATTAAGACTGGTGTCTCGATCACCAATTACTTTTGAAGGTTGTTTTACATTTATGGTGCCATGATCGGTTGTCAAAATCAATTTCATTCCCATATTTTGGGCAGACTGAATTATTTCCAACAATGGAGAGTTCTTAAACCAACTTAGGGTAAGGGAACGATAGGCCTTGTCATTCGAAGCCAGTTCTTTGATTACCTCCATTTCTGTTTTGGAGTGGGAAAGCATATCCACAAAATTATAAACTAGCACCGTAAGATCATTGTCTTTTTGTGAGCGGAAGTTTTGTGCAAGTTGCTTGCCTTGTTTTAAATTACTGATTTTGTGGTATTCCCACTTTAAGTTCAACCCAAGCCGTTTCAATTGCGATCCCAAAAACTCTGCTTCAAACAAATTCTTACCACCTTCGTCAGTGTCATTCTTCCACCATTCAGGGTGTTTTTTTTCCATGTCAAGTGGCATCAAACCTGAAAAGATTGCATTTCTGGCATACTGTGTTGCGGTGGGTAAAATGCTATAAAAAGAACATTCTTGCTTTTTCTTATAATGCATGTTCAAGGTTTCTTCAAAAGCCAACCATTGGTCATAGCGAAGATTATCAATTACAACCAACAGCGTTTTATTTCCTTCCAGTTCAGGTTGAATTTTTTTTCGGAATAAGGTATGTGACATCACAGGACCATCTCCATTTTGAAACCAGTCAGGATAATTTTTGTCGATGAACTTACTAAACTGTGAGTTGGCTTCAACTTTTTGGGATTCCAATATTTCTGTCATACCGGTATCCTCAATTTCTTCTAATTGAAGCTCCCAATAAATCAGTTTTTTATATAAATCCGCCCATTCTTCGTGACTATTTACCATAGAAAGGTCCATGGCAATTTTTCTGAATTCTTGCTGATAATTTGAAGCCGTTTTTTCTGAAACCAAACGTGAGTTATCCAGACTCTTTTTTAAAGACAGAAGAATTTGGTTGGGATTCACAGGTTTGATCAAATAGTCTGCTATTTTGGAGCCTATGGCCTCATCCATTATATATTCTTCCTCACTTTTTGTAATCATTACCACAGGTATGGAGGCATCTATCTTTTTAATTTCATTCAATGTTTCCAAACCTGAGATTCCTGGCATGTTCTCGTCCAGAAAAATGATATCAAAAAAAGAATTTTGCATTTCCTCTAAGGCATCCTGTCCACTCTGGCTGGTAACTACCTTATAATCCTTGTTTTCAAGAAAAAGTATATGGGGTTTTAATAGGTCGATCTCGTCATCGACCCAAAGAATTGTGATCTTGTTCATATAGTGGTTATCTTTGCGCTACTAAAAACAGACTTCCTTGGCCAACACCAATAAGCTCAAAGTATTTAACGATCCAATTTACGGTTTTATTGGAACACCAAATCAACTTATTTTTGATCTGATTGCCCATCCCTATTTTCAACGCTTGAGAAGAATTTCCCAAATGGGCATGTCGTACTTGGTGTATCCTGGGGCTCACCATACTAGGTTTCACCATGCGTTGGGTAGCATGCATCTAATGACCAAGGCGATTCAAGTGTTACGATGGAAACATGTTGAAATTACCGAAGATGAAGAAACTGGACTGCTTTGCGCTATTCTTTTACACGATATAGGACATGGTCCTTTTTCCCACGCCCTTGAAGGGTTTTTTATAAAAGGAATCTCGCATGAAAAGTTGTCCTTGAAATTTATGGAGTACCTTAATAAAGAGTTCGATGGCAAACTAGATGTCGCAATTTCTATTTTCAAAGGAGAGTACGATAAACCTTTTATGAATCAATTAGTCTCCAGTCAATTGGATATGGATCGTTTGGATTATCTCAAGCGTGATAGTTTTTATGCTGGAGTGACCGAAGGAAATATCAATTCGGAAAGATTGATTTCGATGCTGAACGTGGTAGAGGGTAATTTGGTGGTTGAGGAGAAAGGAATCTATGCGGTAGAGAAGTTTTTGATGGCGCGACGATTTATGTATTGGCAGGCTTATCTTCACAAAACTGGCCTTATGGCAGAACAATTACTCGTCAGGATTATGAAGAGAGCCCAACAATTACTCCAAGAAAACAATGAGATAAATGGAGGTCAAACAATTTTATCTTTTATGAAGTTGGCAGATGAAGTTGTGGTTGATTCAAGGCTGTTACAAGATTTTGCATCGTTGGATGATATTGATGTTCTGGGAGCGGTCAAAACTTGGCAGTTCCACGACGATTTTGTGCTCTCAAAACTCTGCCAAATGCTTCTGAATAGAAAGTTATTGCACGTCAAGATTAAGAACAAACCCATTTCCGATGAAAAAATGAATGAAAGATTGATGGCTCTGGCAATAGAACTGGGCATATCAGAGTTGGAAGCTTGCTACTTTGTTTTCAAAGGAGAAATTTCAAACAAGGCTTACAATCAAGAACATCAAGCTATAAATATTCTTAAAAAGAGTGGAAAGGTAACGGATGTATTGAAAGAATCAGACCAACTGAGCCTAAAAGCACTTTCTAAAACAGTGATCAAATATTATTGCTGCTTCCCTAAAGAAGCCGTTTAACAAATTTTGTTACTTTTGCACAAATGAAGTTTACAGCCACCCAAATTGCCGGAATTTTAGAGGGAGAAGTTGAGGGTAATCCTCAAATTGCTGTTCATAAATTATCTAAGATTGAAGAAGGAGAAAAAGGTTCACTGACGTTTTTGTCAAACCCGAAATACACCTCTTATATCTATTCCACAAAAGCATCCATTACTATTGTCAACAAAGATTTTGTTCCCGAACAATCTTTGTCCACAACCCTGATAAAGGTAGATGATGCGTATAAATCTTTTTCCAAGCTACTAGAGTACTATAATCAGGTCAAAAACAATAAGGTGGGTATCGAAAACCCATCCTATGTTTCAGAAACGGCCGAATATGGAGAAGGTTTTTATTTAGGTGCATTTTCCTATTTGGCAGATAATGTTAAGATTGGCAAGGATGTAAAGGTTTATCCCAACGTGTACATTGGTGACAATGTGACCATTGGTGACAATGTCCTCATTTTTGCAGGAGCAAAAATTTATTCAGAATCCATCATAGGTAAGGGATGTGTTATTCACAGTGGTGCCATTATTGGAGCTGATGGTTTTGGGTTTACCCCCAACGCCAATGGAGAATACAGTAAGGTGCCACAGACCGGAAATGTTATTTTGGAGGACAATGTAGACGTTGGCGCCGGAACAACCATTGATAGAGCTACCCTTGGTTCAACCATTCTAAGAAAAGGGGTTAAGTTGGACAACCAAATTCAAATAGCCCATAATGTGGAAATTGGGGAACATACGGCAATTGCAGCCCAAACTGGAATAGCAGGTTCCACAAAAATTGGAAAACATTGCTTGATAGGTGGACAGGTAGGTATTGTTGGTCATATTACTATAGGTGATAGGGTTAAAATACAAGCGCAATCAGGAATTGGACGTAATGTAAAGGATGGTGAAGTACTTCAGGGGTCTCCAGCATTGAATTATGGTGACTACAACAAATCATATGTTCATTTTAAAAACTTACCAAAACTGGTAAACAAAATCAACGACATAGAAAAAAAGGTCGAAGGTGAGCAAAACTAGCACGAAACAACGTACAATCAAGGAAAATGTGACACTAACGGGTGTAGGGTTGCATACAGGAGAAAATGTTACGATGACATTTGTACCTGCAAAGGAAAACCACGGATTTGCTTTTAAAAGAGTGGATTTGGAAGGTGAACCCATCATTGAGGCGGATGCCAACTATGTGGTAAACACCCAACGTGGTACCAATCTAGAAAAAAATGGGGTCAAGATTCAAACTTCAGAGCATGTTCTTGCAGCACTGGTCGGTTTGGATATTGACAATGTCCTGATAGAGCTTGATGCTCCCGAACCTCCAATCATGGATGGTTCCTCGAAATTCTTCGTTGAGGCTTTGGAAAAAGCTGGAATCGTTGAACAAGAACAGGATCGCGAAGAATACGTGGTCAAGGATGTCATCACTTATAAGGATGAGGCTACAGGGAGTGAAATCACAGTTATTCCATCTGACACCTACCAAGTTACTACCATGGTAGATTTTGGAACCAAGGTACTGGGAACTCAAAATGCTTCGCTGGAAGAGATTTCTAATTTTAAGACTGAAATAGCCGATGCGCGTACATTCAGTTTTTTACATGAATTGGAAATGCTGTTGGAGCACGGTCTGATCAAGGGAGGTGATTTAAACAATGCAATTGTTTATGTGGATAAGGAGATTTCTGAATCCACCATGAAAAAGCTGGAGAAGGCATTCAAAAAAGAGAAGCTATCCGTAAAACCAAATGGCATATTGGATAATCTCACATTGCATCACCCAAACGAGGCTGCTCGTCATAAATTATTGGATGTCATTGGAGATTTGGCATTGGCCGGTACACGTATCAGGGGAAAAGTGATTGCCAATAAGCCAGGTCATTTTGTCAACACACAGTTCGCCAAGAAAATCCAGAAAATCATTAAGCAAGAAAAGCGCAATTATGTTCCTGATGTTGATTTGGCAGCGACTCCGGTCAAGGATATAAACCAAATTATGGATATGCTTCCGCATAGACCACCATTTCTTTTGGTTGACAAGATTCTGGAATTATCAAAGCAACATGTGATTGGTATCAAAAACGTTACCATGAACGAACCATTTTTCGTAGGACACTTTCCCGGTGCGCCCGTAATGCCAGGGGTTCTTCAGATAGAAGCGATGGCTCAAACCGGTGGAATATTGGTGTTGAGCACAGTGCCAGATCCGGAAAATTACCTCACCTATCTTTTAAAGATAGACAATGTAAGGTACAAACATCAGGTAGTACCAGGCGACACGCTAATTTTTAAATTGGATTTGTTGGCTCCCATTCGGAGAGGTATCTGTCAAATGCAGGGGCGTGCTTATGCCAACGGCAAGTTGGTTTCGGAGGCAGAAATTATGGCTCAAATTACTAAAGTAAAAGGATTGTAACATGAATCAACCCCTTGCATATGTGCACCCAGGTGCCAAAATTGCGAAAAATGTGGTCATTGAACCATTTACCACTATACATAATAATGTTACCATAGGTGAAGGTACTTGGATAGGTTCCAACGTTACCATTATGGAGGGTGCCCGTATTGGAAAAAATTGCAACATATTTCCAGGTGCCGTTATTTCTGCCATGCCACAAGACCTTAAATATCAAGGTGAAGAGACTACGGTACACATTGGTGATAATACTACTATTCGTGAATGTGCCACCATCAATAAAGGAACCGCGGATCGAATGAAAACCGTAATCGGAAACAATTGTTTGATTATGGCTTATTGTCACGTAGCACACGATTGTTTGGTAGGAGATGGCTGTATTTTCAGTAATGATTCTACACTTGCAGGTCACGTGACTATAGGTGAAAATGTAGTTTTAGCAGGAATGGTGGCCGTGCATCAATTCGTTTCTATAGGAAATCATGCATTCGTTACAGGTGGTTCTTTAGTAAGAAAGGATGTACCTCCCTATGTGAAAGCTGCTCGCGAACCACTTTCTTATGTTGGGATTAACTCGATTGGATTAAGACGTCGCGGATTTGAATCGCATAAAATCAGAGAAATTCAGAATATATATAGAATACTTTATCAGAAAAACTATAACAATTCCCAGGCCGCTTCAATAATAGAAGCTGAAATGGAAGCGACCCCTGAACGGGATGAAATTCTTCAGTTCATCAGGGACTCCCAGCGTGGAATCATGAAAGGTTATTTCAGTTCAAACTAAGACTATGGCAAATACTTCGGACATACGAAAAGGATTGTGCATCAAGTTCAATCACGATATTTATAAAATTGTGGAGTTTCTTCATGTAAAACCAGGCAAGGGACCAGCATTTGTTCGTACTAAATTGAAGAGCGTAACAACAGGAAAGGTTATTGACAACACTTTTTCTGCTGGACATAAAATTGAAGATGTAAGAGTCGAAACTCGATCGTATCAATACCTGTATCCTGAAGGGGACACTTTTCATTTCATGAACACTGATGACTACAACCAGATTTCGTTGCAGAAAAGCTCATTGGATGCTCCTGATTTATTGAAAGAAGGAGAAGTTGTTACCATTCTCTTTAACACTGAGGACAGTATGCCTTTATCCGTTGAAATGCCAGCCAGTGTCATTCTTGAAGTGACACATACCGAACCTGGAGTAAAAGGAAATACCGCCACTAATGCGACCAAACCGGCTACCGTTGAAACCGGAGCTAGAATAAATGTGCCACTTTTTATAAACGAAGGAGACAAAATAAAGGTCGACACGGAAAAAGGTAGTTATATCGAACGGGCAAAAGAATAGCCAAGGATGAAATTCCCAAAACCTTATACCCTTAAGGAGATTGCTGGCATAATTGGTTCCGAATATGTAGGGAGTGATGATTTTCCTGTATTGGGAATGAATGAAATCCATGTAGTGGAGGAGGGTGATATCGTGTTTGTTGACCACCCTAAATATTATGACAAGGCGTTAAATTGTGCCGCTTCAGTCGTACTCATCAATAAAAATGTCGAATGCCCTGAAGGCAAAGCGCTTCTAATTTCAGATAATCCTTTTAGCGACTTCAACAAACTGACCCGTTTCTTTTCACCATTTAAAAGTTCGAGTTCACCCATTTCAGAATCAGCCATTATAGGAGAAGGTACGATTATTCAACCTAATGTTTTTATAGGAAACGACGTTCAGATAGGTGAAAATTGCCTGATTCATGCCAATGTTTCCATTTATGACAACTGTATCATCGGTGATAATGTTACCATCCACAGTGGTAGCGTATTAGGTTCTGATGCTTTTTACTACAAAAAAAGACCGGAAGGTTTTGAAAAGTTGATTTCAAGTGGTCGGGTAGTCATAGAGGACAATGTTGATATTGGTGCCTCTTGCACAATAGATCGTGGAGTCACAGGTGACACAACTATTAAAGAATGGACCAAGCTGGATAATCAAATTCAGGTGGGGCATGATACGGTAATTGGTAGAAAGTGCCAAATCGCCTCCCATACAGGAATCGCAGGTTGCGTGGTTATCGAAGATGAAGTTGTATTATGGGGACAAGTAGGTGTTATAAGTGCCATTACCATAGGTAAAGGCGCAATAGTTTACGCCCAATCTGGTGTAGCCAAGAGCTTGGAAGGTGGAAAAACCTATTTTGGAAGCCCCGCTGAAGAAGCAAGAACCAAAATGAGAGAAATAACTGCACTTAAAAACCTACCCGAAATACTTAAAAAGAATACAAGAAATAGCTAATAAAATCTTTTAACTTTTAGAGTCAATGGCATACTTTTGTCTTGGCTATTAAATAAAAAATATGAGCGTCTTAGTAAACAAAGATTCAAAGATAATTGTCCAGGGATTCACGGGAAGTGAAGGGACTTTCCATGCCACTCAAATGATTGAGTATGGAACCAATGTTGTTGGCGGAGTAACTCCAGGTAAAGGAGGGCAAGAACATTTGGGAAAACCTGTTTTCAATACAGTTGAAGAAGCGGTAACGCAGGTTGGTGCTGATACTACGATTATTTTTGTGCCGCCAGCTTTTGCTGCAGACGCTATCATGGAAGCTGCAAGTGCTGGTATTAAAGTTGTCATTACCATTACAGAAGGAATTCCCGTAGCGGACATGGTCAAGGCTAATGACTATATTAAAGATTTGGATTGTACCTTGGTTGGACCAAACTGTCCTGGGGTTATCACTCCGGAAGAGGCTAAAGTGGGCATCATGCCCGGTTTTGTTTTCAAGAAAGGAAACGTAGGTATTGTTTCTAAATCCGGAACACTGACTTATGAAGCCGCTGATCAGGTAGTACGACAAGGCATGGGAATTACAACCGCAATTGGAATTGGCGGTGATCCTATCATTGGAACAACAACGAAAAAAGCTGTAGAGTTATTGATTAACGACCCAGAGACCGAATGTGTGGTAATGATTGGGGAAATTGGTGGTCAATTGGAGGCTGATGCAGCTAAATGGTACAAAGAAAGTGGCAGTACAAAACCAATTGTTGGTTTCATCGCCGGTGAAACTGCACCTGCTGGACGTACTATGGGTCATGCTGGTGCAATTGTTGGAGGAAGCGATGATACAGCTCAGGCCAAAAAACGCATAATGAGCGAATGTGGAATCCATGTTGTGGATTCTCCTGCAGAAATTGGAGCCAAAGTAAAAGAAGTAATGGCGTAGCCATTCGTTAAAACTATTTTAAATCCCGTTTTATACGGGATTTTTTTGTGTTGAAACATAAAACAAAAACTATATTTGGTTGAATAACCAAACAACAAATACTGAAGAGCATGAAACTTTTAGAAGGCAAAAATGTAATCATAACAGGAGCAAGTAGGGGGATTGGAAGAGGAATAGCACAGGTATTCGGACAACACGGAGCCAATGTGGCCTTTACCTATAGCTCGAGCGAAGCACCAGCACTTGAACTTGAAAAGGAGCTTTTAGACATGGGTGTTAAAGCAAAAGCCTTTAAAAGCAATGCGGCAAGTTTTTCGGAATCCGAAGAATTGGTGAAACAGGTTTTGGAGAATTTTGATTCCATCGATGTGTTGATTAACAATGCTGGAATTACCAAAGACAACCTCCTAATGCGTATGGGTGAAGAAGATTTCGATAAGGTTATTGAAATCAACTTGAAGTCCGTTTTCAACATGACCAAGGCGGTACAGCGAACAATGCTTAAGCAAAGAAAAGGATCCATTATTAATATGAGCAGTGTTGTAGGTGTAAAAGGAAACGCTGGACAAACAAATTATGCTGCTTCCAAAGCTGGTATGATTGGCTTCACAAAATCTGTTGCTCTTGAATTGGGTTCTCGAAGCATTCGTTGTAATGCCATTGCCCCTGGATTTATCGAAACCGAAATGACCGATAAATTGGATGAAAATACAGTTCAGGGTTGGAGAGACGCCATTCCATTAAAAAGAGGGGGGCAGCCCGAAGATGTGGCCAACGCATGTATATTCTTGGCCTCGGATATGTCTGCCTATATAACCGGTCAAGTACTTAACGTTGATGGAGGCATGTTAACCTAAAACTGAATGGAAATATTGACGGTACTTTGGATTGTTTTGGCCATTTTAGCGGCTTCAGCCATTGTATACTATCAGTATTTTTATAAAAATTCCCGTAAAGGTTCAACGCATAAAATTTTAGCAGGGTTGCGCTTCTGTACCTTGTTAGCTGCTTTTTTGTTGCTTATTAATCCCAAGTTCACCACCAATGAATACTTTTTAGAAAAGGCAAATCTTGTTCTCTTAACAGATAATTCTTCTTCTATAGGCAATGTAGTTGACCAAGATGCTTTTTTATCTAAGCTACAGAACCTTGTGAATGACCAAGACCTTATTGATCGTTTCGACATTGCACAGTATTCTTTCGGTTCTCAATTGGATTACAATGATTCCTTAAATTTTGATAAAAAGAATTCCAACCTAGCAGTGGCTTTAGAAAAAATTGATGAAATCTATTCAAATGGAGCTACCGCCATTGTGATGTTTAGCGACGGAAACCAAACTTTGGGAAGAGACTATGAATTTCTTGATTTAGATTCAGAAATTTCAGTAAACTCGGTTGTTGTCGGTGATACAACACAGTATGAAGATATTGCCATTAGTTACATCAACTGTAATTTATATGCTTTTCTCAACAACCAGTTTCCAGTTGAAGCTTCGATTAATTATACAGGGCAGGGTGAGATTTCAAAAAATGTCACAATCTCAATGAATGGTAAAACCATATTCCGTCAACGGTTAGACTTTGATGGTGATAACAACTCCCAAACCATTAATGCATTATTGGAAGCGAAGTCGGTTGGAGTTAAAAATATCGTAGTTCAAATTGAAAACCTCCCAACAGAAAAGAACACATTTAATAATAAAAGAGAAGTCGCTATTGAGGTAATCGATGAGAAAACCAAGGTAGCCATTGTTTCCAATATGCCTCATCCTGATATTGGGGCTTTAAAAAAATCCATTGAGTCCAATGAGCAGCGCCAAGTTTCTATAAAAACACCTGATAAGGCACTAAAAGAAATTGATGACACTGACTTGTTCATTCTTTATCAACCAACTGGTAATTTCAGACCGTTATACAATAGGATTAATAAGAGCGGAGTAGGCGTGCTAACGATAGCAGGTACAAAGACAGATTGGAATTTTTTAAATAACATTCAAGATAAATTTTCCAAGGAAAATTTCAATCAAACGGAAGATATTTTACCTGTTCTTAACAAGGCGTTTCGTGTTTTTGGGATTTCTGATTTTTCCATAGAAAATTTTCCGCCTCTTATGGACAATCTTGGAGATATTGAACTCAAGGCAACACATGACATCTTGATGTTTCAAAGAATTAAGGGGGTGGATTTGGACAAACCATTGTTCTCAGTCTTTAACGAATCCTCAAAAAAGGAAGCAGTGGTTTTTGGAGAAAACATATGGAGGTGGAGGGTCCAAACCTATAGAAACACACAAAATTTTGAAATATTTGATGAACTTATCGGAAAGCTCATGGTGTTTTTGACCAGCGATGGCCGAAAAAGTAGGTTAGAGGTAGAGCATAAACTCATTTTTGAGAATTCAAGTGATGCAAAAATTCGTGCTTATAGTTTTGATGAAAGCTATAATTTTGACCCGAACTCCAGCTTAACAATTCAATGTAGCGCCAAAAATGGTAGTTTTACCAGAGAACTTCCCATGTTATTGAAAGGTGGATATTTTGAGGCAGACTTGAGTGACTTCCCGTCCGGGGAATATAGCTTTACCGTGACAAAAAAAATAGAAAATACCAGTCATTCAGGTTCTTTTAGAATTTTAGAGTACAATCCTGAGAATCTATTGTTTTCAGCCAATTATAAAAAACTACAGCGTTTATCAAAAAGGGCTAATGGTGAAGTTTTTTACTTTGATAACTTAGCGCCCCTACGTGAAAAACTGGTCGCTTCAACTCAATTCATTCCTGTTCAAAAGAGCAGACAAAATGTTGTATCTTTAATCGATTTCAGGGTTTTATTGGGTCTAATAGCAGTAACACTTGCACTGGAATGGTTCTTGAGAAAATATAACGGATTAATATAAAATATTAGATAATGGATAGATTACCTAGAATTGCATTACCCGCAGTTTTTATTGCAATAGTTTTAATCATTTTAATAACAAAAACAATTGTACGGATTGGCCCAGGTGAGGGCGGCGTTTTGTTTAGGCCTGCTGCCGGAGGGGTTGTTACCGATCAAACCTACGGCGAAGGATGGCATATTGTGGCACCATGGAATGACATGTTGATTCATAAAGTAAGGCAACAGTCCATTACAGATGAAATGAATGTTCTATCCGTGGATGGACTTCAAGTAACTGTAAACGGAACCATTTGGTTTGAGCCAGAATATGAGAACCTTGGAAATTTGATAAAAACCAAAGGACAGGATTTTGTTGTGGAATTACTTGACCCAGCAATTAACTCAGCAGCACGGAGTGTAGTGGGTAGGTATACCCCAGAACAGTTATACTCTAGCAAACGAGATGCCATAGAACAAGAAATTTTGATTGAAGTAAAAAAAGAACTAAAAGGCCAATACTTAAATGTAAAACGAATATTGGTTGAAGATGTTAAATTACCGACCACGATAAAGGAAGCGATAGAAAGAAAGCTAAGGCAAGAACAGGAAGCCCTGGAATATGAGTTTCGGCTTGACAAAGCTTCGAAGGAAGCAGAAAGACAACGGATTGAGGCACAGGGTAAAGCTGATGCTAACAGAATTTTGAGTGCGTCTTTAACAGATAAAATCCTTCAGGACAAGGGTATCGAGGCTACGTTAAAACTTTCTGAATCGCCTAATTCTAAAGTGGTTGTGGTAGGGTCAAGTGGAGATGGATTACCCCTGATTTTAGGAAATAACTAATTTCCTCTTTTTTGATATAAAAATAAATTCTACTTTTGACATCGAAATGATAAACAAAAACACACATCATCACCATTTTTATACTTGCCCTCAAGCGAGATAGAGATGTATTGTTGTTTGTAAAATATATTCTAACCCGTTTGAGAAATCAAACGGGTTTTGTTTTTAAATCGGTTTGGTTTCCAAACAAAATTTAAGATTAAAATGACCAAGATTCGCATAGCGGTTCAAAAAAGCGGACGTTTAAACGAAGATTCACTCAAAATTTTAAAGGATTGTGGCATTTCCATAGATAATGGTAAGGATCAGCTCAAAGCCACGGCACGCAACTTCCCATTAGAGGTGTTTTATCTCAGAAACGGGGACATTCCGCAGTACTTGAGAGATGGGGTAGTAGACATTGCCATTATTGGAGAAAACGTTTTGGTAGAAAAAGGCAAGGATATTTCCATTAGCGAAAAACTCAACTTTTCAAAATGCAAGGTTTCATTGGCTGTACCTAAGTCAGTAAAGTATGAGTCTGTGGAATATTTTGAAGGAAAGCGCATCGCAACTTCGTACCCCAATACGGTTAATGATTACTTAAAATCGAAGGGAGTTACTGCGGATCTTCACATCATCAATGGTTCTGTTGAAATTGCACCAAATATTGGATTAGCTGATGGCATTTGTGATATTGTTTCCAGTGGAAGTACCTTGTTCAAAAATAACCTTAAGGAGGTAGAGATAATGCTTAAAAGTGAAGCGGTGCTTGCTGTCTCCCCTACAATTTCAGAAGAAAGAAGAGCAATTCTTGAGCGCCTTCAATTTCGAATCAAATCCGTTTTACAGGCAAGGCAAAACAAATATGTCCTGCTCAATGCTCCTAATGAAAAATTGGAGGAGATCATAGCCATTTTACCTGGGATGCGCAGTCCTACGGTTTTGCCATTGGCAGAAGAAGGGTGGAGTTCGGTACATACGGTCATCAACAGAGATACTTTTTGGGAAGTTATTGATGAACTTAAACAAGCGGGTGCAGAGGGAATTTTGGTGTGTCCAATTGAAAAAATGGTACTATAATGAAACGGATAGATTATCCATCAAATGAGGACTGGGCTAAGATTTTAAAGAGGCCTACATCAACCGTTGCCGATATTGAAGCCACCGTTACATCCATTTTTGAAGAGATCAAAAATAAAGGAGATGAAGCCATTCAGAAATACACTGAAAAATTTGACAAAGTACGACTAGGCTCATTATTGGTTTCAAAAGAGGAGTTGGAAAACGCATCAGAAAAAGTATCCGATGATCTGAAGAAAGCCATTTCCTTGGCCAAAAACAATATTGAAAAGTTTCATGCCGCACAGAAAACGGAAAGGATAAAAACCGAAACTTTACCTGGAGTGCTATGCTGGCAAGAAAAAAGGGCCATTCAAAAAGTAGGGCTGTACATCCCGGGAGGAACTGCCCCATTATTTTCAACCATTTTGATGCTGGCCGTTCCGGCAAAATTGGCGGGGTGTCAAGAAATCATACTGTGTACACCACCAGATGCGAATGGAGAAGTGAATCCCGCCATTTTATATACTGCAACGCTATGTGGAGTAACGCGAATCTTTAAAGTTGGAGGAATTCAAGCCATTGCAGGGATGACCTTTGGCACAGAAACCATTCCTAATGTCTATAAGATTTTTGGCCCAGGTAATCAATATGTAACCGTTGCAAAGCAATTGGCAACAAAATATAGTGTAGCTATTGATATGCCTGCCGGTCCAAGTGAACTATTAGTTATGGCAGATGATTCTGCAGAACCTTCTTTTGTAGCCTCAGATTTATTGAGTCAAGCGGAACATGGAGTGGATAGCCAGGTCATTTTGGTCTCCACTTCAGAAAATTTACTCAATGTAGTTGAAAAGGAGGTTGAAGTTCAAATTGCGGAACTTCCCCGAAAGGAGATTGCAGAAAAGGCAATCGCTAATAGTAGATTGATTTTGGTCAAAGACGATAAGACCGCAGTTGACCTGATTAATGAATATGGTCCTGAGCACTACATCATCTGCACCAAGAATGAAGATTTTTACATAAACAATATCCAAAATGCAGGTTCCGTATTTTTAGGGAATTATACCCCTGAAAGCGCTGGTGACTATGCCTCTGGGACCAATCATACATTGCCTACAAATGGTTATGCCAAACAATATAGCGGTGTTAACCTAGACAGTTTCATGAAAAGCATGACCTTTCAAAAAATTAGCAAGGAAGGTATTGTCAGTATTGGCAAAGCGGTCGAGGTAATGGCAGAGGCTGAGGGATTGCAAGCGCATAAAAATGCCATGACGTTGCGGCTGGACAGTTTAAAAGAAAATTGAATATCATGTCGAGCAAAGTCAAGACATCAATTATAACCATGAAAGAATTTAATCTGGAAAACTTGGTTCGGGAAACGGTAAAAGCCCTCAAACCTTATTCTTCAGCTAGAGATGAGTATGTCTCCGACGGTTCTGAAATGATCTTTTTGGATGCCAATGAAAATCCTTTTGAGAATGGGGTAAACCGTTATCCTGACCCTCAACAGAGAAGCCTGAAATTGATTTTAACCCAGCAGAACAATGTTAAAGAGGAAAATATCTTATTAGGCAATGGAAGCGATGAAGTTCTTGATTTGATTTTTAGGGCATTTTGTGAGCCTGGACAGGACAATGTTATTACAATGCCACCAACCTATGGCATGTATAAGGTCTTGTGTGGAATAAATGACGTGGAAAACCGTGAAGTTTTGCTGACAGCTGATTTTGAATTGGATGTCGCCAAAATTTTAGAGGCAGTGGATACAAAATCTAAAATAATGTTCATTTGTTCTCCTAACAACCCCACGGGAAATGCTTTTTCCAAACGGAATATTGAAGCTTTATTGAAGGCATTCAATGGGCTAGTTGTAATTGATGAAGCCTATATTGATTTTTCAGGAATCGAAAGTTGGGTGGCTTCCTTATCCAAATATCCAAATTTATTGGTAACGCAAACACTTTCCAAAGCTTACGGTATGGCGGGAATTCGTCTGGGAATTTGTTATGCTTCCAAAGAAATAATAACAATCCTCAATAAAATAAAACCGCCCTACAACATAAACCAATTGACCCAAGATAGAGCCATGGATAGGGTTGTGGCCCAAAAAATGGTTCAGTCGGAGGTTGAACGGATTTTGGAAGAGAGAGATTCACTTGTTAAGGTTTTGAACAAGCTAGATTTTGTTGAAACAGTGTATCCCAGTGATGCCAATTTTGTGTTAGCGAAAGTAGACAATGCAGATAAGCGATATAATGAGTTATTAAAGGCTCAAATTGTCGTTCGGAACAGAACTAACCAACCGTTATGTGAAAACACCCTACGTTTTACGGTTGGAACCTCTAAAGAAAATCAAAAATTGATAGCCATTTTAAAAGAAATGAACTAATGGGCAAAAAAGTACTTTTTATTGACCGTGATGGCACGATCATCAAAGAACCGGCCGACGAGCAAATTGATTCATTTAACAAATTGGAGTTCTATCCCAAGGCATTTACCTTTTTGGGTAAAATTGCCCAAGAACTGGATTTTGAGCTGGTCATGATAACCAATCAGGATGGATTAGGTACGGATGTTTATCCAGAAGACACCTTTTGGCCTGTTCATAATTTCATTCTTAAATCCTTTGAAAATGAAGGGGTAGTTTTTGATAAGGTATTTATTGATAAAACCTTCCCAAAGGAGAATGCAGATACCCGAAAACCAGGTACAGGGATGCTTACCGAATTCTTTTCTGATGCATATGACTTGAAAAATTCGTTCGTAATAGGTGACCGATTAACCGATATTGAGCTTGCCAAAAACTTAGGCTCAAAAGGCATTTTTATCAATGATGAGACCCATTTGGGAACCAGTGAGATTACGGTTAAACGAGAGGAGCTTGATAGTTTTATCGCTGTGGAAAGTAACGATTGGGAAAAGATATACGAGTTTTTAAAATTGGAGTCCCGAGTTTCCGAAATTTCAAGGAAAACCAATGAAACCGATATTAAAATTAAACTCAATCTCGACGGAACGGGAAAGAGCAATATCAACACAGGCTTATCCTTTTTTGACCATATGCTTGACCAACTGGCACGACACGGCCAGATGGATTTGGACATTAAGGTCGATGGTGATCTGAATGTAGATGAACACCACACTATTGAAGACACGGCTATTGCCTTGGGTGAAGTATTCTCAAATACACTGGGAAACAAACTTGGAATGGAGCGTTATGGTTTCAGTCTACCCATGGATGATTGCCTGGCTCAAGTGGCCATAGATTTTGGAGGGCGGAACTGGTTGGTATGGGATGCTGATTTCAAACGTGAGAAAGTAGGGGATATGCCCACCGAGATGTTCTTACACTTCTTTAAATCATTTTCAGATGGAGCAAAAGCAAATTTGAACATCAAAGCAGAAGGAATCAACGAGCATCATAAGATTGAGGCAATATTCAAGGCTTTTGCCAAATCCATAAAAATGGCTGTAAAACGAGATCCAGAGAAAATGGTGTTACCATCCACTAAAGGTATGTTGTAGATGAAGATAGTGATTATCGATTATGGAGCTGGCAATATTCAAAGTATCAAATTTGCCATAAAGCGCTTGGGATATGAGGCTATATTGAGTGACCGGGTTGAAGAAATCCGAAACGCAGATAAAGTCATATTCCCAGGAGTTGGCGAGGCCAGTTCTGCCATGCGAAAGCTGAAAGATAGTGGGTTGGATAAACTCATTCCGAAGTTAAAACAATCTGTTTTGGGCATCTGTTTGGGTATGCAGCTAATGTGCAACTCTTCCGAAGAAGGAAATACCGATGGCCTTGGTATTTTTGACTTGGATGTCGTGAGATTTCCAAACACAGTCAAAGTCCCTCAAATAGGATGGAACCAAATAGAAGGCTTAAAATCGGACTTATTTGGAGAAGTTGAAGACAAATCCCATATCTATTTGGTTCATAGTTATTATGCTCCTAAAGGAGAGGATACGATTGCAACAAGTAAATATGCTTTACCCTATAGCGCAGCTTTACAAAAGGGCAATTTTTATGGGACACAATTCCATCCAGAGAAAAGTGGAGTAGTAGGAGCGAAAATTTTGCAGAACTTTCTTGAAAAAGTTTAATATGGATTTTTATATCTCTGACGATAAAAGTTTGTTGGATATTGACAGAGTTCACAAAGAAGTCAAAAATTCTTATTGGGGCGACTATCGAACCAAAGAAATGACGTTGATGACCATTGAGAATTCATGGTGTTTTGGAATGTATTCGGAAAAGGAAGGACAAATCGGATTTGCAAGATTAATAACGGATAAACTGGTTTTCGCCTACATTATGGATGTTATTATTTTTGACCCTTTTAAGGGCAAAGGACTTGGAAAAAGACTGATGCAACATATTTTGGAGTATCCAGAGATCAAACAAGTACAAACCGTAGCCTTAAAAACAAAAGATGCTCATGGGTTATATGAAACGTTCGGATTTCAAAAGGTGGGCAATTCAGATATGTGGATGGCAAAAGATAAAGCAAAATACAATTGAAAATGAGAATTATTCCCGCCATAGATATTATTGAAGGAAAATGCGTGCGACTTTCAAAGGGAGATTACGATACCAAAAAAGTGTATAATGAAAACCCCTTGGAAGTAGCCAAACAATTTGAAGATCATGGTATCCAACACTTACATTTGGTTGATTTAGATGGCGCAAAATCCAAACATATTGTAAATCATAGGATATTGGAAACTATTGCAACAAAAACCAATCTAAAGATTGATTTTGGGGGAGGATTAAAAACAGATGAAGATTTACATGTCGCATTCGAAAGTGGAGCTAGCCAAATAACTGGTGGAAGTATTGCTGTAAAAGATAGGGATACATTTTTGGGTTGGTTAAATACATACGGTGCTGATAAAATCATTTTGGGTGCGGATGCCAAGGATGAAAAAGTTGCTGTTTCGGGGTGGTTGGAGGAATCGGACCAAGCATTGTTACCCTTCATTGGATCTTTTCAGAAAAAGGGTGTTAAATATGTGATTTGTACCGATATCAGCAAAGATGGGATGCTTGAAGGGCCTTCTTTTCAACTCTACAAAAGAATATTGGACAAGACCAAGAAAATAGAGACTTTGGTAACTGGTAGCGGAGTAGAGGACAAGGAGGTTTTGGGAATCAATTTGATAGCCAGTGGCGGCATATCCAGTTTTGACGAACTGCCTAAACTAGCAGAATTGGGTTGTGAAGGAACTATAATTGGTAAAGCCATTTATGAAGACAGAATTAGTCTAAAGCAACTGGAAAATTATATTTTGGAAAATGGCCAGTGATAACATTTTCAAAGACGAATTCATTCAAAACGCCTGCTATCGTATGGACGAGAGCCTGCGTATGATAAAAATATGCCTGGATAAATTGGAAGAAACTGTTGTTTGGCAAAAGCCCAATGCGTCTTCCAACAGTATAGGGAACTTGATTTTGCACCTCTGTGGTAATATTACCCAATATGGTATTGCATCATTGGAAGGTTTGGAAGATAATAGAAATCGAGATAAAGAATTTGAAACCCTTTCAGGATATTCGAAACAAGAGCTTTTTTTGAAACTTAAAGAAACTGTTGAAAAAGCAAAAGCAAGTTTTTCCAATACACCTGAAAACGAATTAATTCGTAAAAGAGAAGTACAAGGGTTTAAATTCTCCGGAATTGGAAATATTCTTCATGTAGTAGAGCATTTTTCCTATCATACAGGGCAAATTGCACTTTGGACGAAACTGTTGAACAACACAGGTTTGGGATTTTATGATGGTGTAAACCTTAATGCCAAAAACAAAAACTGATAAGTTAGAGAAGTACAAGGTTAAAAGTACGAAGTGTTATTATGCAAGATTTAAAGTCAAGAACCAAGGTATTCGCCATTTCATGTTGGAATCTTTGCACAAAATTTCCAAAAACAAGAGAATTCTCTAATTATGTCAATCAACTGTTACGAAGTTCTAGTTCTGTCGGTGCAAACTATAGAGCTTCTCAACGAGCAAAATCGACTGCAGACTTCATTAATAAATTAAAGATTGTTGAAGAAGAAATAGATGAATCTGCATATTGGTTGGAAATATTTTTAGAGGTATCTGACGTAAATCAATCTGAGATAAAAGAATTACATAAAGAAGCCAATGAAATTTTGGCCATAATTGTTGCATCTATCAATACAGCACGAAAAAATCAAAAAACAAAAACTTCCAACCTTTAACTTTGTACATCTGACTTTAGCTTATGTTGACAAAACGAATCATACCTTGCTTGGACATTAAAAACGGAAGAACCGTTAAAGGGGTGAACTTTGTGGATCTACGTGATGCCGGTGACCCAGTTGAATTGGCAGAAATATATGCTAGAGAAGGCGCAGATGAATTGGTTTTTTTGGATATCTCTGCAACGGAAGAACGAAGAAAGACGCTTGCCGATTTGGTCTATCATGTGGCTGAAAAGGTAAATATTCCCTTTACAGTAGGTGGCGGGATTTCATCGGTTGAAGATGTCGATATTTTGTTAAAAAATGGCGCGGATAAAGTTTCCATTAACTCTTCAGCAGTAAAAAGACCAGGATTGATCAATGAATTGGTTGCTAAATTTGGCTCCCAATGCATTGTTGTGGCGATTGATGCAAAACAGATAGACGGAAAATGGAAAGTGCACCTGGTAGGGGGTAAAGTTCCTACAGAAATTGATCTTTTTGAATGGGCCAAGGAAGTTGAGGAAAGGGGTGCAGGAGAGATTTTGTTCACATCTATGGACCATGATGGCACCAAAAACGGATTTGCCAATAAGGCTTTGGCAAGGCTGTCCACTGAACTCAATATTCCTATCATCGCTTCAGGTGGGGCAGGTACGGTATCCCATTTTACCGATACCTTTATGGACGGAAAAGCGGACGCAGCTCTGGCCGCAAGCATTTTTCACTTTAAGGAGATAGAAATAAAGCAATTGAAAGAAGAACTAAAAAAAGATGGGATTCCCGTCAGATTATAAAATGAAAATAGACTTCAATAAAAACCAAGACGGTCTGGTACCTGCAATTGTTCAAGATGCGAAGACCAAAACCGTTTTGATGTTAGGCTATATGAATCAAGAGGCCTTTGATGTTACGCAGCAAACCAAAAAAGTAACTTTTTATAGCCGGAGCAAACAACGTTTATGGACAAAGGGTGAGGAAAGCGGAAACTTTCTGGAATTGGTAAACATAAAAAACGATTGTGACAACGATACCCTGTTGGTTTTTGTGAAGCCCATCGGCCCAACCTGTCATAAGGGAACAGATACTTGCTGGGGAGAATCAAACAAGCAAGAATACGGTTTTCTGTCCCAGTTGGAAGAGGTAATAACTTCCAGAAAAAATGACATGGAAAACCAAAAGAGTTATGTGGCTTCCCTGTTTAGAAAAGGAATCAATAAAATAGCCCAAAAGGTTGGTGAAGAGGCCGTAGAGACCGTTATCGAAGCCAAGGATTCCAACGACGAGCTCTTTCTCAACGAAAGTGCCGATCTACTTTTCCATTATCTTATTCTTTTGCAGGCCAAGGGCTTTCGATTGGAAGATATCATAAAAACGCTGAAAGATCGACACAAGTAATCGTTGAACAAGACCGTTAACTTTTATTTAAATACGTAGCCTTTAAAGTGAAATAGCTTAACTTTATGTGATGGCTATGAATACAAGAAAAGGGTTTCGTTTCACTACATACGAAGCTCCTGATCAGACTCCATTTGAAAAGCTCTTTGAGATTTTTCAAGAACTCATTACACATACTTCCGGTGATGTTGAGGAAGCTTTGGATTGGCTTCGGGAACTCGACAAAGAATATGAGCTTACCGATGAGGACTACACCATCGATGATTTTATCGAAGATTTAAAAGCCAAAGGTTTTATTCGTGAAGAATTTGATACGGATGGACAACAAGGCGAGGGAGAAGAAGGAGATGGTGAAGGTAGTGGCAATCTTTCCATCACGGCAAAACTGGAATGCATGCTAAGACAAAGGGCGTTGGATCAAATTTTCGGAAAGTTAAAACGAAGCGGTGCAGGAAATCACAAAACCGGCAAGTCGGGCAGGGGAGATGAACACACAGGAGAATTCAGGGAATATCGTTTTGGTGATGCCTTAGAACATATTTCCATGACCGAAAGCCTGAAAAATGCCCAAATCAATCATGGAATTGGAAATTTTTCCTTGAGTGAGGAAGATTTAGTAGTCGAGGACACTCAATACAAGGCCCAAATGAGCACAGTATTGATGATAGACATCAGCCACAGCATGATTCTGTATGGCGAGGACCGAATCACACCCGCCAAAAAAGTGGCTATGGCTTTAGCGGAGTTGATTACGACAAGATATCCAAAGGACACCTTGGACATTTTGGTTTTTGGAAATGATGCATGGCCTATTCCGATAAAAGATTTACCGTACTTAAAGGTGGGACCCTATCACACCAATACGGTGGCTGGTCTACAGCTTGCCATGGATATGTTACGACGCAAACGGAATACCAACAAACAAATTTTTATGATAACAGATGGGAAACCTTCCTGTTTACGACTCCCAAATGGAGATTACTATAAAAACAGTGTAGGACTCGATGATTACATTGTAGAGAAATGTTATGCTATGGCACAGCAAGCCAGAAAATTGCATATTCCCATAACCACTTTTATGATTGCCCAAGACCCTTATCTAATGCAATTTGTAAGGGAGTTTACCCAAGCAAATAAAGGAAAAGCTTTCTACACAGGTTTAAAAGGCTTGGGTGAAATGATTTTTGAAGATTACGAACAAAATAGAAAGAAACGCATCAAAGGATAGTATTGGTATAATGAAATTGAACCCTACTAAGATTAGCACATTAGGTCAGTTAAAGGCGGCAGGATATGAAAGTAAAAGCATCAAAGATGAACTTCGGGATAATCTGCTTAAAAAGCTGTCGAATGATGAAGAAACTTTCCCAGGAGTTTGGGGATATGAAAACTCGGTGATTCCAGAATTGGAAAGAGCAATACTTTCCAGACATAATATCAATCTATTAGGACTTCGGGGACAAGCCAAAACGCGATTGGCCCGGTTAATGGTTCAACTGTTGGATGAATGGATTCCCATGGTAGCTGGATCAGAAGTACATGATAATCCTCTGAAGCCCATATCACGTTATGCTACTGAGCTAATTAAAGAAAAAGGCGAAGAAACTCCAATAGATTGGATACATAGGGATGAACGGTTTTATGAAAAACTGGCCACACCAGATGTTACCGTAGCAGATTTAATAGGGGATGTAGACCCTATTAAAGCCGCTAATCTTAAACTTTCGTATGCTGATGACAGGGTAATTCACTTCGGAATGATTCCCCGAGCAAACCGATGTATTTTCGTGATCAACGAACTTCCCGACCTTCAAGCAAGAATTCAAGTAGCCTTATTTAATATACTGCAAGAAGGAGATATACAGATTCGAGGATTTAAATTGAGATTACCGCTGGACCTTCAATTTGTTTTTACCGCCAATCCAGAGGATTACACCAATAGAGGAAGTATCGTTACTCCGTTGAAGGACAGGATTGGGTCTCAGATTTTGACCCATTATCCGGAAAATATTGAAACTGCAAAAAAAATCACAAAGCAGGAAGCTCTCCTGGATAAAAGGCAATCCGATGTGGTTTATATACCTGAAATTGCATTGGATGTTTTGGAGCAAATCAGTTTTGAGGCAAGAAACAGTGAATATGTGGATGCAAAAAGTGGAGTAAGTGCTAGAATGAGCATTACGGCTTTTGAAAACCTACTGAGTACTGCCGAAAGGCGAATCATAAAGTCTGGCGATAAAAAAACAACAGTCCGTTTGACTGATTTCATCGGTGTTATCCCTTCGATAACGGGAAAAATTGAATTGGTTTATGAAGGAGAGCAGGAGGGAGCTGGTTCCGTTGCCGAAAATCTAATAGAGGAAGCAATAAAAACATTGTTCTCAAACTATTTTCCTAAAATTGACAAGTTACAGCGGAAGGATGCGGTTACGGTTTATGATGATTTAGTAAGCTGGTTCTTTGAAGGGCAGGGCTTCGAATTGCTTGATGAAGACACCGATGACGAATACCGAAAGAAATTGGATTCCATATTGCCCTTAAATACACTTCTGGATGACAATCTACCGGATATCCCAAAAGAAGATTCATATTTTATGAAAGAACTTCTGCTTTGGGGACTTGTCGCCCATAAAAAACTGAGCAAACATCGCTTTGTTCAGGGAATTCAGTTTAAAGATTTATATGGAAGTTATATTCGAGGACTCTAAGATTATTCCTGCCAAATGTTAAGATTGTTGTTGTAATTCTCAAAGTTGTATTCGCCTATAAGTTTTTTTCTATACCAAAAGGACAATAGGGTCAGCAGCGGCATTGAACAGTACAAAACAAGGTTCAAAATACTTATAAACCGAAATGATGAGGGTAATACATGTTCTTGAAATTGGGAATAAGAATTGACAACATTGACACTATCATATATTTTGAACAGATATACTAAAAGAATTACGTAGACAATATATTCCAAATTTCGCATCTTCGGATCAGGAAGCTCGTTTTCCTTGATTTTAAACCATATAACGTAAAGGTACAGGGCGTGTATCACGGCCAAAACGGGAATAATATAATTATAAGGCTTTAAAAAATAGAATCTATTCGTGTAAACACCGTAAAAGTTGAGAACAATTAACACCAATAAAATGGCGAAAGTAATGATGTTCACTCTTTTCCAATTGAATATTTTAAACAGCATCCCCATTAGATAAAAGATTTGGTTAAATATGGAGTAAAGAAAAAGGTTACAGTGCTCGTGATTAAAATATTTCGATATAGAGGGTGCTATTTTGGATAAATAGGAACTGAAAGGGTGGCCTCACATAAGCATAAACTTAAATCATCTGAAATGAACTGTAATAGTTAAGACTTAATCTGACAATCTTAATAAATTAGTTTAACCCTTAAATTAGATTTGTCAGATGAGTACAGAAGAAAAGATCATCAAACCAAAGTTAGGATTATTAGAACTTGCCAAACA